>NZ_CAKKLN010000003.1:0-577123 GCF_918698065.1 Peribacillus sp. Bi134 | reverse complement strand
CGCCGCCGTGTCCGTCCCATTGACCACCGCCATGACCGCCACCGTGTCCGTCCCATTGACCACCGCCATGACCACCGCCATGACCGCCGCCATGACCGCCGCCATGACCGCCGCCATGACCACCGCCGTGACCACCGCCATGACCACCGCCGTGTCCGTCCCATTGACCGCCGCCCGGACCAGGTATTCGTTCACCATCTATATAATAATACATATTATTAGGGTAATAAGCGCCGTAATTATAATTATACATTCAAGAAATCCTCCTTTTTTTTGTTTACCCTTTCAGACTATGTACAAAGGGTGGGAAGGGTCCTATATGGACAATGATGGACAACAAAACAGGGCTGCCTATTTATTGTTGTCAAAATAAAAGACAACAATATTAATGGCTGTTTTTTTTTGCCTCATATTGAATTTTAAACACTAATAGTGCTTAAGTTGTTTTGTTCAGCATTAAAGCAGTAAAGGAACCGATGCCTTCTAATGAAATATTAAAAAGTGTTCCTGAAATGAAAGATGAAAATCGAAGACCCATGTTTTTAATCATTTCAGCAGTAAAGGAAACAAAAAATTCATTTAATGAAGGAATTAAATAAAACGGGAAAAAGGCGTTTCTACGAAAGTAGGGACGCCTTTTAGTTATTAACATTAATTTTTAAGCAATAATGCGTTGATTATCTTCTTTAATTAGGTAATGATTAAAATAGTTAAATATGGAAAAGGGGATTTAGAGGAGGGAAATTGATGGAGAAGGTATTTCCACTTATTGAAACAAAACGATTGATATTAAGGGAAGTAACACTAGAAGATGCGGGTGACATGTTCAAATATCTATCTGATACAGATGTGGTGAAGTCAATGGGGTTAGACCCATTCGAGACAGTAAATGATGTATGGGATGAAATTAAGTGGTACGAATCTATATTCGAAGAAGGTTCGGGAATCAGATGGGGAATTACATTAAAGAATTCCGGTAAGGTTATAGGAAGTTGTGGTTTTCTGAATATGGTCTCCAAACATCATCGAGCTGAAATTGGATATGAATTAACTAAAGATCAATGGGGAAAAGGCATTGCGAGCGAAGCGTTGGAAGCCGTGGTTATGTATGGTTATCGTCACTTTCACCTGGAAAGGATTGAAGCCTTGATTGAACCGGATAATCTCCCATCCCAAAAACTAGTGGAAAAGCAAGGGTTTAGAAGAGAAGGATTGCTAAGGCATTATGAATATACCTGTGGCAAATTCGATGATTTATATATGTACTCCCTCATAAAAGAAGACCTTAACGGCATTTCCTTTTAATTAACCCGAAGCTCTTTTGCGATTTTTCTGAGGGAATTATTACCGATTTTAAGGGGATTTTAGCGGTCCCATGTTGAAGACAAACTCAATGGAAAGCTAGTTTGATTTCAGTTTAAAAAAATTTCTAACCACAAGCGTCTTTGGTATCTGAAAGTTACTCTTCAAGGGTATGGTGAAATTGTCCGATTTAATAAGTGTTTCATAAAACAGTAAAATTCCATAATGGGAATTAGTCTTTAACATGGTTTGGGATGAACATCCTAAAGTGAAAAAAATCTAGTTGATTGAAATGGAAGGTACGAGACTCCTGCGGGAAAAGCGCGTCCAAGGGAGACCCCACAGGCGCGAAGAGCGCCGAGGAGGCTCCCGGACCGCCCGCGGAAAGCGAGTGCCTGGAATGGAAATCAACGTTCAAATTTACAAGCCCAAAAAAGTAAAGCGGTCTTTTTAATAAGTATATATTCATAAATCTTAGTTTACTCATTTGCTTGTATAATCTCTTTCAACCTTACAAATTCGGGTAGTGTATGACGAGTACCAATCTTTCATACCTTTTTCTTGTGCCTTTTTGTGAGCGGCATTTTCCTTCCAAAGTCTAATGGCATCCAGGGACTTCCAATAGGATACGGTAATTCCTAACCCGTTTTGATCTCTTACGCTTTCGACTCCTAAATAGCCATCTTGTTGAGCGGCAAGTTCATCCATGAATTCTGCGGTTGAATTATAGCTTGCGGCATCCTTATCGCTTCTTTGCGAAGTGAAAATACAAGCGTAATAGGGCGGTTCGGGAGTATTTGCAAATAACATGAAATGATGCCTCCTTTTAACTTAATATTCAAAATAATACCACATAGGCGAGAATGAGGATAGTTGCCCGGTAAAGAGGTACTCAGCAAAGAAAACAAGGAGGTAAAAAGCAGTATATATCTCTGACACGGCAATTCTGCTAAAGGGATTTTATTCTGATTCACGAATATATATTACTTTGACGGTTTTACAAAAAAAGGAGATGGTCTTGTGTGCGGGATTCGTTAGCAAACATATAGAAAGAGATGCATTTTTACCGGAACAACGCGATATTCTTTTGGAAAATGCATTAAAAGATTTATCGGCAGATCCTGATGTTTTGGCTATTTACATTGCTGGTTCATTAGCAAAAGGAAACGATGATCAATACTCCGATATAGATTTGCACACCATTGTTATTCCAAAACGCAAAGCAGAATTTTTAAAGGGAAAAAGGGATAGAGCCAATAATTGGGGAGATGTTTCATTTCACGAAGACTGCAATCCTTATTCACCGTATGTCGTCACTCATTATAATACCTTTGTGAAAGTTGATAGCTGGTATCATGCACCAGGAGAAATTGTTCCCTCCATCTGGTTAAAAGAGGTAGAAGTCATCTATGATCCTTTTAATATTATGAGTCCTGTTATAAAAGAAGCTGCAGAGAAAGTGTATAAACCTACACCTGATGAAGTTGAGCATTGGAGAGGAAAGCTGCTTGCTTTTGTCCATGAAACCTACAGGGCCGTTATGAGAAGAGAAATGTTATATGCACTATCCAATCTTGATAGGATACGGTGGCTGATTGTGTCTGGTTGGTATATGGAAATGGAAGAGCATATAGATGTCCCCTATGGAGTATGGGCAAAAATCGAGGGCAATAGAAGTAAATTAGCTGGAAAGCAGTTATCCCTGTTGGAAAGTTGGGATTGTGGCCGCAATTCAAATGAAATTATTAAAACATTGAGACGTATGATCCCAGAATTCCTCAGACTAAATGAATACCTATGTACTCAAGTGGGTGTCGAAACAAATGAAGACCATATCAAAAGAATAATCGATATGGCTATCTGATACCATATGAGGCTAATGAAATAAAGTACGTGTAAAATGTGTAATCTCTATTGGAGGGATGCTGAGTGGCACAATTGGTATATCATGTAGCCGTTTCACTTGATAATTTCATTGCCGACCAAGCAATGTTGGAAGGGGATATCAATCATTCTTTTTTCTTATTTGAAGGAGATCATGTCCCGGACTTTTTATCCGATATCCAGCAATATGAAGCGGTGTTGATGGGAAGTAAAACATATGAATTTGGATTTCAATTCGGAGCTAAACCGGGTGAACCAGGGTATAAGGGTTTGAAACATTATATATTCTCGAGCTCCCTTCAGTTTGAATCGAATGAAGAGGTAGAACTTATCGAAGGAGACGCCGTTGCGTTTATAGAAAACCTCAAACAGCAAAGTGACGGAAAGCTATGGCTTTGCGGGGGCGGAGAACTGGCTGGAACGTTATTAAAACATAAACTCATTGATCAATTGGTGCTTAAAGTGAATCCAGTCATAATCGGAGAAGGCATCCCTCTTTTCGGCAGTGTTAAGCCAAGTGTAAAATTAGATTTAGTTGAAATGAAACAATTCCCAAACGGTGTGATTAAACCGACATATAATATTATTTATCCTTAGGGCTGCGCTGGCGCAGCTTTTTTAATGCAAATCAATGGACAATAAAAGGTGAATTTTTCTTTTATTGAAAAATACAATGAAAATTAATTAGAAATTTATTTTTAACATATATCCTTTCAATATAACTTGAAAGGAGTTTTCTATATGAGAAAAATGTTGAAAGGATTAAAGAATATATTTTTTACCTTCATTGCTATTTTCTTATTTGTAGTATTAGCTGTTTTTATTTACCATAATTATCAAAAGGGCAAGGAATCATCATTAATTAATGTAGGAACATCCGTTGATTTTAATAACAAAGAAATTAATGTATATACGGAGGGCAACGGGGAGGGTACATACGTTTTTATGTCCGGTTCCGGGATTGCTGCTCCTGTTTATGAATTGAAGGGATTATATAGTAAGTTTGCAAAAGAAAATAAGATTGCAGTCATTGAAAGAGCGGGATATGGATACAGTGATGTTTTTCATGATGATAGGGATATTGATGCAATTTTGGAACAAAGCAGGAAATCTTTAATGGAAAGTGGTAATAAACCTCCTTATATTTTGGTACCACACTCATTATCAGGTATTGAAGCTATTTACTGGGCACAAAAATACCCAAGTGAAGTAAAGGGAATTATTGCTTTGGATATTGGTTTACCGCACCAATATGTAACTCATAAAATGGGCATGGTTGATTCATTGACAGTAAGAGGAGTGAATATTTTAACGAAAATGGGTTTGCACCGTCTTATCCCTTCAGCTGTTTATAATCCCGAAGTGATCCGGCAATCATTCTTGACTGACCATGAAAAAGAAATGTATAAAGCACTATCATATAAACAGTTTTTTAATGATGATATGGAGCAAGAGCTTATACAAAGTTACAATAATGGTAAAAAATCTTTTAACCTGCCGATTCCAAAAGAAACACCCATTTTATTTTTAGATGCGGTTGCCGATGAAAATAAAAATTCGAAATATACAATACAAAAAAATGAAGATTATGAGGAGTTTGCAGGGAAACTATTAAAAGCGGATGTAATAAAACTGAAAGGGACGCACAGCATTTATCTATACGCGCCAGATGAAATATATGATCTTGCCATGGAATTTATCAAATGAATATAGAAAGGTCCTGTGATGAAAAGATATAATATTTTAATTGTTGAAGATGATTTGATGATTGGTGATTTATTGAAAAAGATTTTGCAGCGCGAAGAGTACAATGTATTTTGGATGAAAGAAGGAAAAGGAATTATAGATATAATCCATGAGATGGATTTAGTCATTATGGATATTATGCTGCCAGGAGATGATGGCTATCAAATTACCAAGAAAGTAAAAAGTCTAGGATTAAATATTCCAGTTATTTTTCTATCCGCCCGAAATGATATGGATAGCAAACTTCAAGGTTTGACAATTGGTGAGGATTATATGACTAAGCCTTTTGATCCCAGGGAGCTATTACTAAGAATGCAGAAATTGTTGGAAAATCAATATGGTACTTTCACACAAATTAAACATTTATATATTGATGCCGAACATAAAAAGGTATTCAATAATGACTTGCATAATGAAGTGGTTTTTACTGCGATAGAGCGTAAAATATTTTTCTATTTATATGAAAATAGGAATCAGATTTTAACGAAGGAACATTTCTTTGAATATTTATGGCAGCTCGAAGATAGGAATCAAAATATCATTAATGTACATATAAAAAAAGTTAGAACAAAAATCAATGATAACATCGGAGAAATCATCCAAAATATATATGGAGAAGGGTATAGATTGAATACCTATATAAAGAAATGAAATTAAAGAAAAAATACCAGCTATTGTTACTTATTGCCGTTATTAGCGTGCCATTTATATTACTGTTGATAAGTATCCTAATGTCATTAATTTATGATTTGGCCTTTAGATCCAATAATAGTGACATTCCTTTTCATGAATCTTTTGCATATCCTACAATGCTGGGAGTATTTATTTTATCACTATTATTGTTAGCCTTCTTATTTTCCAAATCTATTAACTCGCTATTAAAAAAAATAAATATATTGAATGAAACCATCAGGAATTTAGCCAGTGATGAGGAGATTCCGAATAAATTAGAGGTAAATAGCAATGATGAAATCGGGGAATTAACTAAATCGGTAAACTTACTGATTGAAAGAACGACCTATCGGGAATTGGAACTAAAGCAACAAGAGGAAATGAAAAAGGAACTCTTAAATAAATTAAGGCATGACATCAATACACCTTTAACTGCAGTAAGATTACAATTATTCTATTTAGAAGGTCAATATACGGAACAAGCTCCATTATTACAATCACTATATCAACAAATAAATTATATTGCCGAATTAACAAATGAATATAATATTCAATCCACAGATACGCTCGATAATTCCTATATATTAAATGACGAAGTGAATATGCACGATTTAATAGAAATGATGGTTAAAAAATGGGGCTATTTGTATAACATGCATGGTATTGAATTAATATATCACCCTTTAAATGGAGAGCTGGAATGGATGAGTAATGGCTTGTGGCTGCAAAGGTTATTCGATAACGTCTTTCAAAATGTATTAAACCATTCGAAGGCTGATAAACTTGTGATAACTATTGAAAATAATGTGGTCAGTATCAAGGATAATGGGGTTGGTTTTGATATCGATAGTAGTAAAGGGCTTGGCTTAAAAATAATCGAGGATATAGCTAAGACACTTCATATAAAATATAATTTGCATTCAAATGAAAGCGGAACTTTATTTTGTTTTACTTTCGAAAATACAATATGAATCTCATTTGAATTAAGTTATTTTGCGGGGATGACATCCGTGGATTTTGTCAGTGACTCATAAATATCATTCTTTTCAGATAGTTTGCCTTATGCAACTCATTGCCGACCAATTTATGTTGGGCGGGAATACAAACAATCTTTTTTATTGCTTGAAGGAGATCATGTCTCAGACTTTTTATCCGATATCCAGCAATATGAAGCGTTGTTGATAGGAAGGAAAACATATGAATTTGGATTACAATTCCACCATTTTTTGTACATTGGTGACTCATGAACTATAAGTCTCTTTGTTTCAGAAACTCAAATTTACCTTAGTAAAAATCCTACCAAAATAAACTTAATAGATATCTAACGGGTGCTTCGTATTATAAGGTTTACCAGTAAAATTCCTGGTTGACCTTTATTAAATAGAACTTATTATATCAGTAGCCATGGTAGAACTTACGGGTATATGGGAATGATCCCGTGGAATAAACTGTCATCGTCCTACTTGTAGAAACATGTTTTAGGCTCGTTGGGACGTAGATCTCATATAACAAGCCCAAGCTATGAAACTGCATGGAGGACTAAGGGTACTGGTTAGTAAGTATACGAGTAATCAAGTTATTGGTCTGGATGCTGCAAAAGGAGAGAGCAAGTTCATTTTCCATTTAACAACGTGTCGTTATGATTGATAAAAATCCATCGTATCCTTTAGCCATTAAATTGTTAAAAGTGTTCTGATTTTAACGCCTTCAGGCATCACCACGAATGCGGTACCTTAACAACATAAGTGGAACAGATCATCGTTTCATATAGAAGCGTGTTCGTTCTATGGTGGGATTCAAGCCATAGGAAACAGGCCACTTCTATAATGAGTAGCATTGATTCGATGCATATGATGAAAAAAAGGACAACTTCACCAAATCGCTGAAGTCTGTCCAAAATGAAGTCAAATTCATAAGAAAGATGTTTTTGGAATCGCATTATAACCTGGGATGAAACAAGCCATGTAGGTCCTATGTTTCTATCAAATGTTTTTTTGCACCAGAACCGATTAATATATTATTAACATTAAAGTTAACAGACTAAATTTAGGAAGTCTAGATAACTTATGATAATAATCTTACTTAGCAACCACAAGATCTCCTAATCATTAGTGACGCAGGAATTTGAATGTGTCTGGAATAAGAAGGGTTGTTTATTTTATTTAACAGTACATCAAATGCGGTTTGACCAACTGTTTCTGAAGACATACTAACATTAGTAATCGGAGGATTAGTGATATTTGCTGCTGGAAAATCTCCAAAACCTATTAGAGCGATATCCTCAGGACATTTAAGTGAAAGTGCTGTTAACCCTTGCATAGCACCCACTGTCATTAAGTCGTTTAAAACAAATAATGAGGTAATTTGTTTTTCACGATTAATTAAATATTTAGTTGCTTTCAGTCCGCCTTCTACCGTAGCATTTCCAAGTTCTAAGTAACTTTCATTAAAAGTAAAATGGTAATCCTTTAAAGCAGCCTTATAGCCTTCAATTCTTCCAGTAGTAGAAGTGACATCTGCTTTGGCATAGATCAACCCTATATGGTGATGACCGTGTTGTAATAAATGAACAGTTGCATCATACCCAGCTTGAAAATCATCCATCGTCACTCTTGGAATTAGCGGCAAATTTGGATCATACCGAAGCACTTGAATAATCGGAAGATTTTGTTCTATGTACTTTTTTAAATATTGTGTGTCCATCTTAGAAGGAGTGATAATAATCCCATCTACCATATGGGAGCTGAGAAGTTTAATGGTTTCTTTCTCGTATTCTTGATCTTCAATTGTGTTGATAAAAAGCATCTGATAGCCTAATTCCCGAGCTCGTTTTCCTACTCCATTCACAATGCCTGATACATGAGAGTCCGGAAATGAGGAGACAACTAAACCAGCTGTTTTAGTCTTTAGATTGCGTAAGTTCTTCGCTCTGATATCAGGAACATAATTATATTTATCAATTATTCCTTTGATTAGTTTAGTCTTACCTTCCGAGATATTCTTTGTCCCATTAATTACATGGGACACTGTAGCAGTAGAAACCCCAGCTTCTCTTGCTATATCTTTTATTGTTATTTTCATTTAATCTCCCTACCATCTGTAGCAAAGTTAATCGTTTTTCTTCATGGGCAATTATCAATTAATAATTTATCATATTTTTTTTGGGAAAACAACGAAATGATCATAAAATACAATTATTTCATATAACATTTTCTAGAAAATGAAATATTTGTATTGAATTATCCGATTTTTTTTGTTATTTTTTTATAAATAAGGTTAATCGTTTAACTTTAAGTGATTAACAAATTTAGGAATCTATTTTTTTATATAAGGGTTCTATAGAAAAATAATTGAAATCTAAAATTCTTTGTTAAATTAGAAAGTGGTTTTTTAGTTTGAAGGTATTGTGACTCTTTAGGGTGAAAAGTGTGAATATTTAGAAATTATATTGCTCTAAAAGAGAAAATGTGTTTTAATATTATTATTGGTTGGGTCACCCAACCAATAGAGGGGGGTGGAAGCTGATCTAGATATTACTGTTTAATGATTGATATAGTGATTAGTTTTCTTAGTGCATTTGTAAGCGCTTTAAAAGTGAGAGGGAGTAAACATCAATAGTATAAGGAGAATGATGTGATGAGTAATAATGAAACCTCGATGAAGAGGGTAGCAGGTGCTAGCTTTGTGGGTGCGTTGATGGAATGGTACGACTTCTTCCTTTATGGGACTGCTTCGGCAATTGTGTTAAACAAGTTATTTTTCCCCGATTTAGATCCAACAGTTGGTACTATTGCCGCTTTTGCATCATTTGCAATAGGTTTCTTAGCAAGGCCTCTTGGAGGACTAGTGTTTGGGCACTTTGGCGATAAAGTCGGAAGGAAATCTATTCTCGTAATTACCCTTTTATTGATGGGCGGCTCTACATTTGCAATAGGTTTATTACCAACGTATGATTCAATCGGAGTATGGGCGCCAATCTTGTTAGTAGCTCTGCGTCTATTTCAGGGGTTTGCGCTCGGAGGAGAGTATGGAGGAGCTTCCTTGTTAATGATAGAACATGCCCCAAGAAAGCAAAGAGGGTTTTGGGGAGCATTATTACAATCCGCTACTCCCCTAGGTTTGTTGTTAGCCTCCGGTACTTTTACATTAGTAACTTTATTACCTGAAGCACAATTTTTAGCTTGGGGATGGCGGATTCCTTTCATAATAAGCATTATTCTTTTGGGTGTAGGTACTTTTATACGATTTAGCGTAAAGGAGACTCCTGCTTTTCAAGAACTAAAAGAGACTGGTAAGGAAGTAAAACTGCCAATAGTCGAATTGTTTAGAGCATATCCGAAAAGTATTTTAATTGCATTTGGGGCAAGGATAGGTGAAACCGTAAGTTTTAATTTGTTCAACGTTTTTGTCATCTCTTATGTTAACACACAATTAGGACTTTCAAGCAATGTTGCATTAACTGGAGTATTTGTAGCATCAGCCGTTGCAGTAGTCGTTTCACCTTTATTTGGTGCTTTATCTGATCGGATAGGTAGGAAGCCTGTATATCTATTTGGGACATCCTTTTTGGTACTCTTTGCATTCCCTTTTTTCTCCTTAGTCAACTCAGGGGTTGCGGTTATCATTTATCTAGCTATCACTCTGGGTTATGTTCTTGGTACAACAGCTTTATTTAGTATCCAATCGGTATTCTTTACAGAAATGTTTGGTACCCATGTACGATATAGTGGCTTGTCATTCGTATATCAAGTATCAGGTATTATTGGAGGGTTTACTCCTCTTATTGCTTCATCTTTGTTGCTATGGGAAGGCGGAGTTTTATACATTTCACTTTTCTTAGTATGTGCTTCCCTTATTTCTTTGATAGCTACTCTCTTTGCAAAAGAGACATTTAAAAAAGATATTTCTGAAATTGAAAAACTTAAAAATGAAGTTCATATAGTAGATGAAATTAAGATTTTAAAGTAATAATTATTTTAAAATTCTATTATTTTGATTAAAGGGGCGGAAAATCTTGAACAATATTATAAAAACTAAAGCAAAAAAACTTTTTATCAATGGCGAGTGGACAGAAGCTTTTTCTGGTAAAACGTACGATGTTTTGAATCCTGCTACTAATAAAGTTGTAGCAACAGTTGCTTACGGATCTACCGAAGAAACTAGGAAGGCAATTAAGGCGGCGAATGACGCTTTCCCAAAATGGGCTGTATTAACTGCTAAAGAACGTGCAGTTTATCTAACGAAATTATATGAATTAATGCTTAAAGAAAAAGAAAGTTTAGCTAAATTGATCACACTTGAAATGGGTAAGCCGATTAAAGAAGCTAGGGGAGAAATTGAGTTAGCGGCAGAATACTTATTATGGAATGCGGAAGAAGGAAAACGAATATACGGTGAAAGCATTCCTTCATCAAGTCCATCCAAACGCTTGCAGGTATTAAAACAACCCATTGGACCAGTAGCAGCAATCACTCCATGGAATTTTCCTGTTTCGATGTTAACAAGAAAACTGGGACCAGCATTGGCTGCAGGTTGTACATTTGTTGTAAAGCCAGCCAGTAAAACTCCTAGCAGTGCTATTCGTCTTTTTGAACTGATTGAACAAGTTAAATTTCCGAAAGGTGTACTCAATTTAGTCATTGGAAGCTCTAAACATATCGGAAATGAAATGATGGAAAATCCAGCTATCAAAAAAATCACATTTACTGGATCAACTGCTGTTGGGAAAAAGCTTATTGGAGATTCATCTCAGCAAGTTAAGAAGGTATCAATGGAATTGGGAGGTCATGCTCCATTTATTGTTTTTGAAGATGCAAACCTTGAGGAAGCAGCTGAAGGAGTTATTATAAGTAAATATAGAAATAGTGGTCAGACTTGTATCTGTTTAAATCGTCTCTATGTGCAAAAATCAGTAAAAGATCGATTTGAAATTCTGTTAACTGAAAAAGTGAATAGTCTAAAAATTGGGGATGGCATTGAGGAATCAACAGAAGTAGGACCACTTGTAGATGAAGAAGCCATCAAAAAAGTGGAGTATCAAGTGGAAGATGCTTTGGAAAAAGGAGGGGTCCTCTTAACTGGCGGAAAGCGTAGGAATGCTAATGAATTATTTTTTGAACCTACACTTATATCAAATGCCTCCCCCGATATGGAGATTTCTTATGAAGAAACTTTCGGTCCAGTAGCACCAATTTATACTTTTGAGTCAGAAGAAGAAGTGATTGAGGCGGCAAATAAAACAGATTATGGACTCGCAGCATATTTTTACACAAATGATTTAGGAAGAAGCATCAGGGTAGCTGAAAAATTAGAGTATGGAATAGTTGGCGTGAATGATGCCACACCAACTGTGGTTCAAGCACCTTTTGGAGGAGTGAAACAAAGTGGCCTAGGAAGAGAAGGTGGACATCAGGGCGTAGAAGAATATCTTGAGACTAAATATATTTCAATTAAATTTTAAGGGGGAAAATGATATGGAAATTGGGTTTATTGGACTAGGTAAAATGGGGAGCGGACTTGCAAAGAATCTTATTCGTTCAGGTTACAAATTAATGTTATACGATATTAACCCTGAAGCTGTACGAGCAGTGATGAAATTAGGGGGGAGAAGTGCTGCTTCTCCGATTGAAATAGCTTCTAATGCAGATTTAGTTTTTACAAGTTTGCCTTTGCCAAAACATTTACTTGAATTGTTAATTGAAAACGATAAACTTCTTCAAGCGATGAAACCGGGGGCTGTACTGATTGACGTTAGTACCATCGACCCTGATACGGCGAGAGTGATCGCGGATGAGGCAGAAAAATATAGTGTGGAATATTTAGCCTGTCCTCTAGGCAAGGGGCCTGCTCAAGCGGAAGAAGGTACAGAACCCATTTTTGCTGGGGGCAAAGAAGTTGTTTTTAACTGTCACAAAGAAATGTTAGAAAAAATTGGGCGACCTGTGTCGTACTTGGGAGATGTTGAACAATCAACGGCTTTTAAACTAATTAGTAATATGGTGGGAATGGCAAATTTATCAGTAATGAGTGAGGGGTTTCAATTGGCTATCCAAGCAGGAATCGATCCATCACAATTCAAAGAGTTATTGCATGATACTGGGGCAAATTCAGCCCAATTAAATTTGAGAGGGCCGTTAATTTTGCAAAATGATTATACACCAATGTTTTCTGTGGATTTAGCCGAAAAAGATGTACGTCTTGGTGTAAAGATGGCAGAAACAATAAATTATACTGCCCAGTTTAGTAAATTGGCATTGGTTCATCTTCAAGAAGCACAAAATATGGATTTAGGAAACAAAGATGCTGCAGCCGTATATCAGACATTTCAAAAAAAAGTAGAGTCAAAATCGTAAGGAGACGAAAGGGGAGCGAAGCTGTCGTTTAAATGGGCAGCCATATTATAAGGTTGTTTGTTTTCTATCTTACTATTCAAAAGAGTTTTTTGTAGTAATAAGATCAAAAAATTAAGAGATATTTAAGATATTAATATATATGCTTTTGGAACACATATAAGAGAGGGGTTAGTTATGAAAATATTAATTACAGAACTCATTTGGGAAGAAGGAATAAAGGAACTGGAGGACCAAGGTTTTGAGATTGAATATGATGAAACCTTATGGAGTAAGAGGGAACAATTACTTGAGATTATTCCTCGTTTCGATGCTGTAATTGTAAGAAATCAAACAAAAGTAGATCATGATTTATTGAATTCGGGAATTAATTTAAAAGCAGTAGGTAGACTTGGTGTGGGCCTGGATAATATAGATTTAAAAATAGCTAAAGAAAAAAACATAAAAGTTGTTTATGCAAAACATGCCAATGCAACATCTGTGGCTGAATACGTTATTACTGCAATGTTAAACGTTCAGAGACCTCTTCATTTAGCTGAGTTAGATGTAAGAGAAGGAAATTGGAACAGAAAAAAGTATACTTGCGGGGAGTTGTATCAGAAAACAATTGGTTTAGTTGGTTTGGGTGAGATTTCTCATCGGGTGTCAAAAAGGGCTAAAGCTTTTGGAATGAATGTAATAGGCTATGATCCGTTTGTGACTGAATATGACCATATTTTATCTGAGACAGGTGTTGAAATCAAATCATTGCTTAATGATGTATTGTCTAAATCAGATTTTGTTTCACTCCATGTGCCATTGACATCTCAAACTTATTCTTTGATTGGACAAAATGAGCTGAAATTAATGAAGCCAACCTCTTATATTATTAATACTGCCCGAGGAGGAATCATAGATGAAAATGCTCTTGCAGAAGCATTGAATCACAACATGATTTCCGGTGCTTTTTTAGATGTTCTTGAAGTAGAACCTCTTGATCTTAGACACCCTCTACTTGATTGTAATAATGCTTTTATCACACCACACATCGCCGGTCTAACTAATGAATCTCAAATCCGTACTTCTTCATTAGTGGCAAAAGAAATAATTAAAGTATTGAGTGGAAAAGTGTCCTTATGCATTGTTTGATGCATGAATAAAATTTTTAAAGAGAAAAAACAAAGACAATATTCAGAAAATTTAAAAATGTTATTGACTATACAATTTATTGGTGGTTAAATAAGAATATAAATATTGGTTGGGTCACCATACCAATATAAAGGAGGAAAATTAATGAGCAAGAATAGTCATACGGAAACACCCGTGAAAAATAATCTTGAAGCTCAACCATTGTTATCCACTCACAAATTTCTAATTCACCACCAAGGTGATCATGTAGGTGTGGCTACAACCCCGATTCAAAAAGGGGAGAAAGTAGTTGGTATCTATATGGATGATAATACGGCAGTGGAAGTTGAATCCCTAGATGATATCCCTTTAGGGCACAAAATCTCTCTTGTTAATCTAAATGCAGCGGAACCTGTACTAAAATATGGTGTTCAAATTGGTCTAACAACGAAATCATGGGTGGTGGGCGATTACGTCCATACACACAATATTAAAACGGCGAGGTGGTAAAGATGGAACAACAAATTTATGGATATCGAAGAGAAAACGGTAAAGTAGGCGTTCGTAATCATGTAATTCTTCTACCTGTAGACGACATTTCGAATGCAGCTTGTGAAGCAGTAGCAAAACAAATTCAAGGAACTTTAGCTCTTCCACATGCTTATGGAAGATTGCAGTATGGTCCGGATTTGGACCTGCATTTTAGAACAATGATTGGAATCGGATCTAATCCAAATGTTGCAGCAGTTATAGTAATTGGTATCGAAGAAAATTGGTCTAAGAAAATCGCAGATGGTATTGCTGAAACAGGAAAGCCTGTATCATACTTTTCTATAGAAGGTAATGGAGATTTAGAGACTATTCGTAAAGCTTCTTGGAAAGCCAAAGAGTATTCACAGTGGGCTTCAGAGCTTCAAAGAGTACCAGTTGAATTAAAAGATTTGACTATCAGTATCAAATGCGGTGAGTCAGATACCACAACAGGATTAGGATCTTGTCCAACAGTTTCACAAGCGGTTGATCGCCTTGTGGATGCCGGAGCTACAGTATTCTTCGGTGAAACATCGGAGCTAACTGGAGGAGAGCACATCATTTATAATCGTATGGCCACTCCTGAATTGAAAGAAAAGTTCACATCCGTTTATGAAGATTACGTAGGGGAAATTGAATCAAAAGGTGTAGATCTTCTAGGCTCACAGCCAACACAAGGAAATATCGCTGGCGGCCTATCCACAATCGAGGAAAAAGCCCTTGGCAATATTGCTAAAACTGGAACAAAGCAAATAATAGGAGTACTTGAACCAGCTGAAAGCCCTGAGAATGGAAATGGATTATATTTCATGGATACTTCATCAGCAGCAGCTGAATGTATTACTCTAATGGCCGCTGGCGGAGCTGTCCTTCATCTTTTCCCAACCGGGCAAGGAAATATTATTGGTAACCCAGTTGAACCAGTAGTGAAAATCACAGCAAATCCAATTACGGCAGGTACCATGAGTGAACATATTGATGTAGATGTACAAGGTTTACTATCTCGCCAAATTTCACTTGAAGAAGCGGGTGACCAATTGATGGAAATGATTTGCAGAACTGTGAATGGACGACTGACAAGTGCAGAAGCACTTGGACATAAAGAGTTTGTAATGACAAAACTATATAGAAGTGCATAACTTAAAGTAGTCTCCCTACACATTTCTAGTAGGGAGATTCTTTTTAGAAGATTGAGATAAATAAAAGTCGATTTCAGAGGAGGATCTTAGTGAAAAGGTATAATGAATCAGCGTTAAAGAGTTTTTGTGAAGAACTATTGGGGAAAATGGGAATGTCAAAATTGGATTCTGGTGTAGTGGCAGATTCATTAGTTACAGCGAATATGGAAGGGGTAGACAGCCATGGTATTAGTAGACTTCCAATTTATTCTAAAAGATTTTTAGATAACAGAATAAATATATCACCTAATATTCAACTTCAAGAAAAAAGCCCTTCTGTATTGGTGGTTGATGGAGACAATGGTCTCGGGCACGTAATCAGTTACCATTCTATTTTAAAAGGTATTGAAATGGCTAAAAGTACAGGTACAGCTGCCATCGCTATTAAAAATAGTAATCATTTTGGTACAGCTTCATATTTTTGTAAATTAGCGGCAGAGCAAAATTTAGTATGTATCGGATTTACTAATTCACCTCCAGGCATTGCGCCTTGGGGAGGAAAAAAAGCATTCTTTGGTACGAACCCTATCGCTTTTGGATTTCCCACAGATGATGATAAGCCGGTAATCATTGATTTATCTACGAGTATAGTAGCAAGGGGAAAAATTATCTTAGCTGCTAACCAAGGAAAGGAAATACCTGAAGGCTGGGCAATAGATAGAGAAGGTCAGCCGACTACTAGCGCCGAAGCTGCTCTTGAGGGGTCGGTATTACCTCTGGGCGGAGCTAAAGGAGCGGCTTTAGCCTTAGCTGTAGAAATTTTGACAGGTGTACTATCAGGGGCTGCTTTTGGGCCAAAAGTAAAAAATTTATATGATGAAAAAGAGATTGAACCTGCAAATGTCGGGCACTTTTTTATTTTATTGGATATTGAGAAATTTATTGACCTTGATGTATTTTTTCTATCTATTAACATGCTATTAAAAGAAATGAAAGCGGTTCCTAAAGCTCTGGAAAGTAGTGAGATACGATATCCTGGGGAACGAAGAAGACAGGAGGCTCTAAATAGTTTAAAAGAAGGAATTCAATTGCCGGACAGTGTTTTAGGAGAACTGGTTAGATTGGGTGAACAGTTTGACATCCCTTTTCCATGCCCCATGAAAACAGACCTTCTGACTTAATAATATAAAGGCTGTTCATATAAAACCTTTTACCTTGCTATTAATGACGTGCATGTCATAATAACAATGATCAAGTGTCTTATAATGAACAGCCTTTTAAATAAATTAATTGTTCTCGGTAATAGATTTCTCAACACTTTCTAAATGCTCTTTCATGTACCTTTGTGCCAATACGATATCTTTTTGTTTAATGGCTTCAAGAATTTTGCTATGTTCCTGTACGGATTGTATAGCACGTCCTGGGATTTGAATCGTTTTCATTCGAGATTCAGACAATAAGTCGATGAGAAAATGCATAATCCTAATAAGTACCATATTTTTAGAGTTATTGGCCAGAGTTAAGTGGAATTTATGGTCCAATTCTGCTAACCTGTCAAAGTTTGTGTTAGTTTTTGCGATCTCTTTTGCTTCATTAATAATTCGATCTAATTGATTAACTTGTTCTAAATCAGAGTTTTCAATGGACCACTTTACTGTGGATTCTTCTAAAACTTTTCGAACTGAAAAAAAATCTTTTATCTGATCGGAAGATACAAAAAAAGCTTCTGTCATTTTTTGTATTTGATATTCTGGTGAAGAAATAAAAACACCTGTGCCATGTTTGACAGTCAAGTACCCATAAGCTTCAAGAATTTTATAAGCTTCTCTAACCGTGTTTCTACTTACTTGAAGTTCTAAGGCCATATCTCTTTCACCTAGGATTTTTTCACCTTCTTTATATACCCCATCTTGAATTCTTTTTTTTATATTATCTGCAACCTGTTCCGAGACCCCTTTTCTGTTGACGATCATTGTATATCTCTCCTATCTTTTTTGATACAGACAGTATTTGCCTATATAAAGGTGGACATTTAAAGAGATTCCATGACCCAACCTTTATTTTATTTAAACATGACCTTATATAGTAAGCAATCCATATTTCGGCTCGCATTATTGAAAACGCATTAATTTATCGTTGTGATATAAAAAATGCTCGCAGAAATCTCTTTGTTAAAGAATCATCTGCAAGCTGAATTGTTCCCAACTCATACCTATATTAAATTTTGGTAAGAAAAAATCCTAAAATTATTAAGGCAAGAGAGCCAATTGAGCCTGTTAGCAAAACATTGCGATTCAACTTTTTAAACTCTTTGAAGTTGACACTTAAACCAAGACCAGCCATAGCCATGGATAATAGATAAATACTTAATGTAATTAATACTTCTGTAATGGACTCTGAAAAAACCCCCCATGTATTCAAAATACACATTGCTAAAAAGCCAAAAATGAACCAAGGTATGGGTAATTCCTTCAAACCTCTTTTCTTAATATTTACAGGGTGACTTTTTTTGAAAAAAATTCCGAAAATGATCGCTACAGGAATTAGAAGGGTTACTCGCCCTAGCTTTACAAGAATCGCTGTATCACTGCTTGCATCTCCACCTGGAGCTGCAGCGGCAATTACATGAGCTAACTCATGTAGAGTTGAGCCAGCTAATACACCATATTTATAACTACTTAAATCAAGGACAGGGTATATAAAAGTGTATACAATCGTTACTACTGTTCCTAGAATTGCGATAAAGGCAACAGATATGGCCGTCGTTTCTTTCTTAGCTCCTATTAATGGTGCGATAGCGACAATGGCTGCTGCTCCACATACTGCAGTTCCGACTGCGATTAGGGCTGATAAATGTCGGTCAATAGAAAGCAGTTTTCCTAAATACAACATAAAACCCAGTGTAAAAGAAATTACTATTACATCAATCAAAACTATGGAAAAGCCTGCTGAAATAATCTGTTGTAAATCTAACCTTAAACCCATCAAAATAATTCCTGCACGCAGTAATATTTTACTGCTAAATGTTATCCCAGTTGTTGAACCTTGTGGAACATCTATTGTTGCTTTCCATGCCATACCCAAAATGATCGATATAATCATGCTCCCCATTACCGAAAAAATGGGAATCTTTATAACAATCCCAGCGATAAAGGCTATTGCAGCTGTTAATAAAAGTCCCTTTATAAAACCTATATATTTTAAATAAGGTTTGGGGTTAGGACTAGGAGGGGGTATAGACTTTTCATTTATTTTTCCCCTTGCTAAGCTACTCAAATTTTATCCTCCTTTAACTTTAAATTGGAATTTAGCAACAATGTGGCTCAGTGACCCAACCAATAATTTAATTAAATCATTTTCTGCAATCTTTATCAACGAAATTTTAAAATTAAAAGTTAAATATTTTAAAAATACTGACTTTAATTGATTTTTGTTTTGTGAAAACTGTAATGTTTTTTGAATATTCAATAAATAATTAAAAAGTTATTGATTTTTTTGGAAATTTTCAATAAAATGAGTTTAGTGGTTGGGTGACTGAACAACTTAGACATAAAATGATATTTTAGTTTTACATGTACGGAATTAGGCAAATCAACCTTATTAATGAAAGGGCTTACAAAATGTTAGGAGGATGTTACATGAAGAGATATGCTTCCATTCTTATTGTTTTAATTTTCATTCTTGGTGGTTGCTCCAATGCTGTAACAAGTAAGGAGAAAGGTGCCGAATATGTGTTAAGGTTAGGACATTTACAGACTGAGGTTCACCCTTATCACAAAGGTGCCTTAAAGTTCAAAGAGGAAGTAGAAAAAAGATCTGAAGGGAGAATAAAAGTTGACATTTTTCCTAGTAGTCAATTAGGAAATGGAAGGGATCAGATTGAAGGAGCTCAAATAGGGTCCATTCATTTCCACATTGGTTCAGTAGCTCCTGTTACAAACTTTGCACCTAAGTTTAATCTACTTAATTTACCTTATTTATTTGAAAGTCGTGAACATGCTTTCAGAGTTTTAGATGGGGAGATTGGAAAAGAAATTGCTGCCGATTTGGAAAATAGAGGTTTAATCAATTTAGGTTATATGGAAAATGGTTGGAGACATATGACAAACAATAAAAAGCCAATAAAAACAAGTAAAGATGCCTCCAATTTAAAACTAAGAGTTCAGGAATCCCCACCATATCTTTCTTTTATTAAAGCTCTCGATTCTAATCCAGTACCTGTACCATTTGGGGAACTTTATACCGCATTAGAACAAAAGGTTGTGGACGGGCAGGAGAATCCACTCGCACAAATTTATTTGAATAAATTGAATGAAGTTCAAAAATATCTAACATTGACTTCTCATAATTATGATGCAGCTGTTTTTATCATGAGTAAAACCACGTTTGATACTTTACCCCTGGATCTTCAAGAAATCGTAAAAGAATCTTCACAAGAGGCTATCCAATATGAGAGAAAAGTATCGATAAAGGATGAAAAAAAGATATTGGGAGAGTTAAGAAAAAGCGAAATTCAAATTGAAGAAAACCCAGATTTAGAGTCTTTTAGGGAGGCAGTTAAACCTGTTTATAAGGAATTTGAGTCTTCTTTAGGCAAAGACTTGTATTTGAAAGTTGAGAGCCTTAAATAAAGTTAGGGGGATTTATATTGAAAGTATTTATGGGGAATTTGAGTGGGAAAATTAATCAAATAAGTCGTTTCTTCCTAATTTTTTTCTTTATCATTGCCTTTTTGTCAACAGTTTATCAAGTGTTTTCACGTTTTATTTTACAGAGTATGATGCTGAAAAAGGCTCTTCCTATGGTCGACTTTTCTATATTTAATTTAACCTGGATCGAAGAGCTCATTCGATATTTGTTTGTTTGGATTGTCTTTTTAGGAATTGGGATAGTTTACAAGAGCAAGGGCCACGCACAAGTGGAAATATTACATCATTATTTACCTGAAATTTTTAAAAATAAGTTATTGGCGTTTATTGAAATAGTAAATTCGTTCCTGTTTCTATTTTTAATTGTATATGGATGGAGTATATTGAAGTTTACTAGTCAACAAATTTCACCGTCGTTAGGAATAAATATGACTTTTATTTACGGAGCTGTCCTCATCTGTTCCTTGACCTGTCTGATTCACTCTTCGGTTCATTTACTTGGATTGGTATCGATTAAAAATGTAATAAAAGAAGATGTTTATGAAGAAATCCATAAAAATACCAATATATGAAATTGAGGTGGAGTATTAATGACAGTAGCTATTATCGTCCTTTTTGTATTATTCTTCTTAATGATTATCGGCGTTCCCATTGCCATTTCCCTTATTTTGGCTTCAGTTGCCGGATTTATGTCCAGCATCTATTATATTCCATTAGAAGTAATTCCTCAAAGATTGATAACTTCGGTAGATTCATTTCCACTACTAGCCATTCCTTTTTTCATGCTCACAGGTGAATTCATGATGTCAGGCAGCATGGGGCGTAGAATAGCAGGCTTTGCATTTGCCACCGTGGGCTGGGTAAGAGCTGGATTGGCGCAAGTTTCTACTCTAACCAGTATGTTTTTTGCTGGGATTTCTGGTTCAGGGGCAGCTGACACAGCGGCTGTTGGGAAAATGATGATTCCAATGATGGAGGAGAAAGGATATGATAAAGGTTTTGCAGCTGCTACTGTTGCTAGTGCGGGGACGATTGCGGTAGTTATTCCACCCTCCATACCAATGATTGTTTATGGAGTAACTGCGGGAGTCTCTATTGGGGATTTATTTACTGCAGGAATAATCCCTGGGATATTAATCGGATTATCTATAATGATGTTAAACTATTGGCTCACAAAAAAGAATGGGTATTCTGAAGAGGTAGGTACATTTGAATTTGCCTCCTTCAAAAAAACCTTTTTTGAAGGAATATTGGCTTTAGTTTTACCTCTAATTATTATTTTTGGAATTCGTGGAGGGATATTCACCCCGACTGAAGCTGCTGCTATAGCTGCAGCGTATGCTTTTATAATAAATAAATTTGTCTACAAAGATATGGACTGGAAAGACATTCCGATTGCATTTCTTAATGCAGGGAAAATGACAGCGATGGTTGTCTTTATCATAGCAGGTGCCAACTTATTTGGTTGGCTTTTAACAGCAGAGCAAATCCCACAACTTCTCACCCAGCTTGTTACAAGCTTTTCTGAAAACAAATATATTTTACTAGTTATGTTTAATATTATTTTCTTTATCGCTGGATGCTTTTTGAACGCATCTGCCGCTATTACTATTCTAACGCCTTTACTTCTACCAATCGCTGTGGGAGTTGGAATTGATCCAATATTTTTTGGTTTGATCATGGTTGTCAATCTTTCTATTGGGCTTATAACTCCCCCTGTAGGGTTGGATCTTTTTATTGTAAAAGGGATAGCTAATGTATCATATGACAAGTTAATTCAATCAATTGTACCATTCATTATTGTGATGATTTGTGACTTATTAATTATTACTTATTTTCCTGCACTCTCAATGTTCTTAACTACTTTATAACTTTTTAATAAGTCGACGGGTCTATAAGCACGGCTACTGTATTTCAAATATCGATATTAAACATGGTTAATCAGAAATTATTGTCTTGATGGATTTTAAACTACACGGTTACTTAGCTGAAAATCAAAGCGTCTTGTAGCTGAATTTTAATTTTTTGAACTATCGGGTCAGGGGAGTTTAAGATAATATTGCTATCTTGCAATAAGTGGGGGGAATTTACAATGACAAATTTAAAAGGTATTTTTGAGTAATACAATTGGTGGCAATCATGAAGATTGGCTCTTGAAATATGCAACTAATCGCATCAAGTGACATACTAACATCATGAAACTTACTCATTCGTCAGCTATTACTATATATCGAACGGTACTTCTTAAATCAATCACCTAATATCTGTTACAAGAAGTTGTAGAATCTCCCAAAAATAGCTTAGTGATTCATTTGTAGAAGATTAAGAACCCCAGATAACCTTCCAAGGGAGGTTATCTGGGGTTTACAGTTGAATGTGTAAAATAACACTTAAATTTATCGGACAAAGTGATAACCGCCCGGTTGGGTTTTATAATCCAGGGTTTATCAATATCATTCTTTTCAGATAGTTTGCCTTATGCAACATAGTTATATATCACTTACTTATATAAAGCGATACAAAAAGGTTGCTATAGACCCACCCATTTTTAAGTTGATATGATATTCAGGTACTTAATTGTGGGGGGAAGTTGAATGGAAGAACAAAAATATAATGATCTCAAATTAGGCGAACGTGGAGCAATCATCAGTATAATTGCTTATATTTGTCTATCGATCATGAAGCTGGCTATCGGATACATAAGCGACTCAGCGGCCTTGAAAGCGGATGGTTTGAATAACACGACTGATATTATTGCGTCCATTGCCGTACTGATCGGTTTAAGGCTAGCTCAAAGACCCCCCGATAAAGATCATGGTTATGGTCATTGGAAAAGTGAAACGATTGCATCGATGGTAGCTTCATTTATTATGTTTGCTGTTGGTGTACAAGTTTTAATAGATGCAGTTGCTTCCATGCTTAAAGGTGGAAAGGAATCTCCTGACATTATTGCCGGGTATGTAGGTGTTTTATCAGCAATAGCCATGTATTTTGTATACCGATATAATAAAAAGCTTGCTATGAAAATTAACAGTAAAGCCGTTATGGCAGCTTCGAAAGATAATATTTCCGATGCTTGGGTAAGTATTGGAACAGCTATAGGGATTTTTGGCTCCCAATTAAACATGCCTTGGCTGGATCCCCTTACTGCAGTCATTGTTGGTTTATTAATATGCAAAACAGCCTGGGATATTTTCATTCAAGCCTCACATGAACTTTCTGACGGATTTGATGAAAATAAAATTCATCTATATAAGGATGTAATTACAAATGTCGATGGAGTCAAGGGGATAAAAGAGATTAAAGGGAGAAATTACGGTAACAACGAAGTGATTGATGTTGTGATCCTTGTCAATTCTACCTTGGATATTAAAGAAGCACATGATATAGCGACACATGTAGAAAAAGTGATGATGACAGATCATGGAGTGTATGATGTTCATGTCCATGTAGAGCCCAATTAATTTTCTCTTTTTATGAATTAAGAAAAAAGGGTATAAATCTGCTTTACAAACATATTAATAATATGCAATCATTAATTCATTACATTGGAAGGAATAGGTACCTTATACAATGAAGCAGTAATCTTATCAAATAAACAGTAAATCTAAATCAATTTCAATGGGTGTTATCGGTTAGATATATTCAATGAAAAACGCGTCACTTTGTTTGCTTACCGGTTTTATCGGTAAGTTAAGTGAATTCACTTTTTCATTTGAACAAGAATCTTTTTAGATACCCATGTGAGATTTTTAATGATTATGTTTAGAGATGGGATACGTCTGTTCGTTTATAGGTACTAATTCATATACAACTACTTTTTCTGTTATCAAAGCAGATGAGGTATATTTGGTTTATGTATATTAATTTAGTAGCAGGCGATCTCTCTCTAGAAAAATGGAGGGGGATTTTTTCATGTTATTTTTAAAAGCGAATGATTTAAAGAAAAGCTACGGGAGCCATGAAGTTCTTTCTGTAGATACACTTCATCTTTATAGTCATGACCGTGTTGGTTTGGTTGGTAGGAATGGAGAAGGTAAAACGACCCTGCTTTCTATACTAGCGGGCGTGAGGGAACCCGATTCCGGTTATATAGAGAGCTATGGAACAGTCAGCTATATCCCGCAGATGGAAGAAACTGAACAAGAAATAAGCGGTGTATTAACGAGCATATGGAAATTGCCCAATGAGGATCAAGAAAACATAAGCGGCGGTGAACGTACTCGAAGAAAAATCGCCGCAGCCCTTTCTTCCAATGCGGATGTATTGATTGCGGATGAACCTACCAGCCATTTGGATATATTCGGAATTGAACAATTGGAAAAGGATTTAAAATCTTTTAATGGCGCTATTTTGCTTACTTCACATGATAAAGCATTCTTGAATCATCTGTGTACAACAATATGGGAAGTTGAGCAAGGCAAGGTAACGGTATATGAAGGGAATTACGAAGCGTATATCAAACAAAAGCAAGCAAAAACAGAAAAGGAAAATAAGCAATATGAAGAGTATACCCGCGAAAAGAACCGGTTGAAACAGGCTGCACAAAACCTCCAAGCCAAATCTGATTCAATTAGGAAAGCCCCTAAACGAATGGGTAATTCAGAAGCAAGGCTCCATAAACGCAGCGCCGGGAAACAGAAGGCGAAATTGAACCGTTCTGCTGAAGCGATTGAAACTAGGATTGAAAAATTAGCAAAAAAAGAAAAACCGAGGGAGGATCCCCCTATCATCTTTGATATTTCAGAATTTCCATCTTTGCATAGCAAAAGGGTCATTCGATTTAATGGCTGTTCCCTGAAAGTTGGATCAAGGATGCTGAAGCAACATATTTTTGGAGACGTCCAACTAGCTTGCAGACTCGCCATCAATGGTCAAAATGGTTCAGGAAAATCGACATTACTGAAAAAGATAGTGGAAAGGCACCCAGATTTATATGTCGCAAAGCCGGCAAAGATTGGATTTTTTGCACAACAACAAGAAAATTTGAATGAAAGTAAAACGGTTCTTGAAAATATATTGGAGTACAGTCCCTACAATCAGGCTTTTATTCGTACGCTATTATCACGATTAGCTTTTAAAGGAAATGACGTTCACAAACAAGTATCACTTTTAAGCGGTGGGGAAAGAGTCAGGGCTTCCCTAGCTAAAGTTTTTTTGGGAAATTATAATGTACTGGTTCTGGATGAACCTACAAATTACCTGGATATTCATACTAAAGAGGCTTTAACCGAAGTGTTAAAAGCATATCCAGGAACCATCGTTTTTGTGACTCATGATCGTTCATTGATCCAATCGCTTGCAACGCATTCACTTTCATTTGAAGATGAACCTTCGAGAGTAAGTGCTATCAATCAGGAAGCAACAAAAACGGCCACACGCAAGGGTGATCATCAAGATAAACAGGCTGAACTTCTTATGATTGAAGTGCAAATCATCGAGACACTTGGGAAACTATCCAGTGTTGTGAAGGAAGAGGAAAAAGAGGAATTGGATAGGGAATATCTCCAACTCTTGAAGAAGAAAAAGGAGCTTGAAGATTAAGTGCAACCCATAAAAGGCCCTTCTCAATCGAGAGGGGCCTTTTGATTGATAAAGAGCGGTTAGTTATTTTACACTTAAACTACCAACAAAGTGGATTAGTGAAAATTAATGAAAAAAAAAGATAATTAATGTTAAAATTAACCAAGTTTATGTAGAAGGGATTCATTTAAATTGGGATTTGATTAGAAGCGATTATTTACACCAATCAAAAAGGAATGCCTGTATTTTAAGCATTCCAATGCATTCAGATTTTGCTGCTGTTGCTCTCGTTTTCCGGTTTCTTTATGATTGCGTATGCTAGGTATCCTATTAAGCCGATAAATAATCCGGTGCCGCCTACAATATAAATCATTGTAAACACTTTTCCTAATGTTGTCTGTGGTTCAAAACTGGGATGCCCAACCGTGCTAAGAGTAACAACGCAGAAGTAAAGGGATTCAATCACAGATAGACCTTCCTGCTTAACATAGAAAATCGTGCCGGAAAATAACATAACGAGGACCAATACGAAAAGAACCTGGAAATTCTTCAATTTAAAAGCGGACCAGAGCGCTTTTAGGAAACGTTTCAAGGTGAGGATAAATGAAATCATTGGTAATCGAATTTCCTTTCGGTTCATTACATTTTAAGTAAAGTGAATGAGTAAATCCTGATATTCGAGCTCGATCAGTCAATCATTCTACTATACAGGAATTCAGCTTGGATTGACAAAAAAAACCGTATTTATTTTGATCTCGTTTGAACTAAAAGAGTTGGTAAACAATAGTAGGAGAAAGTAAGTAAAAAGGGGGACAATCATGAAACCACGTATTACTGTCATAACATTAGGTGTGGATGATTTGGAAAAATCGCTGGAATTCTATCGGGATGGCCTGGGATTTCAAACAGAAGGGATAGTGGGCAAAGAATTTGAGCATGGAGCCGTTGCCTTTTTCCACCTGCAAGGTGGCTTAAAACTTGCCATATGGAATCGCAGGGATATAGCGCATGAGGCCAAGGTTCCTTTGTCTCCGGCAAGTCCTACTGAATTTACCCTTGGTCACAATGTAGGCAGTAAAGAGGAAGTGAATATTGTATTGGAAAAAGCAAAAAAAGCTGGCGCGATCATAACCGATCCGGCACATGACACTTTCTGGGGAGGATACTCTGCACACTTTCAAGACCTTGATGGACACCTTTGGGAAGTCGTTTGGAATCCGCAGTGGGATATTAAAGAATAATGAAAGCCTGGTTGGCAGCGTCATCTCCAGAATAAGGAGAATGCAGAAAGCGAATGAGGTAAAAAATTGAAAAAAGCACTTTACCAAGGGGGTAAGTGCTTTTTTTTTACAAAAAAGCATGACTTTTGGTTGGCCCCTCACACTGTCAAGGTTTCCTAACATTTTTATCAGTTACGGCGGCATCCACCGTTCCAGCTTATTTTTCTTCTTTTGTAATCTCATATTTCGCCAACCTGCGCATAAATAATGACTGAGTAACGCCCAGTGCTTTTGCCGCATCGCGGGTTGTTTTATGATGATGGAATGCTTGTGTGATCATTCTTTTTTCGACGCATTCCAAAACTTCATGTAAAGAATTTCCTGCATTTAAAGAGATAGAAACCTCTTCGGAGACTGAACCGATCAAGCGTTTTGGCAAATCCTGAATTGCAACTTCATCCTCTTTTGCCATAATGACAAGCTGCTCAATTATATTTTCCAATTCCCGTACATTTCCAGGCCAATGATAGTTTTGAAGCACTTCGACCACTTTTGTAGAAAGCACTCGTTTATGGTTATGCAAGTAATTAAACTTCTCCAAATTATACTGAAGGAGACAAAAGATGTCTTCCTTCCGCTCTCGAAGCGAGGGTATGCGGATCGGTAAAATATGGAGGCGATAATATAAATCAGCCCGGAATTTCCCTTCTTTGACCATATCCTCCAAATTACTGTTGGTAGCTGCAATGATACGCACATCGGCTTGTACCGTTCGGGAAGCTCCAATCGGCATGTACGTTTTATTTTGCAGCAATTGAAGGAGTTTGGGTTGTAAAGAATGTGAGAGTTCGCCAATCTCGTCTAAGAAAAGGGTGCCTTTCTCCGCAAGTTTGACAAGTCCGGTTTTGCCGTTTGCATTTGCTCCGGTGAACGCCCCTTTTTGATAGCCGAACAGTTCGGATTCCAGGAGCAATTCCGGAATCGCTGCGCAATTAAGATGGATAAACGGACGATCTTTCCGGTCACTCAGATGATGAATACGTTCAGCTATAAGCGTTTTTCCAACACCTGTTTCCCCTGTAATAAGAACGGTAGTTTCCACACAGGCAACTTTTTCAATTGTTTCCTTGAGCATATCATAGACCCGGCTTTGTCCGATAAAAAAAGGGACTTCTTTTGCCCTTACAAGTTTCGCCTTGAGTTTTTGTAATTCGTGTAAATAAAACCGAAAAGCAGAATCCAATTCTTCAATTTTAATTTGAGAACTGTAACCGACGAAATCCGGAATATCATAACCCAATGCGACTGCATATTTTGGTTTATTATGTTCGTCCAATATTAGATGTCCTGTAGCCACTCCTTTTCCTTCTCCTTCTCCAACTTGTTGAATGACGCTGACATTTTGTTTCTTATCTAAAACTATTTTTGCAACAGACGGCTTGAAGAACCCCTCTTTTTCCAATTGTGAGACGTTTTTTCCGATTAGCTCCTCTTTCTTTTTCCCAATCAGCTTACAGCTCATGTCGCTAACAAAAAGAGTCATTCCGTTCTTATCGGTTATATAAATAGGTTTATTCATGTAGTTCATGATTTTGAATAAATATTCCGGTTCAATGGTTAACATATTCTGATTCATCACTTGCCTTTCCTTTAATGACGGATGGATCGACCTTTTATTTTGAATCGAAAATAGTTCAAAGTTCATCATTATTGTGAGTAGCGTTGATTCAATTTCGATTCATTTGAATCGATTCATAATAATTATACCTTGAATATTTAGAAATTTCACACAATTATACCTATTTACGTTATTTTTTCATTGTAAAGTGATCTTTTTCTTGGCATAAAATTTGCATAAACAATTTGGTGTAAAGGAGGTAAAGAGATCCATAAGAAAACAAAAAATAATGCACTTGAGTTAGTAAATTCGTAATGAACTAAATTGAAGAACTGTCGTAAGAGGAAGTTGCCTTTTTACAGAAACTTGGTGCAAGCTGCCATCCATTATTTGCTGGGCATCATTAAGGGGAGGTTATGATTTGTGAAGGGTATGGCTGTTCAAGGGGACAACAGGAAGTTCATTTTGTCTCTCCTATTTGTGGGTTATATGGTTTCTTATATGGACCGGTTAGTTATGAATCTAGCTGTTGTGCCAATTGGTCAAGAATTCAATCTTAGTCCGGCTGCCACGGGAACAGTAATCAGCGCCTTCTTCTTGGCTTACGCCATCATGCAAATTCCGGCCGGCTGGCTGACAGATCAGTTGGGTTACCGAAGGGTGATTATTTTTTCTATTGTCCTCTGGTCGCTTTTTACAGTCTTCACCGGTTTCGCTTGGTCGTTTACCGCTTTAATCGTGATTCGTTTTTTGTTCGGAATTATGGAGGGGGGATATCCTGCTGCATGTGCAAAAGCCATCGCTGAGTATTTCCCTCAGAAAGAAAAAGGTAAGGCACAGTCCATCTTAATGTCATCGAATTCGTTTGGCGGTCTAATTACGGGTGTTCTTGTGCCAACACTCCTGATCTGGTTAGGTTGGAGGAACGTGTTCTTTGCTCTTGGAGCAGCAGGTGTCATCATCGGAGTACTGCTTTGGAAATACATTCGTAGTCCGATTCAATTGGAAGAAGCAAAAGAACAACAACCAGTAAACAAGGATTCCATGCTCTCTTTATTGAAAACTCGTCAGACATGGGCATTGGTCCTAACGTGGTTTTCAATCAGCATTGCTTCGTGGGGCACGTCTTCATGGTTGCCCATGTATATGGTAACAGTACGCCATTTAGATTTGGTTTCTGCAGGGGTGTTGGGACTCCTTCCGACTACGGCCGCAACTCTGGGAACGGCAGCGGGTGGTTGGTTGCTAGTCAAATTTTCCGGTAGGGAGAAAATGTACTTTTTAATGAATGGACTTTTTTACACAGTATTTTTATTTTTAGCACTCTTCGCACCTAATGTTGGAATGGTCTTTACTTATTTGACACTGTCATCAATCTTTTATGGTTTTGTGTTTAGTGCAGTATACGCACTCCCTCACAAATTGTTTGACAAGAGTGTGATTGGTTCCGCGATTGGAATTATGAATCTGGGATCGATGATTGGTGGATTCATTGCACCGATCATGATGGGTGTACTCATCTCAGAATTAAAAGGTTCTTACGACGGCGCTTTCTGGTTCTTAATTGCGGCTGGTTTGTCCTCCGCGCTATTCGGACTAACCATTCGAAACAGCAATCTTGTTTCTCACGAGGACGTGAGTGATCAAATACAGTCGAATGTCAAAGTAAAATAGTGGTGTTTGGCTAATGGGAAAACAAATTTAGTAAGGTGGAACTGAAATGTTGATCATGTATATAAGCAATCCGGTGGATTAATGCTAGAACAAATATCGGGGTGGAAATGATGCTAAAAAACTTATTTAGTAGACTTCAAGAGGTATATCCGGAGTTGGTTAAATTTCGCAGAGATCTTCATATGTATCCTGAATTATCCTTCCAGGAGATCAATACCCCAAAAATGATCGCTGATTTTTTAACCAACTTGGGATTGGAAGTAAGAACAGAAGTTGGCGGAAGAGGAGTAGTTGGACTCTTGAGAGGAGGGAAACCGGGCAAGACAGTAGCGCTGCGCGCGGATTTCGATGCATTGCCGATATCAGACGAGAAAAACGTGGAGTACAAGTCCCGTATACCTGGGGTGATGCATGCCTGCGGCCATGATATTCATACAGCAGCTTTGATTGGAGTAGCCAAAGTATTAAGCGAAGTGAAGGATGAGCTCGAAGGAAATGTTGTCTTTATCCATCAGTTTGCGGAAGAGGTAATTCCAGGAGGAGCAAAGCCCATGATTGAAGATGGCTGTCTGGATGGAGTCGATGTCATTTATGGAGCCCATGTATCTTCCATTCTTCCGCTTGGTATGGTTGCTGTTGGAGAGGGATATATAATGGCGGCAGGAGATACATTTGAAATTGAGGTTTATGGGAAAGGAGGGCATGGAGCGACTCCTCATTTGACGGTAGACCCAATTGTGGTGGGCAGCCAACTGGTGCTCAATTTGCAGCAAATCGTCAGCCGCCGCGTTGATCCGTCTAAAACAGCGGTTGTCTCGATTGGTTCTTTTCAAAGCGGACAGGCTTTTAATGTCATTCCCGACACAGCCAAAATTACTGGAACGGTACGAACCTTCGAGGAAAGCGTGCAGGTTTTGATAGAAGAAGCCATTGGCCAAATCGCAACATCTAACTGCGAAGGTGCAGGAGCCACTGTGAAATTTAAGTACGAGAGAGGATATCCCGCTTTGTGGAATCATCCGGAGGAAACAATAAAAGCGGACAAGTTAGCAAAAAATCTTCTGGGAGAGGAAAAAGTAATACAAATCCCGCCGTATACGTTAACAGGAATGGAAGATTTCTCCTTATATCTAGAGAAGGTTCCTGGAACGTTTTTCTACGTGGGAGGTGCAAATCCTACGAAGAATGCGATATACCCGCATCATCATCCGAAATTTGATGTAGATGAAAAATCAATGTTGTATATCGGAAAGATGTTTATTGCATTGGTTTTTAATTATCTCTCAAACAGAGATGCCGATTCAATGAATCAAGTAGAAGCTTAGTAGAAATCAATTATGTTTTGTAGGCTGAATTGGCTGAAAAACTAGAACACAACAAAGTATAGTCATTAGATCTTGTTTACAGAAAAAATAAGAGGTGATCGTATGTTTGCTGATGTAGTATTTGTAAACGGACAAGTCATTACCGTCGATTCGAACAATCTGATCGCAGAAGCAGTTGCCGTTAAACGTAACCGAATTGAAGCAGTCGGGACGAATGAGAATATCAAACGTTGGATCGGAGAGAGCACCAAAGTGATGGATTTGCGAGGTAGGACTCTACTGCCAGGATTTATAGATTCGCATTTGCACTTGCTCGGTTATGGACTTACAAGGCTAGCGATTAATTGCAAAGACGCATCGATTCAATCCAATGCAGATATTATCTGTGAATTGAAACGGAAGGCGGAATCTATCCCTATAGGAGGGTGGATCATAGCAGTAGGCTACAACGAAATGTTTATGTTGGAAGGGCGGTACCTAACCCGACATGAACTGGATGAAGTGTCGACGGTACACCCGATTCTAATTGTGCGACAATGCGGCCACATTATGATTGCGAACAGTAAAGTGTTGGAATTGGCAGGTGTAAACGACCAATCGGGCGATTCGGAAGGTGCAGTGTTCGGTCGGGACGAATCCGGGAGATTAAACGGGCTACTAGTGGAAGCAGCAATGGATCCGGTAAAACGTGTCATGAATCCGACGGAAGAGGTCTTGGCCAGAGCGGCGGAAATCGCTTCGCGCGATTTCGTATCGTTAGGCATTACGACAATTCATGATGCCGGAGGGTACGAGCCGGTCAATCTTCGCATACTGCAGCAAGCGGTTCGTTCCGGTCGCTTAAAAGTTCGGGTGTATGCAATGGTAGTTCACGAGCCTAACTTTATCCGAATGAGAGAGACGTGCTTGTCGACTGGGTTCGGAGACGATCGATTTCGCATCGGTCCGGCGAAAATCTTTATAGACGGAGCCAGCACCGCGCCGACGCTTGCGACGCGTCAGCCATATGAGACGAATCCGGAAGACAGCGGCATTCTGTATTACACGCAAGAGAATATGAACGACGCGCTCATCTCAGCCCATCGCGATGGTTATCAAATTACGGCTCACGCACAGGGCGATCGGGCAATCGAGATGTTGTTGAATACATTCGAAGAAGCGCTTAGACAATATCCGCGGCACAATCACAGACATCGAATCGAGCATGCCGGTTTGGCGATGCCCGATCTCATCGAGCGAATGGCTAAATTGGGTATAGTGACCGTTCCTAACCCGAACTTTTTCACTGAATTTGGAGATATATACATTAAGCACTTCGGCGCTCGCAGCGACTATTTTTACCCAATTGGAGCCTGTTTAAAAGCTGGCATTGTCGTAGCAGGAGCCTCGGATAGCCCCGTCTCGAACTGCAATCCGCTTATCGGCATTCATGGGGCGGTCAACCGACTGACACCTTCCGGCGCGGTCATTGGGGAAGAGCAGAAAATCTCCGTCATGGAAGCGATTAGGCTGTACACCTGGAACGGAGCCTACGCAAGCTTCGAGGAAGACCGAAAAGGAAGCATCGAGGTAGGGAAATTAGCCGATTTGGTTGTGTTGAACGAACGAATATTGGATGTAACAATTGAAAGAATTGATCAATTACGGGTTGAAATGACGATGATTGACGGGGAAATCGTTTACGAGGTGGGGAAATCTCCGGATGCAAATGATGCGTTGGAAGAAACCATTAATTTCATTATGTAAATATTCAACTACGCTATATCATTCTATTTTTAATGAAAAGTGTAAAGAAAATATATGAATTTGATACTAGGAAAAGAAAAAAATGAGCTCTAGACTAGGCTAGTCTAGGGCTGCAGATTGTCATAAATATTTACTGTTTTAATAAATATGTTTCAAAAATTAGGTAAAATTTTTTAATGATGGCAGTTATCTTTAAATAGGAAAAGAGAAAAATTTTAATTCTTTAAAGATTAAATTGAATAACTGAAATGCAGAAAATGCTAGAAGAAAGATTGAAGGCTTTAAAAGAAAGAAAAACATATAAATCCAATAAATTATGGATCATGTAATGGTAAGGAAGTATTGCGTACGGCTCTCCAATTAATATCAAAATAACATACTATCAAAAGGGGGGTTAATATGACGAAAACGAAAGAGGATCTCTCTGAATTATCATTTCAATTAATTCTCCATAGCGGGAATGCCCGCAGTTGTGCAATGGAAGCCATCGCCTTGCAAAAACAAGGTAAATCAAGCGATGCCCAGGATAAATTAAAGGAAGCGGAACAAGAGTTTGTTGCGGCACATAAAATCCAAACCGCATTGATTCAACAAGAAGTGAATGGTGAGAAATTCGATATTCCAATGCTCCTGATCCATGCTCAAGATCACTTGATGACTTCCATGACAACAAAAGATTTAGCGATAGAAATCGTGGAATTACATGAGAAAACACAAAAGAACTAACAATATTCAGGAGGTTGCTGCGGCAGCCTTTTTCTTATGTTCATAACGTGTGAACTTCAACGAGAAGGCGGCGATATATTTCTTCACGAACCTAAGTTAAATAAATATGGCAGATAAGGGTCACTCAAGATTAGGATTCTCCGAAAATTTAAATTATACTAAGGTTCATGGCAGTAGCTTTAGATACTGTCACTGATTAACGAAGGGTAGTAATGATAGAAAAACAAACAACTAATTAGCAAGCCCAATCATGTTATAAAAGGGGAGAAAAACATGCAAAGAGTCAATCTAACTGAAGATCTTAGTCTTTCACGCATTGTACACGGTATGTGGAGATTGGCAGATTGGAGATTTTCTGCCGAGGATATCCTATCTCTTATTGAACACGGAATGGATCGGGGCGTCACTACATATGATCACGCCGATATATATGGAAGCTATACGTGTGAGGAGATTTTTGGGAACGCACTTTCATTAAAGCCTTCTTTACGCGATAAAATGGAGATCGTTACGAAATGTGGCATCGTTCTTCAATCAGAAAACCGTCCTTCCCATAAAAGTCACCATTACGATACTAGTAAAACCCATATCATAAAGTCTGTTGAACAATCTCTTATGAATCTTAAAACGGATTATATTGATATATTACTTATCCATCGTCCGGATCCCCTGATGGACCCGGCAGAAACGGCTGAGGCGTTTAATCAATTAAAGGAATCAGGAAAGGTCCGGAACTTTGGAGTATCGAACTTCAAAAAACCGCAATGGGATATGCTTCAATCATATCTAGACTATCCGCTTGTGACGAATCAGCTGGAGCTTTCGGCATACAATCTTGAAAACTTCGAAGACGGAACCTTGAACTTATGTCAGGAAAAGGGCGTTGCGCCTATGGCATGGTCACCGCTTGCAGGAGGCAGCATCTTTGAGGAATCGAACGAAAAAGCTGTCCGCTTAAGAAAAACATTAGAAACCGTAAAAGAAGAGATCGGGGCTAACGGAATAGATGAAGTGATGTATGCCTGGCTGTTGAGGCATCCCGCAAAAATCATTCCAATCGTTGGGTCCGGTAAGAAAGAACGGTTGGACAGCGCTATTGATTCACTAAACTTAAGCATGGAAAAAGAGCAATGGTTTAACATATTAACAAGCTCGATGGGACATGATATTCCGTAATGAATTGCACCTTTGAACAAGAAACCTTGCTTCATTAATGGGGACCTCCGTAAAGAGGTCCCCATTAGTTTGTCTACAAACTGAAGTCTTTGCTCATTAGAGCAAAGGCTTCTTTATATTCTAAAAAAAACACCGTTATTTGATAATTCAATAATTTTAGCTTCTTCGATTAAACACTGGTCAATACTTGACACTCATTCTCTTAAATTAAGGACTATGTATTGTCTCTTTATATCTTTTATAATTTAAAAATAGTATCAAGTTGGTTAATAAGTAATATAATGAGGTTTTTACGCATATAAAGAAAAAACACTATCCAGATTCTTTAATTAAAATTCAAAACATAAACAATCAATGTTCTCTTAATAGTCCATACAGCAAATCCTTCCTCCGCTTGTGATTTTATTGTGAGATTAAAGAAAAATGATAGGTAGAAGGTGACGAATATGGAAGCAATAGTCCTGGCTGCTGGATATTCCAGCCGAGCGAATGCATTTAAAATGACTTTGCCGATGGGGCAAATGAGCGTGTTGGAGCAAACGATCTCTAAATTTGAAGGATTATGCAACAAGGTCATCGTCGTAGCTGGATTTCAAGCGGAAATCATCCAAGAGGAAATTGTCAAAATTATCAGTGAAAATGCCTATTCATTTCAGATCAAGTTTGTTTATAATGAAAACTTTAACCAGGGAATGTTTCATTCCATTCAAAAGGGCTGCAACGAAGTAAATGACCCAACCTTCTTTATAACACCCGGCGATTGTCCGCTTGTAAAAAAAGAGACTGTTCAGCTACTAGCAAAACACAAAGGAAACGTGGTTATTCCCAGCTTTGACTATAAAGGCGGCCATCCCATTAAATTATCAAGCGAAGTGAAACAGAAAATTCTCGAAACCAATCCAGAAAGTAATTTGCGTGTGGTCCTGGGCGGTTACGAAAAGCAATACATGAATGTAGATGATGCGGGAGTATTAATGGATGTTGATACACCGGAGGATTACCAAAAAGCCATTGATTATGATAATGCTTTAAATTTCTCGAAGTAAAAATAAAAATAAAAACTACGAAAATCTTGAATATAAATGAATCATAAAAGATCATTCTCATTGATAAAATCATTGGAAGAGGTTTCTATTCAGAATATGTCCCATTAAAAAAATGAGTCGAAGGGTGTTGTTGCAATGAATCTCAAAGACATAAGCACCTCAGTGCCCAAAAAGGACCATAAAGGTAAAGTATCGGGCCAGTTGCCCTATATTAGTGACGTAAAAGTGGAAAATATGGTTTATGGTGTTTTGTATCGATCACCAATTGCTTATGGAAAAATCATATCCATTCAATTACCTAATCTTCCAGAAGGGTATGAAGCTGTTGGAGCAGAGCATATCCCCGGACCGAATTATGTCAAAATTATCAAAGAAGATCAGCCCATTTTTGCCAATGAGTGGGTCAATTATATTAGTGAGCCAATTCTCATGCTCACGGGCAAAGACCTGGATATCCTGTACAGTTTGTTAAATGAAGTGAAGGTTGAATTTGAAGAACATCAGGCTATCTATACATTGGACGAAGCGATAAAGCAAAAATCAGTATCCTTAGTTTTGGCAAGCTATGAATTTGGGGAAAGCTTAGAAAACATTTCAGCTATCGAGCAGGGAGCCCATCAAATCATCGAAGAAGAATATGATACGGGTTACCAGGAGCATGTCTATCTTGAGCCGCAAGGAATGCTCGCCGTTTATAAGGATGATGAAATTGTCGTCCAGGGATCGATGCAATGTCTTTATTATATAAAAAATGCATTGCTAAGCGCATTAGCCTGTGGTGACGATGAAGTCAGGGTTGTTCAAAGTCCTACCGGCGGAGGTTTTGGCGGCAAAGAAGATTATCCTTCTATGATGGCTTGTCACGTAGCCGTTGCCGCAAGAGCAGTAAAAAAATCGGTAATGCTCGTGTTCGACCGTTCTGAGGATATGCTGGTAACGACGAAAAGGCATCCGGCCAAACTCAAATATCGGACGGCCCTTGATAAGGAAGGAAATATTTTGAGCATGTGTGTTGATATCTTTCTCGATGGAGGGGCAAATGTTGGATTGAGCTCTGTCGTGCTGCAGCGCGCATTATTAAACAGTGCCGGTGTTTATAAAATTCCGCATTTTCATGCAAAAGGCTATGTCTTAAAAACCAATACCGTTCCGAACGGCGCCTTCAGAGGCTTTGGTGCTCCTCAAAGCTTTGCCGGAATCGAAAGTCATATTGGACATCTTAGTAAACTGGCAAAAATCGACCCGCTTGAATATAAACGAAAATACCTCGTCAAACAAGGAGACCCCACCATCACCAAAGGTAAATTCCGCGACCCGATATTAGTGGAAGATATGATTGAGGACGTACTCAACGTGTCAGAATACAACAAGAAAAAAGAAGACTTTCAGCGCTTAAATCAACAAAAACAGCGCTATAAAAAAGGCATAGGAACTTCGCTGTTCCTCCACGGCTGTGGATTTACTGGCAGTGGCGAAAGAGATCATATTAAAGCAAAGGTGAAACTGGTTAAATCAAAGGACGACCAGGTATCACTAAAAATCTCAAACTCTGATATGGGACAAGGTATTTTGACGACGTTGTGTAAAATTGTCGCCAAAGAACTTAACCTCCCGTTCGAAGATATTTTGTACCCTTATCCCGACACAAAAGAGGTTCCCGACTCGGGTCCGACCGTAGCTTCCAGGACGACGATGATTGTCGGAAAATTGCTTGAGCGGGCCGCAAAAAAACTTAAGAATCAGTGGCAAACAGGGGTGGAACAGGAAGTGGTTGAGCACTATGTTCACCGTGAAATGATTCCTTGGGACGAGAAAACCTTCACTGGAGATGCCTACCCGGCTTATTCATGGGGCGTTAATATCGTTGAAGTAGAAGTTGATACGTTAACAGGTAATTTAAAGTTAGAAAAAGTATACGGCAATTATGAAGTTGGGAAGGTCATCGATGAACGGATTATGAAAGGCCAAATTGACGGTGGTTTGGCTCAAGGGCTAGCATATGGTTATCTAGAAAAGATGACGTCAAAACAAGGTAGAATCCAACAAAAAAGCATATCGGATTATGGACCGCCGACTTCATTGGATATTGTTTCAATTGAAAGCAAGGTCTTTGATAACCCCTATGCTGATGGTCCATACGGGGCGAAGGGTGCAGGTGAATTGACTTTAATCGGAGGCGCTCCAGCAGTCCAAGCTGCGATTGAGGATGCCCTGCACACTTCTTTTCAGCAAATTCCGATTACACCGGAAGTCATTATTGAAAGTCTTTGGATGAAAGAAGGTGAAGAGGGTTGATTAAATTCACACTAAATGGAAGAACGGTAGAAACTGACGCCCCTGCTACAGCAAGATTACTAGATTTATTAAGAGATGAGTTTGAGTTAATCGGAACAAAGGAAGGCTGTGGTGAAGGGGAGTGCGGAGCCTGCAGTGTTTTTGTGAATAACCTCCTGCAAAACAGCTGCCTTATTCCAATTGGCTCGATTGCTGGTGCCGATATTCAAACGATTGAAGGCATCATTGAAACGGAACAATTTAAAATTTTAGATGAAAGCTATTCCATAGCCGGGGGAGTGCAATGCGGCTATTGCATCCCGGGAATGATTATGGCAAGTGCAGCTTTGTTATCTGAAAATCCTCATCCTTCAGAGGCTGAAATTCGTGAGGGCATCTCCGGAAATCTGTGCCGATGTACGGGCTACAATATGATTGTTGAGGCGATTAACCTAGCAGCTAAAAAAGGTGATGGCTTATGATAGAGAAAATAACAGCGTATCGCTTCGAGCGTTTAGACGAAACTTTGAGCCAATTGAATAGAGAAGATTGTGCAATCATAGCCGGAGGCACCGATGTTATGGTTCTTCACAAAAGTAGAAGGGGAGTACCTCCAAAAATCCCTAAACCGATTGTTTTTATTAATCATCTTTCCGAATTAAAGCAGGTGTATCAACATCACAAGGATCTCCACATCGGGGCCTGCTGTACCTATAGTGAATTACTTGAAAATCCGTTGATTCCTTTTGCTTTAAAGAATGCAATTAAAACAATTGCTGCCCCGGCAATTAGAAACCGGGGAACATTAGGCGGTAATATTTGCAACGCCTCTCCAGCCGGTGACATGCTTCCTTTATTATATGTATACAATGCAAAGCTTCTGTTGCGCTCCGTAAATGGTGATCGCATGGTTGCGATTAGTGATTTCATTCAAGGTCCACGACAGGTTCAACGCTTTCACAATGAAATAGTAACGGAGATTATTCTGCCGTTCGTATTAGGAGATTCACATGTCGTTTTCGAGAAAGTCGGCAACCGCAACGCAGATGCCATTGCCAAAGTATCGTTTGCGGGTTTCGTCCGGATAAGCAAAGATCGAATCGATGACATTCGATTTGCCTTCGGGGCGGTCGGACCTACGATGGTTCGTTCCATTGATATTGAGAAGAAGCTGGTTGGAAAAACGATACCAATAGCCGATGCAGACATCGCTGAAATTGTGGCAGCCTTCGATAAGATCATTAGACCAATCGACGATCAACGCTCCACTGCGGCTTACAGAAAAACCGTTGCGTTACATCTTTTACGTTATTTTCTTAGCATGAAGCAATATCAACCGAATTAATGTTTAAAGATAGGGGGGAGCTTTTCATGCAGCTGATGGAAAAAGTGGCCATGCTGACGCGTCAAAACGAAACCTTTGCTTTAGCCATGATTATTGAATCAAAGGGCTCGACTCCCAGGCATGTTGGAAAAATGATTGTCTACCGGGATGGTACCATTGAAGGGACTGTCGGAGGGGGCTTGGCTGAACACTATGTGATCGAAGATAGTGTAAAGGCGATCCAAAATGGCCAATCGAAAATCGTTGAATATAAATTGAATAAACATGCAAAAGACGGAATTCAGATGAATTGTGGCGGCACGTTACGGGTCTTTATTGAAGTCTATACAAGCAGGCCTGAACTCATTCTGGCTGGGGCCGGTCATTTAGGCCATGCGTTGGCAAAGCTCGCTGATTTCCTCGAATATCCTTATTGCATTGTCGATGATCGCGTTGGTTATTGTACAAAGGAACGCTTTCCGAATGCGACAAACCTTTTTGTGAACGAGGAAATTGGAAAGGCTTTGCTCGCAGCCAACCTAAATGAAAAATCATATGTGGTAATTGTTACAAAAGATTGTGATGATATTGTATTAAAAACGGCACTGCAATTTCCGATTGCATATGTTGGGATGGTAGCCAGTAAACGCAAGGTCATAAGCATATTTGAAAAGTTAAAAAGTGAAGGGGTCACGCAAGAACAGTTGGAGCAGGTCCATTCTCCAATCGGATTGGAAATTGACTCGGAAACATCAGAAGAAATTGCCATCAGTATTATCGGTCAAATCATCAAATTAAGCAAGGAAAAAAAGCCTGTAAAAGTGAAACAATTAAATAGATAAGTAGAAAGGTCAGATAAAGGATAAAGCTAAAATCAAAATGTCTAATAGACAATTAGGTCAGTCCCCACTGTGTTAAAGTATTAACTCAGTGGGACTGACCCTTTTTCTTTGATAAAAGCTAGAAGCAGGCCCTTGCTCTTCAGAGTGGGCTTTTTGTCGTTTTGATTAATTCATTAATATGGTAGGAATATTTTACTTTATATGCTACTACTATCATACTATACACAAAGGAAAACTCCGGGAGGGATTTTGTATGGGGATATTAGATGGACTTATGGGAAGCGGGTTCTGGTACAAAGATTACATCCATTGGAAAGGGGTATATAGATCCCTATAGAATCAGCTATTATGCAGCCATTCCAAATAGTGATGAATGAAGTTCACTTGATTTTGGACAGACTTGTTCTGTAAAGTAAGCTGTCCTTTTTTAATGATATGTATCGCTCTATGGATGAGAGTGCATAACATAGTTTGAAATGATAGCTGATAGGTAGTGCAAGTATCGAAAAAGCAAATTTAACCTGAAGAAAAGAAGTGAATTAAATGGCTGAGCCTTTAAAGGATTTATATAATGAAACGTTCATTCGTGAATTCGGTGAAAAAGTAAAGGGTGTCCATCCGTCCTTCTCTACTGAATCGTTTATAGGGGAAGTGATTGATGAGCATTGGGACGAGAGGAAGTTAAAAGAACGGATAAGGCACATTTCCATTACTCTTGGAAAGCATCTTCCAAGTGATTATCAAGAGGCTCTGGATATTTTGTATCGGCTTGATAAGGATTGTGAAGGGTTTAGATATTTATTTTTCCCGGATTTTGTAGAGGTACATGGATTGAATAAGAAAGATTGGCCGTTATCGCTAGATGCGTTGGAGCGTTTTACAGCAAGGTCATCCTCTGAGTTTGCCATCCGTGCTTTTATCTTGCTTGATCCCGTTTTAATGATCGAGAAGATGAAGGAATGGACCAATCATGATGATGAGCATGTCCGCAGGCTGGCTAGTGAGGGATGCAGGCCCAGGTTACCTTGGGGCCAATCTTTACCGATGTTCAAATCCGATCCGGCACCCGTTTTGGAATTACTTGAGAACCTGAAAAACGATCCGTCCCTATATGTTCGCAAAAGTGTTGCCAATAACTTGAATGATATTGCCAAAGACCATCCGAAAACCGTAATAGAAACTGCCAAGCGCTGGCATGAAAGCGGAGAACCCAACACGATTTGGATTATTCGACGGGGATGCAGGACCTTAGTTCGTCAAGCAGATCCAGAAGTCCTTTCTTTATTTGGATACACGGATATATTGAATAATCCGAATATCATTACAAACGCATTTATTAGAAATGAACCAGACTCGATTTGTATTGGGGAAACGAGTGAACTTCATTTCGGTTTTCAAGTTCAAGAAAAGAACTCTGTGAAACTTCGCATCGAGTATGCCATCGATTTTGTGAAAGCAAATCAGAAAACTTCCCGTAAAATTTTCCTATTGGCAGATAGGGATTTCTCAGATGGTGAAGAAGTTGAAAGAGTGAGGATTCACAATTGGAAAGACCTGACGACACGGCGACATTACATGGGAATCCATCGAATATCACTTCTTGTAAATGGTGTGGAAGTTGCAGAAACGCAAGTGAAATTAAACGCTGAAAGATAATGGATTTTTAAAAAAGTTTGGGGAGATCTTGATTAATTACAGGATTACCAGCACTTATACCTGACAAACGAGGAGCTGAGAGTTCCTCGTTTTTAATTATTTCATGATAGTGAAACATTGCAAAAATACTTTTCATGCTTAATCACATTAAAAAGCAATCAAATCCAAGAAGTTTGAAATCCAAGAAGATTGATGGTTCCGATTGCTACTCGTCTTTCTTGAGAAATTACGGGTTAATATTGATGTTATCAAACAGCCATATTAGCAATAACAGAATTGCAATTGAAAGTACATGATAATCAATCCTTTTAAAGTGAGGAAAAAAGTTATTGACAAAGCCTGTACGTACAGGATAATATGAAAGCGTATACAGAACCTATACGTACAGGTTATAAAAACAACTATATTTTGCTTTCTAGGAAAGGAAGTAGTGAAATGGGTAAATACACAGAACCAGCAACGGATTTACTCCAACATGTCGGAGGGAAAGAAAATATTGCGACGGTTACGCATTGTGCGACAAGAATGCGTTTTGCGTTGAAAGATCCCGCCAAGGCGGATGTAACGAATATCGAATCGATTAAGCTTGTGAAAGGAACGTTTACACAAGCTGGCCAGTTCCAGGTCATAATCGGGAACGAAGTATCATCGTTTTATAATGAATTCGTTTCCATAGCTGGACTTCAGGAAGCGTCAAAAGAAGATGTGAAAAATGCAGCAAAACAGAATATGAGCTGGCTGCAGCGTATGATTGCACATCTTGCGGATATTTTCACCCCGCTAATTCCTGCCATAGTCGTTGGCGGACTCATTCTTGGTTTCCGCAATATCATTGGGGATATAAAAATGTTCGATGACAGCACAAAGACCCTTGTGGATATTTCACAATTTTGGGCAGGGGTACACGCCTTCCTTTGGCTGATAGGTGAAGCTATTTTTCATTTTCTTCCTGTTGGGATTACATGGTCGATCTCGAAGAAAATGGGCACGACTCAAATTCTCGGCATCGTCCTTGGTTTGACCCTGGTTTCCCCACAGCTTCTTAATGCATATGCAGTGGCAAACACAAAGGCAAGTGACATACCTTTTTGGGATTTCGGTTTTGCCCAAGTCGATATGATCGGCTACCAGGCACAAGTCATCCCAGCGATACTTGCAGGGTTCGTCTTGGCGTATTTAGAACGGTTCTTGAGAGATAAAGTGCACAATTCCATTTCCATGATCGTCGTTCCATTTTTCGCTTTACTTCCAACTGTAATCATTGCCCATACCATTCTGGGGCCAATAGGCTGGAAAATCGGTTCTGTCATTTCTACGGTTGTATATTCCGGATTGACTTCATCAGTTGGCTGGCTATTTGCTGCCGTTTTCGGCTTTGCCTATGCACCGCTTGTCATCACAGGCCTGCATCATATGACCAACGCAATCGATCTTCAGCTTATGAGTGAACTTGGCGGTACGAACCTATGGCCAATGATCGCATTATCCAATATTGCACAAGGTACGGCAGTGCTAGCAATGATTTACATCAACAGAAAAGACCAGGAGGAAAGACAGGTTTCCATACCCGCCACGATTTCATGTTATCTCGGTGTAACCGAGCCAGCCATGTTCGGAATTAACCTGAAATACGGCTTTCCGTTCTTAGCGGGTATGATCGGTTCACTTTTCGCAGGCATCGTTTCAGTGGGGTCTGGAGTAATGGCAAATTCCATCGGTGTTGGAGGGATTCCAGGTATCCTATCCATCCAGCCGCAGCATATGGGAATGTTTGCACTCGCGATGCTGGTTGCATTCGTTGTGCCATTCATTTTGACTATAGCATTCTCCAAGCGTCCTAATATGAACTTGAAAACAAGAACGAAAACAACGAAATTAAATGCTTAATAACGCGGAGGGAGAGCATTCTCCCTCTTTTTTTACCATACTGGCAAAAGATACATCAGGGATAGCAGGGGAGGAATTACAATGAAGGATTTTAAAAAAAGTACGATCTATCAAATTTATCCGAAGTCATTTAAGGACTCGAACGGTGACGGCATCGGGGACATAAATGGTGTGATAGAAAAACTTGATTATTTGAGTATACTGGGAGTGGATTATATTTGGCTGACCCCTTTTTACCGTTCACCTCAAAATGATAATGGATATGATGTAGCTGATTATACATCCATTGATCCTGTTTTTGGGACGATGGATGATTTCGAAAGATTGGTGAAGGAGGCTAATTCGCGGGATATCCAAATCATGTTGGATATGGTATTCAACCATACATCAACAGAGCATGAATGGTTCCAAAAAGCATTGGCCGGAGAGAAAGAATATAAGGACTATTATATTTTCAAGAAATCGAAAAATGGAGAGCCCCCTACGAATTGGATTTCGAAATTCGGAGGCCCTGCATGGGAATATGTAGCGGAACATGATGAATACTACCTCCATTTGTTCGATCGGACACAAGCTGACCTTAATTGGGAAAATCCCAGAGTGAGGCAGGAAATCTTCAATGTAGTAAACTTCTGGCTGGATAAAGGTGTCAAAGGATTCCGTTTGGATGTCATCAATCTTATTTCGAAACCTGACATCTATGAAAATGACAAAGATGGAGATGGACGATGCTTTTATACAGACGGTCCCAAGATTCATCAATTCCTAAAAGAGATGAATGAAGAAACTTTCGGGAAGGATGAAGAGGTGATGACTGTAGGGGAAATGTCATCGACGACCATTGACCATTGCATCAAATATTCATCTCCAGTTGAAAAGGAGCTGTCAATGGTATTCAGTTTCCATCATCTAAAGGTGGATTATAAGGATGGGGAAAAGTGGTCACTTGTAGATTTTGACTTCAGTCAGTTAAAGGAGATCCTAAGCAGCTGGCAATATGGGATGCAAGAAGGAAATGGATGGAATGCCCTGTTCTGGTGTAACCATGACCAGCCGAGGATCGTATCCAGGTTTGGGAATGATCAAGAGTATCACAAGGAATCGGCCAAGATGCTGGCAACAGCCATTCATATGCTTAGGGGAACCCCTTATATTTATCAAGGGGAGGAAATAGGGATGACCAACCCGAAATTCAATGATATTGGACAATATCGGGACGTGGAATCGATTAATTATTACAATATTTTAAAAGAGGCAGGCAAGGATGAAAAGGAAATAATCGAAATCCTTCAAGCTAAATCCCGTGATAACTCGAGAACTCCCATGCAGTGGGAAAATGCGGAACATGCAGGCTTCACAAAAGGGACTCCATGGATTGCAGTGCCTGATAATGCCAAAATCATCAATGCTGAACACGCACTGATGGATCAGGATTCCATTTTTCATCATTACCAAAAACTTATATTCTTACGCAAGAAACATGATATCATTGCATATGGGGACTATCAGGAAATTCTTGGCGACCATGACCAATTGTACGCTTATGTACGCAGTTATGAAGACGAGAAACTTTTGGTCGTCAATAACTTTTATGCAAAAGAAACGGTCTTCGAAATTCCAAAGGATATAGACCTATCCGGATACAACTCAGAGCTCCTTCTCTCAAACTATATCGATTCGAAAGAACATGCAGGTGATTTTATCCTTCGTCCCTATGAATCGGTGGTCTATTTGTTGAAAAAGGACGAGTAGCAGACTAACAAAAATATATTGTGGTGATGAAATGAACAGCAAATACCTATCGCTATATGGTGATATCGTTTCAAAAATTGAAGAAGGAACCTTTCCGACAAATTCAAAGCTTCCTTCCGAAAGCAGCTTCATGGAAGAGTATGACATATCCAGGGATACTGTGAGAAAATCCTTACAGTTGCTTGAACAAAATGGATATATCCATAAAATCAAAGGCAAGGGTTCCTTTGTCTTGGATTTCAGCAAATTTAATTTTCCTGTAGCAGGGTTGATTTCCTATAAAGAAATGGTGGAAAAGTTGAATTTGCATTCCAAAACGATCATCCACAAGTTGGAGCTTGAGACCCCCGACTCAAAAATGGCCAAGCTTCTAGACTTAACTGATGATGGTGAAATATGGAAGGTGTTCCGGGTACGCCAAATCAATGGGAAGAAAATCATACTGGACAAAGACTATTTCAAAAGCGAATTCGTAACTAACCTGACCAAGGAAATTTGTGAGGATTCTATTTATGGATATATCGAAAAGGAACTCGGGCTCCAGATTGGTTTTTCCAACAAGGAAATTACCGTGGAGCCATGCAGTGAGGAAGATAAACAATTATTGGACATTGAAGACTTCGATATGGTGGCAGTTGTGAAAAGTACGGTCCATTTAATCGATGGAAGCTTGTTTCAATATAGCGAATCCAGGCATAGACCCGATAAATTCAAGTTCACTGACTTTGCACGAAGGACTTGGTGAAGGTTAAGGAAGAAATGAAGGACTGACTCTTGAAAGTTCAGTCCCATTCAAAATGAGAACCCCGCCGTTGAAGATATTTTTATTTTTGAACGAGCGGGGAGATGAGGAGAGTCAAACTTAATTTGACTCTCCTTCCGCTTGTTTAGTGGTATGGGAAGCATTTAGTAAAATCACTCCGCCAATGATTAATACTAAACCGCCTAATGTAGTGATACTAAATGGCTCATTCCATAATAGTACGCCAATCATTGCCGTTAAAGCTGTGCCTATTCCTGACCAAATGGCATATGCTAAGCTTAACGGAATTGTTTTAAGACATAAAGATAAGCTATAAAATGCAATGCTAAACCCAATTATAACTCCAAATGAAGCGAATAAATGTGTGAAGCCATCAGACAACTTAAGCATGGTCGTACCAAATACTTCACTAATGATTGATATTCCTAAGGCTATGTATCCCTTCATATTATTACCTCCATTACTAAATTGTTAAGAAGTGCCTCCACTAGAGAGTTTCAAAACAACAACTCCTCCAATGATCAGGACTAAACCTAAAAATCTTTTCACGTTAAAGCTTTCTTTATAAACGATAACTCCCACTAAAGCAGTTAAAGCAGTGCCTATTCCCGACCAAATGGCATAAGCCGTTCCAAGCGGTATGGTTATTAATGATAATGACAGGCAATAAAAAGCCAAACCCATTCCAATTACCACACCAATGGAAGGGAATAACCTTTTAAACCCGTTTGATACTTTTAACATCGAACTGCCAAACACTTCACTTAGGATGGCTATTGCCAAAAACGCATAAGGATTCAAGATGAACTCCTCCTAAATATTGATCTATTTTCGACCACTTCCCCCAAGAATCTTATCATCTAAAGGACTCATATTAAACTAAAACCACCTATAGTCAGTTTCATATTTTCTGTCTTTGCTATTCACGCTCAATAGATCTGGTAGCAACATATAAGAAGGGTGAACAGGGATTTCTAGGAATTTTGTCGAATTATTCCTTTAACGATTATATTACTTAAGAAATAGGGAAACGGTGAAATATGAAATTAATTAATAGTTATTCGGATAAATTTACTTTTACACTGTGGGAAGAGCCTCTGTAAGTAGATAATTTATTTTAAAATATACCTCGATAGAATAAATTGATGATGTAGCTACACTTTGAATCCGTATTTCATCTCTATTAGCAACAACTTTAATAGGATTAGGCTTCCCGTTCTGGGGGAATAGATCACGTTCACAACAATTTAGGTATCCCACTTTAGTGCATACTCTTTACAAAGCTAGTTAATTTAATCAGATGTTACCGGGATGTAAAAAGGGATTTTCTATAGGAAGATCCCTTTTTACTACTTCTTCAACTAACGACCCTTAAATCAAAAGCTAAACAAAAAGGCTTTGGTTATACCGGTATGTTTATTTGGCAAAGAAAGCCAGCAGCAGACAAGAGTGGATTTCGAATAAACGTGTATTTCATCAGAAAGGTCCATATCTGCATTTATAAAAAAATTTTCCTTTATTTAGGCAAGCTTTTCCATTATCCATTGTTTAATTAACTTAGCTACTTGGGGCGGCGAAGTGGTAGAAGTGTCTATAGTAGGTATTGGTGGAACTGATGTTTTGGCTTCTTGAACTAACTTCTCAGATAGTTCATTCATATAATTAATGCTGTCAGCCGTCCATTTGCCACGAGCCGATAATCGTTGTGTACGCGCTTCACCGTTACAATAAAGATGTAGGTAATGAACTGGATTAAATAAAGGGAAATGGTCGCAAATTTCAACATTATATGGATCGGGTACATTGCCGAATAATACGGAATTACGTCCGGAATAAGCACTATAATAGGCAACCTTCAACCAATTATCACATGCTGTTTGATAATCGTCGTTGTTAACGATAAGATCCATATCAAATACATTGAAATCCAACATGATTTTCTGCAATTCCAGTGAAGTTGCTGATTTACCTGAGCCACTAATGCCAGTCACAATAAAAAGAGGGTAAGTCATGATCATCACCTTCCAGTATATTAAGGAAATAGGTTACTAATATCATAATGATATTTTCCACTTTATTTATTAGTATGTTCAAACTGTTAATTCGCATCTTTTTTTTACCCAGAATGAAAAAAGAACTTTGCCTGCCTCTCTAGGAATGTGATTCTTCTTTACGGCTATTGACTGGCCTATATAAAAAATGTACTTTGAATATGAACATTACTGGTATATGGAAATTCACAGGATATAGTCAGGGGGATAATTATGTATGTTAGTCAAACCAGGGATCATGAAGTAATTGCAAAACTAAATAGAAATGTCCACGATCTGCATGCAAAACTATATCCTAAGTATTTTAAGGAATATAATTATAGTGCAATGAAGGAATCTTTCAAAAGTTTGGTCGAAAATAACAGTTTTGTTTTTCTCGTTTTAAAAGAACATGAAGAACCGATCGGTTACGTATGGATTGAAATTAAAAAATATCCAGAAAGTGCTTTTAAAAATGCGTATAAATCAGTTTATGTGCATCAGCTTAGTATCGTTGAAAATCAAACCAAAAAAGGTTACGGTAAAATACTAATGAATGAGGTCTATGAAATTGCCAAAAAGAATGATATAGATTTAATTGAACTGGATTATTGGTTTGAAAACAAAGCTGCAAAAGAGTTTTATCAAAAACAACACTTTAAAAAGTATAGGGAGTTTGCATTTAGACAGTTGTAAATCCTTTGACACTCATTATTCAAAGGATGGAAGAAGGAATTAATAAAAACCCCGAATTGGGGTTTTTTAAATTAATATCTTACCATTCTCCTTGAAAAACTAGGGGGTTGAGGAACTCCACAAATAAAGCTTTGGGAATAACAATCTTTCACGATACTTCGGGTATGCGGTATATATGTGTTGAAGTGTTTATTCACCGTAGTTGTATGTGTTGGGTGAAAAACCGGAATCACCGTGTTGATGACATTGGTTTTTACATATTGCTTTGCTGGGGAGATTTGAGGTGAATTATACTGTGTAGGCATTCTGTGAGGTGGGCAATATTGTCGTGGACATTGACCGCCTTTCGGATGCCCCCAGGGCTTATTATACATTTAAACACCTCCTGGATTTTTTTTTTGAAAGTCATTATTAGTTTATGAAAATAAATGATAAAGGGACTAGTATAAATGCCTTTATCAAAAATATCCTGGGCATATCAGATTTTTCACTCATTTTAAAAAACATTAATTTAAACGAATTCGGTTAATCGCTTGACGAACAAATGACTTGTGTCTTTTTCGCCAATTATTTTCCTTGCTCTTTTCCAAGCCCCATTCAGGAAATGTAGATAACCGTAATGCGGCAAATAATTGCCAGTAGGGTAAGTTTGTAAAATTCACCTCAGGCATCAGGGTTTTATATTGATTGGTGAAGTCATTCATCGCTTGCATTCCAAAATGATAAAAGATTTCGAGTTGACTATTGGCAAGGTCAACCAAAGGGTCCCCTAAACCTGAATCTTCCCAATCAATTATGGAAACTAGTTTACCCTCTGTCCATAATAGATTTCCTGGCCAATAATCACCATGAAGGATCACTTCCTTATTCATGGATGGTAAAGGCGTGAAATATTTTAACAGATCCCTAATCAAGCTCAGATTTAATGCTTTGTCCAGGATTACCCTATCTTTATTATTTAACATTTCGATATATGTATTTTCTAATTTAGGCAGGAATGATAAAGATAGATTTGCACAATCAACACGATGGATTTTTGCTAGATTTATTGCCGATTGTAAGATATGATCATTGAGATTTGAGGGTGTGAATTCTGACTTCCCCTCAATAAACTCGATAAGTATGCATGGCTTGGAAAAAATCTCGCACGATTGCTCTAGGTAATATGGCATCGGTACAGGCAAACCTGCAGCTTTCAATATCCCTAGGAGCTTGTGTTCATCAGCTGAAACATTTGGATTCCGTTTTAGGTCAGGATCACCATGCTGACGAACGATCATTTTCATGAGCCGCCCTGAAGGATGTAATACTTCAAGGCCTGTAACCTGTGCAGAAATTCCGCCTTTTAATTCCCATGCGCGAATTAGCTTGCTTCCTTGATCAAACTTTTGAACCAATTGTTCAAACTTACCATATTCATTCATCATACAACTCTCCTTTAAAAAATTTTAGCTATAGGATAAGTTTCCAGATAACTTTCGTAAAAATTAAAGCATTATGTTAGAACTTCAATAAATGAAACCAAAGCTTGTTACACTCGTAGAGTAATCTAAACAAAGTTAGGTGCGCTGACATTGAAAATAGAAAAATATAAAGTGGAAACACCAAAAGGGACGTTACAATATAATATTAGTGGAAAAGGCAAACCAAATATAGTTTTGATTAACGGTGGTTCTGGCCCGATAGAGGGCTGGATGAAAATACTACCGGCAATTTCTGAAACATCATCTGTATTTTCCTATAATCGCTTTGGTGTTGCTGGCAGCGATAAACCTAAGGAAAGCCAAGACGGGAAAAGTATTGTTAACACTTTACGTGAGACATTAACAATCGTGGGGTTTGAACCTCCATACTTATTGGTCGGACATTCGCTAGGCGGCCTATATGCTAATTTATATGCCCGACTTTACCCAAATGAAGTGGGGGGAATAGTTTTTTTAGAATCCAGTACAACGAAAGATATAAACCTTAATGAATACCAAGGCAAGGCCGTAAAAACCGTTAATAGGATGTTCAAGGTGTTTGATTCCTTATCCTCGCATAAACAATTCAATGAAGTTAATTTTGTAAAAAAAACTGTGGATCAAATCCAGCAAACTGATACATTTCCCGAAATACCTGTATTTGTCATTACTGGTGGACAAGAAAATCGAATGATGCCAGAGGAAATTCGAAAAAAACGACTTAAGAATCAATTGGAATTGCTTTCATTGTCAAGAAACAGCAAACACATTGTCGCAAAAAAAAGTGGGCATTTTCCGCAATTATCAGAACCAACTATAGTGATTGACTCAATCAAAGATTGTGCAGAACAATTAAATAAAACAAACCATAACTAAATAAATGCAAGCATTTTGTTAGAGTATTTTTGTTAATGTTGACTTTTTTAATCTCTCTATCTCCTTCTATAACTTTATTTGTAGACGCCCAATAATTCCTGATAGAAAAGTATAAAAATGGAAGAGGGCTTTTTAAAAATTCCGCGTCCATTTGGCGAATGTTATCGTATAATGCCATTACACCTTTAGGGTGTATTTTTTTTGGAACTGTGGCCGAGAGATGAATTCTTTATTTTGAAATTTCTTTAATCAGATAGTTATGTGTACAAGCATTTATTGATACGTAACATAAGATTAATAGAGGTGATAGAAATGGTAAAAGTATTTATTGATCCCGGCCACGGCGGTACGGATCCAGGCTCGGTGGGGAATGGATTGAGAGAAAAGGATTTAACTTTATCCATTGCAACTCGAATTAAAGACATCTTATTAATAGAATATAATAACGTTTCTGTAAAAATGAGCAGGTACCAAGATACGTACCCCTCTTTAAACGATAGGACGAATGCAGCGAACGCGTGGGGAGCCGACTTTTATCTCTCCATCCACATCAATGCCGGCGGCGGCACTGGGTATGAGGATTACGTTTATACGTCTACTAATCAGATTACGAAAACGTATCAAGATCATATTCATTCAGAGGTCTTGAAGCTTATCAACATCCAAGACAGAGGACAAAAAACAGGAGATTTACATGTGCTCCGTGAAACGGACATGCCTGCACTACTGACTGAAAATGGATTTATCGATAATGTCAATGACGCAGCCAAATTGAAAACGGCAGCCTTTATCGAATCACTGGCTCGCGGACATGTAAACGGTTTAGTTAAATGCTTCGATCTTAAAAAGAAAAATACAGCTGTATACCACACAGTCGTTAATGGTGACACCGTATACTCCTTAAACATGGCTTATGGCAGTACGGTTCAGCAAATTAAAGATTGGAACGCTCTTGACAGTCAGTACACCATTACAGTAAACCAGAAATTGCGGGTTAAATGAATAATTAATAGTTGCCTGGTTAAATTATTTTTAACTTCCAGAAGCACACCACACAGGAAGCCTTTCTCAAAAAGAGTTTGTCTACAGTTTTTAAGGATTAGTACAAATTGAACGTTGATTTCCACTACAGGCACTCGTTTTCTGCGGGCGGTCCGGAAGCCTCCTCGACGCCTTTGCGCCTGGCGGGGACTTCCTTGGCCACGCATTTCCCTCAGGCGTCTCGCCACCCGCTCCAATCAACTTTGTTTTAACTTTTAGAGAGAACCTATTTTGTCTACAAACTCAGCCCCTCTCAAAAAGAGAGGGGCTTTTCCTCGTTCAGGAATATGCAAGTAATAAAATAGTCGTGTACATTCTACTGTCCTAAATGAGTACTTAGATAATAGCGGAAGAAGTGAAAGGGAAAAAAATTTGCACAGAAGGCAAAAGTGGAATTAAATATATACTCGCATTTTCCAAGAAACAAGCCTCTGACGGGATTCGAACCCGCACTCCTTTCGTAAGCATAGGCTAGGGGAGAACACGCTTCCCTACGGATTTTCACCGGCAGGAATTCCACCTGCCTCAGCGTATTTGCTTTTCGGTGCTTCTGAAACCCTTACCTTGCGACCCGGTGGCTACAAATGTTTTCCGGCGCTCTTCCCTTCTAGAGCTACAGAGGCAAATGCTTATCATCCTATTATAAGATTCCTATATGAGGTTGTGAACCGAATAATAAAAATATGATAATTTGATTGCCTAATACAGACAATTATATTCATTCTGCATGAAAGGGAAATCTGAAATAAAAGCCCTAGGAAGCTTATAGTTCCAAAAACATTCACTCAATGAAATAAGTAATCTGGGGAAAACGGATATGCCTTTGTTTATAGGCTGACACAAATTCTATTTATCTTTTGCAAAGACATATATAAAGAACAATACTAATAAGCACAAACCATGATGGCTTGTACCTAATATGTATCAGTCAACAAAGAGAACTAAATTAATACTCCATAAAGAAACTCTAAGTGGATATTAATCGTATATTTTAATGGCTTGAACCACTTTTCCTAAAATTCGAACTCTATCATTTTTGATGTTATAGGTTTTTTCTTCATAAAAAGGATCCGTGCTGCAGGGAGTGAGTGTGATATTTTCTTCATCGATATTCACTTTTTTGACAGTGGCATCGTGACCATTTACCAAGACCACTCCGATTTTTCCTTTATCAACGTAGGTTGTTTTTTCAACGAGAATCAATGATCCGTCACTGAATTCTTTGTTCATGCTATTGCCATTCACTCTAAGGAAAAAATATTCTTTATTCGTTTTTAGCATCGAATTTAATGTCGGCATATAGGCTTCTATATATTCATTGGTAAAATTAGGCTCTCCAGCAGGGATATTGCCATATACTCCAATTAATCTTACATTCTTTTCATTTAGAAATTCCATTCCTGGAGCATTTCTAGCGTTAGGTGCTCCTTCAATGAGGTGGGATAGCGGTATTTCAAAGCATGAGGACATCATGCCCAATTTATCCATTAAAGGTTTATTCCGTCCGGATTCCCATGCTGATACTGCCGTTGGTGCCACCTTTAATATATTTGCCAAATCTTCTTGTGTCATTTTTCTTTCTTTTCTTAACATTTTAATCCGTTCACCAATGTGCATATTTCTTCACCTCTTACTTGAATATACACCATGAGTGAAGGTGAGTAAACTTAAAGTGCGTGAATTTTGCGAAAAATTGTTGGTAACTATACTTCAAGTGTGATATCATTTTTTTAGATAGGTGGTGACAAGATATGACAAACGTTAAGTTCACACTTAAACAAGCGAGGAAGTATAAAGGTTTAACACAGGAAGAAATGGCTAAAGTGCTGAAGATGGCCAAAAGGACTTACATTGACTATGAGCAATATAAGATTCCTTTGCGAATCGATAAGGCTTATTTGTTTGCTGAATGTGTAGGGTTCTCGATCGACGATATTATTTTTTTTGATCCCCACCTACACTTCAAATGTAGTTAAAGGATCAAGACTATCAATCATTTATTCACCAAAGTAACCATTCCTGGGGCAAAATTTAAGTAATGATCGAAACAGGGTGAAAAAATGGGAAAGGAAAATCAGATAAATAAATTATACAATTGGAAGAGCGAGCATAGCCCTGATATTATTTATCCAGTTCTCATTGTGAAATACGCGTATGTGGCGTTTAGGGGAGGGCTTTAAGGAGTTAATAATCCAAATACACGATTGATACTGAGATCCCTATGAATGACAGCCAATTGCTGTGAAAGAATTTTTTCAACAATTTACTTAATGTATAGGATGGACTTCAAAACAACATGAATAGGAGCAATTGGACAGTGGCAAATTCGAAGAATAATATTTGGATGCTCATAAATAAAGTCAAGCCCTACATCCGTTGCAGGAGAAGGGCTTATTCTCTTTTTCTTCGTGAACATACAGCATTCGATATATGGATTTCCTCTATAAGGATAATTTCATAATTGGAAAATGACTGTATACATAAACGAGTTGAAGCAAATCATCATACTATATCTCCATTTTTTATGAATTCTTCTAGTTTTTTTCTCCTATCTTTATGAAGATAGCAGGTAATGGTATGCAAAAGTACAAATATATACTAATGAAGGCTATCAAAGGCATGGAAGGAGGGCGTTGAAAATAGGATGAGTTCGAAAGAATTCCACATGATATTGGAGGAGATAACAATTGAAAAGGAATGTAATCAATTATGTCGTTTTTCTTGTCCTCATTCTAACCATATTAATTATGGCCAAGCCAGACATTTCCTCAGCAGGAAAATTAAAGCCCCCTTCCGAAACTTTCAGTCCAGGGGATTGGTTTCTTGGAAGTATTCCTCCCAATCTTGATACAAAGAAACCACCGATCGTGTTTGTTCAAGGGAAAAACGGCAGTTCAACCAGCTGGTACGGTGAAACGGATTATCATGGTGTCAATGATATGTATACCAAAGCGTATGAAGCAGGCTACCAAACTGTTTTTGTTCAGCTACATGATTCAGCTGGAAATGGATCAGTGAGCCAATATGCTAATGGAAGGCTTTTAGCTCAAATGCTTGCAGAAATCAGTAACCATTTCGGGGGTGAAAAAGTAAATATTATAGCTCACAGCAAAGGGGGCCCAGATACCCAAGCGGCTCTAGTGCACTATGGAGCACACCAGTATGTTGGAAGGGTGATCACTTTAGCTTCCCCCCATCATGGTTCTCACCTAGCTGATTTGGCTTATAGCTGGTATGCGGGCTGGCTTGGTTCCCTATTAGGTCAAAAAGATGAGGGAACTTATTCTTTACAAGTTGGTAAAATGGCTGAATTTCGTTCGGTCACGGATAACCATGTTAATTCTCGTAAAAACATGTATTTCACTGTGGCAGGCATGAACAGAGGCCCGGTTCTATCAGCCTTATCAATGGGTGGACAATATTTATCTTCATATGGGGAAAATGATGGTCTAGTGAATGTATGGAGTACAAAAATACCCTATGCAACACATTTATTTTCAGATCCCAACTTTGATCACGACAATATACGAGTCGGCTCAGCTGTATTTTCAAGAATTGAACCATATTTAAGAAGCACCTCCACCTCGGGGATCCCTGAATATAATGTCAATTATAAAGAACGGGTTGAAGAAGATGTCATTACCACCGCACTCGCTCAAACCGTTCTGGGTGATGTCCTGAAACAAAATGTCTGGATCGAACTAAGCTTCCATGTAAATGAATCAGCCCCAGGCAATATAAACATATATACAGCATCAAATGATGTCGAGGTTGAAATGATTTCTCCATCCAATAAAAAGTATTCACCTTCCTTAATGGTTCATTCAGCCAAAAACGAAACTTCCTTTTTTAATGGTGCAACCGTCCAATCATTCAATAGAAACAACCTTGAAATTGGTGATTGGAAAGTGCGTATGAAGACTAAATCGCCAAAAGACGCCTACCTGTTCACAGCACAATTTAACGAAAAGAATCCCATTACATTAAGTATGGCCGGTAAAGTTAAGCAAAAAGATGCGAAATTTTTAATAAAGAACCCAATGAATGATAAAAAAAGGCCAATCAGCACAACATTTTTGGTTCATCTAATAGATGAAACAGGTAATGAAATTAGTGAAAAAAGCTCAATTAAGGCAATGGATACAGAAAATTTTACTGGCACCCTTCCGGAAGTAACTAAGACAGGTGTTTATAATATAACAATAGATGTCAAGGAAAAAAATGTGGATGGTACTGAAAGAACCCGGACAATGATTCGTTCGGTCTATATTGAGAAATAGTGAAATGCATTCTCTTCTTTGAGAGGGTATCAGACTGTAGACAAATTCGAAGTTTGCCTTCAGTCTTTTCTTGAATAATAGATCCAGTTGAATACAGAAATCCGCTCCCTTTCCGCAGATCCTACCAAGCCGCCTCGGCAGGAGTGTAAAAAACATAATAACCCACTTTTCCCGACAAAAAATCCCTTCTCATAATTGAAAAGGTTTTTTTGGATGTAATGTGGTGCTATCATGGGTGGTTTGTTTTAGCCAAAGGATTCAGCCAGTTTGTAATTACTAATACAGCGATTAAATTAATGGTGTTCGATGGGAAATAAAGCTAGTAAGGTCATCTAGCAATAAAAAGATTGATGAATTTCAACTAGACAACAAGAATAGATTTAATCCGTCTTTTTGTAGGATTCTCTATAAGACAAAATACCAGTTTTGAGTGCAGCATAATTGCCTATGCTTGCATAGCCATAAAACCAGCCCATGAAAATTCCTGAAACCAAGTGATGACGATGACTGATGAAAATGGAAATGAACAAGCCAAGACCCAAAGCGATGGTAGGGACGAATTTTGGATGAATATGAAACATGACCTTAATAAGTTGAGTAAGAATCATGATGGTAGGAATGGCTATCACTGCATCCCAGAAGTTTGTATGGACGGTTGGGTAGTCCATGATTTCACCACCTTGAAATGAAGTTTTTAAAAATAGTTTTTGTTTTTCATCAAGGTTTTATACAAAAATAAATAATTACAAATTTAAATTTAACGAACAAGTTTTGAAGATTTTCAGTGTTCAACAGGAAAAGCCGTCAATCCATTTAATTAAATGGATTGACGGCTTTTCCTGTTTGGTAGGGAAATGGATAAATAATACTCGAAGCTGGCCACTCTAGGTAAGAAATCTATAATAAAAACAATTAGCCAAACATCAGAACCTTTTGTATGGGACTTGCTGTAACCTTTTTCATAGATGAGAATACGATAAGAATGAAGATGAACAGTGAAAAATAAAGTAAAACCATTGATGGGAGGTTCTAATGAGCAAGGAAACATTTATTAAGGAAATTGCTCCCTATGCCCAGAAAATTCAACAGGAATTTAAAATATTACCTTCTGTTGTCATTGCACAAGCTTGTTTGGAGAGTGGATATGGGACAAGTTTATTAGCAAGCAAAGGAAAAAATATATTCGGTACAAAAGGTGACTTCAAGGGTGAGTCTGTCATCATTCAGACAATGGAATATGTCAATGGCGTACCCGTTCAAGTATGGAACAAATTCAGAAAATACCCATCTTGGGAAGAAAGTCTTAGAGATCTTGCCAATTTATATGTAAAGGGGACTTCATGGAATAGAAGTCTTTATACGGCTGTCATTGGAGAAAAAGATTACAGAAAAGCACTCAAAGCAATTTTCGATGCTGGGTACGCCTCGGATCCCAACTATATTGAAAAACTGGTGAACCTTATCGAAACAAGCGATTTAACAAAATATGATGCAAGTATAGAAGAGGTTTATCATATTGTCCAAAAAGGGGATACCGTCTCTGCGCTTGCAAAAGCATACGGTTCTACACAAGTGCAGATTCAACAGTGGAACGGCTTGGTAGATCTTAACCTAATTAAAGTGAACCAAAGATTACGAGTGAAGTGAATTTTAACTGGGAGCGGTAGTTAAAGCTCTCTTTTTTATTGTAATAAGATTGTTACCAAAGTACATATTAGGCGATCGTATACTTCCATTCGTAATAAAGGATGTTTAAATTCCCATGAAAACTTGATTCTATTAAAATTCCATATGCATATTGAGAGAATTCGGGACATAGATTAAACAAACAAAAAAAGCGCGGTTAGCGCTTTTAGTGTATTTGTCTATATAAGCCTATTACTTTTCCAAGTATCGAAACATCTCGTAAAATAATTGGTTCCATATTCGAGTTCTCAGGCTGAAGCCTTATGTAATCCGGTTCCTTAAAGAATCGTTTTACAGTGGCTTCATCATCTTCCGTCATGGCCACGACGATATCTCCGTTATTGGCATTGCTTTGTTGTTTCACGATGACATAATCCCCATCATGAATTCCTGCTTCGATCATACTTTCACCCATGATTTCCAGCATGAATACATGGTCATCATGTGGAACCATGCTTTCGGGAAGCGGAAAGTATTCTTCTATGTTCTCAATGGCCGTTATCGGCATTCCCGCTGTTACTTTTCCAAGTAACGGCACGTTCACGACATTGACTTTGGGAATATTGTTCGCTTCCTCCAAATTCATTATTTCAATGGCCCTTGGCTTGGTTGGGTCACGTCTAATCAGGCCTTTGCTTTCCAGGCGTGATAAATGCCCGTGTACTGTTGAACTTGAAGCAAGTCCCACTGCTTCACCAATCTCCCGTACGGAAGGTGGATACCCTTTTTGGCGGACCTCTTCTTTAATGAAATCAAGAATATCTTGCTGCCTTTTTGATAGTTTAGTCATATGTGCACCTCTTCCCCAATGTTCTTTGCTACATTATAGCATGGCCCCCAATTCTATACAAACATAAGTTCGAATTTTGTTGTTGACTGAAACAAACGTTCGTATTATAATTTGAGCATAACATACGAACGAACATTCGCTTTGGAGGGATATTTATGAAAAATTTATACAAAAATTATATTTATACGATTCTATTAGCGGGATCAGTATTCATCTTTTCAATTTTATTCTCTTGTACATTGAACAATGATCCAAAAAAGGATTTCCTTTCTATAGAAGTAAGTGAAGGTGACACCCTATGGGGAATCGCTGAAGAATATGAAGAAGCAAATTTGACAAAAAAAGAATTCATTGGTTGGATAGAAGAGCATAATGGAGTCAGGGCGGATACAATTAAACCTGGTCAAGTCATCGTCATACCGGTTAAAGGGGAAGAACTTGTCCAAAATTTGGCCAGTGAGCAGTAAGCAGTGAAGGTAGGGTATTATGAAGGCGGTAATCTATTGTAGGGTCAGCACAGAAAAAGAGTCACAGGAAACATCATTGGCAAGGCAGGAAGATGAGTTAGTCACATTGGCAGAAAAGATGGATGTTGAAGTTATATCCATAATAAAAGAGCAGGCAAGTGGTTATGAGTTGAATCGGGATGGCATTTTTGACATGCTCGAACTATTTAAAACTAAAGAAGCTGAAGTACTATTAATCCAGGATGAAACAAGGCTGGGAAGAGGGAATGCCAAAATAGCCCTTTTCCATGTCATCCTTAAAGAAAATGTTAAAATTTATACACTCTCACATGACGGGGAGCTTGAGTTATCGGATTCGGATGCCATGGTCATCCAGATAGTCGGTATTGTAGAAGAATACCAAAGGAAACTACATAATCTTAAAATAAAGCGCGGGATGATAAGAGCCGTTGAAAAAGGATACCGTCCTCAAAAAAACCTTCAGAATCAAAGGAATTCCACTGGAAGGGACCGTATGGAAATCCCTATTGAAGAAATTATTAAACTTCGGGCCAATGGATTGACATTCGCAGAAATCGCAGCCACTTTAAGGGGCTTTGGATACAATGTTTCAAAGGCCACTGTGAACAGGCGTTTTCTCGAACATCAACTGAATACAAATGAAAGTAAATCTTAGAACTTGTAATTTCGCTTTTTTTTTAATACCATGACAATATCCGGAGATTATGAAGGAGCGAAATTATGTTATCAAAAGAAAAAATAGCCCGTATTAATGAACTTTCTAAAAAGGCAAAGGCTGAAGGTTTGACGGAAGTTGAGGCGAAAGAGCAAACCCAATTGAGAAGTGAGTATTTGGAAACATTCAGAAAGTCCATGTCCGATACGTTGGAGCATGTGAAGGTCGTTGATCCAGAAGGTAATGACGTCACTCCTCAAAAGATAAAAAATATAAAAGAAAAAAGAAACTTACATTAATGCTTGGATCCTTCTGATAAAACATTCCGCTTGAGTATCCTGTTAGCATTTAGGAGTAAAAAGGGAGTGCATGCATGTATGTATTCTCCTATTTAGTTTAATCTAAATAGGGGACTTCTGTTATTATAGAAAATTGTAATATTGAGGCAGTAAATAGTGATTTTAGTTGTGATATTATGCTTGTCACTATAATATAAAGAGGTACATTACAGGAAGGGATGTTTTTACAATATGTTAGATAAATTAGATGCACTTTCTATCAATACGATTCGTACATTATCAATTGATGCAATTGAAAAGGCTAATTCCGGCCATCCAGGTATGCCAATGGGTGCTGCGCCGATGGCGTATAAACTATGGACCGAATATATGAACCATAACCCGAAAAATCCCGATTGGTTTAATAGAGATCGCTTTGTTCTTTCAGCTGGACATGGTTCTATGCTGTTATACAGCCTTCTTCATTTATCGGGCTATGGCTTATCTATCGATGATTTGAAAAGCTTCCGTCAATGGGGCAGTAAAACTCCAGGACATCCTGAATACGGTCATACGGCTGGTGTTGATGCAACAACCGGGCCGCTTGGACAAGGTATCGCAATGGCAGTAGGAATGGCAATGGCTGAACGTCACTTGGCAGAAAGCTATAACCGCGATTCTTATAATGTGGTCGATCACTATACATATGGCATTTGTGGAGATGGAGATTTAATGGAAGGTGTTTCTGCAGAAGCCGCTTCATTAGCTGGACATCTACAACTCGGAAGACTCGTTGTTTTATATGATTCTAATGATATTTCTCTTGACGGCGACTTAAGCCAATCATTTAGTGAAAGCGTAGCAGACCGGTTCAAATCTTATGGATGGCAATATATCCGCGTTGAGGATGGGAATGATCTTCAGGAAATTGCTAAAGCGATTGAAGAAGCGAAAACCGACGATGCACACCCAACATTAATCGAAGTGAAAACGGTTATTGGTTACGGTTCACCAAACCGTTCAGGTAAATCTGCTGTTCACGGCGCTCCGCTTGGTGCAGATGAGCTGAAATTGACAAAAGAAGCATATAAATGGACATTTGAAGAGGACTTCCATGTTCCGGAAGAAGTGTATTCACACTTTAATGAATCTGTTGTTAATGCAGGCGCTCAAAAAGAGGAAGCTTGGAATGAATTGTTCAAAAATTACAAAGAAGCACATCCTGAGTTAGCACAGCAATTGGAGTTGGCCATCAAAGGTGAACTGCCTGCTGATTGGGATCAGGAAATTCCGGTCTATGAAGAAGGTAAAACATTAGCTTCCCGTGCTTCAAGTGGGGAAGTGCTAAATGCTATTGCCAAAAGGGTCCCTAGCTTCATTGGGGGTTCTGCGGATTTAGCCGGATCTAATAATACTGCCATCAAAGGTGAGACTGATCTATTACCTGGTAATTACAGTGGCCGTAATATATGGTTCGGTGTACGTGAATTCGCTATGGGTGCGGCTTTAAATGGAATGGCACTTCATGGTGGATTAAAAGTATACGGAGGAACATTCTTCGTATTCTCTGATTATCTACGTCCTGCCATAAGAATGGCAGCACTAATGGGACTGCCTGTAAACTATGTATTCACTCATGACAGCATTGCTGTAGGAGAAGACGGACCGACTCATGAGCCAATCGAACAATTGGCATCATTGCGTGCAATGCCTAACCTAGGGGTAATCCGTCCAGCTGATGGCAATGAAACGGCAGCAGCCTGGAAAGTGGCTATGGAGTCTACAAATAAACCAACTGCCCTTGTACTGACTCGTCAAGGATTGCCAACAATTAAAGATACTTCCGAAACTGCGTATGAAGGTGTTTCAAAAGGAGCTTACATCATCTCTGCTTCTAAGAAAGAAGTAGCCGATGCATTACTTCTTGCGACTGGTTCCGAAGTGAACTTGGCTGTGGAAGCACAGAAAGCTTTGGCGAACGAAGGAATTGATGTTTCTGTTATCAGCATGCCATCATGGGATCGATTTGAAACTCAATCTAAAGAATATAAACAAAGCGTAATCAATCCGGCAGTGAAAAAACGTCTAGCTATCGAAGTGGCTTCACCGTTTGGTTGGGATCGTTATGCAGGTGATGAGGGTGAAATATTGGCCATCAATCATTTTGGAGCTTCTGCACCAGGCGGAAAGATCATGGAGGAATTCGGTTTTACTGTAGAAAATGTAGTTGCTCGTGTTAAGGAAATGCTTAACTAATAGTAATGGAGAACTGACACCAACTAGTTTGGTGTCAGTTTTTTTATCAAAAACAATCCTGATTTATATTGTGTGCTTCTATTCTAAGGGAAATCTTCCATTCGACAAAAAAAGAAGAAAATTTCTCCAGCAAACAACATATCTTTTTAGTTTGTCAATATATAATGAGAATAAATAAATTTCGTTTAAATGTGTCAGTTAAAGGGGAAAGTTATTAATAGTGGAAAATAGTGGAGAATGTCCTGGTGGTTAGTTATTTTCGTGACCAAAATAGGAAAGCTAGGAGGCATTGGCTGATGAGAACCTATCAAATTTATTTAATCGAAGATGAATTTGCCCATCATTATTATGGAAGAGAAAGGCTATTTTTCAATTTGTTTTTGGAGTATATTCAAGCAAAGGGCAGACTGAAGAGTATTTTGCAAAAACAAATCGAATATGTCACCAAAACAGTCCCGATTATCCAGTTGCAGTTAGCCATTGAACAACGTTTGCAAAAAAAGATGAATTATTGGACTCAAAATGGAAAATACTATTTAGAAAAAACAAACGGATCAAGTAAGGCCGTTTTAATCATTCAGCATGATTCCATTATTCTAAAAGCTGAAGGAGATTATGAAGCGGAGACGGCTTTCTTTGAAAGTATTCGAAAATATGAAGCGAGCTTTCTGGCCATTGATTTTGAACATGAAAAATACGGTTGGTTAAAACCGATAAAAGAAAGAAAATTTGTCTAAATGGGGGACTTTTCAGTAGCGGGTATTGTATAATAACCTTTGGTCTAGTACACTGATGTTAGACAACACGAAGGAGGAAATAGTATGTGGGTTTACATTCTAGTTGGCGTACTGGCATTGATTGCTGGAGTAGTGCTGGGATTTTTCATCGCTCGTAAATACATGATGGATTACTTAAAGAAAAATCCGCCAATTAACGAACAGATGCTGAAAATGATGATGATGCAAATGGGTATGAAACCATCCCAAAAGAAAATTAATCAAATGATGAGCGCCATGAATAAACAACAAACAAAATAAGATAGCAATTATAAGATAAGCAAATCATAACTACCGTGAAGAGTGAATCTTTCATCATAAATTTTTCTTGTTTTTGCTTTATCTTTCGTTACTAATCCGAAACTTCTTTCTCTGGTGGAAACTAAATCAGAGAGAGGGGTTTTTTGTGTTGTAAGGAGATAAGCAAGAGGGCAATCATGGGCTTGAAAGGTTTCATATAGAGGGAATCTAGTTCATGTGACTTTCAAACTACTACACAGGATTCATCAAATTCAGAAACTTACTATAATTCATGTATCGTTTCTGAATTTGAATGCCTGGCCATTCAATTTTCTATATAATACTTACGGTTTTAACACCACTTTAATGCATCCGTCTGTCCTTGTATCGAATACTTGGTAACCATGTTTAGCTTGATCCAATGGTAGTACGTGGGTTACGACATCGCCAGGATCAACTTTTCCTTCAGATATTAGATTATAGAGATATGGCATATAAGGGATAACGGGAGCTTGTCCGGTCTTGATATCCACGTTTCTTTGAAATATATCTTCTAGCGGAAAGCCATTATAACGCCCTCCGTAAGCACCAGTTATTTGAATGGTTCCTGCTTTACGGACCGCTTGTGAGGAGATTACAATACCACCCATTGCACCGCCATGAAGCTTAAGCCCCGTTGCAAGATATTCCAGGGGAGTCATTTTACCACTCATGCCTGAACAGTCAATTACAATATTGGCTCCCCCTTTAGTTATGTCTTTGAGATAATCCCCTACGTTTTCATATTGTTCGAAATTTACGATTTCGACTTTATTTGTCCTTTTTGCATGTTCCAGACGATAGTTGAGATGATCGACGGCAATGACCCTTTTCGCTCCTTTGAACCAAGCGAATTTTTGTACGAGTAATCCAACGGGACCGCAGCCTAAGACGATTACAGTATCACCTGGTTTTACTCCTGCATGATCAACGCTCCAAAATGCGGTTGAAGCTGCATCGGCGAGTAATATCAATTTTTCATCTCCAATCTCACAGTCTTCTGGAATCTTAAAAGGAGTGAAATTCCCATAAGGGACCCGCATATATTCTGCTTGTCCTCCAGCATAACCGCCAGTTGTTTCTGAATATCCAAAAAACCCGCCCATTTCTCCATGTGACTACATGTTGTTTTCCAAATGGTTTTAACCTTCTAAAAAAATGAAAAGGAATGAATAAGAGCTTTTGAACAACGAAAGATAAGTAAGTGATTGTTACTGAAAGGAGAGATACTTCTTGTGGAAAAGTTGGGACTGCATGAAACGTTAGAAGTGCATGAAATATTGAACTTCAAAAGCCTTTGTCTATCAAAAGCTTCTACAATGAATGGGTTAGTCCAAGACACGGAATTAAAAAACATTCTTTTACAAGACATGAGCAGCGGAAGAGAGCATATTAAAAAATTACAGGAAATCCTGGTAAACCAAGGCGAGGGAAGACAATGACTAACTTTTTGCAAAATATGGCGGGGATGGGTGGTATGACCGATCAGGTTATTGCTACTGACTTTCTGAATTCTGCCAAATCAGGAATAAGAAATACGGCTTTCGCCATAACAGAAACAGCTTCCCCTTAATTGAGGGCTGCATTACGGGAACAGCTGAGGTATGCTGTAGAAACACATGGGCTAATAAGTGATTACATGGTTTCAAAAGGTTATTATCATCCTCAGGATATAATTGAGCAATCGAAAGTGAATCTAAAAGCGGCTAGTACGGCTTTGAATCTTTCTCAACGATGATATTATCGGTTTGTAAAATTAGCTGAATGAAATTCCCTCAATCCTTTGTTTATAGGAGGGAATTTCATAGCAATCATAAAGTAATCAACAAAGTTGAGAACTCTGTTGAGTTTTTTGAGTTGACTTTACCAACTGTAAACATTAAAATTACAGTAATCTCCTTGAGGAGGATGCGAAAAGTGAATAGTGATTTTACAATAGCTGTGCATAGTTTGGTCTATTTAGCTTATCTACCAGATCATATGGCAAGCAGTGAGTCTATCGCAGAAAACGTTTGTACAAACTCGGCAAGGATTCGGAAAATGATGAGCTGCTTAAGAAAAAAGGGATTTGTTAAAACGAAAGAAGGTGTGGGCGGAGGTTATATTCTAGACTGTAATCCTGAAGAGGTAAGTTTGGCAGATATTTATATAACGGTCTCACATGGAACCTTGAAACCGAAATGGTGTACAGGCGATCCGGAGAAAAAATGTGTCATATCCTCCAATACCCAGGTAGTCATGGATCAAATATTCGATGAAGCAGAATTGTATTTTGAAAAATATTTGGAAGATATAACTCTCAGCACTTTTTTGGAAAAAATTAAGCAATGTCCGTGATATTGATTTAGTTTTTTCTTTGCACAAAATGTATATTTTATTAATACAGTTAATAACTATAGTTTTAATATTAAATGAATATAAAAGGGGTGTTAAGGAAATGGTTGAAAACAATCTGTTCAAAAATGGGGATTGGGTACAGGGAAAATCAAGAGATGGAGAACTTATCCATGGTTTCGTTGAAAACGTGAGCGATAATCGTGAAATTGTTAAAGTGAATGTGGTGGAAAGTGACAATGAAAAAGCGGTTGGGAAATCTATTTGGATTCCAAGTAGATGGACTGAAAAGCTGCCGGATCTAGAAATCAGTAACGAAACACATCTTTTGGCCTTAATTGATTTGGCTTTACTTTCTAAAGATGAAACATGGTTCATGGAGTTATCCGGTAAATTGGAATCCATCAAAATCCATCCGAAAATAAATGCCAGGAAATCAGAGGCTTTTATCCCGGGAAATAGAATCGCAAAACTTGATTTTAAATAGATGGTGAGTAAAGACCATAAATATTTCGGATAATACAAGGAGGAAATGATCATGACAATAGAACATGTTACAGATGATAATTTTGCTAGTGAAATCAAGGAAGGTTTAGTATTGGTTGACTTTTGGGCACCGTGGTGCGGTCCGTGCAAAATGATTGCCCCAGTTCTTAATGAAATCGATGAGGAAATGGGTGATCAGGTTAAAATCGTAAAACTTAATGTGGATGAAAATTCAAATACGACAAGCGAATATGGAGTGATGGGAATTCCAGCACTTATTCTATTCAAAGATGGAGAAAAGGTAGATCAAGCTATTGGCTTCCAGCCAAAAGAAGCCATTTCGGCATTAATCGTAAAGTATGCATGATATTTAAATTAGTTTGCGGATTTGATTTATTATACAAACCAGTGGGTTACAAAATGGAGGATTACTAAATGAATTCTAAATATACACCATTATTTGAATCGTTCAATTTAGGAAAGGGAATGGAATTGAAAAATCGATTGGTGATGGCACCTATGACAAATTTCTCTTCTAATTCTGACGGTACCGTTACCGACGCAGAAGTTAATTATTATGAACGCCGGTCAAGCGGTGTAGGCATGGTTATAACGGCTTGTACTTACGTGACGGCTAATGGAAAAGGTTTTCATGGGGAATTTGGCGGAGATAAGGATGAATTGATACCTAGTCTAAATCGATTGGCATCAGCGATTAAAGCGAAAGGGGCAAAGGCAATTCTCCAGATTTTTCATGGCGGCCGAGAGGTTCCACCGGAATTAGTAGATGGTGATGTAGTCAGCGCAAGCAATATCCCGTCGGAAGGCGAAGGGAAAGCAGTTCCGCGTCCACTTTCTGAAAAGGAAATAGAATCGATCATTCTCGACTTTGGTGAAACCACCCGACGTGCCATTGAAGCGGGATTTGACGGTGTAGAAATTCACGGTGCTAATGGGTACTTGCTTCAGCAATTCTTTTCTCCTCATTCAAACCGTCGTGAAGACAAGTGGGGCGGTTCCCTTGAAAAGCGCCTGACTTTTCCATTATCGGTTGTGGATGAAGTGAAAAAGGCTGTTGCTGAACATGCAAAGGATCCCTTCATCGTAGGATATCGTTTTTCACCGGAGGAGCCGGAAACTCCAGGAATAACCATGGATGATACACTTGCATTGATTGATGGACTTGTAACAAAGGATTTGGATTATCTTCATGTTTCATTAATGGAATTCTGGTCGAAAGCAAGACGGGGAGCCGACGTTGACCGACCTCGGATAGAAATTATAAAAGAACGTATCGGAGATCAAGTTCCCGTCATTGGAGTTGGTTCCATCTATACAGCGGATGATGCGATTAAAGCACTGCAATCCGGGATTCCATTAATCGCATTAGGCCGTGAAATCATAATCGATCCTGAATGGGTACAAAAAGTGGAGCAAGGCAGGGAAGCAGAAATCGTGACAAAAATAAACAAAGATAATCAGCTGCAACTAGATATTCCAGATCCATTATGGCAAGCGATCATCCACTCTCCAGGATGGTTCCCAGGGGTAGAATAAAGTAAAAAATGCATTCTGGTTTTCAATAACCCCGGATAAGGATAAAAGTGTTCCTTATCAGGGGTTTTTATTTTTATGAGATACTACTTATAGGAGTGAGAATCTATTAAGTGAATTTCAAATTGAATCCTTAAACTGAGTATTCTTTTTCTAAGCTGTTTCGGAAAATAAAACAGGGGAAAGATTTAGCATTTTCATTGACTAGAAATTAAGTCTCGACGGCAGATACATTCGGAAATTTTGGTGAGGAAAGGGGCTTTCTTTACGGAACGCTTGAAAAAGGTTAGGAAGGACGTTAGGTAACACCAGAAGAGCAACCATTAATTAATGGTTGCTCTTCTGGTGTTACCTTCTTTTTAACAGAATAGCTAATATCAAAGATATTTGCAGAGAAATGATAAGTAAAAGAGACAATATAAAATGTTCATCTAAAGAAGCATCATAGCTAAAGATAAAAAATAAAATCACTGATATTATTAGAATGCAAATGAAATTAATAATGACTTGCCTCATGGGCCCCCCCATTCTAACAACAGATTGATAACACCCGGAGATAAAAGAACATGAGGTTATGATCATTCTCATTATTACTGTACTCTATTTTTCCTGATTATGAGTCTTGGTTTTTAGACATGATATTTCAAATTAGAAACAATTGTTTGCAGGAACATAAAGAATAGGATTCGAATTTAATGGCATTATTCCAACTCATTTGTAAAAATTACTGTACAGCAGTGATTTCACAGGTAGTTTGCATTTCAATATTGAAACCATCTTATTTAAATATGGGACAACCTATGTTCCTATTTCCTCAACACAATAATCGAAGTATCCATTACTCGATTTTTAAGCTTTAATAACCAAGATAAAAATTTCTGAGCAATGGGGAAAAGAAAAAACACGGAGTGGATTAAACCCACTCCGTGTTATCCGTAATGTAGGGATTTAGCAAACCCACCGATTTCCTTAAAATAGAAAGGAATCAAGTGAGTATGGGCCAGCTCCCGTTAACGCTATGCCAATCGCCACTGCAAGGATGGCAAGATTATATTCATAACCGTTTTGAGTTGCCCAATAGCCATTTGCTCCATGGACTTTAACGATCGCAACGAGCATTGTAAGTGCAATCAATATACCTGCAAAGGGTGTAAAGAGACCTAATGCAAACAAAGCTCCGCCAATAAGCTCTGATAGACCAGCAAATAGGGCCATGGTAACTCCTGGCTTCATGCCAATCGAATCAAACCAGCCTCCTGTACCTTTCAAGCCATGACCGCCAAACCAACCAAATAATTTTTGAGCCCCATGACCAACAAACGATAAACCGATAACTACACGTATAACTAATAAGCCTATACCAATCATTTATGATTCCTCCTGGAATTTAATTTGAATTTAGATATCTTTAATTCGAGATTTGTGAATAAAAAAAGATGTTATCTCGAATTAATTTATCTTTAATTAAAGATAATATTATTTTAGTGATTTGTCTTATGGCTTATTTCAACAGGAGGGTTTTTGGAAAACAGATGAACTTAGTCTGGAGCAAAACAATAAGTCAGAACCGTAACACATTCCTTTTTCCTACTGTAGGTTAGCTTCAGTTTGAATTTCGTAGTCGCAATTAAGGTCTTCAAACGGATACCCTACTGCTATATCTATCTTACTCGTAAATTTCACACTTTTACTCGTGAGGTTTGCTCATTTACTCGAGAATTTTGCTGATTTACTTGTGAGTTTGGCTCGTTTACTCGTGAATTCCACTTTACTCATGCGTTTTACGCAATTACTCGTGAATTTAACGCAATTACTCGTGAGGTTTGCTCATTTACTCGAGAATTTTGCTGATTTACTCGTGAAATATGCTGATTTACTCGTAAGTTTTATACTTTTACTCGTGAATTCCGCGCAATTACTCGTAAATTACTCAATTTTCCTCATGATTAGTATATGAAATTCAATTTCAATTTTATTTAATTTAGGAATCGTTTAGGAACAGGCCGCTCATTTAAATAATGAACATTTGCAAAATGATTGGTGTACCTTTTATTGGGATATCAATCGTATTCAATTTAAGTTTTCCTTTTTAACGGTGTAATTATCGTGGGGCTGCAATACACCATTTATGAATAAATTCATATAGGATACATTTGATGGATCAAGTATTGTCTATGTCAGCTATTCCGTCTTTTTCTTTCATAAATCCGTAGGCACCCATTTGCAATAGCATAAAATTCATAAGAAATGATTCTTTTTGGGATCCTCGTGCGAACTTCGTTGGGAGAGCACTTAGGGAAAAACAACAAAGGTCTCGGGATAGCTGTATCTTCTTTAATGAAACGGAAATATTTACTGTGCATTTCTAAAACTCTCCCCTTTTCTTATCTCCTTATACATTTTATATAAAGTACAGTTTATCGTGAGGACCATTTTTGAAAATTGTCTATACAATTCCTTTTGCAAAAGTCATAGCTGGAGAGAAGAGAGGTGAATATTTTGCCGTTAAAAATAATGAAATTAGCGATAGCGGCTACCTCGGTGATCAATGTGAATCCATTGGTCACCCGATTATTTTATGAGATGCCTGCCGCATCGACTGGTCCAACCACGCTTTCAATTGATCCAGCAAGCTTTTCTCGGATACTGGTGACCCTGCGACTGTACTGCCTGTATTAAGTACTGAAAACAGTTCATATGAGGTGTTTATTAATGGGGTGCTGCAAATGGAGGATTTAACAACATACACACCAGGTGCCACTGGGGTAGGAAGTCTTGTGATCACTGTTCCGGACGGTTCTTCCATCTTAGCTGGATCTCCTATCGTTCTTGTTGTGACAAACTATGCACCGACATCCGATGTTGATATTGCTACATGATTTTTAAGCATTATTTTAAATGAAAAAACAGGAAAACAGGCAGCGCCCATGGTGCTTGCCTGTTTTTTAATATAGCAAATGTCATACCTATGTATTCAAATTGTGAAAGAATGAAAAAGGGGAGATTGACAGCAAAATAAATCATATAATAATATATGTGGTTATCAATGGGAGAGGTACTGGGTTAAAAATTTGTACCTGTTTTATAAAAAAGTTCATTATATTTATTTAATAATTGATCAAGTTGCTGGCTGTATTCAACGGCAACATTTGAGTTCAAACCATCTTTAGCGACAATCTTGATAAGTTCATTTCTCTTCAATTCAATCTGTTCGAGAAATTCATTCTTTTTAGCCATTATATTTCCTTTCTGGCCCAACATTTTTTCATGGTACCATTAATTTATGTGTTCGTTGTAAAATCTGTATGAATATAACAATTATATCGGCTTGGACTAATGAATTCAAATAAGTTATCTTATTGAAAATTAAACCGTCGCCCCATTCTGTTTTTAGGCAATTGGCTGTCATGAAATATTCACAGTTCCATAAATGTATTTTTTTATCTTATTTGTTACAATGTTTATAGGTTGACATACATAGGAGTGAGCTTATTTGAATGATATTAATATGTTTTTAGCATTTGGGGCGGGATTCCTGAGTTTTATTTCGCCATGCTGCTTACCGTTATATCCGGCCTTTTTATCTTATATCACTGGTATGAGTGTTGGTGAAATCAAATCCGAGAACGCCATGCTCCAAAGAAGGAGCATGCTGCATACCTTATTCTTCCTGCTTGGGTTTTCTCTGGTTTTTATCGCAATAGGTTTTAGCACATCATACCTAGGTTCTTTTTTCGCGGATTACAAAGAATTAATTCGTCAGATTGGCGCCATCCTGATAATCATTTTTGGTTTATTCATTGTAGGAATCTTTCAGCCGAAATCTTTGATGAAAGACAGCCGCTTTGAATTCAAGAACCGACCTAGCGGATATATAGGTTCCATTCTTATCGGACTGGCCTTTGCCGCTGGATGGACCCCTTGTGCAGGTCCGCTATTAGGCGCTGTCATTTCACTGGGTGCAACAAATCCTAGTGCCGCCATGAGCTATATGACTGCCTATATTTTAGGATTTGCCATACCGTTTTTCATATTATCCTTCTTTGTCGGAAAATTGAAATGGATCAAAAAGTACAGCCAATACATCATGAAGATTGGCGGATATTTAATGATTGTAATGGGTGTGATTTTGTTTTTTAATTGGATGACCAAAATAATTGCAGTCCTGTCTAGACTATTCGGTGGTTTCACGGGTTTTTAGTCCATAATAAGTTATTTTTTCAATATTCTAGTTGATTGCCTGCTATTAGGTCTTATGGTATCAATTTCGTTTATTTTGGGTGTAAGGTCATTCACTGATTTGTCGGTATATCAAAATTAAATCCTGACCTAAGAAATTAAAAAGGAATTTCATGCCGCAAAGGTTATAATAAGCTCTGCTATAGGTGGTCAGCAAAAATATGGTTATCGAAGGCTATAGTAAGCCAGGGTGCAAGATTTTTTTCTTCAAGCCTTTGGACGAAGGCGGGGCATTGGAAGCATCAAAAGGTAGCTTATTCAATAACACCTCCTTGTTTATCTCAAATAGGTAATATATACTTTGTTTATAAATTGAAGTCATATATAATTTTTAATGGTACTTACCTATTTTTAGTTTAAAGGGATGGTTAAGAGATGATATATATATCAACAGGTATAGCGATCGTGATGGCTATAGGTGTTTTCATATTACGGATGAAGGAAACGAAAAAACCAGTGAATGAAAAGAAAATCATCTTACCGCCGCTGTTTATGAGTACGGGTGCTTTAATGTTTATTTTCCCGATGTTCCGTGTGACTCGATACGAATTGCTGGAGGCTATTGTTGCAGGGATGTTATTTTCCATCTTATTGATTAAAACATCTAAATTTGAAGTAAGAGATGAAAAAATTTATATTCTGCGCTCTAAAGCGTTCATATTCATATTGATTGGTCTCATGGTGATTCGACTGGTGGCAAAACTGATGCTTGGAAGCACGATTGAAATCGGTGTATTGAGCGGAATGTTTTTCTTACTTGCTTTCGCGATGATCGTTCCGTGGAGAATTGCCATGCTTTACCAATATAAAAAAGTTAAAGCAGCCAGTTTCGGCAGAAGCAGTATGGTGTGATAATCAAAAAAACCTGAGTCGATATTCATGATGACTCGGGTTTTTCATTTGCCTGGAACTTTTCATGAGTAAAAAAAATAATCCAAAAACCTAGTAATTTCATCCGGATTATATTATATTAGTATTATTATTATTTTACTTAAGGAGGAAACGGTACATGTTACAAATGATTGTGTTCGGGATTATTTGTGGTTTACTGCTTGGATTTGTGCTTCAAAGAGGCCGTTTCTGTGTTGTTGGTGCATATCGTGATTTGATTTTAGCTAAAGATGGACGGATGTTTTTGGCTACATTTGTTGTTATAGCGATACAAAGTATTGGTGTTTATGCATTGAATGATACAGGGGTCATTCAGTTTGGAAATGATGGTTTTCCATGGTTGGGAACAATCGTGGGTGGCTTTATTTTTGGTATTGGTATGGTTCTGGCAGGAGGTTGCGCCACTGGAACATGGTATCGTGCCGGAGAGGGCATGATCGGAAGTTGGGTTGCCCTTTTTGGATATATGCTAGGGGCAGCAATGACGAAATATGGTATATGGAAAGTGGCTGGAGATAATCTATTATCATATCGTACAAATGATACGTATATTCATGAAACGTTAAATGTTTCGCCTTGGGTGCTTGTGATTATTGTGACACTCTTGGTTGGCATATTGGTGATTCGTGAATTGAGAAAGCCGAAACTGCCAATTTTTAAAATGAAGCCGAAAAAGACGGGATTGGCCCACATCTTATTCGAGAAACGTTGGCATCCTTTTGTTACAGCATTATTGGTGGGCCTTATTGCAATCATGGCATGGCCGCTAAGTGCAATGACAGGCCGAATGTTCGGACTGGGAATTACAGCGCCTTCCGCGAACATTTTAACTTTCCTTATAACCGGAGATGATGCGTTAATCGATTGGGGTACGTTTTTAGTATTGGGCATTTTCCTTGGTGCTTTCATTGCAGCCAAAGGGAGCGGGGAATTCCGTTGGCGTTTGCCTGATATGAAAACGTTACGTAACAATGCAATTGGCGGTGTAACCATGGGATTCGGCGCAAGTGTTGCCGGAGGATGCACAATCGGAAATGGACTGGTGAACTCGGCGTTATTTGCTTGGCAAGGTTGGATCGCGATTGTCTTTTTCCTGCTGGGTACATGGGTAGCAACTTATTTCACGATTATCCGTAAGCAAAAGCAGACAGCTGCTGCATCCAAAGCGGCTTAAGATACGAGCCGGAAATTTTTGATCAAGGAGTGGAATATAAATGGCAAAGGTATTGGAAACGACTGGGATGGTATGTCCATTCCCTTTAGTGGAAGCGAAAGAAGCGATAGTGGACATGGCAAAAGGAGAGGAATTGATCATTAATTTCGATTGCACACAAGCAACGGAGAGCATTCCCCGTTGGGCTGCTACCGAAGGTCATGAAATCACGGAGTTTGAGCAAATCGATGATGCTAAATGGAGAATAATCGTCAAAAAGGGAAAGTAAATTGATTGTAAAAAACGTGCGCGGGTTTCCTGTGCACGTTTTTTCATTTTTTCAAGGTTGAATGATTGGCGCTGAAAGCTCCTAGTGATAACATGTCTTTAACCACTTTATTAAGGAGATGTTGATAATGGTAGACGAGGTCATTTTAAACGATGTTCCAATTCATGTTACTGATTTTCATGCTGAAAATGTAAAGGATTCTGAAGGTAAGGAAATCAGGAAAATCAGTTTTAACTTTAAGGTTACACATAGTGAATATCATGATATTACAACATTGCTTTATCAAATGGTATTTGATATAAAGATTCCACAGTCAAACGAGGAGTTTCGTGCAGAGATCTTTAACTATGCAACTTCGGTCACGAATCTATATGAAGAAAATGCGGTGGGGGATTTTTCGCTTGTCCTGCTGGAAGTGAACGGTCAAGAATGATTGCATTGCCAGTCTTGTAAAGATATGGGTTACTGTCTATAATAATAGTGACGATCATTCTATACATATGAGGTGGTACTTTGCTTAGCGGATGGTTTTTATGGTTTATTCTATTTTGGGTAGCCCTTTTAATTATATTGATGAGCATAGGTGGCTTTTTCATGTTTCGAAAGTTCCTGAAAAGATTTCCCAAAGAAGATGGGAAATCCGATATGGATTGGGAAGAATACTATTTGGAACAAACAAAGCACTTATGGTCAAAGCAGCAAAAGGAATTACTAGAAGATTTAGTGAGCCCTGTGCCAGAACTTTTTCGTGATGTTGCACGACATAAAATCGCAGGGAAAATCGGAGAGTTGGCGTTAAAGGAAAAAGCGGGCGATATTACGGAAGATTTAGTGATACGCGGCTATATCATTGCCACACCAAAACGTGATCATAAATTTTTACAAAAAAAATTAGCTGAAAGAAAGGTGAATATGGGTCCATATGAACACTTATTCAGCTAATGATGAAAAAAGCAGACTCTTTTGGAGTTTGCTTTTTTTATTCTGAATAATTCAAAAGAATGGTGCGGTGTGGTAAAAATTAGAACGTCTGTACCCAAACCATGCTATTCGTAAAATTTTTGATATAATAATAGTAAGTAAAAATTAGGACGGAGTGAAACTATGAAATTTATCCATACGGCTGATTGGCATTTAGGGAAAATCGTTCACGGGGTACATATGACAGATGACCAAAGGCATGCGCTCTTGCAATTCATAGATATTGTCGAAGAGGAAAAACCGGATGCGGTTGTGATCGCCGGTGATCTATATGATCGTTCCGTTCCGCCGACTGAAGCGGTGGAGCTGCTTGATGAAATCCTTTATACGATTAATGTGAAAATGAATACACCGATCGTTGCGATATCGGGAAACCATGATTCAGCGGAAAGACTGGCATTCGGTTCATCATGGTATCGTCATAGCCAGTTATACATTCATGGGAAATTGACGAAAACATGTGAGCCGGTTCGCATCAAGGGAGTGAACTTTTATTGTGTTCCATATGCAGAACCCGGGACGGTTCGCCATCTTTTTGAAGATGATAGTATCCATTCCCATCAAGAAGCTATGAAGCGGATAACCGGAACGATTGCTGAGAATTTCAATAAGGATGAGCCGAATGTCTTCGTAGGACATGCTTTTGTATTAGGCGGAAAAACGAGCGATTCGGAAAGGATCTTGTCGGTAGGTGGTTCTGGCTGTGTTTCATCCGACTTATTCGATGCGTTCGATTATACGGCACTTGGGCATTTACATAGTCCAGACGCGATACGTCATCCTAAGGTGTTTTACTCTGGATCACTATTAAAATATTCTTTTTCCGAGGCCAAGCAGAATAAGTCGCTTTCGATCGTCGATATGCAAGAAGATGGAAGCTTTGATATTCGCTATCGTTCTTTGGCACCCAAGTTCGATATGAGGGAAATATCCGGATCGATGGAAGAGTTGCTTGATCCCGTTTTTTATCAATCGCAAAAAAAGGATGACTATTTAAAAATAACACTAAATGATGAGGGGGCACTCATCGATCCCATAAATCGCTTGCGCCAGATTTATCCGAACGTACTACATCTAGAACGTAAATGGGATTTGACCGACCTTAGGAGAAAAAATTCCTTCTCTTCAGTAAAAGATGAACGGAAATCGGAATTGGACCTGTTCGAGACGTTTTATCAAGAAATGACAGATCGGGCCTTTGATTCCAAAAAGCAGGATTTGATGGTTTCGGTAATTGAAGCTGTTAAGAAAGAGGAGGCTTTGAAATGAGACCGGATATTTTAACGATGCAGGCATTCGGACCATATGCAGGAAGGGAAACCATTGATTTTAATTCCCTAGGAGAACGGACCATGTTTGTCATTTCTGGAAAGACAGGCGCAGGGAAAACAACGATATTTGATGGGATTAGTTTTGCGATATATGGTAAAGCCAGCGGTGAAGATCGCAGCGGGCAAGATTTGCGAAGTCAGTTTGCAGAAGATGATATGTTGACGGAAGTTTCATTACAATTTACCCTGCGAGGAAAAACGTATTTGGTGACCCGGTCGCCGCAGCAGGAACGCAAGAAAAAAGCAGGTGAAGGAACAACAACGGTTGGAGCAAAGGCTGAATTATATGAGATATTGGCCGAAGGAAAAAAATTGCTGGGTGCAAATGTACGAGAAGTTGAAGAAAAAATAAAAGTACTCATTGGGCTTGATGCGAATCAATTCCGGCAAATCCTGATGATTCCTCAGAATGAATTCCGAAAACTGTTAACTTCCGACAGCAAGGATAAGGAACAGATTCTTCAGAAATTATTTCATACTGAACTTTATAAACGAATAGAAGAAAAGTTAAAAGAAGAGGCTTCGATCCTAAGAAAGCAAAGTGAAAAAAGTGCTCAGCGGAGAATCGAATTAATGAAAGGCATCCAGCCTGGCAATCATGAAAAATTGCAGGCGCAATTACAAGGGGAAGAGCCTAATGAACAGCAGGTCTTGCCCTTGTTACAGGAAGTCATTTTGCAAGCAACAGAAAAAAATGAGTATATAAATAAACAAATACAGGAAAAGCAAAAAGCCCGTGATCAAGTAAATCAAGAACTTTCAAAAGCTGTCGATTTATTAAATCGATTTTCGGAAAAAGAAACACTGCGAAAAGAAAAGGAAAACCTTGAAGCAAAGCTGCCAGAAATGGAACTAGTGAAAGTCCAAATAAAAATGGCACACAAAGCGGCATCGCTTGAAAAGCAGGAACAATACTATTTGCGTATCGGCAAACAAGTACAAGATGCTAGTACCGAACTTCAAAAGTTAAGTGAGCAATCCGATAAGTTACGGGCTGAGCGCATTGAGAAGCAGGATTCCTATGATAAGGAAATGTTGAAGGGAAATGAAAGAGAGCAGGCAGTCCGAACTGTTCATCAGCTTGAGCAGGTAAAAGAGGCTGTCAGGACTTTTGCAAGCTTAAAAGCACAGGTTACTTTAGACGAAAAAGAGTGGCAAACGAGTAAACGACTTCGTGAAAAAACTGTTTCGGAACATCTGGCGATTGAAGCGGAAGCAGAGAAAGTCGCTCAAGAAAAAACAGAAGCGGAAAAAGCAGCTGCCCTTTATCGTGATCAGGAAATTGAAGCAGAAAGAAATAATTCTTCGTTATCGAAAATTAAAAAGCTTCAAGAAGTTCTTAATGAAATAACTAATACGAAACGGGTTCTGGATGAAAAGAATATTCGGTTCCATGAGTTACAAAGAATACAAACTCAGGAGAAGGAAAAACTGGAAACCTTGAATCGGAACTGGAGATCAGGCCAAGCGGGTATGCTTGCCTCCATGCTGCACTCAGGAGAAAATTGTCCTGTTTGCGGTTCGCAAAGCCATCCAAAACCTGCGCAAATGCATGAGCATATGCCGACGGATTTGGAACTGAAAGAGCAAGAAAACAAGCTGAAATCTGCGGAACAACAAAAAAGCCAAGCGGAAAGTGAATATTATCAAGCGAAATCCAAATATGATGCACTGGCAGAGTCTTCACAAGAAAAGCTTTGTGACTTACAAAATGACTTGCCGGAGTTTAGGTTTGAGGATATTGAAGAGCATTTGACACAGTTTGTACAAAAAGGCAAAGTGCTGCAAGAGCAGCTAAAAGAATTGATGCGGAAAAAGTCTGTATTCAATGATCTGGAAAAAAGGTTACTTGATTTAAAAGACCAGGCAACCCAGCTAAAGGAGAATCTGATCTCTTTAGAAAGAAAAGAGGACGAAGGGAAAACCAAGTATATTGAAAACTCTACAAAACTAACAGGATTAACCGATTCCCTGCCTGACGGAATAAGGACAGAGGAAGAATATAATGCTGTTTATCAAATGGCTGTAAAAACACAGAAATGCTTACAATCGGCCTTGGAAGATGCACAAAAAAACCTTCAACTGGTGAAGGAAAGAGAATCGGCCATCATTGCAAAAACAGAATCCTTAAGTGGAAATATAGAGGCTTTCAAGACAGAATTGAAAGAGGAGCGGGAAAAGTTAATTACGGAAATGACCAATCAGGGCTTTTCCAATTATAAAGAATATACGGCAGCAAAAAAATCGGAAGCTGCTCTTGGAAATTTGGAAGATCAAGTTCAGCAGTATAATCAAAATTGGCAAAGTGTTTTAAGTCTGTTTCATGACTTGGAAATGAAATTAAAAGATGTGACCAAACCGGATCTTGAAGGATTGAAAAAGACTTTCGATTTCATAGATGGAGAATTGGAGTCTTTGCGCCTAAATCAGAATGAGTTGCAGGCTGAAAGACGGACTAACGAAGAAATCGATAGGAAATTGGCGCAAATCAGGGAAGAACAGAAAAGTTTGGATGAAAGGTACAGTATCGTCGGTCATCTGTCTGAGATTTCCAAAGGTCAAAACTCCTTCAAAATAACTTTTGAACGTTATGTACTGGCAGCCTTTTTAGATGATATCCTAAAAGAAGCCAATTCAAGGCTGCTGAAAATGACAAGCGGAAGATATCAGCTATTGCGAAAGCTTGATCCTACACGCAGGAATATCCAGAGCGGTCTTGAGTTATCTGTGTATGATCAATATACAGGACAAGAGAGGCATGTCAAAACCCTTTCAGGAGGAGAGAGCTTTAAGGCTTCCCTTGCACTTGCCTTGGGTCTTGCGGATGTTGTCCAGCAGAATGCTGGCGGAATTTCACTTGAAACGATGTTCATCGATGAAGGTTTCGGTACGCTCGACCCTGAATCTCTTGATCATGCAATTGAAGCATTAATGGATATACAAAGCACCGGGAGATTGGTCGGGATAATATCCCATGTCCCGGAATTGAAAGAAAGAATCGATGCCCAGCTTCAAGTCATTTCGACACAAAAAGGAAGTCGGACGTCCTTTTATTTTGCTGGGTAATCAACAAAAAAGAATGGCTAAGGGGAGTTCCCCAGGCCATTCTTTTTATTTTTAATGAACGGACTACTCAATGTTAATATCTTCTGCTGTTTTTCCGGGGGAAAACTTATGGATGCGAATCACCAAGATCGGATTCGAGAATTCAGCGGTAATTCTGCGTGAGCAAATCGAAAAGGGGAAAGGGATTTTTCTCTGTGTGGGTAGTTTATCTTCTTTTTTATCAAGAAATGGCTTATGAGTATCGTCAACGATGATCGATAGCTCATTATCACTTAGGCATACTTTAATATCTTTCACATCATGATCTTCCAAAACCGCTTCCACCATATACTCATCGTCACTTTCGTATATATCAATTGAAAAAAGTTGATGATCCAACGCACAAGTTTCCGGATCCAGAAAAAAACTTTTTACCCATTCATCAAACTTTTCAACCTCATTCATTTGCGATCCATGTTGATTGTCTTGCATGTTGATACCCCCGGTTTTCCTTTGAGGTATTATATGTTGGGGCATGAGGAATGGTGAATGAAAAAGTGAAATTGATGATGATAATAAGTTCTCCGAAAACGTGGTTGAAAAAAATGAAAAAGCCACCCAATGCAAAGGAACGGTGGGTATTTGGGTATAAAAGAGAATCAAAAAGTAAAGGAATTCAATAAAAAAGTGATGACCAATTTTAATTGAGTTGGTAATTTTTTTATAAACAATCAAGTTGATCGATCATGCTATTAAAGTTAATACAACTACAAATGTCATATTAAATGTATTTTTTATATAATTCACCAAAAATAATTACGATTCTGAAGATACTCGATCTGTTTCCTCTTTAGCAAACTATGTTATAAATTCAGCAGAACCGTATATTTCTGAAATCCCACCGTTCACTTTTGGAATTTATCAAGTTGAAACTTAGTTTATTATGGATTCACTAGATATATAGTTAGAATGTAATGATAATGGCAAAAAAATCAACGAGATCCTTCCTGTAAATAGTAATCTAGTGATTCGCGTCGTAACTTTTAGGGGAATTTTGCTTTGAAAAAAGGATTACACAAATTAGTCCTGACTAATTTGTGTAATCCTTTTACATCTTTTCAATAAACACGCCTTATATTCAGTAGCAGCGACAAGATTTTGATAGAATGCTTTTATTCTAGTGTATGTACATTCTGCGTATATTTGTGTTGCAGTGAAATGGAAGATATTTGTTTCAATCAAGCTCTTATAAGGACTTTTTTTCTATATCGGCAATGCCCCGGTTAATGTATAAACAACTAGGTATATAAGTATGATGGGCCAAGCATAAATTACATACTTTATTTGAAAGTCTATAAAGTTTGTCTCCGTAGAATCAACTAACATATATAGAGCTGGAATAACTGGTGAAATTAGACGGAATGCTTGTCCCACCATGGAAGCTACAGCTGCTTCGCTAGCAGAAATTCCATATTGGCCCATAACATCTGACATAACGCCGGCAATCCCAAAATAGAAAGCATCTTGCGGTAAAAATGTAATTGCAGGTGCTGCAATTAATGCGTAGATTGGTGCCATATTTGAGCCTAGTGATTCTGGGATCATAGCTGTAATAGATGTTGCTAAAGCGGTTGACATCCCGCTACCTGTTAAAACGCCAGAGAAAACCCCGGCAGCCAAAGTTGCCAAAGCTGGTGCTAAAGCATCTGCCGCTAAGTCATCAATTCGTTTATTAATAAGACTTGTAGACTTATAGTTTACCGTAAGGGCAATTGCTGCACCTATACCAAATAAAACACCGCCATGTGCAACATCAATCACAAGCATAACTAAAATAGCTAGCGTTAAAATCAAATTAAAAGCATATAGTTTAGGTCGCTTTAATTCAGGATCTTTTAGACGAATAGCGTTTAACATACTTTCCAATTGCTCTGGAGAAATATCTTTAGCTGTCTTAGGATCAAAGTTTAAGCGTTTTCTTTCTTTTATTCCGATAAAATAAGCCATAAAAATTGCAAATACTTCAGCAACTAGCATTCCTGGCAATAAATCTTTAAACAATTCGCTAATACTTACACCCATTGCTGTGCTTGCAGCAATTGTTGGGCCTCCCCATGGTAACTGATTAAAAATTCCAATAGGGGTAACGATAATTACTGCTAAATAAATTAGCTTAATATTCATTTGTTTATAAAGTTGAAGGAAAGCAGCAACACAAATGATAATAGTTGTAGTAGTATCACCATTCATAGTGACTACTGTCGCAGTTAAAACGGTTGCCATTGTAACTTTCAATGGGTCCCCTTTTGCTTTTTTTATAAAGAATTCACATAAAGGGTCAAACAAACCGACATTAAGCATTAAACCAAAATACAACACCGCAAATAAGATAACGATAGCAGGTGAAATAACCCCAGTAGAAACCTTTCCTGTTTCTTCATCTACACTAAATAAAATACCTTCTTTAATCCATTCAAACAGATCCAAAAAGGAAGCGCCCGTTACAAAGGTTGCAATTGCTCCAAAGACAAATGGAATAATTGTTAATGCCCCGAAAACAGATAATTTATTTTTTGAGAGAAGTACAATGAATACAATGATCATTAATAATGCTAGGAATGTTAACATACAAACCAGCTCCCGTATAAAGTATGAACCTAAGTTTTTTGTAATTTTAAATAGTAAGTATATGACTACGAATTTAAGCTTTGAATATATTTATCTTTTATCCAGAACCTTATCAGAAGGGCCAACTTTAAATGAGGTTCTAGGTTCTTTTTCATTTATTTGATGAAACTAACTCGCTAGCAATGGAAGCGTATACAAAAATGTTCATCACTTATGATAATACGAAAAAACAAATCGTGGATGTAGGAGAATACATTGGTAGGGCAATGTTATTAAACGTTCTCTTTTTTTACGTACACCCCCATTTCTATAATCTTTGAGTGACAGGACTTTTTTCTAAAATCTAAGTTCTCCAGATTAAGAATGATTACAAATGGAAATTTTGCTCGAAAGCGCAACCAATAATATCACTCCTTGTATTTCTAAATTTGATTGTATGTTAATGTATACGTTAATGTCAACTTAATTTTTAGAATATTCAACCTTTTTAATATGAGATTTATAAAATAATGTAGAAAATACATTATGTAGTGAAGAAGTTACGTTTTTACCCAGAAATTAATTTTAATAATATGAAATAAAACCATTGACTTTAATGTATACGTTATTTAATAATTAGCTCATAAGATATTTACATTACTCTGGTTCACATGCAAGAGATGTGAATAGTGGTAGGAGAGCTAGTAATGAAGGAAAAATCTTTTTTTGCATCTATCCCTGATGAAGAAATTTGATTCCTCCCTTTAAGGTTGTGGGTATATCGAAAATGGGCATATGGTGGATGCTAAGGGATTTAGAAAAGCTTTACTTAGCAATTGATATAGCTGGAGCCGGGGTTTTGGTGTCAGAATATTCTTACATTGAGCCTTGAAGACAGTTACCAAATTTCTTCTCTTTCTACACAAACTATTAAAGATAAAAAAAGGAGAGTTATTATGAGTGTTATTATGGAAAAGTTACAGCAAAAAGAAAAGATGACTGATTTGATGGCAAGGTTTGTCTCCCTTGTCAGCTACAAACTTCCCGATGATGTGGAAAATAAACTGAAAGAACTAAGTGAAGAGGAAGATAATAAGCTTGCAAAAATCATTTACAAAACCATGTTTGATAATCAAAAGCTGGCTTATGAGTTAAAGAGACCTTCATGTCAGGATACAGGTGTTCTCCAGTTTTTTGTTAAGTGCGGACAGAACTTCCCCCTGATTGGACAGTTAGATAGTATTCTGAGGGATAGTGTGTATAAGTCAACTCAAGAAACTCCATTGCGACACAATTCTGTAGAAACATTTGATGAGTACAATACAGGAAAGAACATCGGTGACGGTTCACCAAGCATCTTCTGGGAAATTGCAGAAGACAGTGATAAAGTGGAAATCTATACTTATATGGCAGGAGGAGGTTGTACCCTTCCTGGAGTCGCGACGGTTCTAATGCCGGGTGAAGGCTATGAAGGTGTGGTAAAGTTTGTTCTCGATCGGATGACTAGTTATGGAATTAATGCCTGTCCTCCACTTCTTGTTGGTGTGGGCGTCGGTACTTCTGTAGAAACAGCAGCTATGAACTCTAAAAAAGCTCTTATGAGACCTGTTGGAAGTCGTAATGAAAATGAAAATGCTGCTAAGATGGAAAAGCTTCTTGAAGATGGAATTAACGCTATTGGCCTTGGACCTCAGGGGCTTAAGGGATCTAAATCTGTCATGGGTGTAAATGTTGTGAATACGGCAAGGCATCCTTCTACTATTGGTGTGGCAATTAATACAGGGTGCTGGTCCCATAGAAGAGGAAAGATCACCTTTGACAGTAATTTGAACTATGAAATTAGTACTCACGAGGGGGTAACACTATGAGTAAAAAAGTATTAACCACACCTATAAAAGATGAGGATCTTAAGGACATAAGAATTGGAGACATTATCTACCTATCAGGTACACTGGTTACTTGCAGAGATGTTGCCCACAGGAGACTTATAGAAGAGAAGATCCCTTTACCTGTAGATCTTAAGGGCAAAGCCATATTTCACGCAGGTCCCATTGTTAGAGACCTTGGAAAGGAACAGTACGAAATTGTTTCTATTGGTCCAACAACGAGTATGAGAATGGAAAAATTCGAAAAGGAATTTATCGAAGAAACAGGTGTTAAACTTATTGTTGGAAAAGGTGGAATGGGGAAGAATACTGAAGTAGGATGCAAGAATCATAAAGCGCTGCATCTCGTCTATCCAGCCGGAAATGCAGTTTATGCGGCAACAAAGGTTGAACAGATCAGAGAAGTACACTGGAAAGACCTTGGGATGCCAGAATCTCTTTGGGTATGTGAAGTGAATGAGTTCGGTCCTCTTATCGTTTCCATTGATACAGAAGGAAATAACATCTTTGAAGAAAATAAGGTGGAGTTCAATAAAAAGAAGGAAGAACAATATGAGTTAATCAGTAAACAAGTGAGATTCATCAAGTAAGTTATGGAGTAAGAATCTATCATTATTAATAAATTAAGGCTGTAGAGATTTCACAGAAATCAACTACAGCCTTTTTTAATATTATGGAATTTCCATAATGGGTTAGTTTATGATGATAAACCAAATATCAAAACTGATTTATCAATATTAAGTACGACTGTCTAAATCATGGAAAAGTCTCGTTATTTCCCGTTTCTTCCGGTAATGGAGGCATAGATTGAAGAGCATCTAGAATTTCGTTACGCGCTCTAAAGCGATGAGATTGCAACATAGTTCGTACAGCTTCAGGCTCGCCTGCTCGCATGACTGCTAAAATCGCCTTATGTTCAGTCACTGATCGTGTTGGCTTTGGTCGAAGCCCAATTGTGTATAAGCGTGCGCGATAGAGTTGGTCAGACTGACTATCAACAATCCCTCTTAGGCGTGGGTTTTGAGCTAAATCAACAATATAATTATGAAATTGATCATCGAGTTCTGTCCATGCAAGTAGATCGTTTAGTTCTAGTGCCTTTTCTTGTTCTTCAATCAGATGTTCAAGTTGGTTTAACTCTTGGTGAGTAGCACGACCGGTAGCGAGTCTGCCAGCAACACCATCGAGCGCTTCCACCACTTCATAAATCTGTTGAAGATCATCTGCTACAAGTGGTGCAACAATAAAACCACGACGCGGTATGAGCCGTACCCAGCCTTCCGTTTCCAAACGGACAAGTGATTCACGTACAGGTGTCCTGCTCATGCCCAGGATTTCTGCCATTTCCCTCTCTAGTACAGTCTGTCCAGGCGGCAATTGAAGGTGGCGAATCGCATGTCGAACAGCTAGATAAGCACGTTGTGGCAATCGTGACTCTCCATTTACATCTAAATTAGATAAAAATGAACGAACAGCTAGAGAAAGGTCAGACTGATCTAGTCTTTTAACATTAGAATCAGGTGTTTGAGGTGTTTTTTGATTATTCATTTCCATATCACTCATCCCGACAAATTTCAAATTTTATGTAATACATAACCAAATAATGTTGAGTAGGTTATGATTAACAAGGTTATATTATGACTTTACAAGTAAATCATAACAGAAAAACAATCACTCTCTCAATTGGTAAAATTGAAAAACAGATAATCTTGGTAAAGGTCATAAGTGATGATTATCTTATTATTCACAAAAAAGCACTCTATATCCAGAGGATTTGAGGGGGCTTTCGTTAAACAACGGGGTTGCTGCGGCAGCCCCTTTTCTTAATCGACACATAGTTTATATAAATTGTTCATCAAACATATACTAAGAGAGATACTAAAAAGTGAAAGAACGAGATATTAGGTCTTAACAGGATGGTCCGATCGATTGAACCAGTTATGTGGCTTGGGTGAATCTTGGATTCAGCGCTGGAAAAATCAGTCTGCGAATGCCCCTACGTTAAAAAATCCTGGAATGGAGATTGAGCTCTTTATTTAATACACTCGTAAGCCAAGTTTCATTAAATATTACACTTGCCCATCCTTAGCTGGATAGGCTTTTCAAATTTCTTTATACACCATGATAAAATCAAAATCATGATTTGTGAGTAGAGGTAATCTATAATATGGAAAAAACCTACTTTTTAAAATCGTTAGAAAACCAATCGGAGTTTGTTTGAAATTCAAAAATGAATTATGGGCATTTCGATGAATCCTCTACAGAAAGGCATTATTAGTGTATAAAATTCATAAATGAATTGAGTTGTACGTAAAATCTTGCTGTTTTACTCCTTTATAGGACTTGGCATGCAAGTTGCATAATCATATAAGTATAAAATAAACATGCACGATATGAAATTCGTTTATGTGTGGAGGGATAATGGTGCGAAAAACGATAAATAAACCATGGGAGCAATGGTATGTTGAAAGTATGAAATCTATGAAGCTACCGGAAATATCCGTCTATTCACTGCTTGATATAACAGCAAGTAAGTTTCCACACCATACAGCCATCATTTATGAAGACCAGTCAATGGATTATAAGAATTTAAAATTGCAGGTAGACAAACTTGCTGGTAAATGGAGAGAAATGGGCTTTGTTAAAGGTGAACGAATTGGTCTGATGATGGCCAACCATCCTTATTTCATTATCAGTTATTACGCTGCCCAGGCACTAGGCCTGTTGGTTGTACAAATTAATCCCATGTATAAACCGCGGGAACTATTGCAAATTTTAATAGACTCAAATACAAAGAATATCGTATTTGACAATACGGCCGCAGTTACAATCGAAGAAACGAAAGCGATATTTGAATTTGATGTTTGCATTGATACGGAAAAAGATCAAAACGGCTCTTATTCCCTTCAAACGATGATTAAGACCGGTGACGCCATTAAGAAGCCCGTAATGATAAGCCCGCATGAAGATACTGCAGTCATCCAATATACTGGCGGCACCACTGGGAAAATGAAGGGTGTCATGCTCACTCACCATAATTTAACCTCCAATGTCGTGCAGAGCTTTGAAATGTATGGGGATTCCTTGAAACCTGGCGAAGAAATCGTTTTGGCAGCTACGCCCCTTTACCATGTTTATGCCATGACAAGTGCAATGAATCTAGGTATCTATATTGGAGCTGCCATCCTCTTATTTCCTAAATTCGAACTTGAAGAAGTACTTGCAAAAATAAAAATGCATCGTCCGACATTCTTTCCAGGAGTTCCAAAAATGTATAATGCATTTGTCAATCATCCTGGAATTGAAAACTATGGACTGAATTGTTTAAAAAGTTGTTCTTGTGGATCGGCGCCCCTGCCAGTTGAAGTAATTAAGCGATTCGAGGAGCTGACCGGTGCCAAAATCGGAGAGGGTTTCGGTTTGTCGGAGGCCTCACCATCCACTCATCGTAATCCGCCTTTCGGAAAAAGGAAAATAGGAAGCATTGGCATCCCTTTTCCAGGCACTGACTGTATGATCATTGACGATGAAAATAATGAAGTGCCTAACACATGCGTTGGGGAGTTGCTCATAAAAGGTCCGCAAATCATGAAGGGTTATTGGAATAACGAAGCCGAAACCAAAAAGACCTTACAGAATGACTGGCTATATACTGGCGATCTTGCTGTGATGGATGACGAAGGTTATTTCTATATCGTCGGCAGGAAAAAAGAAATGATCATCGTCGGCGGATTCAATATTTACCCGCAGGAGGTAGAAGGGGTTCTGTATGAACATCCAGCAGTTAAAGAGGCAGCTGTGGTGGGCATCCCCCATAAAGAAAAAGGCGAAATAGTAAAAGCATTCATCGTCCCTAAAGAAAGCGCTTCCGTGGATATTGAAGAAATAGAAGGATATTGTTATTCCCAATTGACGCCTTATAAGGTACCAAAAGTATTTGAATTGAGACAAGAACTTCCGCGAAATACAGTGGGAAAACTTTTAAAAAGATTGTTAGTTAAAGAGGAATTAGAAAAGGATTGAAAGAGGGGGAATGTGGTTCCAACATATAAGTTGAAGCTTACGTTGGAAGGCATGCCAGATTGTGAACAAAAATAATGAAGAGGAGGGATTCATATGCGTTGGGTTGTTCTCATTCTATTATTCTTTGGAGCCGTCATCAATTTTGCAGATAAATCGATCGTAGGTCTCGCAGCTGTTCCCATCATGAAGGAATTCGATCTTACCTATGCGGAGTGGGGTCTTGTTGGAAGCAGTTATTATTGGCTCTACCCAGTAACAGGGATTTTTGGGGCAGCATGGGCCGATCGGCTGGGGGCTAAAAAGGTACTGGGATTCATCATGCTGACATGGACCGTTTTGCAATTCGGGGTCTTAGCCATCACTGCTCTTCCATTATTAATTCTATACAGGATTTTGCTGGGAGCATTCGAAGGGCCTTATAGCCCGATTGCTTACAGTCATGCCGATAAGTGGTTTCCGCCGAAACTGAAAGGCTTTGCCAATTCGGTGGTGGTTGGCGGAGGGACCGTTGGTGCGATGATCGTGGCACCGATCCTCGTTTCCTTAATTACGATATTCGGCTGGAAGGTTGCCTTTGCAGCACTTGGTGCAGCAAGCCTTGTTTGGTTCTTCCTCTTTCAATTTTTAACAAAGGAAAATCCAGTTGAAGTATATGAAAACGTACAAAAGAAAAAGAAACAAAAACTTGAAAAAATAAAGGTGAAAGACTTTTTGCTGCTACTGGCCTCACCTACTGCTTTGTTTACTACACTAGCTTATTTTTCAACATATATTTTAGTTGTTTGGTTTTCAGTTTGGCTCCCGATTTATTTAGTGGAAGCCGTAAAAATGACTCCAGGTCAAATGGGAACAAGTGTTGCGATAATCGGAATCGTTTCCGTATGTATTTATATGGGTGTTTCGATGGCGTCCGATCATTTATTCAAGAAGAATCAGAATTGGCGATCATCAAGGGTATTCGTCGTCGCGGGCGCCATGATTCTTGGTGCATTGTTCTTTTCCTCAATCATGGTATTTCAAAATCCAATCTGGGTGATAGTCGCCATGTGTTTAGCAAAGGGCCTTACATATGCCATTTTACCGATTGGACCAACGATCATGATCAATGAAATGCAGGAGCGGGGGGGATTGATGACGAGCATCTTAACATCATCAGGAAATCTAGCGGGAATTGTTGCACCTCTATTAACTGGCTATATCATAAGTCTAGCTGGAGGAAATCAACTATTGGGTTATAATCTATCGATATTGTTCATGGCCATCCTTGTCCTGGCTTTTGGCATCCTGTTTGCCATATTCGTTAAACCTGCCGGGAAACTTAAAAATAAAAGTTCTGATAATTTTGACCTTAAGTCCTCATAAGCAGGGTCGAACCTGCTTACATTCAATGAAACTAGTGAAGAGAAGGAATGCCTTCAAATAATGGAGTGAATAAAAGGAAAAGGAGCGGATGGGACATGAATAGAGAAGCCGTCATAGTTTCTGCAGTTCGAACAGCAATTGGAAAGCAGGGAGGTGCACTTGCATCTGTTCCTGCCCATGTATTTGGAGCAGAAGTGATGAAAGAAGCCTTGAAACGAGCGAATGTCGAACCTCGAGTGATAGATGATGTAATCATGGGGAATGTGTTAAGCGGGGGTGGAAACATTGCCAGGTTAACTGCACTGGAAACTGGCCTCTCAATTCATCTTCCGGGACTGACTGTCGATCGTCAATGCGGCTCGGGAATAAATGCTGTCAACTTGGCTGCACTAGCGATCCGGGCTGGCGAAGGAGATGTCTATATCGCCGGTGGGGTCGAGAGCATGAGCAGGGCGCCATACTTGATGGATCGTCCGGAAAAAGCATACAGTGCAAAGCCGCCACAGTTCAGAAAGTCACGGTTGTCCCCGAAGGTGATCGGCGATCCCCCGATGGGAATCACTGCTGAAAACTTAGCGGAAAAATATGAGGTCAGCAGGGAAGAACAAGATGAATTCGCTCTACAAAGCCAAAAAAATATGGCCAGAGCCGTGGAAGAGGGCCGTTTCAATGAGCAAATTGCGCCTATTTACATTCCCGTCAGAAAAGGTGACGATATTGAATTTAAATTGGATGAACATCCACGACCGCAAATAACGAAAGAAGGGCTAGCCAAATTATCGCCTGCGTTTTTAGAAGGCGGGTCCGTGACTGCAGGCAATAGTTCGGGATTGAATGATGCAGCATCAGCATTGGTCATCATGTCGAGGGAAAAAGCGGTGGAATTGGGGATTAAGCCTTTAGCGACGATCAGGGCACAGGCCGTTGCAGGGGTAGATCCAAATTATATGGGAATAGGACCTGTTCCCGCTATAAGAAAGGTAATGGAGAAATCAGGGCTTTCTTTAAATGAAATGGACATCATTGAAATTAATGAAGCATTCGCCGCTCAAGTCATTGCTTGCAATCGGGAGCTTGATATGAATCCCGCCAGAGTGAATGTGAATGGGGGAGCCATAGCACATGGACACCCACTAGGTGCGACGGGTGCCATCCTCATTACGAAAGCGGTTTATGAATTGAAGCGTTCTGCCGGAAGGTTTGCTCTTATTACGGCTTGCATTGGAGGCGGACAGGGAATTGCTACGATAATTGAACGTGAAGCTTGATTTTGTAAGTGTGTTTAGCAGAATACATTGAATTCCGTTAAATGGTTAGATGACACAGCATTCAGCTCTATATGCCCTATTAAGAAAACTTGTACAATGGCTGCTATACATGAACAGACCTAAGGAGGAATAAACTTATGACAATCACTTTAACCAAGGAAATGCAGCAAATGAAGGAAATGATCCGTAATTTTGTTGAAAGGGAAGTGGAGCCCTACGCCTTACAAATTGAAGAAGAAGATGCCATCCCTGAGCATTTGGTGGAAAAAGCAAAAGACCTTGGCTTATTCGGGATAAGCATTCCCGAACAATACGGTGGAATTGGCTTAAATTCGGTGGGAAAAGCTACCGTATTAGAGCAGTTAGGAAGGACACATAATGGTTTTGTTTCTTTAATAAGCGCTCACACCGGGATTGGAAGTACAGGTCTTGTTAAGCTTGCATCCGAACATTTGAAAAATAAATACTTGCCAGAAATGGCAGCAGGCACGAAAATTGGTGCCTTTGCTTTATCTGAACCAGGAGCGGGATCGGATGCAACCAATTTGGCAACAAGTGCAGAAAAGAAGGGTGATTACTGGGTGATGAACGGGACGAAACATTTCATCACGAATGGGCCGATTGCTGATGTGTATACAGTATTCGCTCTAACGGATAAAGATAAAGGGGCAAAGGGGGGGATTACCGCTTTTTTAGTAGAAAGAGATTTTCCCGGTTTGACTGTCGGCAAAAAGGACAAAAAAATGGGGTTGAGGGGATCATATACCTCACAGGTCATTTTCGAGGATTGTATCATACCTGAAGAAAATGTTATCGGCGAAGTCGGAATGGGATATATCTCTGCCCTGAAAATTTTAGGTGAAGGGCGTGTAGGTTTGGCTGCAAGAGCAGTGGGGTCAAGCGGTAAATTGATTGAATTATCAGCTAAGTATGCAAAAGAGCGCATTCAATTCGGTAAACCAATCGCAGACAACCAAGCGATCCAATGGATGCTTGCTGATATGGCAACCGAAACGGAAGCCGCAAGGGCATTGACGATGATGGCGGCACAAAAGATTGATGAAGGAAAAAAAGTGATCAAGGAAGCATCAATGGCAAAGCTGTTCGCTTCAGACGTTTTTAATCGGGTGGCGGATAAAGCGGTTCAAATTCATGGAGGAATGGGATATATGGCCGAATATCCAGTTGAACGTTTTTATAGGGATGCCCGCATAACGAAGATATATGAAGGAACGAATGAAATCCAACGTTTAATCATTGCTAGGAATGTCTTGGAAGAGTGTTAAGTGTTTACTGTTTTTTTCGGGCAGGTTCTCTTTTGCCCAGGTATCCGGATTTTAAGGGGGAGGAACGAAATGGGAGAAGATATCGTGATCGTGAGTGCTGTACGAACACCAATTGGAAGGTACGGTGGAGCATTTAAAGAAATCAGTTCCGGTCATTTGGCGAGCATTGCCATTAAAGAAGCGATCAGGCGGGCGAATATTGCAGCTGAACAAGTGGATGAAGTCATTTTCGGGGAGGTTAGGCAAACGACCGAATCCTCGAATGTAGCCAGAGTTGCAGCACTGCGCTCAGGAATTCCCGATTCGGCACCGGCTTTTACGGTAAACCGCTTATGTGCATCCGGAATGCAGGCCATCACCTCAGCAGCACAGCAAATAAGCTCAGGTCAAGCAAATATAGTCGTTGCCGGCGGTACGGAAAGCATGAGCCGCGCACCGCTTTATTTAAGAAGTGCCCGTTTTGGGGGAGACCGGACAAGGCTAGTGGATTCTAATACTGAAGCTGGACAGCAGCCTCAAGAAATTTATGGAAAAAGTTTAGGGATGGGAATTACCGCTGAAAATGTCGCACAGCGATACAACATTTCCAGGGAAGAACAAGATGCCTTTTCAGTGGAAAGTCAACGAAGAGCGGCGCAAGCGATAAAAGAAGGAAAGTTCAAGGATGAGATCGTTCCTGTCCAGGTCTCTGACAGGAAGAGTACGGTTACAATTGAAACGGATGAATATCCACGCCCCGATACCACAATGGAAAAGCTTGCAAGCTTAAAACCGGCATTCAGGGAAAACGGAACCGTCACTGCAGGGAATGCTTGTGGCCGTAATGACGGGGCAGCTGCATTGGTATTAATGAAGGCCAGTGAAGCGGAACGGTTGCAAGTACAGCCAATCGCAAAGATCGTCGATTGGGCGACTGCCGGAGTTTCTCCAGATGTGATGGGAATTGGTCCAGTACCAGCCGTTGGAAAACTTATGGAGCGCACCGGGAAAAAAGTTGAAGAAATTGGGCTTTTCGAATTAAATGAAGCGTTCGCTTCACAAGCATTGGCAGTAATCAGGGATTTATCGTTAGATGAAAACAAGGTGAATGTAAACGGAGGCGCCATTGCACTTGGGCACCCAGTCGGATCGACGGGCGCAAGGATCGTGACAACGCTAATACATGAACTGATTCGCAGGAAAGAAAGATATGGAGTTGCTACACTTTGTGTTGGCGGCGGACAGGGAATGGCTATCATGATTGAAACGATTTAGGCCAACGATAAAGGAGTGGATACCCTATACGTTTCTGCTCCTTTCCGTATATAAGTTGAATTGCGCATAAGTGAGGGGGAGAAAGATTGCCAGTTGAAGTGGAGGATATTCGGAATCAATTCGAAAGTAGTGCATTCTTTTCACATATAGGGTTTGAAATCATTCGGTTTGAAGAAGGGAATGTAACAATAAAGCTAAACATTGAAGAACATTTACTTAATGTTAATGGATCACTGCACGGGGGCATTCATGCCACCATGCTGGATACCATTCTAGGAATGGTGACTCGTTCCGTTACCAAATCTAAAGTTGTGACGACAAGCTTAACTGTACATTATTTAGCCAGCATATCAAGCGGGGAACTATTCGCGGAAGCAAAAGTCCTTCAAAAAGGATACAAAATTGCCTTTACTGAAGGAGAAATAAAAGATACTGAAGGCAACATCATTGCAAAGGGCACAGGGATTTTTAAAATCATTCGTGATAAATGAGGCAAAGATATCAAGTCGGCTGATAAGTGACTATGCTCCATTTTACTAGAAAAGAATGAGGTGTGAAAAAATTGACTAGAGCTTGGCATGGATTTTATCCGAAAGAAACTCCTGCTGAAATTAATATTCCAACATTGTCATTATATGGACTCCTTGAACGTTCAGCCCAACTTTACCCAACCTGCAAAGCCGTAATAGATGGGGATCGGGAAATGACATATATGGAATTAAAGGATGCCTCAGATCGCTTTGCTGTGAATTTAGACAAACGAGGATTTCAAACAGACGATCGCATAGCAATCATGCTGCCAAATTGTCTAGAATATATCATTGCCTATTATGCCATTCATCGTTTGGGAGGTATGGTCGTTCAAGTGAACCCGCTATATCGGTCTAGTGAATTGGATTATATATTACGGGATTCAGAAGCCAATTGGTTCATTGGGCGTGAGGAACAAAGGGGAAAATTAGTGCTAACAAGTTTTTCTGATAGATTAACGTTCATATCTGCCGAGGAATTAATAGAAACTGGAACGGATTTATCAAGGAAAGTTAAGGAACTTCCTGCCCTGGCTATCGACCCCAAGGAGGCTGTGGCTGTTCTTCAATATACAGGAGGGACTACAGGGAAATCAAAAGGGGTCATGCTTACGCATTTTAATTTGATCTCGAATGTATTCCAAGACTTTGCCTTCACGGCGAATGCACTTCATCTCCAAAGGCCTGGCGAACGGATGCTTGGCTTGACCCCATTATTCCATGTGTTTGGTAATGGACGATTGAATAGTGCCATATATGCCGGATCAACTTATATCACAATAGAGAGATTTGAAATAGATAAGGTAGTGGATTTGATTCGAACACATAGGCCAACCATTTTTCCTGGTGTCCCGACCATGTATATTGCTTTACTGAATCACCCGGATATAACGGCTGACGATTTAAGTTGCTTTAAGTACTGCAGCTGTGGCTCTGCACCGCTCCCGATAGAAATCATTCATCAGTTCGAAATAAAATTCCGGATTACAATATTGGAAGGTTTTGGAATGTCAGAAACATCTCCCACTACCCACCGCAATCCAGTGATAGGACAGAAAAAACCAGGAAGTATCGGAATTCCGTATCCTAATACCGATGCTAAAATCGTCGATCTGAAATCAGGTGTTGATGAATTGCCAGCAGGAGAAACAGGCGAACTGATCATTAAAGGTCCGCAAGTAATGAGGGGATATTGGAAAAATCAAGAGGAAACGGCAACAGCTTTGCGAGATGGATGGCTTTACACTGGGGATATCGCGACGATGGATGAAGACGGATATTTTTATATCGTAGGCAGGAAGAAAGATATGATCATTGCAAGTGGTTATAATGTTTATCCAATTGAAGTCGAGGATATTATTTATCAGCATCCAGCCGTAAAAGAGACTTGTGTGTATGGAGTACCGGATTCCTACCGTGGGGAAACGATAAAAGCGGTTATAGTCTTAAAGAAAGGAAAGTCAGTCTCGGAGCAGGAAATCAGGGAGTTTTGCATGCAACGCTTGGCCAGATATAAAGTGCCGCGAAGTTTTGAGTTCAGGGAGCAACTGCCAAAATCAGCTGTCGGGAAAATATTGCGCAGAATATTAATGGAGGAAGCAACGCAGAGTCCTATTGCCGGGGAGAGATAAGCATATCAGTTATCAGTGAGCTCAGATGAAACCTTAAATAAGTGAAACCTTTTTTCGAGGTTCCCCTTATTTAGGGTTTATAGACTATAAAACTACTTTTCTTTTAGGGGAATTTCAAATGAAGTCCCATCCACCAGTAATTCATGAGACTCACCATCCGCTATATCATCGGTAGTGAATGAAAAGGAATCGAGCCGATCTAATTTTGCCTCTGGATCAACCAATAAACCAATTGTGCCTTTTCTCAATTCTCCTGGTTGGTAATCTGATCGACTTACTTTTTTTGTCCCTATAAAAGTATCCCCGGAATGGATGAAATTTTTAGAAGGCACATCATATGTAAGATCATCATTGAAAGTAACATTTTCCATGCTGAAGAACTGAAGTTCCTTCGAATCTTTATTTTCAATAGAATAAGTTATCTCCAGATAAGAAACCTCTTCATCGATATCCGTTTTAGACAACGCCGCCTGTTGATCGATTTCCTCCATGGATAAATTCTCTTTATAATATATCGAATAGGCCTCTTCAAAACTCAATCCTGTATAGAACTTGAGCTCCTCCTTTGCTTCATCTGTGAGTGATGATAATTGAATCCTGCGGATATCCTTGACTGTGATGACCATCGGTGCCAATTCAAATGACTCATTAATAGACTTCGATTCTAGTAATGTGAATGATCCCCAATTTTTTTGGCGAACCTTATCGCCGACTTCTTTAAGATGGATCCCGCCATATTCCTCCACCTCAGGAATTTTGGATTCCTTGGCCTCCGCATTTTTCCCTTTTTCAGTTTGATCGCTCCCGAAATAATTGTAGGCAATTACACTTATACAAATAAGCAATAACCCAACAATTGTTGAAATGATCCATCTTTTACGGATACTTCATCACTCCTTGTCTTAAAACGTTGATGTCAAAGTATAATATACCATTTTCTTTGCAAAAGAAGGAAAGGGGAGTACCCAAAGGTCCATCTTGTGCGGATTAACTTAACCCATTATAAAAATAAAAAAAAGAATGAAAGTTAAAGGGCTAAGCGGAAAAAGGAAGTAACCTAGAAATGGTAAAAAAGACGTGAAAGTAAATCATCCAAGTGACTTGGTAAAAAAATTCCATGTAACCGCATACAAAAAAACTTGCTATTACACAAACAACCTGGTAATCTAATTTCAAGAATAATCTAAACGTTTACATTTTAAATGTAATTAATTTTATGATTTTTATTTGTTTTATACTCATTTTTTTTAAAAAATCTAAACGTTTACATTTTGAGGTGTTAAAAGATGGAGTCAAAGCCAAATATTCAGGATGTTGCAAACCTTGCAAACGTTTCTATTGCAACTGTATCCCGGGTCATTAATAACCAAGGAGGCGTTCGGAAAGTAACGGAAGAGCGTATTCTAAAGGCCATTGAGGAACTGGGCTATATTCGCAGTGCTGCAGCAAGAACAATGAAGCGAAAAGAAACGAATACAATCGGGGTCATTGTACCTGATATTATGAACCCGTTCTTTCCGCTTGTTATGGCAGGGATTGAACAAAAAGCTCGTGAAAAAGAATACTTTACTATTTTAAGCAGTACAAATGAATCCCCAAAAATCGAGGAAGAGATTGTGAGAAATTTTATTGAGCGAGGTGTGGATGGTGTGATTATCACTACGGCCAATGAAGATGGTGAGCACCTAAAACTGCTTGAAGAACAGGGAATTCCTGTAGTAGCAGTTGATCGAAGCATCAAAAAATTTGAAGTGGATACTGTTCTTGTTGATAACAAGAAGGGGGCCTATCAGGCTGTCCAGCAATTGATTCTTCAGGGGCATGAAAAGATAGCGATTATATGCGGTCCACAGAACACGACCCCTGGGCTAGAACGGTTCTTGGGTTATAAACATGCCCTAGATGACTACAACATTGAATTGGATGAACGTAATGTCATTAATGGAGATTTCGGAGAGCAAAGTGGCTATCAGTGTACTGAAAAGCTGTTTGAGCTTGATGATAGGCCAACTGCTATTTTTTCTTCCAACAATATGATGACTATCGGCTGTATGAAAGCGCTGGCCGATTTAAACTGGAGGCTTGGCAGCGAGGTGTCATTTATAGGTTTTGATGATGTGGATATAGCGACATTTTTGAGCCCGAAACTTAGTGTAGTTGCAAGGCCAATGAATGCTATAGGAGAGATTGCCTTTATGCTTTTGCATGAGCGGATCTGTTTCAAAGGAGAGCTTCCGAAGCGGGAGTATCTATTGTCTCCAGAGCTTAAAATCAGGGATTCTTGCCGGTCAGTGGATCATACATTCTGATTATATGAAAAGGGGACTAGGAGTTTAACCCATCTGGTCGCCCGATACCTTTTTATATATTGAAAGCGTTTTATTTTAACTAGAGAAAGAGGAGAGATTAAAATGAGTACTGCAAAAATGATTGACCATACCTTTTTAAAGGCTGAGGCAACAAAAGAACAGATAGTGAATCTTTGTGAAGAAGCTAGAGAATATGGCTTTGCTTCCGTTTGTGTAAACCCAGTCTGGGTGAAAACGGCAGCAGAGAAGCTAAAAGGAAGCGATGTGAAGGTATGTACAGTCATTGGTTTTCCTCTAGGAGCGTCAACGACTGCTGTAAAAGTGATTGAATCAGAGAATGCTATTCAAAATGGCGCCGAAGAAGTGGATATGGTCATAGCGATTGGTTTATTGAAATCAGGCGAATATGAGGAGGTTGAAGCTGACATTCGTGCAGTGGTTGATGCTGTTAAAACTAGGGCACTTGTCAAAGTGATCATCGAAACATCACTGCTTACTGAAGAAGAGAAGGTTCTTGCTTGCGAAATTTCACTTCGTGCAGGCGCCGATTTTGTGAAAACATCTACTGGATTCTCAACAGGGGGAGCAACGGTAGAGGATGTTGCATTAATGCATAAGATTGTTAAGGATAAGGCTGGTGTAAAGGCATCCGGGGGAATTCGTGATTTAAAAGATTTGAAGTCGATGGCTGAGGCTGGCGCTACTCGTGTCGGTGCAAGCTCGGGCGTGAGGATTATGAAAGGTGAAGCAGTATTGGATGGATACTGATTCTGATTAAGAATTGCATAAGCGCTTAAAAAAACTATAGACACAAGGGGATGTTAGAGAATGAAAAAACAAAACATAATTCAGCTGCCAGATGGTTATTTGAATCGTACACCTTTTGTTCAGTTTATCCTGTTGTCTTTGCTTTTTCCTTTATGGGCGGTAGCTGCCAGTTTGAACGATATTTTGATTGCACAGTTCAAACATGTGTTTGAGTTAAGTGATTTTGCGAGTGCTTTAGTACAGAGTGCTTTTTATGGAGGATATTTTCTGATAGCAATACCTGCTTCAATGGTAATAAAGAAAACTAATTATAAGTTTGCCATAATTACAGGCTTGCTTTTCTATATTGTGGGATGCTCATTGTTTTACCCAGCTTCGCATATGGCTACCTATACAATGTTTTTATTTGCTATTTTTTCCATCGCAATTGGCTTAGGTTTTCTTGAGACAGCTGCAAATACATATAGTTCCATGATTGGCCCGCGCAAGTATGCGATTCTTCGATTGAATATTAGCCAAACATTTTATCCAATTGGTGCGATTTCAGGAATTTTACTTGGGAAATACCTTGTTTTCCAGAAAGGAGCAAGTCTTGAGGCGCAATTGGCGACTATGTCTCCTGCGGAGGCACAGGCTTTTGGATTGAAAATGCTTGAAAATACTCTAGAACCCTACAGATATATGATTTTTGTCCTTATCGGTATACTTGTACTGTTTATTTTCACTAAGTTCCCGTCCTGTAAGCCGGAAGTGAATAGCAGCAAAGTTACAGGGAAAACACCTGGAATCATAGAAACACTGAAATACTTAGGTGGAAACAAACGCTTCCGGAACGGAATTGCTGCACAATTTTTATACGTCGGTATGCAAGTAACGGTTTGGTCATTTACCATTCGGCTTGCGCTCGATTTAAATCCTGACATCAACGAGCGTACAGCTTCAACCTTTATGGTATATAGCTTTAGTGCTTTCTTTGTAGGTAAGTTCATAGCCAATTTCTTGATGACCCGCTTTTCTCCATCTAAGGTATTGGTTAGCTACTCCGTCATTGGTTCAGCTCTTCTTGCGTATGTGGCTTTTGTTCCGAACATGACGGCAGTGTACGCTGCAGTTGCTGTCAGCATGCTGTTTGGACCATGCTGGGCGACGATTTATGCTGAAACACTTGAAGTTATAAAAGAGAAGAAATATACAGAAACGGCAGGAGCAATCCTCGTCATGGCTATTGTAGGCGGAGCGGTCATCCCTGCAGTTCAAGGGTTTGTATCTGATTTCTTCGGTTCCATGCAATTAGCATTTCTTGTATCGATGGCATGCTTTATCTACGTCGGTTGCTATTTCTTCGGTGAAATGAAAAAGCAAAGTGCATCGGTCCAGCCTTCAGAAAAGCCAGTGGAATCAGTCTAATTTAGAAAATTGTCATCTGACCAGGACAGTTAAACTTTGCTGTCCTTTTTGGATATAATTAGGAAAGGGATGGAAAGCATGATGGAAAGCATGATGGGAACAATTGAACTGCAACGGGACTATTTTAAGGAGAACAAAACAGTCTTTTTTACCAACAATGAATTCGGTGTAAACTTATTCCGCTATCCATCAGGTATTGAAGCGATTGAGCTAACAAATTCACGAGGAAGAATGGTTGTCCTCCCATATATGGGTCAGATGATTTGGGATTTGGAATTTGACGGTGTAGATCTTAAAATGAAGAGCATGTTCTCTCAACCTAAAAAGGTTGAGAGGATCGTAGATACATATGGATGTTTTGCCTTTCATTCTGGATTAATCAGCAATGGCTGTCCGGGATCGAATGATGACCATGAAATGCATGGAGAAATGCCATGTGCCGAGATGGATAGAGCTTGGATTGAAGTAACGGATATTGGTATAAAAGTAATTGGTCAGACAGAGTATGTCAAAGGGTTCGGTCACCATTATCTTGCCACTCCGAGTGTTGAAATGTTCAAAGAAAAAGGTTTTATTAAAATGAGCATGAATGTAAAAAATTTATCGGGTGCAGAAATGCCCCTTCAGTATATGTGCCACACCAACTATTCATATTTAGAAAATGCCGTTATGAAGCAGAACATTCCAGACGATGTTTTCAAGCTTAGAGAATCGATTCCAGGCCATGTAAAGCCGACAGAAAAATGGTTGGTTTATAATAAGAAGCTGCTAAATGGCGAAGAATCGCTCACAGTATTAAACAATCCGGAAATGTATGATCCAGAGATCGTATTTTTTGGGGATGAGCTGAATTTATATCAGGAAGAAGTTGAGTTTGAAATGGCTTCTCCCGATGGAGTTACTTTCTTTACAAGTTTTTCAACAGCGGAATTGAATTATGCCACAAGGTGGGTATTACATAATGCAAATCAGCAAGTTGCATCATTCGTGCTGCCTGCAACATGCCGTCCAGAAGGCTTCAACGCTGCAGAAAAAGCTGGAACATTGATTACGCTCGGAGTAGGGGAAGAGAGGTCTTTCACGATTATAACCGGGAAGAAATAAGGGGGAAAAGGAAATGGATATAGCAGTAATTGGATCTAACATGGTTGATTTGATCTCATACATTGATAAGATGCCGAAAGAAGGAGAAACACTTGAGGCGCCTGACTTTAAGATTGGATGTGGGGGGAAAGGAGCAAATCAGGCAGTGGCAGCTGCCAAAATGGGCTCAAAAGTTATGTTGGTAACAAAGGTTGGCGATGATCTCTTTGCCGATAACACCATTCAAAACCTCGAAAGCCACGGAATAGATACTGAGTTTACCAATAAAGTCAGCGGCATATCAAGCGGTGTTGCACCGATTTTTGTCGATCAAGAATCAAAAAATCGCATCCTGATTATTAAGGGAGCAAACCAACACCTGAAGCCGGAAGACGTGGAGCGAGCAACTGATAAACTTAAGACAGCCTCGTTAATTGTCCTTCAGCTGGAAATCCCGCTTCCAACCGTTTACCGTGCAATTGAATTTGGTTATGAGCATGGCATTCCGGTCATTTTGAATCCTGCACCGGCATCAAAAGAACTTGATTTTGATTATGTGTGCAAAAGTGACTTTTTTATTCCGAATGAGAGCGAATTGGAGATTTTAACAGGAATGCCTGTGGCCTCTGAGGCCCAAATTAGAGAAGCAGCGTCCGGGTTAATTAAAAAAGGAGTAAAAAATGTCATTGTGACAATGGGAAGCAAGGGCGTCATGTGGGTAACAAAGGAAAAAACTCAAACTGTCGAGTCACATAAAGTAACTGCGAATGATACTACTGGCGCTGGAGATGCATTTATAGGATGTTTTGCACATTTCTTTGTGAAAAATGGCGAAGTACTTCATGCTATAAAAATGGCTACAGCATATGCTGCTTTAAGTGTCACTAAACGTGGTACACAGTCTTCTTATCCAACTTCTGAAGAATTAGAAGAGTTTTTGAATAAGTGAGATAAATTAATGTATGTGATCAAAAATGCGCTTTTGTAAGCCGAACATAACCCTTGTGTGAACTCACAGCTTTAGGATTGAAGTATAAAGGATGGTTAAGTTTTTTAGTTGATCTTCATACGCACTTTTAAAAAAATTTAATTATTATTAATTCAAAGTCGAAGTAAAGTATAGCTGGACAGATGGCAAACTATTTGTCATCTGTCTTTTCATATCTTTTGTTAAAGGAAAACGGACTTTACTATAATTCAGCTGCTCTTTCTTAAGGTATAGGAAGGTGAATCAACGGATGGGAAGAGTTGGACACATTGGGATACCAGGGCATTCTTGTTGTATGTTAATTTCTCAGTAATTGTACAAGCCATTTTTCATAAATATCATATCTTGTTACGAAGAGAGATTCGTAAGAAACTGGTAAGATACTTTTTTATGGATGATAAATGTGTAATAGTGGTTTGTTTTCAGAAAATGTTCAAAACACAATCTTTTACTTATTATCGTATCTTCTTATTGTAACAGCCCACTGGAAACCCATCTCTCTAGTAATAAATCTTAAAAAAAGGAGACGTTTAGGGAATGTTGTGGCCAATTAACAATGGTAAGGAAAGGTTACATCAGCCGAATAAAAGTGCAATGCTGTCCATGCAAGAGATAAAAGCCATTGAGTCATGGATATCTCAAATAGGGAAATTCCAAATTTATATAACCGCTGGACAATTAGTATCTACCGCCAGAAAAACGCTAAAGTTCAAGTATAAAATGATCGGGTATGGTTTTAATCGGGTCGTCTATGATTTAAATAATGGCTATATTTTAAAAATTGCATTGTCACAAGTAGGACTAATAAGCAATGCAAATGAAGCTTATATCTATAATAACTGTAATGAGGAAGTCAAAAAGGATATTTGTCCGGTTAAGGAGCATGGGACGGGCTGGATTATCATGAAGAAGGTAGACACGAAAGTGCCGTTTGCAATCAAGGAATATACGAAACTGATCAGTTTGGAATTGAAATTCCTGAGGCACGGTATTATCCCAATAGATTTGCGTTTGGATAATGTCGGATATAACGAGAATGATGAAATGGTCGTCATTGATTACGGTCTATTCACCATGGATCTCCAAAGCCTTGTGCTGCGATGGCTTGTTTGATGAGGTGTCTATCCAAAGAAAATATAAAATTGATTTACAATGAGGTGATTAGGCGAAGCGGTGAATCTTGTGCTCTCTTGATTTTATCGAATGTCTAAATGAAAGAAGCATGTTACGAAGGGCTTTTTTGTGCAACATGCTTTTTTTTATGGTTTAAAGGATCATAACTGATGACACAACGCTTGCCACTTTTTTATCATTTTGAAATAAATCTGCAAGTACATAAGCTGTTTTTTTTCCGATTCGGTCTACTTTTGCTTCAACTTGTACGTCTCCTAATCTTACTGGTCGATGAAAGGTAGTATGTAAATCAATCGATGCGAAGGATTGTCCGATGCTTAATTTAGATGATATCGCATAAGCCATCATAATATCTGCTGCAGAAGTGACAAATCCACCCATTGCTACACCAATTCCATTAATAAACTTTTCATCTACTTTCCATACACCTCTCGCAATTCCATCCTGGGCATAATTTGCTTCAATCTGTAACGTTAAATCACAATTCGGAGGCTGTTTCCCTTCCGTTATAACTTGTAAAAGTTCGTGTCCTTTAGATGATTCCCCCATTAAATAGCCCCCCTTGAATAAGTTGAAACTACAGAATATTCTAACATATATCTTAATGTCAATGAAGTTATTGATTTTACAAATAAAGTAATTAGAGACCCGAACCAAGAAATGTAATTTGGTGGTGGATTTGATTTCCACTTCAGGTACTCGCTTTCCGCGGGCGGTCTGGGGAGCCTCCTCGGCTTCCGCCTGCGGGGTCTTCCCTAGACACGCTTTTCCCGCAGGAGTCTCGCACCTTCCGATCCAATCACCGGGAACGTTTTTTAAATAGAAACTGTCAGGCTGGTCCATTCCGAACCAAGTTTAAGACTGGATTATCCTTCATGTTTTTGTACTGTAATCCATATTAGGTTAAAGAAATTTGCGACACTCCTGCCGAAAAACTGGCTAGCCTAGACCCCACAGACGCTTGGGTCGAGGAGGCTTGGCAGACAGTCGGCGGAAAGGGAGCGGATTTGGGAAATCTACGGGAATATTATTTTATAAAAAACTGTAGGGAAGTTCGAAGTTAATAATTATCAAAAAAATCAAAAACTTCTTCTTTTTCTAATTAAATTGTGATAGTGTATAAAACAAAGAAGTATTACCTTCATCATTTTATTAAAAAGAAGTATTTGATTCACCGGAAAGGAGTGATATTGTGGAAAATCTACCATTTAAATTATTAGTGAAAGAAAGATTTGACCATCTATCGACAGGTCAAAAAAAGGTTGCCGCTTACCTGATTGAAAATTTGGATCAAGCTGCCTTTAAAACGGCTTTTCAAATTGGGCGGGAAGCTGAGGTTAGTGAAACAACGGTCATTCGGTTTTCCTATTCATTGGGATTTGAAGGGTTTAGTAAAATGCAGGATAGAATTCAAAAACAGCTGCTGCACCAAAACCAAACGGATATATCCAATAGTGATTCCATTCTTAGCATTGATGACAAGCAAGATCCATTTACCAAAGTGATAGAAAACGAAGTTCATATTTTAAGACATCTATTAGATCATACGAACGTTCAGGATATATGGAAAGCGGTCGATGTCTTGATCAAGGCTGACCAAATATTAATTGCAGGGCACCGGATTTCCCATGCCGCCGCCTATTGGTTCTCCTATACGTTAAGTTCATTAAGGGAAAATGTAAGTTTATGTTCACCAACAGGCGACTTCTATGAAAAGTTTTGTAATCTCACTAACAAATCTGTGATAGTTGTTTTTTCCCTTCCAAGATATGCGAATGAAACATTAAAAGTTGCGGAGTGTGCAAAAGAACAAGGAGTTTGTTTAATTTCAGTTACAGACCGCCTCCTGTCACCTGTTGGACGTATCTCTGATATTGCACTGACAACTGAAGAAAACGCAGAAACCGGAACGAATTCAATCGCTTCCGTCATTAGCTTATTGGACTTGGTTATTGCAGGCATACATCAAAAAGACGCAAAACGGATATATACCCATCAGCAAAAATTAGAAAGGTTATATTCAAGTTATGAAGTGTTTAATGAATGAGTTTAAATTCATGTAAAGGGGGAGGTGCATCATTATGAACCCGATTCAATATATTGATCAGCATCAAGAATTATTGTTGAAGTCCTATCATGACCTGCATTCCTTAGCTGAGCCAAGCTGGCAGGAGAAAAGAACGTCTAGCTATATTTTAAAATGTCTTAGGGAAGCGGGAATAACCGTAAAAACATTTCAAGGCCATTATGGAATCATTGCCGAGATTCCAGGCATCTCAAAAAAGATTGTGGCATTAAGGGCTGATATGGATGCGCTTGTTCAGGAAGTAGATGGAGTTGTAAAGGCAAATCATTCATGTGGACACGACGCACATAGCACAATGGTTTTATATACAGCATTGGCCATTGCCTCCTGCGGAATCCGGCCTAAACACACTCTCCGATTTATATTTCAGCCTGCGGAAGAAAAAGGGGAAGGCGCTCTTCAAATGATCAATGATGGCGCGTTGGAGAATGTTACATATTTATTCGGGATTCATGTAAGACCCAGTACGGAAGTTCCTTATATGAAGGCTTCCCCCGTCATTGTCCATGGCTCAGCCGAAACAATAAGGGGAACAATCAAAGGCATTCAGGCCCATGCTTCCCGTCCGCAAGATGGAATAAATGTAATCGAGGCAGCAGCTTTGCTTGTCCAAAAATTACAGCAGATTAATCTGGAAACCGAAACTCCTTATTCCATCAAAATGACTCAATTTGAAACAAACAACAAAGCATCAAACGTCATCCCGGAAACAGCTTTCTTTGCTATTGATGCCAGAGCGCAGTCTAATGATGTAATGAATGAACTGAATCGCTTAACGAAGGATGCTATTGACCAGACAATGGAACAAACTGAAACATCCATCTCCTGGTCAGCCGAAGAATATGTCCCCGCTGCAACCTTGCATGAAAAAGCGATAAAGCTGGCTGAGGCCGCAATAGAAGATATCCTTGGGGCGGAAAATGTCGTTCCGGTCTGTGTTTCTCAAGGAGGCGAGGATTTTCATTTTTATACAGCCAAAAATCCTGAATTAACAGCAACCATGATAGGGTTAGGTTGCGATCTAACGCCTGGTCTGCATCATCCGGATATGATGTTCAATTTAAAAGCACTTATTTATGGAACGAAAATTTTAATTAACACAGTAATGATGACGGCAGGAGAATAACTTAGAAAATTAATGAAGGGGTGTTTTATGGAAAATACCGCACTAACATCACAAACCGGGGACCAAACAGCTGCTGAAGAAAAACAACTGGAGCGAAAACTCAAACCAAGGCATCTTTCAATGATCGCAATCGGCGGAACCATTGGAACAGGGCTATTTTTAGCAAGCGGTTCCATTATTCATACTGCGGGTCCGGGAGGAGCTGTAGCCGCCTATATAATTGCCGGAATCATGGTTTTCTTCCTGATGACAAGCTTAGCCGAAATGGCTGCCCTTATTCCTATTACAGGCTCTTTTAGTACATATACATCAAGGTTTGTCGATCCGGCTTTAGGATTTGCGATCGGCTGGAACTATTGGTATAACAATGCAATCGTAGTCGCATTGGAATTAGCAGCTTCCTCCCTTATTATGAAATATTGGCTGCCTTCTGTTCCGGGCATCATTTGGAGCGCATTATTTCTTGCACTCATATTTGGCCTTAATATTTTATCGGTAAAAGGATATGGAGAATCAGAATTCTGGTTTGCCATTATAAAGGTTTTGACGATTATCATCTTTATCGCAGTAGGGTTATTAATGATTGTAGGAATCATGGGAGGGGATGCTGTAGGTTTTGAAAATATCACCAAAGGGGAGGCACCGTTTAAAGGAGGCTTTTTATCCGTTATAAGTGTCTTTATGGTGGTCGGGTTTGCCTTTCAAGGCACCGAGTTAGTAGGAATTGCAGCCGGCGAGAGTGAAAACCCAAGAAAAAATATACCAAAGGCCATCAAGCAAATTTTCTGGAGACTGCTCTTGTTTTATGTATTGGCAATAATCGTGATTGGATTTTTAATAAGCTATAATGATCCGCGTTTGTTAAGCTCGAATATTGAAGATATTGCGGTAAGTCCCTTTACACTAGTTTTTCAAAACGCAGGGCTAGCCATCGCTGCCTCTGTTATGAATGTTGTCATTCTTACTTCCGTTCTTTCTGCGGGCAATTCGGCCATGTACGGAGCTTCTCGCGTGCTTTGGGTGCTGGCGAAAGAAGGCAAAGCTCCTTCGTTTCTAAAAAAGGTGAATTCAGGCGGCATTCCAGTGAATGCTGTGTACTTTTCTACCATCGTTGGGATGGCAGCTTTCCTGACCTCTTTCTTCGGTGAAGGTACGATTTACAATTGGTTATTGAATGCTGCAGGTTTATCCGGCTTTTTATCCTGGTTAGGAATTTCGATTACACATTATCGATTCCGGAAGGCATATATAGCACAAGGAAGAGATTTAAAAGATTTGCCGTATGTATCAAAATGGTATCCATTTGGTCCGATATTAGCGACATTTTTATGTGTTACGGCTATCCTGGGGCAAAATTACTCTGCATTTTTCGGTCCTGAGATTGACTGGTATGGAATTTTAATTTCTTATATCGGGCTTCCTTTATTTTTCCTGGCTTTTCTAGGTTATAAAATCGTAAAGAGGACAAAAGTGATTCCATTGCAAGAGGCTGATTTCAGTAAAGTGGAATAACAAATAAGAGAGTATTTCGTAAACATAAAGTATTTAAAAGATAGCTCCAGCGCCTTGCAAGATAAGCCGTCAGCTGTGGAACTTACTTGTCCATCTTATGTTGGGCCGATCAAGGCGCTTGTGCTTTTCATAGGAGGTTTACCATGACGAATACACATGAAATTGCAATTCGTTCTCTTCATCGAATTGAAGAGCTAGAGGAAGTAAGAAAGCTAGAATCCGCCATTTGGGGAGAAACCGACTCAATCCCTTCACACCAAACCATAACTGCTGTGAAAAACGGAGGTTTGGTTATAGGAGCTTATTGCGAGGAGAAGCTGATTGGATTTCAATACAGCTTTCCGGGATTCAATGGGCAATCAGCCTATCTTTGTTCACATATTCTAGGAATTGATGAGCAATTTCGCAACAAAGGTATAGGGGAAAAGTTAAAGTCAGCACAACGTGACGAGGCGATAAAGCTCGGCTATTCCCTTATTACCTGGACATACGATCCATTAGAAAGTGTTAATGGGTATTTAAATATAGCCAAGCTTGGCGGGGTATGTTCCACCTATATACCAAACTGCTATGGTGAAATGGAAGATCTATTAAACAGCGGAATTCCTTCTGACCGCTTTCTTGTCGAATGGCATATTGGTAAAAAGGAGAAAACGGATTCTAACGGACAAGGATTACCGTTGAACTTTGTGATAGAAAACTCGCTTATCCAATGGGATGCCATTGATGAGGGAGTGCCTGTTCCTTCTTTCACTCTTCCGCTGCCTGAACAAGAATGTGATACAGCTTTTGTGGCCATTCCAAAGGACTTCCGAACAATAAGAGCCACAAATATTCAAGTGGCTAATGAATGGCGGATGAAAACGAGGGACATTTTTAGTGATTTATTTCAGCAAGAATGGCAGGTAACAGATTTTATGAAGAATTCCATGACGGAAATTCCCGTTCAGTTTTATGTGCTATCAAGGAAATAAGCAGGTTTATATTTAAATATGAATTAACAATATGCTGCTGTCAGCTATTAAAAAGACTGGGGTAAACAGTTTTATCCCCAAAAGGAGAATCTACTAGTGAAAATTAAACAAGTTATTTTAAGGCATCTGAAGCTTGACTTGCTTCACCCCTTTACAACTAGCTTTGGGACGGAATACAATCGGGATTTTATCCTTGTGGAAGCAAAAAGTGATGATGGCATTTCCGGTTGGGCTGAATCGGTTGCGATGCTCGACCCTTTGTATAATGAAGAGACCTTAAAAACGAACTGGCATATACTCGAAGATTATCTAATTCCAATTATCCTTAAAAATGAAATCAAGCATCCTGATGAAATTTCCGAAAAATATTTCACCCATATTCGCGGCAATTACATGGCAAAAGCCGCTTTAGAGGGTGCTGTTTGGGATCTGTATGCTAAAAAACAGGGTGCTTCTCTTTCAAATACGTTAGGTGGAACAAAAAAGAAAATTGAAGTGGGGGTAAGCATCGGTATACAGGATTCGATTGATTCGACACTAGATATAATAGAAGCTCGACTCGGTGAAGGCTATAAACGCTTTAAACTAAAAATCAAACCCGGCTGGGATGTTGAATTAATAGACAAGGTCAGAAAAGTATATCCTGATATCCCGCTCATGGCAGATGCAAATTCAGCTTATGCCTTACAAGATATAGACGGGTTATCCGCCTTGGATGATTTTAATTTAATGATGATTGAACAGCCGCTTGCCTATAATGATATCATTGACCATGCAGATTTACAGTCAAGGTTAAAAACACCTATTTGCCTGGATGAAAGCATTCACTCATTAGCGGATGCAAGGAAAGCTATTAAATTGGGCAGCTGTAAAATTATTAATATCAAAATTGGCCGTGTCGGAGGTTTGACTGAATCCAGGAAAATCCATGATTTATGTCTTGAACATGAAATTCCGCTTTGGTGTGGGGGTATGCTGGAATCAGGCATTGGAAGAGCACATAATATTGCAATTACTTCACTGCCTAACTTCACGCTTCCCGGCGATACCGCAGCTTCCTCCCTCTATTGGGCAGAAGATATTACTGACCCTGAAGTAACAGTGGAAAACGGAATAATCAGTGTTCCAGAATTGCCCGGTATTGGCTTTGAACCAAGCATGGAAAAAATCAATAAGTATACTATACAAAGTCAAACCTATCATTTAATTTAGAATGTTGATAGAAAAGGCTAGTTACTTCCTGCAACATCTATTTTCCTTACATAAAGGCATGATTCCCGAAAAAGGGAGTATGCCTTTTTTTAACACATAATGATTGGAATTACTTGCAATACTTCGATAAAGGTAAAGACAACGTTTCGATAAACAACTATCCTAGAGGAGTAATGCTGATCTTAAATAGATAATGGTTAATGAAATGGCTATCAATCGTAAGAATTCAAGAGCAAATCGTGATTAGTTTTTTTTGAGGGGAGGTTAGTGTAATTCCTATTTGTTATAATGGAATTAAATTCTTAACTATAATTAGGAGATAAAATGTTTAAGAAAATTAAGACTTGGACGGGAAATTTAAAAAGACAGATTTTTATCCTTTACTTTGCTTTTAAAGATGAACGGGTGCCTTGGTATGCAAAAGTTTTTACGGCTTGTGTTGTAGCTTATGCATTCAGTCCGATAGACCTAATACCTGATTTCATACCTATTCTTGGTTACTTAGACGATGTAATTCTTGTTCCATTAGGAATAATTATTGCATTAAAGATGATACCAAAGTCAGTATTAACCGACTGTGAAAGTAAGGCAGGAGAAATGATGAAAAACGGTAAGCCAAAGAATTGGATAGTCGGATCAATAATAGTATTGATTTGGGGCTTAATTTTAATATGGGCATTTATTAATATTTATCGCTTACTTAATTAACGGTTGCTAGAAAAGAAACGTTCCTAGAGTTAGTGTGTTTACGGTTTTTTGAAACAAAGGAAAATCCTCTTAAAAAAATTGTCGGGGTATTTGGCTTGGTCAAAAATAGTATCATATTGGAAATGAAAATTTTAGAGATAGATCTATTAACTGGATTCTTTTTATAATAAGGCTGCCAATTAGCGGCCTTTTATAAAAAGAAAAAGGAGCCTAAAGGAAAATTTCTTATTCTATTAATGTTGATTCAGCCCCTGACATAATAATGCGGTGCGGTATTGAGCGAGTCAGGACTCGTTCTGCATCATAGGCACAGACTAACAACCATCCCATTTCTCTTGCCATGCCATTCCAACTGCTCCGTTTAAAATTTCATCAAGAAGACTCTTTAATGCACCAGCCTGATCACCCCACTGTTGATTCCCCCAAACCTTTACAACATTAATTAACATATCGGATTATTTACAGTGAAAAATAACAGGATATTAATTACTAATTAATCTGAGCTGTCCTTAGACGGCTTTTTCTTTTTGAAATAATAGGTTTAGATTAGTTTGTGTTAGTTGTTTTAGTCACTACCGAGATAAAGAGGTATCCAAAGAAAAATTATTTTGATATACCCAACCATATAATTATTTGAGAATATTTGGTGTTTGAAATCAGAAATAAAACACTTACATTTCCTATTATCTGTGTACATTTACCTGAAAATATCAAATTATCTTTAAATTTAGACTATTCAATGTTATTATTTTATAAGAATATTCAAACTATTAATTTGGAAGGTGAGGGAACTCATATGTCACAGATGTTGGCTTTGGTTATTGTTATTCTGATTTTATTTGTAGGGGACATAGTGGCGGTTCGAACAAAAGCCTGGGTACCTTCCGTTTTCATTTCGGCGATCCTATTTCTATGTGGTTATTGGACATTCTTTCCGCAAGACATCGTTTCAATAGCAGGTGTTCCACCGGTAGTGGCAACCATGATGATGTACTTATTGATCACGAATATGGGGACATTGCTTTCAATAAGGGAATTGGTGAATCAATGGAAGACGATTGTCATCTCCTTATCTGGCATTCTTGGCATTGTTGCACTATTATTCGGAATTGGCATCTTTATTTTTGATCTGCAAACTGTCCTTGTAGCGGTTCCACCTTTAGTGGGAGGTATGGTTTCTTCAATAATCATGTCAGAAGGAGCGGCAGATGCAGGACTTACGAGCTTGTCCGTTTTTGCCATTGTTATTTATGTAATGCAAGGCTTCGCTGGATATCCTTTAACTTCAATTGTCTTGAAGAAAGAAGGGAAGAAGCTTTTGGGGCAATACCGCAATGGAAAGTTAACGGTAAAAAAGGATGAAACTGCATCCGCTGCAGAAGGTATGACGGAACTTAAGCTGTTCAAGAAACTTCCTGAAAAATATAATACGGAATATTTCAAATTTTTAAGACTTGCAGTTGTTGCTTTACTTGCTTACCTAGTTTCGAGTGGATTAGAGCCGATTATATCTATAAATGCATTTGTTCTTTGCTTACTATTCGGGGTTATCGGAAAAAGTATCGGTTTCTTGGAAAGACAGACACTGCAAAAAGCAAATGGATTTGGATTTGCGATCATGGCTCTTATGCTTTTCGTCTTTGATGGATTGAAAAATGCAACACCAAGTATGATGATGGAGATTCTTTACCCACTTGTTGTTTGCATTATCTTAGCTGTGATAGGTATGTATATCTTCTCATTCATAGCAGGGAAATTGTTAAAAGTCAGCAAAGAAATGGCCTTTGCTGTATCTTTAACAGCATTATACGGATTTCCAGCTGATTACATTATCACCAATGAAGTCGTAAATTCATTAACAAAAGATGAAAATGAAAAAGAAGCATTGCTAAGCCATATGCTGCCGCCGATGCTTGTTGGCGGATTTATATCGGTAACAATCGTGTCGGTTATTTTGGCAGGAATATTCGTACAATTCTTGTAAAATAGGAGGGATTCTAAGTGAGTCTTAGCGAACGTATAGAAAAGCAAATAAGTGATTTGGGCGAATTTACATCAACACCCGGAGAAGGGACTACCCGGCTTACGTATAGCAAGGAAGACTTGCTTACACGTAATTATATAAAAAATAAAATGATGGATTACGGCCTGACAGTACAGGAAGATGGATTTGGAAATATTTTTGGAAAGCTTGAGGGTACTTTAAAAGATGCACCAAGCGTTCTGTTAGGTTCACATTTTGATTCCGTACCAAATGGCGGTGCGTATGACGGACCAGCAGGTGTAATTGTCGCACTTGAAGTGGCTGCCCTATTTTCAGAAAATCAATTAACACCTAAATATCCATTGGAAATCGTTGCCCTGATTGAAGAAGAAGGAGCTCGTTTTGGCGGAGGGCTAATGGGGTCGAGAGGAATAGTGGGAACGCTTAGTGAGGAAAGTTTTAAAAATTTAAAGGATAAAGATGGTATCACAACCATTAAAGCGATGTCAAAAGTTGGACTGGATTTCTCTCTTCCGAAAAGAAGAAATCCCAATAGCATTAAAGCATTTCTCGAATTGCATATAGAACAAGGACCAATCCTTGAAGAGAAGAATATCCCCATTGGTGTTGTAGAAGCTATTGTTGGTTTAACTCAATTTGAAGTAACCATTGAAGGAAAGGCAGGACATGCAGGCACAACCCCAATGGATCGCCGTACGGACGCATTGGTTGCTGCCGCTCAAATTATTTCTCAATTACCGAGCTTTGCAATTGAGGAAGGAGAAGGAACGGTTATAACGACAGGACGACTAGATGTTTTACCAAATGGAGCAAACGTCATACCGAATAAAGTGGTATTTTCGGTAGATATTCGATCAAGCAAGGAAGAACATATTAACAATGTCATCAGGCGGATGAAAGAATTAATCGAATCCTATCAGGTACAGGGGATCCATACAACGGCGGAACAGCTGTTGTATATGCCGCCAAAGATATTGAGTAATGAGATTAAGGATTTATTAAAAGATAAAAGTTCTGATTTGGAAATTCCATACTGTTCCATTGATAGTGGAGCAGGTCATGATGCGATGGTTTTTTCAGATGTGACTGAAGTTGGCATGCTTTTTGTTCCAAGTAAAGCAGGACTAAGTCATTGTCCAGAGGAATGGTCTGATGCACGTCATTTGGCAAATGGAGTGCAAATATTTTACGAAGTGGCTAAATGTTTAACGGAGGTAGAATAAGAATGATTAATCAAACGATAAAAAAAGCGATACAAAATTATAGTGATGAATTAACAGAAATACGCAGAAAACTTCATAGCGAACCTGAGTTATCATGGGAAGAAGAAAATACAACTGCCTTTGTTTGTGACTACCTTGAAAAATTAGGGATTACTTATCGAAAAGCGGAACCAACAGGTGTCATTGCAGAAATTAAAGGCGGTAAGGCAGGAAAGACGGTAGCATTAAGAGCAGATATGGACGCCCTTTCTGTTGAAGAATTAAATAAAGACTTGCCGTATGCTTCAAAAGAAGAAGGGAAAATGCATGCATGTGGTCATGATGCGCACACTTCAATGCTATTAATTGCAGCTAAGGCACTAAACGTAATAAAAGAAGAATTACCTGGGAATGTGCGATTAATATTTCAACCAGCTGAAGAAGTGGCAACAGGTGCAAGGGAAATGGTTAAACAAGGGGCTGTTGAGGGTGTTGATAATGTTTTTGGCATACATATTTGGTCGCAAATGCCAACAAACACGGTTGCTTGTACTCAAGGACCTTCATTCGCTTCAGCAGATATCTTTACAGTAACGTTTAAAGGAAGAGGGGGACATGGTGCAATGCCACAGGATTGTATCGATGCTACTATTGTTGCCTCTTCATTCGTCATGAACGTACAGTCTGTCGTATCAAGAACGGTCGACCCCCAAAATCCCGCTGTTTTGACAGTTGGAAAAATGGTCGTTGGCACACGTTTTAATGTCATTGCAGAAAATGCCGTCATTGAAGGGACTGTCCGTTGCTTTGATCCTAAAACACGTGACCATATTGAAAAGCAGCTCCAGATTTATGCTGAAAATGTTGCGAACATTTACGGTGCGACCGCAAAGGTTGAGTACTACCGCGGAACACAAGCTGTCATCAATGATGAATACAGTGCAAAATTAGTGCAAAAAGTTGCCTCAAATGCGTTTGGCGATGACGCAATATATAATGAAAAGCCAACAATGGGTGGCGAAGACTTTAGCTTCTATTTAGATGAAGTACCTGGAAGCTTCGCTTTAGTTGGATCAGGAAATCCTGAAAAAGATACGGAATGGGCACACCATCACGGAAAATTCAACATCGACGAAGAAGCGCTTGCTACCGGTGCAGAACTTTATGCCCAATATGCATGGGCATATTTGAACGAATAATGGTCTGAATAAAAGAGGGAATCCGGTATTACTAAAGGGTGTTTGAACGTCAGAAAGCCGCCAATTGGCGGCCTTCTGGCGTAAAGGGTTAAATTTCACTTATGCATCATATCAAGTGATCCGTCTAGAGGAAAAGAGAAGGATAATGTCTATTTAGAAATTCCTTAAGTTTTTTCTGTACTCACTAATTTCATTATAAAATCTTACATGCGTAAAAACCGTAGATGTCCCAGTTGCAAATTAATCCCACTTATTCGATATTTCAAGGATACTGTTTGTTTAGCAAGGACAAAACAGGACATCGGTCGGAAGGGGAATATAAAATCTGAAGGGAAATAGTAAGGTAGTTCGGAAGTAAAAAAAAAGAGGGAGATGGAGCTATGAAGAAATTACTTACTAGTTTGGTAGTATTGGCAATGGCCCTTGGGGTATCTTTTTCCACAGCTTCAGCATCTGCTGGAGGTTTTCACCACCCCGACAGCTGGGATAAGAATTCTATTTTACGGAAGGACACTCATGGGGTGGAGGTCAGAAATATGCAGTATATCCTGAATGTCATGGGCTTTTATACGGATTCTGCAGTGGTTGACGTTGATGGTATCTTTGGACCAAAAACAGAAGCGGGAGTGAAGAAATACCAAAAAGAAAACAACTTGAAAGTGGATGGTGTGGTTGGCCCCCGGACGTGGGATAGCTTCTCGCAATATATTAAGAAGAATGGCAATGAAACATATGGCGCAGGCGGAAACATGGGACTCAGAATTAAATGGAAGTACGACAATTCCTCCTATACATCGGGATCTAAAGCCTATATTTACGGTAATGGAGATACATTAAGCGATCAATACCGATTGTATGCAAATTAAGATAAAGGAAATTCCTTTCTATGAAAAACGTGTCCACAAATAGGCACGTTTTTATTTTTTCTTTCACAAGTTGAGTGTATTTTTAAACTCCTGTTTCCTTCTTGGGTATTGTGTGGTCTGATTTTCGATTTCCTGAATAAATGCTATTCCTTCCAGAGGAATCAGTTTAAGTCCAAAAACATATAAGCTGGTAATGATGTTACTGCTGACTATAGTGAAAAAATCCATTAATCCTTAAGCGACGGAACCCCCTGTCTTAGTATTTTTTATACTCAATTTAAAATTTAATACTATTGAATTTCACTTTCTCACCTATTGCCTAATTAATGAAGATGCTGATATGATCCATTTTTTCGATAGGCAGGACCTTTAAAATCCATTCATTTTAAATGGAAAAATGGTAAAGTTAGAGGGGATTGAAGATTTCTTTAGAATACTGACCCTCTCCAAGCGGTTGTAGCTGCCGAATGGAAGGAGGGAAATTAAAAAATTAATATATGATATAAGACTTAGAAGGAAATTCACAAAAAGTATTTGCAGAGGAGTAGCGCATATGGACAATTACTTATCAATCAGTGAAATGGCTTCCATTCACAGTATCTCAAGGCAAACACTCATTTATTACGATAAGATCGGTTTATTTAAACCGGTACATATAGATGAACATGGTTATCGATATTATAGTGCCATTCAGATTCCGTTTCTAAGGGAAATTTGCTTTTTGAAGTCGATTGGCATCAAACTGAATGATATTAAGGACCATATAGGAAATCGGAATTTAACCACTGCCATGTCACTTTTGGAATTTCATCAAGAATTCATTGATAAAGAAATAAATGCCTTGATGAATACCCGTACATTTATTCAACAGAGATTAATGAAATATTCAGAAGCCAAAAATATTAAAAGTGAATTGGATAAACCTATTATAGAAGAATTTCCTGAAAGGCATGTCTTATTTATACCATTTGAAAATGATTTGTGCCGTGAAGAATTACATTTAACGCTTATGAAAGCTTGGAATGTATTAAGTAAACATGAAATGCTTCCGTCTGAGGGATTTGGCACGGTTATTTTAAAGGATAAACTTGGAATGGATGATGTTTTCGAGGGTGCGGGAATATATACTGCATTACCTTTTATAGATCCTGATATGGATAACATGATGACGTTGCCTGCTGGGCAATATGCATGTGTATATAAATATGGAATGCCATATAATATTGAGTTTTTAAATGATTTGGTTCAATGGATCAGTGAAAATCACTATAGAATTATTGGGGACGTTGTGGACGCTTGCTTATTGGATACGACCTTTTACGAGAATGATAGTAGTGTTGATTTTTGTCAGCTGCAAATCCCTGTAGAGAAAATTACTTGAATTTTCAAATATCCATTGACTGTATAGTAGAAATACACTTTAGAATATCAATTGTAACCGATAACATATAGGTTATTTGAATGTGACTATACATAGGATACTGATCTTAAAGTGACAGGGGGATTTATTATGTCTGAAAAAATGAATAAAGTGACAGATTTACGTTCTGCGCTGGAACTACTGAAGTCGATTCCAGGACAATTGATTGAAACGGATGAACCAGTCAATCCTCATGCTGAATTATCTGGCGTGTATCGTCATGTCGGTGCTGGCGGGACAGTGATGCGTCCAACAAAAATCGGGCCTGCCATGGTTTTCAATCATGTTTTGGGTCATGAAGATTCAAGCGTGGTAATCGGACTTTTAGCCAGCCGGGAAAGAGTCGGCCACATGCTGGATACAAAACCCGAGCGGCTCGGGTTCCTTTTAAATGAAGCTGTAAAAAACCCAATTGATCCAATCACCATTTCGAATGATAAAGCGAAAGCTCAAGAAGTGGTTCACTATGCAGAAGATCCCGGTTTCGATATTAGAAAATTAATACCTGCGCCTACGAATACAGAGGAAGATGCAGGTCCGTATATCACCATAGGAATGTGCTATGCCTCTGATTCAGAAACCGGTGAATCTGATATAACGATACACCGATTATGTTTACAAAGTAAAGATGAGATGTCCATGTATTTTGTTCCTGGCCGTCATTTAGAAGTTTTTCGTGAAAAGGCTGAAAAAGCAGGAAAACCGTTACCAATTTCCATTAGTATCGGTGTTGACCCTGCTATTGAAGTCGCTGCTTGTTTTGAAGCACCTACGACTCCCCTTGGCTTTAATGAGCTGAGTGTTGCAGGGGCGATCAGGAAAGAAGCGGTAGAATTGGTCCAATGCTTGACAATTGATGAAAAAGCTATCGCGAATGCTGAATATGTAATAGAAGGGGAATTGGTTCCCGGAGTGCGCGTTCGGGAAGATCAAAACACCAATACTGGAAAAGCAATGCCGGAATTCCCTGGTTATACAGGTTCAGCTGTTGCGGATCTGCCTCTAATCAAAGTGAAAGCCGTAACGCACCGAGTCAATCCAATCATGCAAACAGTTATTGGTCCAAGTGAGGAGCATGTTAATATGGCTGGCATTCCAACTGAAGCAAGCATTCTGCAAATGGTGGAAAAGTCCATGCCAGGCAAATTATTGAATGTTTATGCCCATACTTCAGGAGGAGGTAAATACATGGCTGTTCTTCAATTCAAGAAAAGTCAGCCAAGTGATGAAGGGCGCCAAAGACAAGCTGCACTATTGGCATTCTCTGCCTTTTCTGAACTTAAGCATGTATTCATCGTGGATGAAGATGTGGATCCCTTCGATAGCAATGATGTTTTATGGGCGTTAAATACTCGTTACCAAGGTGATGTTGATACGGTTTTCATTCCTGGAGTGCGCTGTCACCCGTTAGATCCTACACAAGATCCCGCATACAGCCCTACCATTCAGGAAAAGGGGATTTCCTGTAAAACCATTTTTGACTGCACAGTACCATTTCATTTAAAAGATGAATTTAAAAGGTCCGAATTTAAAGAGGTGGATCCAAGTCGATTCGTTCCTGGATTTTCCAATACGTAAGTTTCAATAAAGCTTCGATTCGATGACTAATGTAAGGAGGGGAATTAATGAAAATCATTGTTGGAATAACAGGAGCGACTGGAGCCATTTTCGGAATTAGGATTCTTCAGATGCTTAAAAGCAGTGAAGTGGAGACCCATTTAATCATGTCCCCGTGGGCACATGCCACCATTCAACATGAAACATCATATTCTGTTAAAGAAGTGGAGGGATTAGCTGATCATTCCTATTCTTACAAAGATCAAGCAGCAAGAATTTCAAGTGGATCGTACCGGGTTGATGGCATGATCGTAGCACCTTGCAGTATGAAAACACTAGCTTCCATTCGCATGGGGCTAGCGGATAATTTATTAACGCGATCTGCTGACGTCATGTTGAAAGAAAGAAAAAAATTATTACTAATGACTAGAGAAACCCCTCTGAATACGATTCATTTGGAGAATATGACGGCGCTTTCCAAAATGGGGACCATTATATTCCCTCCGATGCCAGCCTTTTATAATCATCCTGAGAATGTTAACGATATCATTGATCATCTGGCTTATCGTGCGTTAGATCAATTTGAAATCGATACTCTCGGTGCGAAACGGTGGGACGGAATGAAATATCGCACCAAAATATAACAGATTACTAGGGAATTAAAGAAAAAGGTGAAAAAATGAATGGGATGGAAATGCCAGAAGAGATATTCGACTTGTTAAATGGTAAAGAACTTGTCGACAAGCAGCATGAAGCCATGATGCTGTTAACGATAAGTGAAGAAGGATGGCCGCATACTGCAATGATTAGCGTAGGTGAGATCGTAGCGGTAAGCCGGAAGGAATTAAGGATTGGCCTATGGCCGGATACTTCGACCACAGCCAATGTCATTCGTACCCATAAAGCTACACTGGTTTTGTTTTGGAAAGGTAAAGCACAATATATTCGCCTTTCATTAGAGAGATTAAAAGAGCTGCCATATGTCCAATATAAAAGAGTAAGATTCCACGCCCAAATAGTAGAGGCACGGGAGGATATGGCTAAGTATGCTGAAATACGCTCTGGAATTAAAATCGACTTGAAAAACCCTAAAGAAGTTGTTGAACGTTGGAGTGAGACCATAGGGGATCTCCTTCAATAAAATTCCCAGGTACCGACTTTAAGTTACTGAGAAATCGAAATTATCAAATAATAATTGTAAAAATCCGAACTTCATGTAAAATGGAATCATTACATGTATTTATAACTTGCCTATTCATTAACCATTAAAAAAAGCCCTTTTTTAATGAAAATTAATGAACTGACTGGCTATCTTAATTTCTCGATCAAGTTACCTTGATGGTGAAGTTAAGATAGCCTTTTTTATTAAATATGCTGGCTGGTTTATGTTAATAATCATGAAATGGGGAATGTCACTATGGAAATGTATGTAAAGGAATTGGGGAACAAAAGAATTCAAATTGCAGATTATCCTGGAGAGAAAGGGCCAATCATCGCCATACATGGTTTAACGGGTAATCATAAGCAAATGCATTATTATGCAGAAATGTTAAAAGGCGAGTACAGAGTCATCTCGATTGACTTAAGAGGGAGGGGAAATAGTTCGAGGGCAGATGTACAGTCTTCTCTTTTTAAACATGCAGAAGATGTAATTGAGTTAATTCAAGAATTAAAGGTTGAAAATCCGATTTTGATAGGGTATTCAATGGGAGCCTTCATCTCAAGCGTTGTAGCCAGCAAATTAACCTCGGTACAGGCCTTGATATTATTGGATGGTGCGGCCATTTCCTCTCAACAACAAAGGGACATCGTACAACCATCACTAGGCCGATTAAGTAAAGAATATGAATCTCAGGAAAGTTATATTGCTGAAATTAAGGAAATCTATAGCCGTTTGGGTATCAAATGGACGGATCACCTGCAAAGTGTGGCGGAGTATGAGGTTCATGAAGTGGATGGTCACTGGGAGAATAAATCATCAGAAGATAGCATTCTTAGGGATTTTGATAGTTTTTATTCTTTTGTCCCTAAAGAGATTTGTAGACAAATTTCCTGTAAAACGTTATTGGTGTATGCCAGTGGGAAAATAGGGGAATTTCCTCCATTATTTTATGAAGAAGCCTATGCTGATACGAAGAAATATACGCCTGATATCGAAATGATCGTTTCTACATGTAATCACTATACAATGGTGTTTGAAAATAGAGTGGAGATTAACGAAGGAATAAAATCTTTTTTAAAACGAATTTGATTTTTTGTAGTTATTTTTAAAAAAGATATTGAAATTAACGGAAAATAGTGTAATATTAAGAATATATAAAAAACTTAATTATTGCCTATTCATTAGCTATTAAAAAATAACCTTTTTTAATAACAACTAGTGAACAACTGGCTACCTTAAACACCTGCTGTCATTTATTGATAGTAATGTTTAGGGTAGCCATTTTTGTCGTGATAATGTAAACGCTTAATGAATTTGGGGGTTTTATGGTTGAAAATCATTGATTTAACATTGGAACTTTACGATGGTCTAGTTACAAATAATGATTTACCTGCAATAGGCATTAAAGATGAACCTCTTGAACAAAAGGGGAAATCTGATTCACTTCCTAGAGGATACCGTTCCAAGTTGATTTCTTTTTCTGACCATAGTGGGACTCATGTCGATGTGCCTTCACATTACTTTGAAAACGGGGAGTCGGTTGAGAACATCAATCTGAAGAATATGTTTGGTGATGCCCTCATACTGGATGTAAGCATGTTAAAAGCGACACATGAACCGGTTACGAAAGCTTTACTTGAAGAGGCGGAACGCAGGCAGGGGGTGTATGTAGAAAAAAACGATATCGTCCTTATCAGGACATGGGGGAAATCATGGGGGGAAGAAGGCTTTTTTGAAGCGCAGGCCTTAGATGATAGTGTGGCCCAATGGTTTATTGAAAAGCAAATACATATTGTCGGTTTGGATTTGCCCAATGCCGATTTGAACCAGGACTCAGAAAGCGGAATTCATAAAAAATTATTGAACCATGATATATATATCGTTGAAAATCTAGTGAATCTTGAAAAATTACCTAAGCATTCTCGCTTTCTTTTTTTCGGGATCCCTTTAAAACTAAAAAATGCAACAGCCTCACCTATAAGGGCACTATCGATACTTGATTCACAATTAATATAAAGAGGTGCAGACGAATGAGCGAGGGATTATTGTATTTCAAAGAAGTTTATGATGTTGTACCAGGCTGGGTGCAAAAAATGCACGATTATAGCCCCAATGCACTTGATCACTATACCAACTTACGCAGTAACATCATGCAAGAGGGAGCCTTGACGAAGAAGGAGAAAGATATATTACTGGTAGGCATGAATGCTGCGAGGTTGTATGAACGAAGTATGGTGTACCATACAAAAGGGGCAATCGATGGCGGGGCAACATTACCGGAACTGGTGGAATATCTAATGGTTTCATACTTATATAACGGAACAGAAGCATTAAAAACAGGAATGAAGTCTTTGGAGTATGCTCTTACACTTAAAGGCATTCGATATCCCGAAATAAGTGGCCATCAAGGAACAGCAGAAGAAATCCTGCTTTATATGATTGAACTATTAGGGGATGAGGAGACGGGATTCGTCTCGAATGTTTTGAAACTGGTTAAATCGGAAGACCAAAACTCCCTCAAAGATTATATATTAAGTGATTCAGTGGTTTCAAAAAGGCTAAAACATCTCCTGATGACAGGAATATTCATTACAGAATTAAAAGGGGAACAGGTTGGGGAATGGATGGAGGCGGCAAGGTTAAATGGAGCCTCGGAAGAACAATTAGCTGAAGTGGGTCTGATTTGCTTATTGACTGCTGGAATACCTGCTTGGTTTGAGGCAAGTGATTCATTGATTGAAAATAAGTAACGTGAGATTGGTGGGGAAAACATGACGAAAGTACATCAAGATATAGAAGCAGCTTTATCTTGTGTGAAGAACGGTCATACATTAATGGTAGGTGGATTTGGCTTGATCGGTGCCCCTCTTACATTAATAGATGGTTTGGCCAAAAAGGATGTAGCAGGCTTGACGGTGATCAGTAACAATTTAGGCGAGAAAGGAAAAGGTCTGGGAGTTCTCCTAAGCCAGAAGAAAATAAAAAAGGCGATTGGTTCTTATTTTACAAGCAATCGTGAAATTGGGGAGTTTTACCAACGCGGGGAAATTGAATTAGAACTATTACCACAAGGGACATTAGCGGAATCCATTCGTGCTGGCGGTGCTGGCATAGGCGGTTACTATACGAAAACGGGTGTAGGGACCGATTTAGCTAAAGGAAAAGAAGAAAGGGAAATAAATGGGGCTACATATATTTTTGAACCTGCCATAAGAGCAAATGTAGCTTTGATCAGGGCATGGAAGGCAGATACACTTGGTAATCTTGTTTATTATAAAACGGCTCGAAACTTTAATCCGGGAATGGCAACAGCCGCAGATGTCGTAATTGCGGAAGTGGATGAGATAGTTGAACCTGGAGAACTCCCGCCAGAAGAGATTGTAACACCGCATCTATTCGTCGATGGAATTATTAAGGCAAAGAAAATCCTGACGAAGGAAGGTGTCAAAGTTTATGAGTGACAAAGAATTAATGCAAAATATGATAGCAAGACGCGCGGCAAAAGAATTGACGGGTCCTTGTATAGTGAACCTTGGAATCGGGATTCCGACCTTGGTTGCAAAATACATTGATGATGAAAATGTTTTTTTCCATACGGAAAATGGATTGTTGGGAGTTGCTGATGTAGAGGAAGATGAAATCGATCCCAATTTAGTTAATGCAGGCAAGTTGCCAGTAGGGGAATCGATTGGTGCATCATTCTTTAATAGTGCTGAATCGTTTGCAATGATCCGTGGAGGACACATTGATGTTGCCATCTTAGGTGTTTTGCAGGTAGGTCAAACCGGGGAAATTGCAAATTGGGCGGTACCAGGCAAGAATATCATGGGTGTTGGAGGAGCGATGGACCTGTTGGTTGGCGCCAAAAAAGTGATCGTGACCATGACACATACAAGTAAGGAAGGTAAAAGTAAGGTTTTAAATGAATGCACCTACCCGATTACTTCCACTAGAAGCGTTGACTTGATCATCACCGAGTTGGCAGTCTTTGAAGTAATTGAAAAACAGTTGAAATTGATTGAATTGATGCCAGGTATAACGATCGAAGAAGTAAGAGCAAAAACAGAAGCGGATTTTATCTATTAAATGTTAAAAAGGTGGATTAAATGAAAATACGTTCAGTTGATGTATACATTATTGATTTACCCACAATTCGTCCTCATCAGCTTGCCATGCATACGATCGTGGAACAAACGATCATTCTTGCCCGTATCATGGATGAAGAGGGTGCGGAAGGTTGGGCGGAAGTGGCGACAATAGGCGGGGCTTCATATGGTGAGGGGACGCCTGAGGCGATCAAAGTGAATATTGATACATATATCGCCCCGCTTATCATTGGAAAAAACCCCGTCCATTACGACAAAATCATGCATGAAGTTTCACTAAATGTTAGAGGAAATAATTTTGCGAAGGCTGTCGTTGAATCAGCCATGGTGGATTTAGTAGCCAGAAGGAGAAACATCCCTGCTTATGAATTATTCGGTGGGCAAATTCATAAATCATTGCCGGTGGCATGGACTTTGGCAAGTGGGGATACGAGTAAAGATATCGAAGAAGCGAAAGAATCCTTACACCAAAAACGTCATAATATCTTTAAATTGAAAATTGGCAAAGGTAATCCATATAAGAATGTGGAGCATGTATTGAAAATTATTGAAGCCGTGGGAGATCAAGCACGCATTACGGTTGATGTTAATCAAGCATGGGATGAAACAACGGCTATTTATTGCATTGAAGCTTTACAGGAAGGCGGGGTTTCCATGGTCGAACAGCCGCTGCCAGCTTGGGATAATGAAGGGATGTCAAGATTGACCAATCGTTTTAAGGTCCCGATCATGGCCGATGAATCATTGAATTCATTACAAGATTCATTCCAAATAGCTAAACATAGGGCAGGTAATTCCTTCGCCTTGAAAATATGTAAACATGGAGGGATGACCCAAACGAAAAAGGTGGCTGCGATTGCTGAAGGTGTAGGCTTTGGTTTGTATGGAGGAACGATGATTGAATCATCATTAGGAACGGCCATTTGTGCACAACTTTATTCAACCATTCCAAAATTTGAATTCGGTACAGAATTATTTGGACCGTTACTTTTCAAAGAAAATATTACGCTAAACGAAATAAAATATGAGAATTATGAAATAATCATCCCGGATGGTCCAGGATTTGGCATGGAGATGGATATGGAAAAGGTAAAACATTTTTCAAGAGGTCTTTAATTAATATAAACTGGAATGGGGATTATGGAACACCCACTGGTTTATGCAAGTAATCTTGAGAGGATGTAGTTTTATATGGGACAGCCAACATTATTAATCACGGCCTATGCGAAGGCACCGCAAAATACGAGCATGTATGAAAATTATAAATACGCTGGGATGGTACTGGAAATTCACAAAGAAAGTCACATTATCATTAATGCAGAATTTACGTTTTTAACAACTTTGGCCCAGGATTTTTTTAAGCGAATGATAGTTGGTTTTGATTTTAGTAAAGATATTGATTCCTTAATAGAGAATATTAAAACGGACTTTTTAGCTCCATCGCAGCAGTCTGTGATTGTTGCCCTGAAAATAGCTCACCAAAGATATAAGGATAGTTTAGAAGAAAGAAATAAAAATAGCAGGAGGTAGAAAATTGAGCAATGTAGTAATAATAGACTCGGTTCGCACCGCTATAGGGAAATTAGGGGGAGCATTGGAGAATGTTCCTGCCGATTTCCTGGCAGCTGCTGTCCTTGATGAAGTTATCAAGAGAGCGGATATTCCTAAAGAGAGTATTGATGAAGTGATTATGGGACAAGCCAAACAAAGTTCAGACGCGTCAAATTTAGCAAGAGTTTCATCACTCCGGGCAGGTTTTCCTGTAGAAGTACCAGGTTATACCGTACACAGACAATGCGGATCCGGCATTCAAGCGATCAATTCTGCCAGTCAACAAATTCAATGCGGATTTGGGGATGTAATCATTGCAGGCGGAGCGGAATCAATGAGCACGGCCCCATACTATATGAGAAATATCCGTTTTGGATTGAAATCAGGGAATGGACAGTTATTGGATCCGAATACGGAAAGCCAGCCAGGTTCACAGCCCGTTGAAGATTACGGGATGTTAACGATGGGAATGACAGCAGAAAATCTGGCTGAAAAATATTCCATTTCAAGGACTGAACAAGATGAATTTGCTTTAAGGAGCCAAGAAAATGCAAAACGGGCAATTTCTACTGAAATATTTACGAAAGAAATCGTTCCGTATCAAATTAAAACGAAAAAAGGGTTAATGGAATTTAATGTGGATGAGCACCCAAGAGAAACCAGTCTGGAAAAGCTGGCTAATTTAAAACCGGTTTTCAAGAAGAATGGAACGGTAACCGCTGGAAATAGTAGTGGTAGAAATGATGGTGCATCCGCTCTGATACTTATGTCGGAAGAAGCAGCAAAAAGGCGTGGTAAAAAGCCGAAAGCAAGAGTGATTGCTCAAGCGGCAGCAGGCGTATCACCAAATTTCATGGGGCTTGGGCCTGTCAACTCCACCTTGAAAGCGCTTCAAATATCAGGGTTGAAAATGAATGATATTGATTTAATTGAACTGAACGAAGCCTTTTCTGCACAAGCTTTGGCAGTAATCAAAGAATTGAAGCTTGATATGAATAAGGTAAATCCTAATGGCGGTGCCATTGCCATGGGACATCCAATTGGTGCCACTGGAGCAATTTTAGCAACCAAATTGATACATGAGTTAGAAAGAACCGGAAAAAGATATGGGCTAATCACATTATGTATAGCAGGTGGATTAGGAATCAGTACCATCATTGAAAATCAACAAATATAAAAACTTAAAAAAATTGGAGGAAGTATTATGAAGAATCAAAAAGTAATCGACGTTTATAATGGATTGGTAGTTAAATTCAAGGAATTAGTTAGCGAATACGAAATTGATCACAATGACTATCAAGCTCTTGTTGATTGGATGGATCAATTAGGCAGGGCAGGGGAAATTCCGTTATTTATGGATGTTTTCTTTGAAACTCATGCACTTCAGGAAATGTATAAAAGTGTAAAAGGAACGGAACCTACTATTCTAGGACCTTATTACATAGAAAATACGCCAGTCGTTCAAAATCCCGGAGTGTTGCCACAACGTGAAAATGAACCAGGTGACGTCCTTTACTTTTCAGGATCTGTTAAAGATGTTAATGGAAATCCGTTGTCAAATACCAAAATAGATATGTGGCAGGCTGATACAAACGGTGAATACTCATACTTCGCTGAAGGTATTCCAGATGATAATTTACGTGGTGCTTTTTATACGGATGTGAATGGTAATTTTGAAATAAAAACAGTTGTACCGGGTAATTATTCAATTCCAACAGATGGACCTTCTGGTCAATTCTTAAAGTGGATTGATCATCATTCATTTCGTCCAGCACATTTGCATCTCTTATTCCAACCGGAAAATGGCGATAGATTAGTAACACAAATATATTTTGAAGGCGATGAATATTTAGAAAATGATGTTGCACAAGGTGTTCGCGGAAGCTTAATTACAAAGTTAGAAAAACATTCCGGTGCAGAAAAAGGATTGAAAAATGATTATTATACGGCTCATTTAGATTTTGAACTTAGATTACAAGATAAACCTGTTTTCAATAAGGCTGTCGTGAAAAACTAATCATCGATAAGAATATACATGTAAAGATTTTCTAAGAAGGATTTTGTTCCCTTAGGTAATAAGAATACTAAAGATGCTTTGTTAATGGGCAATTCCAATGAAGATTATCTGATTTTTCCGATTATTTTCCGAGTTTCTATTTTAGAACTCGGAAAATACATTCGAAACCGATATTTTTATGATGGGAGGCGGAAAATGCGTAGTGTAGTAGCTTCGGATATCATTGCTGTCAGTAAATTTAACCGCTTTCATTTACTTGTTTTTCTTTGGTGTTTTTATGCCATCGCTTTCGACGGGTATGAAATAGCCATGTATGGTGTGGGTTTGCCTTGGATGATGGAAGAGTGGGATTTAACTTCCATTCAGGCAGGGGCAGTCGGCAGTTATTCCTTATTCGGCATGATGATTGGCGCCCTGATTTTAGCACCGATCGCAGATAAATATGGCCGGAAGAACGTTCTCGTCATTTGTATGATTTTGTTCAGCATATTTACCTTGGGGGCAGGGATTGCACCCAACCTCACATGGTTCACAGTAATGCGTTTCATTGCTGCAATTGGAATGGGAGCATTAATGCCGAATGTTATATCGCTAATGACTGAATATTCCCCAAAACAAAATCGGGCCATCATTGTAGCTGCGATGTATTGTGGCTATTCAATCGGTGGAATCATGGCATCATTAGTGGGAATGTATATCATTCCTTATACGGATTGGCGTGTATTATACTTTATTGGAATTTTGCCATTACTTACACTTCCAATATTCATGAAGCAGTTTCCTGAATCCCTTTCCTACTATTTAGCAAAGAAGGAAATTGGGAAGGTTGTTGAAATCCTCAATAAAGTCAAACCAGAAGGGGATTTTAAAGAAACTGACGATTTCAGGCTTAGTGAAGCTGAACAGAGGGGAAAAGGATCTCCAGTAAAAAAACTATTCACGAACAAACGGGCATTCAGTACGGTTTCCATATGGGTGGCTGTGTTCTGTACATTGATGATGGCTTACGGATTAAATACATGGCTTCCAAAAATGATGCAGGATTCCGGATTCAGTATCACCTCAAGCCTTTCATTTAACCTGGTTTTGTGCCTTGGTCAAATTGGAGGTTCCTTAGTAGGCGGTTATTATGCTGGAAAAATGGGCCATCGTAAAATTCTTGTTACACTATTCTTATTAGGGGCCGTTACCTTTGTCGCATTGAGCGCTACGACTAATAACATCGCGGTATATTTACTGATTTTTATGGGGGGTGCCTGTACTGTTGGTGCCATGAACTTAGCCAATCCGTATATCACAGAATATTACCCCCGTGAAATCCGTACGACGGGTATGGGCTATTCGCAAGCTATCGGCAGGATTGGCTCAATTCTCGCTCCGACTTTAATGGCCTTTCTTCTGTCAACAGGCATGGATCCGAAGGTGGCTTTTGCTACATTTGCCCTGCCAAGTATCATCGCAGCGTTCGGTTATATTCTGGTCCAAGAAAAACATGGATCTTTTGACAGGGTAGTCAAGGAGGACAATGAAGTAGAATCAGAGAAGACTGTAACTATTTAAAGAAATGATTCACAATTCGGAATACAATCCCCTTAGTTGTTTAACATTGCAGCAAGGGGATCTGCAATTCAATGGTTCCAGGGGCTGCTCTTGAAAATATTAAACTCATGTTGTAAGTAAAGGAAGGAAACATATTGGCATTTATAAAATTTCAATAAAATTAAAATTTAGTAGAACGATGTACTAATATTGGGCATTAGGTTAAGGGGGAAAAATATTGAGCTCAGAATTAAAGGCAATAATAGAAGATCGCACATCGGAACCGGTAACTGACAGATCAAAAAAAGGAAAACAGAAAACTGTTCGATGGTTCATCTTATTTCTAATTGCTTTAGTCACGTGTATTAATTACATCGACCGTGCCATCATTTCGCTTGCTGCTCCGAATATTCAAGCCGATTTACATATTGATCCGGCTATGATGGGAATAATATTTTCCGTATTTGGCTGGAGCTATACCTTCTCCATGCTATTCAGCGGCTACTTTCTTGATAGATTCGGTCCTCGAAAGGTATACACGGTTTCCCTCGTTTTATGGTCTGTATTTACATTCATGGTAGGAACCGCGAAAAATATATCGTCACTTATTACATATCGCATAGGACTGGGTGCCTTTGAATCTCCCTCCATACCTACTAATGCCTGGTGTGTATCCGAGTGGTTTCCTAAAAAAGAACGTGCTACTGCTGTAGGGATTTATACGGGTACCCAATATATTGGGTTAGCCTTCCTGACTCCAGTTTTTACTTGGATCATCATAACCTTTGGATGGAGTTACCTTTTTTATATCGCCGGAATCATAGGGATTCTCATTGGATTTGTTTGGTATGGATTCTATCGGAACCCTAGGGAACATATGCGGATTTCCCAGGAAGAGCTAAACTATATCAAAGAAGGCGGAGGGATGATCGGAACTGAAGAGAAGCATCCTTTCTCCTGGAACCGAATAGGCCAACTGCTTAAACACCGTCAAATTTGGGGAATGTTCATCGGGCAATTTTCCATTCAAACTACTTTGTTTTTCTTTATGACTTGGTTTCCATCCTACTTGATCGATGAAAAGGGAATGACGATGTTGAAAACTGGAATTTATGCGAGTATTCCTTACATCGTAGCCATATTAGGAACCCTCATTGGCGGCCGATGTTCCGATTGGATGCTGACACGCGGGGTATCAACAGGATTGGCACGTAAACTTCCCATCATTGTCGGATTGTTACTGTCTTGTTTGATTCTCGGAGGGAATTATACGGATTCACCAAACATAGTCATCACCTTTATGGCGATAGCATTCTTTGGACAGGGGATGGCATCAACAGTTACCGGAGCACTTTTAGCTGATATTGCCCCGAAAGGAATGGTAGGCCTAACGGGTTCCTCACTATATTTTGTAGCAAACATTGGAGGGGCATTATCTCCGTTAATCGTCGGTTTAATCATTAGTGCGACACATTCTTATGCAGCAGCGTTAACCTTTATATCCGTAGTGGCCCTAATTGGCGCTTTTGCTTATATCTTCCTTCTCGGAAAAGTACAGCGTATAGAAATCACAATGAAAAAATAAAAGGAGAAAGGCGGAATTACATTGAAACTGAGTTTATGCACTACAGGATTTAAAGAATGGGACATAGAGGAAATAATAAATTGGCTGCTTCCGTTGCAAGCGGATGTTAAAGGACTTGAATTATGGAATAAACATATAGAACGATTTCAGGAGAAGCATGGACCACTGGACAAGTTAGCCAAATTACTTGAAAATAATGATTTACAAATACCATCCATTAGTGGATATACGACTTTTTCGAAACTCTGGAACCAAAAAGAACATCAAAACGAAATCAATCAAGCAAGAAAATTGTTAGATATGGCTCATCAATTGAACTGCCCATTAATACGGACTTTCGCAGGACATATAGCATCAAGGAATGCCTCACCGGAGCAATGGTCGGAAACGGCTACCGAATTAAATAAATTAGGGCAAATGGCCGATCTCTATGGAGTGGATGTAGCAATAGAAATTCACTATGACTCTTTTGCTGATAACCTCGAAGCCATTCAAAAGCTTTTAGAAGATATTGACCATCCACGGATAAAACTGATTTTCGATGGTGCTAACTTATACGTTGATCAATTGAATCCGAAGGAGGTATTGGAATCCATCTTCCCCCATGTCAGCCATGTACATTTAAAAAATTATCACTACAATCATAAAGAGCGATATAAAAACAAACCAGCCCCCATTTTTAGTGGGGATGTTGACAATATTCGCTTACTCGAAGAATTGAGAAAGCGGAATTATACAGGCTTTGTTTCTCTGGAATATTTCGGTCAGGAAGGAATGCCTAACTTGCTTGCCTCATTAGAACAATGGAAACAGCAACAGACATATTGATTTCTTTACGTTTTTTAGCTGAAAGATATACGATAGGATATCAACTTTTATTAAAAATGCTTCTTGAGCAGGATATTCCATCATGACAGTCGAACATCAATTGGTATAAGAGCGGTCCAATTAAATGAAGCTGAATAGGATGGTGAATATGCAGAATCATGAGCTGGAACAAATCATAAAAAATGCGGACAGGGCAATAAATAATGAGAATTTCGATCATCTAATGGAGTTCTATTCAGAGGATGCAACTTTAGTTGTCAAACCTGGAACATTTGCAAAAGGGAAAGCGGAAATCCGTCAGGCATTCATTGCTATCGCTGAATACTTTAACCATAGTTTAATCGTCAATCAAGATAAGATGGCAATAATCGAAACGGGTGATACGGCATTGGTTGTGGCAAAAGCCCAGCTAAGTGCCAATCAAAAGGAAGACTCCGAATTCTCTATGGAAAGAACCGCGACATATGTATTTAAAAAAGATTCCACCGGTACATGGCGCTGTATAATCGACAACTCTTATGGTGCTGAAATAATTGAAGAATTGAAGTAATAAGTGAAAGCTGCCGTATTTGGTGGCTTTTTATCTTTTACAACTAGATTACATCTGTATGTAAAAAATCGCCTATGTATAGAAGTGATGATGAAATGAAGAAATGACTGTACCCAATAATAAGAACAACGGCTACAATCAAAACATAAATTTACGACAAAAAAAGAAGACGAAATCTTTAAGATATCGCCGTCTCATATAATAAGGGTTTATAATTTTCCCTATGTTCAATTGTCGCTTATTTTAAAGCTGATAAACTTCTGCTCCATCATTTCTTGCATCGCATATTTGACGCCTTCTCGGCCAACTCCGCTGTCCTTCCAGCCACCATAAGGCATATTATCAATCCGGTAAGTTGGGATATCATTGATTACGACTCCACCTGTTTCCAAGCGTTCCGCCGCATAAAAAGCTCGTTCTATACTCGGAGTCATCACTCCTGAGTTCAATCCGTAACGCGAATCATTTGCATCATTGATGGCATCATCCAGCGTATCGAATGGGAAAATGCAGACAATTGGACCAAATACTTCGAAACGAAATACCTTTGAGTCACGATTTACATTGGTTAAAACGGTAGGTAAAAGTACATTGCCTTCAACTGTACCGCCGCACTCAATTTTTGCTCCTTCCTGTACTGCCTCGTCAATCCAACTTTGTAATCGTTCCAATGATTTTTTTGAAATAACCGCTGTAATATTTGTATTTTCGTCCAGTGGGGAACCGATGACAAGCTGTTTTGTTGTACTTACGAATCGATCTAAAAATTGTTGGTATAGTGATTTGTGAACATAAATTCGTTGAATCGAGATACACACCTGACCATTATTCGTAAATGAACCCATCACACTTCTTTGAATGATTTTATCGGTGTCGACTCCTTCATCAATGATGAACGGCGAATTAGATCCGAGTTCAAGGGTAAGCTTACGGAAGCCTGCCTGCTGCTGGATAAGGTGTCCGACCTCTACACTGCCTGTAAAAGTCACCTTTTTTACATGTGGATGGGTCGTCAATGCATCACTTAAAACATCCCCTTTGCCCGGTATGATGTTCAATACTCCATCTGGCAACCCTGCTTCTTTAAAAATATCGGCAAGAACCAATGAACTCAACGGGGTTTGTTCGGCAGGTTTTAACACAATCGAGTTTCCAGCCGCAATAGCTGGACCAACTTTATGTGCGACCAGATTAAAGGGAAAGTTAAATGGGGTAATCGCAGTAACGACGCCAATCGGGGTACGAACCGTGAAGCCAAAACGGTTTACCCCGCCAACTGCCGCATCCATCGGGATTTGTTCTCCATAATTGTTCTTGGACGCTTCTGCAGCAAAACGATAGGTCTGAACCGTACGATTCATTTCTTCACGAGCATTTCGAATCGTTTTCGCCGCCTCTAGAGAAATGATTTTCGCAAGCTCTTCACTGCGTTCTTCCATGATTGCTGCAGCTTTAAATAAAATTTCTGCTCGTGCATGAGCCGGGTAGGATCGGTATTTCTGAAAAGCGGCATTTGCCTCAACAATCGCTTCAATGGCATCCGCTGGTTCAGCCTGTCCGATTTGTGCAATTTCTTCATTTGTATGGGGATTGAATAAGGGCTCATACGATTTAGCCTCCCGCCATTTGCCACCGATCCACAATTGCCACTTTTTCTTCATTTGACATTCCTCCAATAATACATGCTCTTTATAATTTACAAATATAATCACCTAGTGTTTTCGATAACTTTACATTTTCCGAATAATCTACATCCACATCAATCAAGACAATTTCCTGACTCGAAATCGCTTCTTCTAATGCATGAAGCAATTCATCGGAGTGGGTTACTTTCACTCCTTTAACCCCAAAACTTTTTGCGAATCCTAAAAAGTCTGGGTCTGTAAATTCAATCGCATTCGTACGATCAAATTTATTCAATTGCTTCCACTCGATAAGGCCAAATTTTGAATCATGGAAAATGACAATAACGAAGGCAAGACCCAGACGTTTGGCAGTTGCCAATTCAACCCCATTCATCAGAAATCCACCATCCCCTGTAACCGCAATGACAGGTTTATCAGGCTTTGCCAATTTGGCCGCAATGGCACCGGGAACCGCAATACCCATTGATGCAAAGCCATTAGAAATGATAGTGTGATTAGGCTTTTCCGGCTGATACATCCTGGCAATCCATAATTTATGGGCGCCCACATCCGAAATGACAATGGCATTCCCTTTTTCTGCCTTTTTTATATCGGCAATAATTCGCTGAGGGATGATAGGGCTTCCTGATACATCATCAGAAGAATGAAATTTCTCAATGATTTGAGACCTTAACTTTTTCACTTCTGGCCAAAGCTCCTTTTTTGCTACACCAGTAGTCAGGGCTTCAAGTGCCTCAGTAACATTTCCGATTAATTCAGCTTGAACGGGGTAATAGGCATCAATCTCAGCCGGTCGGGCATCAATATGAATAATCGGCTTCATTGCCTCAACGTTCCAATATTTTGGCAAATACTCGACGAAATCATAGCCGACAGTGATAATAAGATCGGCCAAATCAAACCCGCATAGAACATAATCCCTTGCTTGCATCCCTACTGTAAAAAGGGTCAATGGATGGTCAGAAGGTAAAACTCCTTTGGCCATGAACGAATTAACAACGGGAATCTGCTTCTCTTCTGCAAATTTCCGTAAGGACTCAGCAGCTTCATCACGGACTACGCCATTACCAGCTAGAATAATAGGTCTTTTAGCGCGATTTATTAATTCGACAGCTTTTTTGATTTCTTCCTCGGCTGGGCGGGATCTAGGCATTGGTGTAACCGGAAGTGGTTCACCTTCTGTATCCATCAGCGCCACATCTTCCGGGAGTTCTATATGAACAGCTCCCGGCTTTTCTATGACTGCAGTCTTAAATGCTTTACGGATAATTTCCGGAATCGTATGAGGCACCTTAATTTGTTGATTCCATTTCGTTACTTCCTCAAAAACCCCAATAATGTCCACATATTGATGTGACTCCTTATGAATTCGATCAAGGCCAGCCTGACCTGTAATCGCGACAACAGGGGAATAATCCAGATAAGCATTTCCTATACCTGTCAATAAATTAGTTGCACCCGGTCCCAATGTGCCCAAGCAGACGCCAGGCTTTCCAGTTAGCCGGCCATATATGTCTGCCATAAAAGCTGCAGCTTGTTCATGATGAACCAAGATAAATTCAATGTCAGAATCTATTAGAGAATCAATAAGATCCGTATTTTCCTCACCAGGTATCCCAAAAATATACTGAACCCCTTCATTCTCTAAACACCTTACAAACAAATCAGATGCCTTCAAATTATTCCCACCTCGACTATTTCAATTTTATCTCCCTATATGTTGGCTTTGCCCACTAGAAATTATGTACTTACGGGATATTAAAACCATTTCGAACATTTGCAACTCTATATACAATTGTCATAACTAGGAGGGGGAATATGGAAGTCGTTTCTAATCTTTTTAATAAAATTTGACCGAAATCAGAAGCATCACGCCATACTACAGTTGCGCTAAAAATCTGGCCCGGATTTCGTCAATATTTATTTAACGAGGAAACTGAAGGGAAGCCATTTACAAATGATTACTTCGAACATAACGTGCCCATAAGTAGGTACGTTTTTATTTTTGACTTTCACTAGTTGAATGTATTTGTGCTTTTTAGTATTAGGTGGTGTTTATTTTAAATAAAAGTGTAAATAAAACGGCTTGACAATATACCCCTATAGGTATAATATGAACTCACCAGTTAAGAAAACACAAATTCACGATTAAAATGCCCAAACTCACGAGTAAAATACGATTTAATTGGCTAGGCGCTTATAATCTAAGCAAGATAAGGTTGATTATGCCTATTGAAATGTTTTAATAAAAATCTTACTTGAAAACATTCATGTCATTGCTTCTAATAAACTGGAAGTGAGTTTGGGGCTGCACTTCTCTTTTTAACGGAAAAAAGATTAGCTATTGTTGTAAATAGATGGGAGGCGGAGTATGGAGTTTGATAAAAGCAGCATTCATCGCTTGAAGCGGATTGAAGGACAAATCAAGGGTGTTCTTGGAATGATGGAGCAGGGAAAAGATTGCAGGGATGTCGTCACTCAGTTGTCTGCTGTACGTAATGCCATAGATAGGACCATGGGTGTTATCGTAAGTGCCAATCTAGAGCAATGCGTTCGGGAAAACGTCGAGAAAGGAGAAGGCACTGATCATTTAGTCAAGGAAGCGGTTAATTTACTAATTAAAAGCAGGTAAAAGAATTTGACCTGACTAGTAGAAAAAGAAGTGTTTTTCATGTCTTATATTTTACAAGTGGATTTTAAAATGGAGGGGCCATTTGGTCACGAAATTGTAAAAGAATTTACTGTTTTAGCAAAAAGCATTAATGATGAAGAAGGATTAATCTGGAAGATTTGGACCGAAGACAGTGAGGCAAAGGAAGCTGGTGGCATTTATCTGTTTGAAACGAAGGAATCCGCATGTAAGTACTTGTCAATGCACACAGCACGGTTAAAAGGGTTTGGTATAGAGAAGGTTAATGGAAAAATATTCGAAGTGAATGAAATTTTGTCTTCAATTAATCATGGACCAATTAAATAAAGAAAACCCTATTCCATTCATTTTTAGTGAAGTGGGTTGACGAACTATATTTTTTAGCATAATATATACCCCGTAGGGTATGAAAGAATAAATCAGGGGGAAAACATAAATGACTGAAAAGAAAAGAACGACGATCATTTTATTTAGTGGTGATTATGATAAGGCAATGGCTGCTTATATCATAGCAAATGGGGCGGCGGCTTACGATCATGAAGTGACTATCTTCCATACATTCTGGGGATTGAATGCTTTAAGGAAGGATGATCCGATTTCATTAAAAAAAGGATTTCTTGAAAAAATGTTTGCAAAAATGATGCCTCGTGGTTCTGATAAAATGGGTCTATCAAACATGAACTTTGCAGGGATGGGACCTAAAATGATCAAACATGTAATGAAAAAGCATAACGCCATGTCACTCCCAAATTTAATTGAGTTGGCCCAAGAACAGGAAATCAAACTTATAGCCTGTACGATGACAATGGATTTATTGGGTTTACAGCAAGAGGAATTATTGGATGGAATTGAGTATGCAGGTGTTGCAGCTTATTTAGCTGAAGCAGAGGATGGAAATGTAAACTTATTTATATAAATGGGGGGTTCAAATGGGAACTATATTTAATCTCATCATATTAGGTTTCATCGTTTGGTTTTTATATCAGCGATTTGTCCCGGCAAAGGGGATAAAAAATATAAATGCGGCTGAGTTAAAAGCTGTGTTGAATAATAAAGGAAATAGGCAATTCATCGATGTTCGTACTCCTAATGAATATAGGGGCAATCACATTAAGGACTTTAAAAATATACCTCTAAACGAATTTGGCAAAAGGGCACATGAACTTTCAAAAGATAAAGAAGTAATTGTTATCTGCCAAAGCGGAATGAGGAGCAGTAATGCGAGTAAAGCATTGAAGAAACTCGGGTTTAATGAAGTTACAAACGTAAAAGGCGGTATGAATTCTTGGCGCGAATAAAAGGAGGATCTTAAAAAAATGAAAGAAATTTTACCGAATGAAGTGAACGCATTATTGAAGGGATACTCCCCAGTCCATATTATTGATGTGCGGGAAGTGGATGAAGTAAAGACAGGGAAAATACCAAAAGCTTTGAATATCCCGTTGGGTCTGGTGGAATTTAGAATGCAGGATCTGGATAAATCAAAAGAATATATCATCGTCTGCCGTTCAGGGGGCAGAAGTTCAAGGGCAGCACAGTTACTTGAGGATCATGGATATAAGGTGTTGAACATGATGGGTGGTATGAATGAATGGGAAGGTCCCACAGAATAATTTTATATCCGAATATACCCCCATCCCTATAAAAGACTCAAGGAGGAACTAAAATGATTAAAACAAATTCTGTTTTGGATGCTAAAGGTTTAGCCTGTCCAATGCCAATCGTAAAAACGAAAAAAGCCATGAATGTCCTGGAAGCGGGGGAGGTACTCGAAGTTCAAGCAACTGATAAAGGGTCAACCGCCGACATAAAAGCCTGGGCGGAAAGTTCAGGTCACCAATATTTGGGTACGGTTGAAGAAGGAACAACACTAAAACATTATCTTCGGAAAGCAATCGGAGAAGAAACAGCAGTGAAGAAGCATGAAAAAATCATTTCAAATGAAGAACTTCTTCAACTAATGCAGGAAAACCGAAATACGATCATCCTGGATGTACGAGAATCGGCAGAGTATGCTTTTAATCATATACCAGCAGCTAGATCCCTTCCAATGGGTGAATTGGAACAACATATGGGTGAACTTGATAAAGAATCACAGATTTTTGTGGTTTGCCGTACAGGCAGCCGAAGTGATCTTGCTGCACAAAAACTGACGGCGGCCGGTTTTGAACGGGTATTCAATGTTGTACCCGGCATGAGCCAATGGAACGGTCCTTCACAAAAATCCGTGAATGAATAAAAAGTATAAAGGGTTTAACATCATAGCGGCAGTAGCAACAGATCAAGAAGTGGCGATTTGCTTTAATTTCGAAGGTATTAGAAAGGCAAATGTTTCTTCCATTTCAGATTTAGTTTCCATTGCACAGGAAATGAACGTATAGTTGTCAAAAGACCAAGGCCGTATTGGGCATGGAAAAAGAAGCTTTCGTTGACCGTATCTAAGTAGGTGGAGCGGTCACATTTTTGGAGTTCGCTAAGAATGCTGATGTTACATTAACCTTTTAATGAAGAAAAAATTTTTGACATCATTAATACTGTGGGGGGTATATAAAATGGCGTTTAAGCAAATGACAGCCGGTGAGGTTTCAAAGAAAGTAATCAATAAAACCGACTTATTTATTTTGGATGTTCGAAATGAAAGTGACTACAATGATTGGAAAATTGAAGGGGAGAATTTTGAATTCCTTAATATCCCTTACTTTGATCTACTGGATGGCGTGGAAGAAATAATCGATCAAATCCCGGCCAATAAAGAAATCCTGGTAGTATGTGCAAAGGAAGGCTCTTCCGTTATGGTAGCAGAAATGTTATCTGAAGCTGGATTGGACGTTTCTTATTTAAAGGGCGGCATGAAAGCATGGAGTGAACATTTGGAACCTGTGAAAATCGGTGAATTGACCAATGGCGGCGGAATTTACCAATTTGTTCGACTAGGTAAAGGCTGTCTATCCTACATGGTCGTTTCCAATGGTGAAGCAGCCATTATCGATTCTACTCGAATGATTGATGCCTATTTTGATTTCTCCGATAATATCGGGGTGAAAATTACACATGTTCTGGATACACACTTACATGCCGATCATATTTCAGGTGGAAGACGAATAGCGGAAGTAACAAATGCAACTTACTGGCTGCCGCCAAAAGATGCGGCTGAAGTAACCTTTGAATATCAGCCATTAGAAAGCGGGAAAGTGATAACGATTGGTCATACTTCGATTGATATTCAAGCAATATATTCCCCGGGCCATACCATTGGTTCGACTTCATTTGTGGTCGATCAAAAATACTTGTTAAGCGGGGATATACTATTCATCGATTCGATTGGCAGACCGGACCTAGCTGGATTGGCTGAGAATTGGGTAGGCGACTTGAGAGAAACACTGTATACACGTTATAGAGAATTATCAGACGAGTTAATCGTATTGCCATCACATTTTATGATCGTTGATGAATTGAATGAAGATGGAAGTGTCGCTAAAAAGTTGGGTGCGCTGTTTGCTGAAAATCATGGATTGAACATTGTAGATGAAACGGAATTCAGAGAGCTGGTAACAGGTAATTTACCGCCTCAGCCAAACGCTTATCAAGAAATTCGCGAAACCAATATGGGGAAAATCGAGCCTGATGATGAAAAACAGCGTGAAATGGAAATCGGGCCAAATCGCTGTGCGGTTCGTTAATACCGATAAAAAGCCAAGAAAATAGGAGGAATGAAATATGCATTCAGATAAAGTGTTAAATGCTAAGGGACTAGCTTGTCCAATGCCGATCGTTAAAACGAGAAAAGCGATGAATGATTTGCAAACCGGGCAAGTGCTGGAAATACATGTAACCGATAAAGGAGCTAAAGCAGACTTAGCCGCTTGGTCAAAATCCGGTGGCCATGAACTGGTGGAAACGGCAGAAGAAAATGATATACTGAAATTTTGGATTAGAAAAGGCTGATAAAAGAAGGGAACCATTAGGGTTCCCTTCTTTTAAGGGAGGCACTTACAATGGATATCACCTTTATCATTACCATCTTTTTGATTGGTTTTATAGGTTCATACGTTTCAGGGATGCTCGGCATCGGCGGTTCGATAATAAATTATCCAATGCTGCTGTTTATTCCCCCAATCTTCGGTTTAGCGGCATTTAGTGCACATGATGTGACAGGTATAAGTGCTGTACAAGTCTTATTCGCTTCCATCGGAGGAATATGGAGCTATCGTAAGAGCGGACATTTAAATAAAACGCTGATTCTCTATATGGGGATCAGTGTGTTGATCGGAAGCGTGGTTGGAAGTTTTGGATCACAATCGATGTCGGAACACGGAGTGAATATCGTCTATGGCATTTTGGCGTTGATAGCGGCTGTCATGATGTTCATTCCGAAGAAAGGGATAGATGACATTCCTTTGGATCAAGTTACCTTCAACAAATGGCTTGCGGCCATTCTTGCCTTAATCGTAGGTTTAGGAGCCGGGGTAGTCGGTGCCGGAGGAGGCTTTCTATTAGTTCCGATCATGCTTATCGTTTTAAGAATACCAACCAGGGTCACGATTGCGTCTTCATTAGCTATCACATTCATTTCATCCATTGGTGCAACAGCAGGGAAAATCTCAACGGGACAAGTAGACTTCTATCCGGCATTGATAATGGTGGGAGCGAGTTTAATAGCATCTCCGCTTGGGGCGATGGCCGGTAAAAATATGAATGTAAAAGTGCTGCAAGTTATACTGGCTTTATTGATTTTAGCGACGGCTGTGAAAACTTGGGTGGGGATAATGTCTTGAGTTTTGACACGGAAGGAAGCAGTTGTGAAAATTATATTAGAATTCTAAAAAGAGTCCCATCGTTAAAGAATTGTTCTCAATAGGCCACAATAATAGTTCCTTTTCCTCCATCACTTTTTTCTTATTATCTGTACCAGATAAGTAAATGGGACTTCTGTTAATAGAAAAAGCTGACTGTTGAAAGTCAGCTTTTTCTTATTGTGGCCGTTGACAAATAATTAAAAAATTACCGCTAAAATAAACCAAACAATCATCAATAATTGAATTAATACTTTGGCTAAGCTGCCGCCTAAAAAACCGATGATAGTTGCAAACCCAACTTTAGTAGCCTTCATTATATCTTTTTGAATGATTAATTCCGAAACGAGGACTGCTAAAAATGGTACGAGAATTATTCCAAAAGGAGGAAAGACAAATGAACCAACAATCGTGGCAATAGCTGCTATTGTCTCGGATGTTTTTGATCCCCCATACTTTTTAACAAAATAACTATTTGCGATAATGTCGGCCGCGATTAATACACCGCTCAACACAACCATACTGATCCAGAACCATAACGATAACTCATCAGAATTAATGAGGAATTGATAAACTGCAAATCCTCCCCAAATAGCAACAACCGAAGGAATAATAGGATAGACAATTCCTACAAAACTTAAAGCAAATAAGACGATCGTTAAACCCCACCATAAAATATCCAATAAAACTCCACCTTTTCATACTTACTTATCATATATCTATTAAATTATATTTCTATTTAGGGACAAAAACCATTTATTCTTTTTTTGTATATTCGATTCCCTCACACTTTAATTAACACTAGATGTATAATGTGTAAAATTAGAGTAAGTGTATGATGAAATAAAAATATTTCCCAATTTGCCAAAAAGAACTTGTTGATGAATCTTTATAATAACACTTTAACTAGGGGTGTTGCTGCTACCTTTTCCTTATTCAAAAAACTGGGCAGGTTAGTTGAAGATCATTTTCAAGCAAATGACATATATAAGCCATGTCCATATAAAGATGTTGTAATATTAAAGGAAAAGTAGGAGGTTAAGAAGATGAAAACTTTTGATTTAAAATCAGGAACAAAAGTAATAATAGACGAAAGTAGAATAGTAATAGAAAGAACAGGTGGAAAAAGTGCAATGAAGGGTTTGTTTGCAGGGCGAGCAATGGGGCAAATGACCATAAAAACGTCAGCAGTGACTGGGTTAATTCACTTTGCTGACTTTTTAATGATTTGTGCTTCTGGACTCCCGACTCCCAATGATTTTAAATTATCCAGCGTAGCAGAGATAAAACAATACCCTAACTGTATTGTTGCAAAAGAAAGTGAATTAGAAGAGTTATATCAATTTCTCAACGGATTTATTAAGTAATGATTCCATAAAAGCCTTAACCTTTAGAGGTTTCCATATAGGGAACAAAAAAACACAACGAAAGCAGTTGATTTCATCTAAGAAATACAACTGCTTTTAGCTTTTGAAACAGTTATTTACGGTATAGTTCAAATACAATTGGTTATGATTTGAGAGCAATTAATAAGATTGAAGCTGTTTTTAGAGCAGCTTTTTACTTTATGCAACTATCATGGCAGTTTCATAACAAAATAAGAATATATTTTTTGTAATAACCAAAACTTTATCAGACGCCACATTTTTAAGACCAGCTTAATTTCAACTACTTCTTCATTGTCTTTCAAATGGGATATTAGAGTACTAAGTGAAGAATATGTGATAATCTGTTAATTATACGCCACTGAGTCTTTCTTTCAAGAGTTGTTAGGTCCTCATCATGAAATTGATCAAAAGTCCTTAGTAGTTGTTTTTGGAAAGGATCCTGCGGATATTTACTAGCAAACAAGTAAACAAGGACTTTTATAATTTACAAAAAAGAAATAGCGCCGCTAATTATAGCTAACACTGTTAAGATTAACGATGTCAAGATGGCCCATTTGTATGCAAATTTCTGATATTCCCCAAGGTCTTTATCAACCATGCCAACTAATAGAATGGTTGATGCAACAAGTGGACTCATTAAATGAGCGGGTTGTCCCAATATAGAAGCGCGAGCAATTTCTAACGGACTAATACCATAAGCTGAAGCTGCCTCTGCAAGAATAGGGAGAACTCCAAAATAATAGGCATCATTAGATAAAACGAAAGTGAATGGCATACTTGTAATGCCAACAATGACAGGGAAAAACTGTCCTAATGAAGCAGGTATTATCGCAACCAGTCCTTTAGCAATAGCATCAACCATTTTTGTACCGGAAAAGATTCCTGCAAATACTCCAGCTGCAAAAACTAGTAGAACAACAATTAGGGCATTTCCAGAATGTGCTAATATACGTCTTTTTTGCATTTCCAGATTAGGGTAGTTAATCATTAAAGCAATAGCGAAACCGACCAAAAATAAAATAGGGGAAGGTACCAATCCCATAATGAGAATGACCATAATGCCTACCACAATTAATAAGTTAATCCACAAAAAACGAGGGCGTTTAATGTCAATATGAGGAAATGCATCAATGGCTTCATTTTCTACAGTAGCAGCTATTTCATTTTTTAACTCTTCTATGTGTATTACACCCAGTCGTTTACGTTCTTTTTTCCCTAAAATAAATGCGACGAAAATAACCCAAATAGCACCACCGATCATGGTAGGAATAAGTGGAACAAAAAATTCGGATGCATCAAGTCCCAATACTGCTATTGCTCTGGTAGCAGGTCCACCCCAGGGGGTCATGCCACTCATAACACTTAAAGCTAGCATGGCTACTGTGGCTAAAACCAATGGATTCATACCGATTCGTTTATAAAGTGGATACATAGCTGAAACAGTAATGATATACGTTGTTGTACCGTCTCCATCTAGGGCCACGAGTAATGCAAGAATTGTGGTACCTATCGAAATTTTCACAGGATCTCCCTTGACAACTTCTAATAACTTTTTGATAAGTGGGTCAAATAATCCCGTGTCTATCATAATACCAAAAAACAATATGGCGAATAATAATAGAGCTGCAGAAGGAGCGACTAGCTTAATGCCTTCCATCATCATAGTGCCAATTTTACTTCCAAAACCACCAACTACTGCAAAAACGATCGGAACTAAAGTTAAAGCAACAATGGGCGATAAACGTTTGGACATAATTAAATAGGTAAAAACGGTAACCATGGAGATGCCTAAAATTGTAAGAAACATTATTAAATCCCCTCCCATATTTTGAATGCGCTTTCAAATGATCTCTGGATGACTAAGAAATAATTTTGTGACTCTTCAGAAAAATTAACTGGTAGATTAATAAGTTTTACACTATGCTTATGCGCTTTTCTTTATTAAAGGTAATACAGAGAGGACAATAAGTTAAATACATATTTTTTTTGTATTGGTATCAAAATAATTTATTCTTTAAAAAAGAATGGGGAGGGGAGCAAATAAAGCCATAGGATAAGTGATTCAATAACGAAATTTTTTTAATATTTAATGCAACTTTTAGTAACAAAAAAGAAGGTCATCAATTTTGTGTAAGATAACCTTCTTTTCTTTATAAATCAGACTTTTCATTGTCCTTGAGCAAAGCTTCCTCCTTTTTTATTTAACATTTAGTTTTACATTACTGTTCTTGTCTTTTCTTCTTAAACTTATTTTTAATACCAATTTCAGTAATGGAGGCACTGCGGCATAAATAAAAGCCATCCGAAATAGTTGATAGCTGGTAACAGTAGATACATCAGCATTTACTTCTTGTGCAATGATTCCCATTTGATCCATTCCACCAGGGGCTAAACTTAAAAAACCCGTAATAGTCGATAAATCATAATACTGGGTCAGTAGAATACTAAAAAACATTGTTGCGCTAATCAAAATTAGTCCGTTCATCAAAGCCAATAATAAGGTTTTTCTTTTGTTGTTAAGTTGTTCCGGTTTTAATAGTAAACCGATATAACCGCCAACCATATATTGAGATATATCAAGAAGTGTAGGAGGAAGTGGTGGTCCCTGCAAACCTAAAAGACCTATTGCAGCAGCAACGATTACTGGTCCTAAAAAGTAAGGAGCTGGTAATTTGAATATTTTACCTATTCTTGCTGCCAGAAAACAAATAAGGGCGAACAGAAAGATAAGAGGAAATAAACCACTCCACTCTGGAATAACGTTATCCGTTATTTTAGAGGAATCATTGGTACTATTCGCTGCAAAAATGGGACTGATAATTAAAAGGGGGACTAAGAAAACAACCATTATCACTCTTGTAACATGGAAAAAGGTTACTGTAGTAATATCAATACCTTTCATATCTTCTGCAAACACAACGATTTGTGACAAACCTCCAGGAATACTACTCGTTAAAGATGTAGGATAGTCAATGCCGGAATATTTTGACATAACAAAAGCAGAACATGCACACACAAGGACAATTAAGGTTGTAAGGATCAACATTGAGGGAAGGTGACTAATCATATCAGACAGTGAGCTCTTGGTAAAGGAGATGCCTATTGAATAACCTACAATAATTAATCCAGTATTTCTCATCGAAACGGGCCAAATTAATTTAACGTTTTTGAAACGTGATGCAATTAATAGGGCTGCCATTGGACCAAGTAGCCAGGGGATTGGAAACCTGATAAGAGAGAAAAGGCCGCCTCCAATAAAAGCAGTTAGAAGTGCAGCCGAAAATTGGATTGTCTTGCTTGCATTATTTAAATTCCACTTTTTCATATTAATTCTCTTCCTTTGTATTAGTTTTACTTCGTTTCGTCTTGTTTCATTGTTTAGAATCATTAAGAAAATCAATAAATGCTTTTACTTGTGCCAAATCCATAGTCACATCCCGATAAAATACCCAAGTTTCTCTAAGCAAATAGCTATTATCGCTTAATACAATGGGGAAAGTATACAGTGGTTCATCATTTTTAATACAGATTTCTGGTAAAATGGCATATCCTAAACCATTAAGAACCAGTTCCTTACATGTTTCAATCCGATCTACCTCCATTGAAATCTTAGGTGGTAACGCAAATGTTTCCTGCCACCAGTTTTCAATAGTATTTCTTAACGATTGGTCTGTCTGATAATTAACTCTAGGAAGAAAAGGAAGTTCTTTTAATTCAATTTTTTTACTGGAGGCAATACAAATCTTTTCTTCTTGAAATAACACTTTATTTTCCTGCCATTTGTAAGGACCTCTAACTATCCCGAGATGTGCTTCTTCTTTTTGAAGCATTTGATGAATTTGAGAACTCCATCCAGTTTTCAAACTGATTTCAACCTCTGGATATAGAGTTAGAAATTCTTTTAATAATAATGGTAGTTTATATCGGGCAAACAAGCCAGATACACCCAATCGCAAAGTTCCTTTTACTTTTTTATCCAAATTTGAAATATGTTCTTTTGCAGCTCCTAATTGCTTACGCATATTTTTCGAGTATTGAACGAGGTACTCCCCTTCAACTGTAAACTCGACACCTCTTTTGCCTCTAGAGATTAAATTTGTTTTGAACTCTTTTTCCAGCTGTTTTATACGATAGGATAAAGCTGGCTGGGAAATAAATAGTCGTTGTGCTGCCTTTGTTATATTTCTTTCTTCGTAAAGAGTAATTAATATAAGCCAGTCTTTTTCATCCATAAAATTTTTCTCCTTTAACCATAAAAAATATTTATGGGTAATTATAAAAAATGAAAATTCATTTGATTTCTAAAAGTATAATACAACTAATGAAAAAAGAAATCTATCTTTTTATGTAAATCAATAGACTCACTATAGTTTTGCGTTTCCAGCATTCTTTCATAAATTTTTTCTATGGCAATGAATAAAAAAACAATATTATTTTTATTCATTATTTTCACTTATTATTTACATGAAGAGTTATCACAACTTAACAGGAGGGGTAAAAATGTCAAATACACAAAATTATGATGTAGTTGTAGTAGGGGCAGGAAACGCAGCTTTATGTGCCGCGATCTCAGCAAAAGAGGAAGGTGCTAGAGTTCTTGTATTAGAACGGGGACCAGTGGAAAAGCGTGGAGGGAACTCTTTCTTCACGGATGGAGCCATTCGTGTTGCATACAATAATTTAGACGCAATCAGAAATATAATACCTGAATTAACAGATGAAGAATCCGAGTTAATTGTAATGCCTGAATACACGGAATCCGATTATTACAATGATCTAATGCGAGTAACAGGTGGACAAAGTAATCCTGAGTTAGCAAAGCAGCTGGTTTCTAGATCATATGAAACAATTGCGTGGATGCGTGATCAGGGAATAAAATTTGAATTGAATTATGAAAATCAATCTTTCGTACAAGCTGGCAAGCGCAATTTCTGGGGAGGACTGCCTATCAAAACGGAGGATAAAGGCGTTGGCTTAATGAGACAGCTCTTTGCGCGGACAGAAGAAATTGGCATCGACGTTTGGTACGATTCACGTGCTGTGGAGCTTGTATCGGAGCATAACACAATAACCGGTGTCGTTGTTGAGAAGGGTCATACAATGGTAACTGTTCAGACATCCGGTGTGATTTTGGCTTGTGGCGGCTTTGAAGCCAATAAGAAAATGAGAAGTGAAAATATTGGTGAAGAATGGGAAGCGGCTATTGTTCGTGGAACCGAGTTCAACACAGGAGACGGCATTTCCATGGCTATGGCAGTGGGGGCTCAAAAATTTGGGCAGTGGTCTGGATGTCATTCTATTGGGACAGATTATAATGCGCCAAAAGTAGGGGACTTCACGAAGCCGGGGGATATTTTTAAAAAGCATTCTTATCCGTACAGCGTCATGCTTAATAATGAAGGGAAACGGTTTGTTGATGAAGGAGCAGATTTACGAAATTACACCTATGCCAAATACGGCCGTGAGGTATTAAAACAGCCTGGACATGTGGCATATCAAATTTATGATGCACAGGTACGCCCGATGCTGCGTAAAGAATATGACCTTGAAGAAGCGACTATTTATAAAGCAGATACGCTTGGAGAGTTGGCTAGTTTACTGCCGGTCAATCAAACACAATTTCTAAAAACGATCGAAGAGTATAACAGTGCGGTACAAGATGGCGAGTATAGACCGGCAGAGAAAGATGGCAAAGGAACGAAAGGAATTACCCCTCCTAAATCCAACTGGGCACTTCGAATTGAGCAAGGTCCATTCTATGCTTTCCCTGTAACGTGCGGTATCACCTTCTCGTTCGGTGGTCTGCATGTAGATACAACGGGTCATGTGTTAGACAAAGAAGAACAACCGATAAAAGGTCTTTTTGCGGCTGGTGAAATGATTGGGGGGATTTTTTATGAAAACTATCCTGGTGGATCCGGGTTAATGTCTGGAGCAGTCTTTGGCAAATTAGCTGGTTCATCAGCAGCACGCTATACTCAAGAAAAGGTTGAAACGATCAATAATCACTGAGTCTTTTCCTTGAATGGTTTATTAGATAAGAATGTGTCCAAAAAATAATAGATACGTGAAGTAGAAGAATGAAAAATAGCCAAGGCTTAAAAAGTCCTTGGCTGTTTGGTATTTTAACATATTTAATGTCTTTATGCTTTGACTAAAACTCATATCATATAGGAATATAAAAGGTCAAACTTAGTAACAGTTTATCTATTGGAGTTTTTTCAGATGAAGTGATTGTATAGCTTTAAGCGTCCTGATGGCCAGACTATAAGGTTCTTCAGTACTAGCTTTTCGAGTTCAGCACCAGCTTGAAAGGATCAGGCATTAACGCTTATGAAGTCAGTTCTAACTTATCAAGATTTACCAGTTATATTGCTGTTTATCACTCCGATGCTAAAATTCAGCATGAAAAAGGGGAGGGATTTGTGTATTGGTATTTTTCTCTAAACAATAGATAGTATTTAGCTTTTTTTAAATAATATAGTAATCATAAAAATCTGTATCTGTACCCTAATTTGTATAGGGGTTTAGCTTATCTGGGGAAATTCACTTATATTCTCGATCCTAGTTTATCATTAAATTTGAAGACAGGGTTTAGGTGAAATACATTAGAGTTTGGGCTCTTTTGAAGTCTCACTTATACAGAACAAGGATCATTAAAGTAAACTATTTCGGAAAGAATTTTAGTGCCTTTCATATTTTTGAATATTTCTTTCGCTTCTTTTTCTGTGTCAAATTCAAATATTTTAATATTTTCCTTTAAAAAGATAGTGATGACCCACATTTGCCAAGCCTCCAAGTGATAGAAAATTTTTTGCTGTAATTTGCAGATCAATTCAAATCAAGCTAATTGATAGGAATGCTCGTAATTTTTTTTCGTGTACACGTATCCCTCCAAAATGATTCTTGCTGTGCGTACCACTTTAATAGCACGTATGTGTCCTGCCAAGAAATCAACCTTTGTTTCCATTATCCCCGCAGGATGGGCTAATCGGAAAATTTCGTGTTTAATGTTCACCATCTCAGATAAAACCGTATCCTGTAAGTAAGCCCCTGCTGTTGCACAGATGGCTCCTGTAATGGCAAGCGCTTGATGGGGCTTTTGCATTGACATCATTCGGATCATCAAATCCATCTCTGACGCTTTTCTTTCAGATCCGTTTAGATCGACGTAATCCATAGGAGGAGCAATTAGAGTCATTTTAGGTACAGCAGGAGATTTGACAGTAGCTGATTTCTTATCGGAAAATTGACACATTTCAGCTGCAATTGATCGGATTTCTTCCAGTTCATTTAATTTTTCCTGTGAATAATCATTGGGTAATTCGGTTCCGCTTAGACCAATATCCTGTGCCCTTACAAAAACGAGTGGATTGGCAACATCAATAATTGAAACTTGAATTAGCCTATCCTTGGTTTTAATCATGTCAATCGGATTTCCTGTAGGGAAAAGTTTTCCTGTAACTGCTCCTTCTGCACGAGTAAAAGAAAGATAAATAGGTGATCCTTTACCAGGCACCCCAGGTATTGAGCAGCATCCTTCTGATTTCACTTGTCCATTTTCAACCTCAACTTCTGCAATAATCAGTTTTTGTGTATTCACGTTAAAAATTTTCACCGTTGTAACAGGTTCTTTTACAGGGACTAATCCTTGCTCAATTGCGTAAGGTCCTACAGCAGATGAAATATTTCCACAATTTCCTTTAAAATCGACCATTTGATTATCGATGCTGACCTGAGCAAATGTATATTCCACATCGAATTCTGGTGATTCTGATTTTTTGATGATCGCTGCTTTACTTGTCAATGAATTCGCTCCTCCAAGACCATCGATCTGTCTCCGATCCGGACTGCCCATCACGTCAAGTAAGAAATCCTCCCAGTGTATGGGATTCGAAGGCATATGATCAAAATTAAGGAACACACCTTTACTTGTCCCGCCGCGCATTACAACTACAGGTACTTTCATTGTAAAACCACCTTTTCTCAAATCAATATTTATAGCACTACCGGTTCCTTTGAAAATATAGTATGATATGTTTATTCATAAGTAAAATACATATTTTTTTAATAAAAATGATAAAAAAACTTATAATCCAAAAAGTGGGGGATGGTTAAGTGGACGAAAAAGATTGGATTGCGATAAGGGTACTATATGAAGAAAAAAACATTAGCCGTGCCGCAGAGCGTTTATATATATCGCAGCCGGCGTTAACGTACCGGCTTAAAAATTTAGAAAAAGAATTTAGCACAAACCTATTTTTCAAAATAAAAGGAGGCATTGAGTTCACTTCAGAAGGGATACATTTAGCGGGTTATGCGGAAGAAATGGTGAAAAAGTTGCAAAAAACGAAAGATTATATGCTGAATATGAAAAATGAGGTAAGAGGAACGTTAAGGCTTGGCGTTTCCAGCAACTTTGCCCAATATAAACTACCAGAAATATTGAAAAAGTTTTCAACACAATATCCTCATGTACAATTTAATGTGAATACAGGCTGGAGTACTGAAATCATGCATCTTCTGGATTCCTCTAGTGTTCAATTAGGCATTCTGCGTGGAAATTATGAATGGTATGGAATCAAATCGTTACTGCATAAAGAAAGACTTTGTTTAATTTCTAAGAAAGAGGTAGACTTGGATAATCTGCCAGAACTTCCATTCATAAATTATAAGACAGACAGTTCTTTAAAAAACTTAATAAATGGCTGGTGGCATGATAGATTCCCAGAGCCACCATTTGTAACTATGGAAACGGATCGGCAGGAGACGTGCAAAGAGATGGTCAAAAATGATCTTGGTGTTTCCATTCTACCGGAAATATGCCTGCAGCCGTCAGATAATTTGCATACATACGGGTTATCCTACAAAAATGGGAAGCCGGTGTTAAGAAATACATGGTTAATGTATAACCAGGATTCATTAAAACTCTCTACTGTGAAAAACTTTATTGATTTCTTGAATAAAAATTCCAATCTGTAACGAAAAAGCACTATGAAATTATTGAAAATTTCATAGTGCTTTTTTGGATTTCTTAATTTAATATAAAATGGATTATAAGTTTTTTTTTCGAAAAAGTAAAAAAAATATGTATTTCACTTATTTGATGATATGAACTATTCTAAAAATAGAAAATAAAGCAACAGGGAATCAGAAGATATGTAATATTTTTTAGTTATTCAAACTTCTCATCTGGTTGTAAGCGGTTTCTTTAATAGGAGGGATTAATATTCTAACGTTACTTGGAATTTCAATGGTCGTTGTCTTTACTTATTTAATCATGTCTAAACGGTTATCACCTGTTAATTCTCTTGTAGTCATTCCAATTATCTTTGCATTAATTGGCGGATTTGGTCCAGAGCTCGGAGATATGATGCTCGATGGAATAAAGGTTGTCGCACCTTCAGCCGCTTTGCTATTGTTCGCTATTTTGTTTTTCGGAGTTCTGATTGACGCTGGATTATTTGATCCACTTATTAAAACTATGTTGAAAATCGTAAAAGGGGATCCGGTTAAAATAGCGATAGGAACAGCGGTAATCGCAATGACCGTTGCCTTGGATGGTGATGGTACCACGACTCATATGATTACGATTTCCGCCATGCTGCCTCTTTACTTACGACTTGGTATGAATCCACTTATCCTTGCCACTATTTCTATGCTGGCTGTCAGTATTATGAGTGGTATGACTCCTTGGGGAGGACCTGCAACTAGAGCAATAGCATCATTAGGTCTGGATGCAAATGAATTCTTTGTCCCGATTATCCCAACACTATTCTCAGGAATAGCAGCTATTCTTTTTACCGCTTATGTACTTGGTAAAAAAGAGCGCAAAAGGCTTGGCGTTGTTTATATCAAATCTGCACCTGAAATGAAAGGGGCTCTTGCTGAAGCAGCTGTAGCTTCCGCCATACAAGACGATTTAAAGCGCCCTAAATTAATATGGGTCAATCTTTTGTTGACGCTCACAGTCATGGTCGTACTTGTAATGGGCTTAGTACCTGTACCGGTGTTGTTTCTAATCGGGTTTGTTCTTGCTTCAATCATTAATTACCCTAATTTAGAACAGCAAAAAGAGCGAATCGGGTCACATGCAGGAAACGCTATCACCGTTGTTACATTAGTATTTGCGGCTGGTATTTTCACAGGGATCTTTTCCGGAACGAAAATGGTAGACGCCATAGCAAATTCATTAGTGGCCATCATTCCGGATTCTTTAGGCTCTTTTTTACCGATGGTCGTTGCGTTCACAAGTATGCCATTTACGTTCGTTTTATCAAATGATGCTTACTACTTTGGTGTTTTGCCAATTCTTGCCGAAGCAGGAGAAGCTTATGGTGTGAGTCCTTTAGAAATTGCCAGAGCTTCCGTACTGGGGCAGCCTGTACATTTCTTAAGTCCACTCGTGGCCTCGACTCTTTTACTGGTAGGGATGGTAAAGACAGATATCGGGGAACTACAGCGGTATGCATTTAAATGGGCTCTAATTTGTTCATTAGTCCTTATTATTACTGCTATCTTGACAGGGGCTATTATTTAAGTATAACGTTATCAATTAAATTCTCGAACTTAAAAATTAGGGCTGTGCCAAAACCAATTATTATTAGTGGTTTTTGGGACAGCCCATTCTTTTAATAAGGTCTAGAAGTCTCGCCGGTCGCTTGAGTAATGATTTTTACGATTTTATTCGCCAAATTCATAACCGTGTAAAGACGAGTATCATTTAAAAATTGCATCGTTGGCAGCGGATCTATATAATTTACCATTCCTATAATGTGATAGTCTCCCACTTCAGGTAATACTTTTTTTAAAGCTTTCCCTGGGACAAGAGGTCCATCCTTCAAGAAAACATAACCGACCTGGTTTTGATCCCCTAAACAAGCATCCACACTAAAAATAAGAGGCCTTTTGAATTGTTTTTTAATTTCTTTCAACGTCTCTTTTAAATTAAATGCATGAACGGGATTTTCCAAGGTACCGTAAACACGATAAGGCACCGTGTGTTCTTTTAGCATCGTCCCGACTAAAGGGCCCAATGAATCCCCAACCGATCGATCTGAACCAATGCACAGAAAGATTACATCTTCATTTTGACATCCTGAAGATTGAATAATCTCTTTGACTTTTAATGCTAAACTGTTTATTTCTTCGCCTTTTGGTTCCACAGAACAAATCTGCTCCCTCCTTTTGTAAATTAGACTCACTTTGATTCCCATTTATTCTATTATACGAATTAAAAAGTTATCATGCATGTAAATATGAGCATATGCTTGAGACTGATGGTTTTTTTAATTATTAGTATTTAACATTTTGAAAAATGGCAGTACTTCAAAACTTGCTAGTAAGTGGGAGTAGGTTTACAACTAGAATATTTCTAGATCAATTATATAGCATGTCTTTAACCGATATCCCTTTCAAAAATTTTATTAGATTTGGGTGAATTAATCGGGTTAACTAGTTTGTCATAGTGTATCTCTTATATTTACAAACTATTAATAAGCATTAATATTCTGCATCAGTCTTTTTATGACAAAATCCTTAGTTTTTTCTCCATATTTTACTAATTCCTCCAATTTCTATCCTTTACATGTTTTAAATGACGTTATAACCTCCTTTGTTTTCGTATAAACCATGACTTTTGGTTTATCTTTCATGTGAAGGAATAAAATCACATGGGTTTAACAGAGCATTTAAAATGGTCTGTTAATTTTAAGGGTAGAGTTTGCTATAAGGAATATAGCATCCCTAAAAAAGATTTTTTGGAGGTAATGTTGATGAAATCTAGCAATAGCGGTTTAAACAGACGTAATTTCTTAAAAGTTGGCGGAATGAGTACATTAGCATTAACACTTGGTTCAACAGGGGTATTTTCTCTTGCGGGAGCTACAAAAGGATTTGCTGCGGAATCCAGCAATCCAACAAGTGGATTTGGTGGCTATGGCCCACTAGTAAAAGATCTAAATGGAGTTCTTGATCTGCCAAGGGGATTTCATTACAAAATGCTTTCACGAACTGGTGATATCATGCCTAATGGTGACCTTGTCCCTTCTGCCCACGATGGAATGGCTGCCTATAAAGGAGAGAAGGGTACAACCATTCTTGTAAGAAACCATGAAAATGGGACAAATTCGGATTACCCTGTAAACGGAAAAAAACCTTGGAGTGCTGGTGCTGCCGGCGGCACAACCACATTAATCGTTGGACAAAATAACAAGGTCATTGATCAGTATGTATCAAGTTCAGGTACAATCCGTAACTGTGCTGGTGGTGCTACGACTTGGGGCACTTGGTTAACAATGGAAGAAACTCGTGATATGGGACATGGCTTTGTATTTGAAGTAAATCCGCTTGATCCTGAAAACGAAATGTCAAGAACACCGATCCGTGATATGGGTTATTTCTCCCATGAAGCTGGGCATGTTGACCCTTCAACAGGAATTTGGTATTTAACCGAAGACGCAAGTCCAAGCTTCTTGTACCGTTTTACCCCACATGACCGAAGTCAAAAGCTAGGTTCTCTGCAAAAGGGCGGCCTACTTGAAGCGGCAGCAATCGAGGAATTGCCGGCTGCAGCAGCAAGTCAATTTAGTACTAGACAAAAATTCGGGATTGTTTGGAAAAAATTAAATCCTGAAATCGCACAGCAAGATGCTAAGGATAAAGGCTGTATTCAGTTTAGCCGCTTAGAAGGGGCTTATTTTTCTGAAGGTACTTTATGGTTTGATGATACAAGTGCAGGTTCAGCACGCCTTGGCCGTGTTTATCGCTACACTCCAGCGACAAACACCTTAGAACTATTCTATGAGTCTACTGATAAAAATGATTTAGAAGCACCGGATAACATTACAATCACTCCTTGGGGAGATCTTTGGATCGCCGAAGATGGTGGCGGTAATGATCGTATTGTCGGATTAACTCCTGAAGGAAATATTTATACTTTTGCTGAAAATATGATGAACGGTTCTGAATTTGCTGGCCCTACATTTTCTCCAGATGGAAATACTTTCTTTGTAAATATGCAAACACCAGGTATTACCTTCGCGATTTGGGGACCATTTGCACGCAGAAATTCTACCCGTAGACGAGCTATGAACCAGGCTCAACCGCCAGCAAGTCTTGCACCTGTTGTTTCGGATAAACTTACTGCATTCGCAGAAGAACAAGGTATGTCTATATTAGAAGCAGCAGCTTTAGAGCGTCATGGTATGCCAATTTTATAAGTAATGAACGCATTTTTTTGAGTACTATCAAACCATCATGGTATAGGAGGTGAGACGTTTGTTATCTAGTATCGGAATCCCCGGCCTAATTCTCATTCTAGTCATTGCGTTAATCATTTTTGGTCCTTCGAAATTACCGGAAATCGGAAGTGCTTTTGGAAACACTTTAAAAGAATTTAAAAAAGCAACAAATGACTTGATCAGCCATGACAAAGAAGAAAAAACTAACTCTGAAGAGAAAAATAAACTAGTAGGTCTTGAGAAATCCGAAAAGACCGGAAACTAAATAACTTGTTTTACAACTTAATAGAGCATTTTGCTTGGAGGAAATAGTATGAAAAAAATGGGAAAGATATTTTTGACGGGCTGCTTTTCGCTGGCGATGGCTGCCGTTTTTGTCGCAAAGCCCGTTACGGCAGATGCGGAGGAAAAGCTCAAGGAGGGAGAGAAGTTTAAACTCACCATTCTCCAGACGAATGACTTTCATGGTCATCTGGATGACATCGTCTCGCTGGATGATGGAACCCTTCATCACAATTCTATTGCGAAGTATGCCACCATCATTGAAAATGTGCGCAATGAAGAGGAGAATGTGCTTCTCGTCGATGGCGGGGATGTCTTCCTGCGCGGCGAGTTTCAGGCGGGTCAAGGAGAGTTGGAGACGTCCCTTTTGAAAGCTTTGGACTATGATGCGATGGCTCTAGGAAACAACGACTTCCGCGTTTACCCTGTCGGGGAGGGCACACCGGACAGCCGTTATGAACAGTTAAAAGATTACCACCGCAACGTGAATTTCCCCATCCTTACTGGTAATGTAATTGACAGGGAAACAGGAAAGTACATTCAAAATGTAAAACCTTGGAAGATTTTTGCTTTCAATGGCGTTAAAGTCGGCATGATCGGCCTCACATCGATGAAGCCGGAAATTCGCGGTTGGGATGATGTTGCAGACCTCGATTTCATCGAACCGGTTCAAGCCTTGAATGCGTTGCTTCCTGAAGTGAGTGAAAAGTCAGACGTTAACATTGTCCTTTCGCATGCTGGAAATCCTGAAGACCATAAGCTGGCTCAGGTTTCCGGAGTTTCAGCGGTAATCGGGGCAGATACACACAAGGTCATCGAAACTCCCGAATACGAATTCAACGGAGAGGTGATGGTGCCAATTACTCAAGCTGGCGGAGAACAAGAACATTATTTGGGCCGCCTGAATTTGACTTTTGAAGTCGTTGACGCCAAAATGACTTTGGTCGAATCCAATGGATTCCTCTACGACGTCACAAATGTTCCGGCAAATCCGGAGATACAAGCGATTATAGACGATTATCGTGCAGATTTGAAAGCGCAATAATCAAATCTTCATAATGCTATGAGGTAAGGACAAAGCGAGGTTATTCGCTTTGTCCTTTCTATATTAATGATAAAGTAAAGACTGCAAGGGCCTGTCCCAGAAAGTCGGAAAACTAACTGACTTGCGGCCTTTTTATTTTTGCTCATTTCCCGCCATTTCAACTGACGAGAGTTGAGCTCAGTTGTAGAGTTTGTCTGTTTAGTTTAGCTTTAATACCACTAATTAATGTGCTAAAAAGAATAGTTAGGGAACAAAACATTTTTATGTCATTGAGATTGCGAAGATCTCCACTTAAATTACCATTAAATGCCTTTTTGTGTTTACTGAAAATCGTTATAAAGAGTACTAATGAGTTTTTCATTATATAGCTATAAATTGATTTTATACAATTCTCGATATCCATAAACAACCAGTTATTTTTTTACCGCTAATGGTCATTATAAATAAAGAAGAAGGGGCTACTGATTACGTATGATTCACATCATATAGTAAATGAGGTGTTAGTTAAAGACGTTTAACTTAACTACAGGTAGCTTCATTAAAAAATCGATTCGAGCAAGGAGATGGTTCTCTTGCACGTAAAAGCAGAAAACCCATTCGTTAAATGTCATTTATGCTTTGAAAGTTGATGAAACTTTTAAGATATAGGGGATGGTTGCTTTGGATGGTAAACTCTAGTCAGATACCAGTTCTTACTCTAATGTAGATGAGGTGTTTATCGCAGAGAATTTATGCTGATTCGAAATGAAGCAAACCCCTTTTTCAGGCAGGGTGCAACGTTCCGTTGCATCCTGTTTTTATGTATTTTCTTGTTATCCTAGCTTGAGCCATTTTATTTATAACCCTTATACTCGTATGTGTTTTCATTTTACGGTAACCTGTGATGTTATACATAAAAGAACTTAATAAGGAAAAGCATACGTGTAACAAGATGATAAAAAAATAATACAATATTATTGAAAAGACATAAATCAAACAAGAAGGATGGGATCCTGATGGTTGATGAAAATATACAAAAAAACAAACGGGAACAATGGAAAAAGCAAGTTATGAATAACCTGAAGAGGGAAGCGGTTAAAAATATCATAGCAGGAATGGGAGACCTAGCAAGATTAGATGCTAAAGTCAATAATACTTACACTGTATACATCAAGGATGGAAGGATGATAAAGCAACCTACAAATGGCAAGTGTGTTGTCATTAATGGAAAAATCCAAGATTAACTGAGAAGGGTGATGGAAAACAATAAGTGATTTTTGGTGAGTTAACTCCAGTACTCACTCTTCTATAACCAATTTTTATTAAAGAAATAATGAATAGAAATCACTGCGATTTGCCAGGACTGCTACAATTGTTATAGGGCCGATTCCCATTACATTGCGCTCTTTGCTCCAGCTATATTAAGCACGGTCTGCTTTGCTAGGGCAATAAGAACCACTTTAGCCGTCATTGTTGTTTTGCTGATTTATTTCCCGCCTTTTAGCAGTGGCCGAGGTGCAGTATTGGAATGCTCTTTGCAATAGTTACGACAACTGTCTGGTATCTATCGGTAATCCATGAGGAATAGTGTGGTTACACCCTTGTTATCCTGATTAACCATATCATCGTGAAGAATGATTGTGTTCTGCAAAACGATTCGTGCAGCATAAGCAATAAGGAAGGGAAGGTCATCAAACTTGTAGCTTTGTGGACATAGGGTATATAACAACGATAATATGATATAGAAAGAGGGGGGATATCCCCTCTTTTTTTTTATCAAAAAATCTGCGATTGTATTGAATGACATTGTGAGAAACTCAGTATTGAATATGTTTTTTGGAATAAATTCCTTTTTCAACAAATAGTTTGGTCGAATCGAAAATCTTTTTTACCTTTTTATCAAATAATCTTTTAATAACACATTTGATTTCCATGACAAATGATTTTTTAAAGCATATCTACAGGATAATACATTCATCGATTCTAGAGGTCCCACGATTATTCCAAAAATTCAAACCTATTCAGGGGTATAAACAATTTCATATAAAACAAATAAGTCATTCATTTTTACTATCTTTTAAATGACCGGAACGAACCACTTTAGTTTTTAAATATTTTTCATTAAACTCGGAAATATCACCCCATAACGGAACTCTGCCTGCAACATTGGCACCTGAGTTTTGAAGGGCTTCTAATTTTTTCGGATTGTTGGTGATAAGAGTCACTGGATTAGAGCGCAGTTTTTTTAACACCCGAATGGCGTCATCATAGTTACGTGCATCATCCACAAATCCAAGCTCCAAATTCGCTTCAACCGTATCCAATCCTTTTTCTTGCAGAACATAAGCCATGGCTTTACTAAATAATCCGATGCCTCTTCCTTCGTGATTCGCTAAATAAAATAAAGCTCCGGATCCTTGAGCTGCAATCATTTTCATAGCCTGCTTTAATTGAAAGCCACAATCACAGCGTTTGCTGCCAAATATATCCCCAGTATGACAAATACTATGCATCCGAATAAGGGCTTCAGCTGAATGTTGGAAATCTCCATACAGTAACACACTTGATTGCTGCATTTCCGCTAAGTTGGAAGAGGCTAAAGTTTCAATGATCTTTTCTATATTATAAGTGCCGTCACCACAAAAATGACCCGCCATATTCTCACATCTTAACCAGCAATACCACTGGAATATAATTGTTTCGCCCTCTAAGTTAACGGGTAATTTGATTGGGCCGACTAAATAAATGGATGTTTCATCACTTTTAATAACGTTTATTTTATCTTCTAATATCAAAGCCACTTTTTCATTAATCATATAAACTTCCTCCCGATGCTTCTAATACTACGATAACGTTTACTAGTTCATTTCATATTGTACCCAATCCACTCTTTTGTGAATCTTTGATTTTAAATAGAAAAAAAAGCTCCAAATGTACTAAAACGAAAGACAATAGCAAAAGGTTAACCCCATCTTTGGTGTGAAAGCCCAAGACCATTTCTTATTTGAACAGTAACTCATATAACCTCAATAAAGCCACAGCACCGATTTTTCAAATGGAATTCGATTAAAAACACTGTATCTCTTAATTTCAGTAAAAAGGATTGAGAAGCATTATTGCATCAATGGTATTTGGATTAGAAAGAAGTTTGTCTAGCTGCCTGTTTACCCGTGAAAATTATGTCTTTCCGTAGGAAATGTCCTGCGAAGTCTTTGGGAAGTTTTGCATCTTTCTTTTTCTAAGATGGAAGGGACATGGTGTTTACATTCCTGGTCATTTGTTGTATTTACGTTTATTTTACAGACTTCATCTAAGGAAAATGGTGATTTTTTAGATGATATTTACCTTGCAGAATGATTTGGATTGTTGAAAATGCGGATACATCCATTGTCTTTCACGCTCAACGATTTTCCTTGTTTTCGTAAAATTGGAAACAATTAAAAAAACTTCTTCAAATGAAAACAAAAGTGTTATACAATAAAACAAACACAAATAAAGATAAACGGGGGTAAAACAAAATGGTTAATAATTTATGGAATGATAAAGAAGCGTCAAAAGTGACATCTGGAGTAGAAGAACTGGTATATCGGTCTAATTTAATCGGTACAGATCGAGCCGTTTGCAACTGGGGAGGCGGCAATACATCCATGAAAACAATGGAAAAGGATTTTCGTGGCCGGGAAATTGAAGTCATGTGGGTTAAAGGAAGCGGTTCCGACCTTGCAACAATGAAAGCGGGCAATTTCACAGGTTTGAATCTAGCGGATATTCACCCTTTAATCGAGCGTGATGACATGCCTGATGCAGATATGGTTGAATATTTGTCACACTGCATGATCGACAGTAAGCATCCACGTATGTCGATTGAAACTTTACTTCATGCCTTCCTTCCCTTTAAACATGTTGACCACACACATCCAGATGCAATTATTAGTCTTTGCTGTGCAGACAATGGAAAAGAAGTCGCCAATGAAATTTTCGGTGATCGTTTTGTCTGGGTACCATATGAGCGCCCTGGCTTCACTTTGTCTAAAATGATCGCAAAAGGTGTGAAAAATAACCCGCAAGCCGAGCTTGTTTTAATGGAAAAACACGGATTGGTTACTTGGGGTGAAACATCAAAAGAAGCCTATGAAAAAACCATTTCGATCATAACGGAAGCAGAAGAGTTTATTAAAAGCCGCCAGCATGAAGAAGATGCATTTGGTGGACAGGCATTTGACTCTTTACCTGAAGCAGAGCGCAAAAAGGTACTTGCTTCGATTATGCCGGTTATCCGCGGTGCTGTGGGCGAGGAGAAAAAAATGCTTTTAACCTTTGACGATGCAGATGATGTCCTGCAATTTTTGAACAGCAAAAATGCGGCAGCCTTATCACAAGTCGGTGCCGCTTGCCCGGATCATCTTGTACATACAAAAATGAAGCCGCTTTTCATTAACTGGGATCCTCAAAATGAACGGACTGAATCCTTGGTGGAAAAAGTTAAAACGGGTATTCAACAATATAAGGAAGAGTATAAGCAATACTTCGAGCGCAATAAAAACGAAGGAGATGTGATGTTTGAGGCGGCACCACGAGTTATTTTGATTCCAGGTGTCGGAATGGTCAACACAGGCAGAAACGTAGCCATGGCAAACGTGAGCGGAGCACTTTACCATCGAGCGATTGCGGTTATGAAAGGGGCAACAGCACTTGGCGAGTTCGTATCTCTCAGTGAAAATGAGTCATATAACGTTGAGTACTGGCCACTTGAGCTTTATAAATTGTCTCTTTCACCGGCAGAAGCGGAGTTCTCACGCAAAGTAGCCTTCATTACAGGCGGTGCGGGCGGTATTGGCAGCGCAACAGCACGGCGTTTAGTTTCTGAAGGTGCCCATGTAGTTCTAGCTGATTTAAATATTGAAGGTGCTGAAAAAGTTGCGGATGAAATCAATAAAGAATACGGGGAAATACGTGCTGCAGCTTTTAAAATGGATGTTACCAGTGAAGAGCAGGTACAGGATGCCTTTGAGAAATCAGCTCTTACATTTGGGGGAATTGATATTATCGTCAACAATGCCGGCCTTGCCACATCCAGCCCGTTTGATGAAACAACCTTAAAAGAATGGAACCTAAACATGAATGTACTGGGTACAGGCTATTTCCTTGTAGCACGTGAAGCTTTTAAGCAAATGAAACAACAGGGAACAGGAGGAAATATGGTATTTGTGGGATCGAAAAACTCTGTTTACGCTGGAAAAAATGCTTCTGCTTACAGTTCAGTCAAAGCACTTGAAACACATCTAGCACGATGCATTGCAGTGGAAGGCGGGGATTTCGGAATCCGTGTTAATTCTGTTTTGCCAGACGCCGTATTACAAGGATCTTCCATTTGGGGATCGGGTTGGCGTCAAGAGCGTGCCGCTGCATACGGAATAGAACCAGACCAGCTTGAAGATCATTACAAAAAACGTACGACATTGCTAGTAAACATATTCCCGGAAGACATTGCTGAGTCCATAGCGTTTTTCGCTTCATCAAAAGCAGACAAAACAACGGGTTGCATGGTCACTGTAGACGGCGGTGTACCTGGAGCTTTTAATCGCTGAATAGGTTTTGCCTGTTTTCTTGGATTTTGTTGCTTTAAGTGGAGGGTTTGTCATAGGTGGAATCAATCTATCGAAAAATAATAGATTAAGTATGTACTGCCCATTATGATAAGTGAAGAATATGTGAAAAGGTAGTAGGAATCATGGAGTAATCAATTCAATCCGTTAAAAGGATGGGACGATATGACAATTAAAGAACAGTACGAAACAGCGAAACAAGCGTATGCGAATTGGGGAATTGATGTTGATGCGGCACTCGAAACACTGAAAAAAGTGCCCATTTCGATTCATTGCTGGCAGGGTGATGATATTGGTGGATTTGAAGTGAACAAAAGTGAATTATCTGGCGGTATTGATATAACGGGAAATTATCCAGGAAAAGCCACTACGCCGGAAGAGCTGCGCATGGATCTTGAAAAAGCGCTATCTCTTATTCCGGGGAAACATCGGGTCAATTTGCATGCCATTTATGCGGAAACAAATGGAGAAGCAGTCGAACGCGATCAGCTTGAGCCAAAGCACTTCGAAAACTGGTTGAATTGGGCTAAAGAAAACGGTCTTGGTTTGGATTTTAACCCGACACTATTTTCCCATGAAAAAGCAGCAGACGGCTTGACACTTTCTCATCCAAATGAAGAAATTCGTGAATTCTGGATTAATCATTGCATCGCCAGCCGAAAAATCGGAGAGTACTTTGGCCGTGAACTAGGCAATCCCTGCTTAACAAATATATGGATTCCAGACGGCTACAAAGATATTCCAAGCGACCGTTTGGCACCGAGAAAGAGATTAAAAGAATCCCTTGATCGAATTTTTACAGCAGAAGTGGATGAAACATGTAATTGGGATGCTGTGGAAAGTAAAGTATTCGGTATTGGCTCCGAGTCATATGTCGTAGGATCGCATGAATTCTACCTTGGCTACGCACTGAAAAATAACAAGATTTGCTTAGTGGATACAGGTCATTATCATCCGACTGAAACTGTATCGAACAAAATTTCTTCGATGCTATTATACAGTGATAAACTAGCACTTCATGTTTCGCGCCCGGTTCGATGGGACAGTGACCACGTCGTAATTTTAGACGATGAGCTTCGTGAAATTGCGCTTGAAATTGTTCGCAATGATGCATTAAACCAGGTGATCATTGGTCTTGATTTCTTTGATGCCAGCATCAACCGTGTTGCTGCCTGGACGATTGGTACGCGTAATATGATTAAGGCCCTCTTATATGCCTTACTTGTACCGAACGATCATTTGAAAGAACTGCAAGAAAAAGGCGATTTTACTGAGCGACTGGCATTAATGGAGGAATTTAAAACCTATCCATTTGGTGCAATTTGGGATTATTATTGTGAAAAAATGAATGTGCCGGTAAAGGAAAGATGGCTGACGCAAGTGAAAGAATATGAACGTGATGTCTTAGCAAAGCGTTAAAATAACAGGTTGTCCTGAATCCGCAAACCGATGTGTGACTAATTCCGCTGTATTAATATGGGGTCTATCAATTCGTCCCGAGTGAATGGTCTGGAATTACCGAAATATAACGAAGAAGTGGAGAAAAAGTAAAAAAGTTTTTGTTTAAATTAGAAAATTAATATAGTTAAAAAGGAAAACTTATTAGAAAGGTAATTCCTTTATAAAATATACCTATAACGATCTATGACACAGGTCTTTCTATGGGTATATTTTTTTTGATTGCACGTTAATAAATAGACATGAAAGCTAGTCAATTTGTGTTAAATCCGGAATGAGAGTCTCGTGCAACAAATTGATTTAACCAGTTGAAAATTAGACTGAGGATTGAGGAGGAATCGTTAAAGTAACTTTTTCTAAAAGGGGAGGATTTGGATTGAAGGTATCAATCTACAGTTTAAGATAATAAAAGCACTATGAAAAAAGGATATAGAAAATGTAATGGCGTAGACTGCTTTGTAATTTTCCAATACAACTAAAAATGAAACACTATGAGCAAGTGAAACTATATAAAAATATTATTTGAATTTTAAAAATGTTTGTGAAATTTAAATTGACAAACCTTTCAAAAACAGTAAAAATCAATAATAAAAAGAAAAAAATGATGGGGTTCAAATGTACAATAGAGATATTTTTAATACATATAGAAGAGAATGAGAAAGTCGCTCACTCTTGTTGCTAAAATACGATTTTTCCAGTTTCCATCTCGCTTTTTGTGTAAGTTAGTGGTTGAACATAACAGAGAAGGACATGGCTGGACAATAAATTATAGGGAAACCTGAAAGTATATAAAGGTTTCCTATTTTAGTAAAGAAATTAAGGTTATACTCCCGGTAAAATCCATCATTTATGAAACCGTTTTCTTAGAAAGAAGCAGCGGTGAATGTAACCGGATGAGAAAAGCACTTCTTAAGTCATTCCTTATTACAATATCCATGATACGTGCTAATGTTTAGAATTTAAGAAAGAAGGTAGCTAATCATGTTAAGGATGCCCATCTTTTTTATTTTGTTTTTATTTATACTAAGCGGCTGTGATCATTCTGCAGAATACGAGATTATTTACAATGATGAAGAAAGTATCGACGTCAATACAAAACCTGTCGAGAATAAAAAAGATTCGTATACGATAGCTGTTATACCTAAAATTGACGGAATACCTTATTTTAAAGCGGTAGAGGAGGGGGCGTTGGAGGCGGGAAAAGACTTAGGTGTTAAGGTCATATATACAGGCCCACCTACCCCCAGCTCTGAAAAGCAGGAAGAGATTATAACAAAATTAATTGAAAAAAAAGTGGACGTAATTGCGGTATCTGCAAATGATCCATATAAATTAGGCAGGGTGCTGAAAAAAGCAAAGCGTAAAGGAATCAAGGTGATCACCTGGGATTCTGATACTAATGCATCATACAGAAGCTTTTTTGTGAACATGATAGATCCTGAGATAATTGGCAGGCATGTAATGGATACCCTCGCTATTGAAATGGAAGAAAAAGGGGAGTTTGCGATTATGACGGGATCTCCTACCGCTGCCAATCTTAATACATGGATTGATTGGATTCAAATCCAACAAAAAGAATATTATCCAACTATGAAACTAGTTGAAGTGGAATATACAAACGAAGATATTCATAAAGCGTATAAGGTAACACAAAATTTATTTAAAAAATACCCGGACCTAAAAGGAATTATTGGTATTTCAACGGTTAATCCTCCTGCTGCGGCTCAGGCTGTGAAAGATGCAGGGAAAATCGGCAAGGTTGCCGTAGTCGGTACATCGACTCCTAATTTAATGAATGAGTATTTACAGGAAGGGGCTGCCCAGACCATTACGTTATGGAGTCCACAAAAATTAGGTTACTTGACTGTTAGCCTAGCAAAAAACTTATTGAATGATGAATTTCCGTATGAAGGACAGAACATTAAGAACATAGGTAGGATTAAATTCAACGGTGATATGGTCATTATGGGAGAGCCCATCGATTTTACAAAGGGAAATGTGAACCAGTATGATTTTTAAAGGAAAAAAGCCTATCCTGATAAAAAACTTGCGTTTAACGACAAAACTAGTTACAACCTATACATTACTAACGGTTCTACCTATGGCCTTCCTTGGGTTCATTGCATACTGGCAATACACAAAATCAATAGAAGAAGAAGTAGGCGAATATATTCCCCGTCTTGTCAAACAGGTTAATGGCAACATTGAAAATGACATTCAAAAACTAGAGACCTTACCTGATTTAATTTATAATTCCGGTGATGTTATGGCTATTTTAAGAGACAGCCAATCAAAAAAAAAATCGGTTTTGCTACACGATGAATATATCATGAAGAGTTATTTGACAAGAACCTATTTAAACAACAATTCATCTCATATTTTGGGGGCGTTTCTTGTTTCCAAGAATCGTACATTTGCAAGTACAAGTCTGCATTATGACAGTTTTGGTTTTGAAGATGGTTCCTTGCCATATGCAGATGACCTAGGATTGCTAGGCGAGATGCAGTTGCTCCTTCCTAATCAGACTAATTTAACGTTTGAAGGGGATCCCTCCTATTTTATGCTGGTCAAAACAATTACTGATTTTGATAATAGAAAAAATTTAGGAACGCTCTATATAGCCATCGATGTAGCCTTTTTTGAGCAATCACTTCAGGATTTGCAAAAGGAAGAGAATGTTACGATGTGGATCATGAATAAGCAGGGGAAGATAATTTATCATAAGGATCATTCAAAAATTGGTACAGTGGAAAAAGGGATACATGATTACCCATTATTGAATGGTAGTTTTCGTACAGAAATCGATGGAAAACGGAATTTAATCAGTATAAGTGAATCAAATGAGCTGCCATGGGTACTCGTTCATAGCATGCCTATCAAAAACATGACAGAAAAAACGGATGTTATCCGAAATGTGACAATTTGCGTTTTTATCCTTTTTACACTCATTACTACATTTATCTCTATCTTTTTTGCCTGGACCGTTACACGTCCACTAAACGAATTAGGAGATATAATGAAGCGGGTGGAAAAAGGTGATTTATTAGTAGATATACCTATACATTCCGAGGATGAAGTCGGGATGCTCGCGAACAGTTTTCGATCAATGCTTGCAGAGATAAGAGAGCTGATTCATAAAAACTACCACATTGAACTGCGAAAAAAAACAGCTGAATTATACGCCCTTCAATCTCAAATAAATCCTCACTTTATGTATAATACGCTGGAAACCATAGGCATGGCTGTGGAAGAAGGAGAGAGCGATGAAGTCGTGAAGATGGTGACTCTGCTTGGTAGAATGATGCGCTTTTCAATCAGTAATAAAGAAAGCTTGGTTCCTATAAACAGTGAGGTTCAGCACATTGAAGATTATTTAAGCATCCAACAATTCCGTTTTGAAGATCGTTTGCATTTTATGATAGAAAAAGGAGCAGATGTAGTTAATTATTATATACCCAAGTTTGTTTTACAGCCAATCGTTGAAAATTCCATTAAATATGGATTGGAAAAAAGAAAGGAAATAGACATTCAAATACATATTTCTGAAGAGGAAACTCAGACAGGTGAGGAATATCTTTTGCTGATAGTCAGTGATAACGGACCAGGGATGACAGAAAGCAAATTAATTGAATTAAATGAAAATTTACGTTTGGATCCAATGATGAAACGGGACTCTGGCTTTGGGATTATCAATGTAAATGCAAGAATTGGCATGATGTTCGGGGAACAATATAATCTTCAAATTAATAGCGAATACAGAAAGGGAACGAGTGTGATTATTAGACTTCCCAAAATAAATGCCCAACAAGTAAGCATGTATGTTCAAGGAGAGGAGAAGAACAGAGATGATACAAAGGGTCAGGACGGTCATTGTAGATGATGAACCAAGGATAAGAAGAGGCATAGAAAGACTAGTACAATCTTGTGGGGAAGAGTGGCATGTTGTAGGTGTTTACTCAGATGGTCAAGAGGCATACGATGCAATTATCAATCAAGTAGAAGAAGTTGATGTATTAATAACAGATGTACAAATGCCTGTCATGGACGGATTAACGTTAATTCAACATTTGAAAAAAACTAAACCAAGGCTATTTCCATTCATTATAAGCGGGTATGATGATTTTCTCTATGTACAGACTGCCCTAAGGGAAGGAGCTGTCGATTATATATTGAAACCGATTGATCGAGAAAAGTTTAAACTGCAGTTGAAGACTGTGCAGGAAAAAGTAATTGAGGCACGAAAGGAAAGGGAAAAGATAGGAGAAATAGAAGAAAGAGCCATGATATTAACCCATGAAAAGCAGCTTCAATTGCTGATGGAAATTACGTGGAAAGATGCAATGGACTTATCATTACTTGAATGGACGCGGCAATTTCCAGAAGGAACCTATTCCCTGATCCATATTGGAATCGATCATACATCTGCCAAAACCCAAAGTTTTTCACCAGAAGATTGGGGTGGATGGAATGATGTAATAAAAAAACTTATAACAGACTTACTAGATGATCATTCAAAGCATTGGATGTGGAAAGATAGTCTACATGCCAGTTGGTTATTGATAAAGGATACTACCCCTACAGCTTTGGAGCAATTGTGTATAACATTAAAAACAAGTGTCCAACGGCAAACCCCTTTTACGGTTTCCATTGCCCTTGGGAATGAGTTTAATGACCTTACCCTTTTAGTAAATATTAAAGATGAATTACGATCTACCTTGCAATATCGAATGATACAAGGAGGCAATAAAATTTTCAGAACTGAAATGCTTAAACATGTATCATATAATAAAGTGATTGAAGTGCCGCCATCCATCTATAAATGGGCAGAAGAGACAGTGGAGGCGATGGAGCATGGTGAAGAAGCTGCCATTCGTTCTCTCAGGCAATTTTTTAACGAGCTGAAAGATGTCACTTCCCCTTTCGTAATACAAGAATCGGTTCGCTATTTGTCTATTAGAATTATTAATAAATGGATTAAAAGTGATGGTTTTAAAGACCTTCCGCTTTTACTTGAAGAAGCATTTAGCATTGCCGAGGATTCTTCTCATTTTAATCATTTAAAAAAGGAGACGGAGCGCTGGGTCATGAATATGTTAAAAAAGCAAGCAGCATTTCAAAATGACCAAACAGATCCCATACGCCAGGCAAAGGAATGGATTCTAAAACATATAGGCGATAACATCACAATAAAAAAAATCGCCAATCATGTCCATTTAAATTCAACCTATTTTTGTGAGTATTTTAAAAATCAGACAGGTGAAACCGTGCTTGACTATGTAACCAATGAACGGTTAAAAGTGGCGAAGGAATTATTAAGTCATACAGATTTAAAGATTTACGATATCGCTTCAAAAGTAGGCTATCAAGATACCAAATATTTTAGTCGGCTGTTTAAGCAATGGACAGGACAACTACCGTCTCAATATCGAGATACTCATGAGTTTTTTGTGAAAAAGTAGAAGCTTCCATTCCGGAGCTTTTTTTTTATGTCTACATTGAAAATGTCCCGAAGAAAATCCCCCCTACCCGAATTTTATCACCTACCAGCTTATGCCAATTCCCTTTATAGTGAAAGTATCAGAAAAGAAAGCGCTTCCTTTATGAGGAAAACGCTTTCTTGATAAAAGACGAAATGGAACGGGAGTGTTTATATGACCTTAATTGGACCCTCACTTATGTGTGCAGATATGGGGAATTTACAAGAATCAGTAATGAGATTAGACCGTGCAGGTGTTGATTTCTTTCATCTAGATATAATGGATGGATCGTTTGTTCCTAATTTTACAATGGGCCCGGATCTAATTAAACGCATTAGGCAATTCTCGGATAAACCATTTGATGTTCACTTAATGGTTGAAAGACCGGAAGACCATTTAGATCTTTTCATTCAGTCGGGGGCAGATATGATTTCCATTCATGCAGAGGCAACTGCCCATTTACAGAGATCACTACAAAAGCTGAAGAATGATGGGATTAAGGCAGGGGTAGCCTTAAATCCATCAACCCCCATCACAGAGCTTGAACATGTATTGGATGTAGTCGATTATGTAACGGTGATGACGGTGAATCCTGGTTTTGCCGGGCAGTCCTTTGTACCGCTTATGTATAAGAAAATAAAAAAGATAAAAGAATTAATTCAATCGGAAGGCTACCAAATTGATATTCAGGTAGATGGAAACATTGGGTTCGAAACCATTCCGGGTGTACTGAAAAATGGAGCCGACATGTTGGTTTGCGGGACGTCCTGTTTATTTAAAAACGATGTATTACTGGAAGATGCCGTTGGCCAACTCCGGGCATTCTTAGAGCAAATGAACATGAAAAAAGAGGGTTGTGCATGAAAGGGGTTGTAGTGGTAGGGAGTATTAATATGGATATTGTCGCAGTCACTAATCAGTATCCAGCGCATGGGGAAACGATTTTCGGAGAAAATATGAAACTATTAAGTGGTGGAAAAGGCGCAAATCAAGCAACGACGTGCGCTAAACTTGGAAAACCAGTAAAACTGATCGGTGCGGTTGGCGACGACGCATTCGGGCATGAAATAGAACGTTCTCTTCTTCAAAATAACGTGAACATATCCTCCTTGAAACATGTTGCAGAACATCCAACTGGATGCGCAGTCATTACAGTAGATGCTACAGCAGAAAACACCATGCTTGTCATTAAAGGGGCCAATGAACATTTGACAAGAAGTGATATTGACATTTGTTTTTCTACCATCAGTGATGACTATGCTGTTTTACTTGTACAGATGGAAATTCCTAATGAGGCTGTTCTACAAGCCATGAAAAGGGCTAAAGAAAAAAATATGTTTATTATCCTGGACCCTGCTCCGGCAGAAGGGGTAACGACTGAAGCACTGACGTATGCCAATTTGATTACGCCGAATTGGCAGGAAACAAAAGTGTTGACTGGGATCGACGTCAACTCGAAGGAAAGTGCATGCAAAGCGGGTGTTTTCTTTGAGAATCATTTTGGCGTGGAGAATAGCATTATTAAGTTGGGCCATAAAGGAGCATTGGTTTATCAAAACGGTGAAACAAACTTTATCGAGCCCATTGCTGTAAAAGCTGTTGATACAGTGGGGGCAGGAGACTCGTTCGCAGGAGCCCTTGCTTGTGCCATTGCAGGTGGGGAGACGATCGAATCAGCAGCCGAGTTTGCTTCAATTGTAGCGGCAATGAAGGTAACGAAAATGGGGGCCCAAGATGGTGTGCCGAGGCTAGCAGAAGTGGAACATTTTTGTGAAACCAATAACATTAATTATTATGGTAAAAAACAAAAGTTGAATCAAATTTATGACTGATTAAGGTTGGAAAGGAGAGAAACATGTCTGATTTCTTATTGCAAATGACGAATGTCAGTAAAACCTTCCCAGGTGTAAAAGCACTGGATAGCGTTCAGCTTGAAGTGAAAAAAGGAGAAGTTCATGCGTTAATAGGGGAGAATGGTGCCGGGAAATCAACGCTCATTAAAATATTAGCTGGCATTTATCGACCGGACCCAGGCGCCAAGTTTTACTTTGAAGGAAAAGAAGCCGAAATTCAAAAACCGATTGATGCTACGCTAAAAGGCATTTCAATCATTTATCAGGATTTAAGTTTATTTTCAAACCTATCTGTAGCTGAAAATATCTATATTGGCCGGGATAGTGACAAAAAACCATGGAAAAAGATTAGATGGAAGGAGATGGAGGATACAGCAAAACGGGCACTTAAAGAACTAGAATTTGAGATTGATGTTCATACACCCGTTGAAAAATTAAGCATTGCTCAACAGCAGCTGATTGAAATCGCCAGAGCCCTCGCTTTTGATTCCAAGTTGATTGTAATGGACGAACCGACTTCATCCCTATCCGCAGGGGAAGTTGAAAAGCTTTATAAAGTTATACAAAAATTAAAGGATCGCGGAATTTCCATAATCTTTGTCAGCCACAAGTTAAAAGAGTTATTTACTGTTTCCGATCGATTTACAATATTGCGAGATGGGAAATATGTAGGCACTTATGAAACTGAAGAACTTGATGAAGATAAATTAATCACACTAATGGTGGGACGTCAGATTTTATATAACAAGAATATGGTTAAAGGAAAAACAGGAAAAACTCTTTTGGAACTGAATGGTTTATCAAAAGAAGGTAACTTTAAAGATATTTCCTTTGAATTGAAAGCTGGAGAGGTCCTTGGGATTACAGGACTTGTCGGATCAGGAAGAACAGAGCTTGCACAGGCGATATTCGGGGTCAACAGGCCCTACGATGGAAGTATGAAAATAAATGGGGTTTCTACTAAAATCAAGTCTTCTGAACATGCTGTAAAGCAAGGGATTGCATATATTCCAGAAAGCAGAAAAACGCAAGGACTCATCCTTCGCCAGTCCATAATCAATAATATTTCATTACCTGTTTTGAAACAATTGAGAAATAAATTCAAATTGATTAAGCGAAAGGAAGAAGTTAAGCTGGCTGATCATTATATGAAAACGCTAGATGTTAGACCCGCTTTGCCTAAAAGGGCAGCTGGTGACCTGTCAGGCGGAAATCAACAGAAAGTCGTGATCGGCAAGTGGCTTTCTACTAAACCACAAATCCTAATTATTGATGAACCGACGAATGGGATTGATATTGGGGCGAAGTCAGAAATTCATAAGTTAATGAGGGAACTGGCAGCTGAAGGAATGGGCATTATTGTGATTTCTTCAGAGCTTCCAGAAGTACTTGCTGTCAGTGATCGGATTTTGGTCATGAGACATGGAAGAATAGCCGGAGAGCTTGGTATAGAAGAAGCGACACAGGAAAATATCATGAATTATGCTCTGCTTGGTTCTCAATCTCCTTCCAAAAAAGGGCTTCCGCTAAAAGAGGAGGTACGTGCATGAACGCCATTTTGAAGTCGAAGGAAATCAGCATCGCAATGATTGTTTTGCTTCTATGTATTACATTGACATTCTTAAGCCCGTATTTTTTAACTGTAGACAATTTGCTGGATGTACTAAAAGGGAATGCTGTACTTGGAATTCTGGCGGTGGGTATGACACTTGTAATCATCACTGGCGGGATTGACGTATCGGTGGCCGCTGTTACAAGCGCTGTCTGTGTCATCGTTGGAAAAGTAATGATGCTCATGCCTGACCATCCCATCTCTATACTATTACTCTTTTTGATTGGGCCATTTCTTGGGGTTTGTTTAGGTGCACTGAATGGACTGCTTGTTGCAAAGGTTCAAATTCCAGCTATTGTCGTGACACTTGGAATGATGAGTATCATTAATGGGCTCGTGTTGTACATTACGAATGGACAGTATTTGAACAGCAGCAGTTTTCCAACCGTATTCATCAAGTTTGCCAGTTTTGAGATGTTTGGTATATCTATCATCATTCTAATTTTTATCGCCGTAGCACTGTTTACTTGGTATATTTTGAAATACACATTAATCGGTCGCGAAGTATTGGCGATTGGCGGTAATAAAGATTCAGCCATTCGGGTTGGGATAAATTTTGACAAAGTTCAAATATTTGTTTTCTCCTATATGGGGTTTCTTGCAGGAATAGCAGCCATTGCTCAAACAGCATATACAAAGGCTGTGGATCCTAATGGAATGCTTGGTCTGGAGCTGATGGTCATAGCAGCCGTTGTTTTGGGCGGTGCGAACATCATGGGGGGGCGCGGTACCATTTTGGGAACGGTTTTGGGCGTTCTTCTGCTAGGCATTGTACAAAATGGACTTATCTTGGCAAAAATTGATACCTTCTGGCAAAAAGTATTCACTGGATTGATTATATTACTGGCTGTGTCATACGACCACATTCAATATAAGCGCTCAAAAGATAAGTTAGCGAAAATTGAAGTGGAAGCGTAAGAAAGAGGTGAAAAAATGAAACGGCTTTCAATATCAAAAGAAAATACTTTAGGTGTAATTACAGCAGGCTTGTTTGTGTTAATGAGTTTTTCAATACCTGGATTCTTTTCTTCAAATAATTTAACCAATATGATGTTCCAGCTCCCGGAGTTTGGTTTAATCGCATTAGCAATGATGGTCGTGATTGTAACTGGAGGGATTGACCTATCGATTACGTATACAGCTGCCTTGTCTGGCGTGACAATCGCACTTATGGCAAGCAGCGGATACCCAATGCTAGGCGCAATCTTAATCGGTGTTTTAGTCGGGCTGAGCTGCGGATTGATTAACGGCGTACTCATCTCAAAAATCGGTGTTTCGCCAATACTGGTAACACTCGGAACGATGGTGCTTTTTGAAGGTTTGATCTTAAGCATTACGAAAGGAAATTCAATTTCAGGATTCAGTGAGGGTTATAGCTTAATTGGAAACGGCTACTATATGGGGATCGTTCCTCTTTCCATCATTATTTTTGTACTATTTGCAATAATAACAGCTATATTGCTGTCAAAAACCAAATGGGGCAGAAGTGTTTATATGGTGGGTAGCAATCCGATCGCTACATTATTTTCAGGTGTAAATAATAGCAAGGTATTAATGAGAGTTTACTTATATGCGGCACTTCTTGCCACAATTGCTTCCATTATTATGACATCCCGTTACAATACTGCAAAAGTGGATCTGGGATCTTCTTATTTATTACAAAGTGTAGCGGCAGCCGTGCTTGGCGGAACTGAAATTCAAGGTGGTTATGGCAAAGTTATCGGCACAGTTTACGCAGTGGTCATTTTCCAAATGTTATCAAGTGGATTGAACTTAATGGGTGTACCACGATCGATCGTAACTGTAATGATGGGGGTTATTTTAATCACGGTATTGGTCATAAACTTCGTGAAAACGAAATTAGACGAAAAAAGTCAAAAGAAGTTACCTTCAAACTCTGTAGCGTAATTTACATGACCATGTAATCTCTGAAAATACTTTAGTGAAAAACTAGAAAAATTGTAAGGGGGATCATTATGAAGAAAATGACGGGGATATTGGCAACAGCTATTTTAGCTGGGGGACTGTTAGCAGGCTGTGTATCACAAGAAGGAGCATCGGGGAACAGTGAAAAAGAAACAAGTGGCGGAGGTGGTAATGAGAAGTTGAAAATTGCCGTAGTTCCAAAATTAATGGGGATACCATATTTCAATGCTTCTGAAAAAGGAGCGATTCAAGCAGGTAAAGATCTTGGTGTGGAAACCATTTACACAGGACCTACGGAACCGGATGCTGCACAGCAAGTAAAAGTCATTGAAGACTTAATTAGTCAAGATGTGGATGTAATCGCAGTAGCACCAAATGACGCTGCATCACTTTCACCAGTCCTTCAAAAGGCGAAGGATGAAGGAATAATTGTAATGGATTGGGATACACCAGCTGATCAATCCCTTGTAGAATTATCCGTCCACCAAATAGACGATGAAGCATACGGCCGCCATATCGCTAAATCACTCGTAAAACAAATGGGTGTTGAAAAAGGGCAAATCGCTATATTAACTGGAGGGCTTTCAGCTGCAAACTTAAACACCTGGATTGATGCAGCAAAAAAAGAACTGGAAGAGAATTATCCAGGTATTGAATTAGTATCGGATAAAATCGCGACAGATGAAAAACAACAGGTGGCATACCAAAAAACACTGGATTTAATAAAATCAAATCCTGAATTAAAAGGAATCATGGCTTTTTCTACTCCGGCACCTCTTGGGGCAGCCCAAGCTGTTCAGGAAAAAGGACTGCAAGATGATATAACAGTCGTTGGAACTGCTCTACCGAAAGACTCTTCACCATATTTAAATGATGGATCTCTAGATGTAGCCATTCTTTGGGAGCCAGACAAACTAGGTTATTTAACAGTTGCCCTCGCCAAACGTCTAGCTGAAGGGGAGAAACCAGAAGATGGTTTGAAAGTTGAAAATGTAGGTGAAATTGACGTGTGGGAGGATGGAAAAACAATCATCATGGGACCACCGACAGATTTTACGAAAGACAATGCAGCTGATTTTAATTTTTAAGGTTAGATAGACAGAAAAGTCCCCTCTCAACTATCTAGAGGGGCCTTTTTATTAAATATCATTGCGTGACTTGCATGTTAGGAGATGATGAAGGGATGAATGAGAGATATACAATCGGAATTGATTTTGGCACTGAATCAGGAAGAGTGCTGCTAGTAGATATAGAGAACGGAAATGAAATGGCTACACATGTTACACCTTATCGTCATGGAGTATTGTCTAATAGGCTTCCAGACGGATGTAAACTTGAAAAAGATTGGGCTCTCCAGCATCCAGGTGATTATTTGGACGTTTTATACACTTCTGTTCCTGAAGTGATTCGGTTAAGCGGAGTAGATGCGAATGATGTGATAGGCATTGGAATCGATTTTACCTCATGTACCATTTTGCCTGTTGATAAGAAAGGAAATCCCCTTTGTTTTGATGAGAAGTGGAAAAGGGACCCTCACAGTTGGGTCAAATTATGGAAGCATCATGCCGCACAAAAAGAAGCGGATGATATTACACGCATTGCACAGGCAACGAATCAACCATTCCTGCAACGATATGGCGGGAAAATTTCTTCTGAATGGATGTTCCCTAAGATTTTACAAGTGTTACGTGAATCACCTGATATCTATGAAGAAACGGATCTATTTATGGAAGCCGGAGATTGGATTACCTTCCGTCTGACGAATGAGCTGGTACGCAGCAGTAATATGAGCGGTTATAAAGCATTTTGGGATAAAAAAGATGGATATCCGGACCCTGCTTTTTTAGCGGCTATTGATGAACGTCTTCTGGATATACTGGATACAAAAATGCGTGGTGAAGTATTACCCATCGCTGGACGGTCGGGTGGTTTAACAGAAGGGATGGCTAAGAAGATGGGGTTGAAATCTGGTACGGCTGTTTCTGTATCCATAATCGATGCCCATGCAGGTGTTCCAGCTGTAGGAGCTGTCCATCCAGGCCAATTTGTGATGACGATGGGAACCTCTACTTGCCACATGTTAATTTCTGAGAAAAAACAAACAGTAGAAGGTATTTGTGGAGTAGTGGAGGATGGAATAATTCCCGGATCATTCAGTTATGAAACGGGACAGGTGGCTGTTGGCGATTCGTTTGCATGGTATATTGAGCAAACTGCTCCTGAGTATGTAAAGAAAGAAGCTGAGCAAGAAGGTGTCAATCTACATAGCTTACTGGAAAAAAAGGCTTCTTGCTTAAGGCCTGGTCAATCTGGGTTAGTGGCGTTAGATTGGTGGAATGGCAACCGAACAGTCCTTGTAGATGCGAACTTGTCAGGTGTGATAGCAGGGATTACTCTTTCTACGAAGCCGGAAGAAATATACCGTGCACTTTTAGAATCAACAGCCTTTGGAACAAGGAAAATCCTTGAAACCTTTGAGAATGATGGTATAGAGATAAACGATTTGTTTGCCTGTGGCGGATTACCTCAAAAAAATAAACTGTTAATGCAGATATATGCCGATATTTTAAATCGTGAAATTAAAATCGCGGATGGGGAACAAGTTGTTGCATTAGGAGCAGCCATATACGCTGCCACGGCTGCCGGCCGTATAAATGGTGGGTATGATTCCATAGAGGAGGCATCCTCTAAGATGGCAAAAGTAAAAGAAGATACTTTTATACCGGTTAAAGAAAATGTAAGGATTTATCAACAACTGTATGCTTATTATTTAGAACTGCATGACTTCTTTGGCCGCGATCATATTTCCATAATGCATGGTTTAAAGAAATTGAGGAGTGTGGACTAATGATACATATTGCGGTGGATATTGGTGCTTCAAGTGGCCGGCTGGTCTTAGGGAAAATGGAGAACGGGAAATTAGTAATTGAAGAAATCCATCGATTTGCGAATGGTTTCACCACCCAAAATGAAACCTGTTTTTGGGATATTGATCATTTATTGAATGAAATCTTAAAGGGGTTAGAATCAGCAAAAAAGCTTGGATACGACCACTGTACACTTGGAATTGATACGTGGGGAACGGATTACGTATTGTTGGATGATAATGGACACAGAGTGCAAGAAGTTATCTCTTATCGTGATAAGCGCACCGAAAATACAATCGAAAAGGTCACAAGAACACTACCTAAAGAAATCATTTATCAAAAAACGGGGATTCAATTCTTATCATTTAACACGTTATACCAATTGTACGAAGAAGATATAAAGAACCTGAAAGTCACTAGGAATGTCATGACTGTGCCAGATTATTTAGGTTACTGCCTAACGGGGAAAAAGGTCACAGAAGTTACAAGTGCTTCTTCGATGCAATTATTGAATGTAAACACGAAGAAGTTTGATGAAGAGTTACTAAACCTGATTGCATTGTCAAAAGATCAATTCCCGCCTTTTGCTAATCCGGGAGAACGATTAGGGAAACTGATGAAAGAACGTTTTTCTACTTTCGATCTTCCCAATACAGAAGTGATTATCGTTGCTTCACATGATACTGCTTCCGCCATAGTCGGTTCACCTGGTAATGGAGAGAAATGGGCCTATATTAGTAGCGGAACGTGGTCGTTGCTTGGGATTGAAAGCGATAAACCGATAGTGAATGAGTTAGCTCTTAAAAACAATTATACAAATGAATGGGGTGCATACGGAACCTACCGCTTTCTGAAAAATATCATTGGTATGTGGGTTATTCAAGAGGTCAGAAGACATTTAAAGGAAGACTATAACTTCGAGCAGTTTGTATATGAGGCAGAGAAAATAAAGGTGTGCAGGCAGTTCATCAACTTTAATGATAAACGATTTTTAAATCCAGAAAATATGATTCAAGAAATTCAGCAGTATTGTCGGGAGACGAATCAGGAGATTCCACATACAGTGGGCGAATTAGCGAACTGTATATTTACAAATATGTCTATTATTTATGCGATGTCCATTCGGCAAATAGAAGAGATAACCGGGAAAAGTATCGAGCAACTTCATATTGTCGGAGGAGGGGCGAAAAATGAATTCGTTAATCAACTTACGGCAGACCTTAGCGGGAAAACCATATACGCTGGACCAACAGAGGCTACGGCGATTGGGAATATACTAGTACAAATGATTTCAGGCAATGAAATAAGCGATTTACAAACGGCACGTCAGTTAATAGAACACTCGTTCCTTATAAAAAAATATGAGCCAAAAGAAAAAATTGAATCATCATCCCTGATTGAAAAATTCAAACAAGCAATTTCCATGAAAGAAGAATGTAAATAATAGGAGTGATAAAGTATGAATGAAAATCTGCATCCAGCCGAACAAATTGTTTTGATCATGGAACGTGTCTATAAATATGGCATGACAACAATTTCAGGAGGAAACCTTTCTATTCTAGATGAAAATGGTGACCTTTGGATTACTCCATCGGGAATTGATAAAGGGACATTAACCATGGATGATATCATGTGCGTCAAAAAGGACGGTACATTCATAGGGAAACATAAACCATCGGTAGAGCTTCCTTTTCATCAAGGAATTTATGAAGCAAGGCCCGATATAAAAGCTATCGTACATGCACATCCCCCGGCTTTGGTTTCCTTTAGCATGGCTCGTAAAGGACCAAACCCAAAGTTGCTTTTACATGCATATAAGAGTGTAGCAGATTCCCTTCAGGTTGCACCCTATGCGATCCCTGGAAGCGACAAATTAAAGGAAAATATTTCGGCTGAATTTGCAAAAGGAGGGGATGCGGTCATATTGGAGAATCATGGTATTGTGGTAGGGAAACCCACTATATTTGATGCCTTTATGTTGTTTGAAACACTTGAAGATACTGCTTGTATGGAAATAAATGCAAGGAATATAGGGAAACCATTTGAACTGACCGAACAAAATTTACAAGAAATAGATTTATATAAAGCGGATAAATTAACACAGATAGAAATGAAGCACCATTCTGTCGAAGAGGTTTCTTGCCGTCAAGAAATGATCAGGTTATTGGAACGGTTATATGATCGTCAGCTTTTTACAAGTATCTCAGGCAGCTTTTCAACCCGCCTTAAAGATGGCTCTATTTTAATCACGCCTTCTCAACAGGACCGTAAATATATTAAGGAAGATGAATTGGTTCTGATTCATCAGGAGTATAGTGAAGCTGGAAAGGAACCATGTGAGTTTTTTGAGCTTCATCAAAAAATATATGAGTTAAACCCGGAGCTTACATCCGTAATCATTGCGAACCCAAGATTTTTAATGGCCTATGCTGTGACAGATGTTAAATATAATACACATATAATTCCAGAGGCCTACATTGTTCTTCGGGATATAGATAAAGTGCCTTTTGGAATGGGGGAAAATCATAATAGAATGATTGCAGATAAACTAGCAGAGGATAATCCTGTCCTATTAATTGAAAATGGGTATGCAGTTGTCTCAGGAAAAAGTTTACTGAGTGTATTTGATAGGCTAGAAGTAGCTGAATATAGTGCAAAAGCATTGGTGTACGCTAAAAGTATTGGCGAAGTAATCGATATTAGTGATGAAGATATTGAAGAAATTATTGAAGGTTTTAAGCTAATTGCCAAATAACCATATCAATGAAAAAAGGCAGTTCCTAAGCTCTCTATTTATATAGAGGGCTTTATATATGTTACAATACAAAAACAAACAAAAGTAAACAAAGATTATATAGATAGGAGAAAGTTGGTATGCTTGTAGCTCAAAGACACCAAAAAATTGTCGAACTCGTAAATGAACGTTCGAGTATTCGTGTTACAGAATTAAGTGAAATCTTTTCAGTAACAGAGGAAACAATCCGACGTGATCTCGAAAAGCTTGAGAAAGAAACAAAACTAAAACGCAGCCACGGCGGTGCCGTTAGCCTGCAAGAAGATGATTCGGAAATCCATTTTTCCGAAAGAGTGATAACAAATGTCAACGAAAAAAAAGTGATAGCATATGAAGCGGCAAAGCGGATAGTGGAAGGTGACAGGATTATTTTAGATGCAAGTACAACTGCCTGGTATATGTCAAAAGCCTTACCAAACATACCGCTTACGGTTATTACCAATTCCACCAAAGTGGTGATGGAATTGAGTAAAAAAGAAAAAATAGAGGTTATTTCAACCGGGGGAAGATTACTGTCAAAGTCTTTATCATTTGTTGGTCCGATAGCAGAGAAATCATTAACGATGTATCATGTCAACAAAACGTTTTTGTCTTGCAAGGGGATTCACTTAGAAGAAGGACTCAGTGATTCTAATGAAGGGCAGGCTTTATTAAAAAAGAAAATGATCGAAAGGTCGGATGCAGTGATCCTGATGGTGGATTCCTCAAAGTTTGGAAAAAAGGCGTTTTCATTAATCGTTCCGCCTAGTGAAGTGGATGAGGTCATTACGGATAGAGAAATAGATGAAGCATCAAGAAAATTGCTTGAAAAAAGAAATGTAAAAGTAACGATTGTAAAATAAAATAGAATCATTAGCGACAGTTGGGAAATGTGTCCTTTAAAGCGAGCAATCTATTATAGAGGTTGGGTATCTTTACGGTACCCAATCTATTTTTATTATTGCCTCGTTTCCCAAAAAAAGGGCTTTCAGTTTAGTAATATGCTTAGGGAAATGCAGGAGACGTACGAGGATGTGAAAATGTTAACCATGTCATTACCAATAGGAAGGGAAAGGGGGGTTTTGTCTTAAGTTTCGCAGAAAAAATACTATTAGGGTAAAGGGCAAACGTGAAACGTTAATTTTTTCTGGAAATTTGCATATAATCGCAGAGAAGTAGATTTATTTGGTCTTTGGTGATAGTTGAAATTGGAAAACCTTTCCGTTAACATATAATAAGAATCATATTTTAGGAGGTTGTGCATTGGCTTTGCAAATTAAAGAAGTTACGAAAAAATTCGGGGAATTCACAGCTGTAAACCAGCTTGATTTAACTATCCCCGAGAAGGAAATGTTCGGCTTTTTAGGCGGGAACGGGGCGGGGAAAACGACCACGTTCCGGATGATACTTGGCCTGCTTGACCCCACTGAAGGGGAAGTTGTCTGGGATGGTAAGAAAATCGATTATACGACCAGTTCAATGATTGGCTATCTTCCTGAGGAACGCGGACTATATCCAAAACTGAAGGTGCGCGATCAAATTGTGTATTTGGCTAGATTAAGAGGGATGAACAAACGAGATGCTTTGAAAGAATTGGAGTATTGGCTGGACCGCTTTATGGTACCCGAGTATATCGATAAGCGAGTTGAAGAGCTTTCAAAGGGAAATCAGCAAAAAATCCAGCTGATCGCCTCGATGATCCATAAACCTGAATTACTTATCCTTGACGAACCCTTCAGCGGACTGGATCCAGTGAATGTGGAAATCCTGAAGAAAGCTGTCATTGACTTAAAGGACAGCGGCACGACGATCGTTTTCTCGAGCCATCGCATGGAGCATGTCGAGGAGATGTGCGAGCATCTTTGCATCATGCATAAAGGTTCGCCTGTTGTGGCTGGAAAGTTAAAAGAAATCAAGCGTTCTTTTGGTAAAAAGAATGTCTCAATTAAAGCAGATTTTGATCTATCTTTCTTGGATAATTATTCAGGTGTAACAAAAGTCAAGAACACGATGGAAGGGAAAATTCTTCAAGTAACTGGTGAAGATGTGGCTGAGAACATGCTACGTGATCTTGTTCCAAGAGGTTTCGTCCGGAAATTCGAATTGGAAGAACCATCGCTGACGGATATTTTCATTGAAAAAGTAGGTGCCGTCTATGAATAAATTTTGGATTGTCCTTTCCCATACATATCTATCAAAATTAAAGACGAAATCCTTTATCATTTCTACAATCATTATGATGGCACTGATTCTCGTTCTTTCGAATCTTTCGAATCTTATTGATAAATTCGACAGTGATGAACAGGAAAAGGTTGCCGTTATCGATCAGACTGAAGGCAGCTTATTTGATCCTTATAAAAAAGCGATAGCAGGTGTGAACGATGACCTATCGATAATATCCGCCCAGGATGAAAAGGAAGCGGAGGAAATGGTTAGCGCGGAAGAAATCGTTGGGTATTTGTTAATCGAAAAGGATGAAACTCTCGGCTTCAAGGGAACGTATAAAGCGAATCAAATTTCAGATTCTGCGGTAAGTAATGATTTGCTTTTAGCGCTAACCCAATTGAAGGGTCAAATAACCGCGAAGGAATTGAATTTGACAGAGCAGCAAATCGCTCAATTGAATACGCCGCCAGCATTTGATACGATTGCGCTTCAGAAAAATGCAAAGACGGAAGAGGATCTCAATCAAGCACGAGGTCTCGTGTATGTTCTCCTATTCGTGATTTACTTCGGTGTGTTGATGTATGCAACGATGATTGCAATGGAAGTAGCTACTGAGAAAACATCACGAGTCATGGAAATCCTGATTTCAAGTGTCCCGCCAGTCACACAGATGTTTGCCAAAATAATGGGTGTTGCTTTACTTAGTCTTACTCAAATGATTTTATTTTTTGGGGTGGGCTATTTCTCGATTAAACAAAACTTGACGGGTATGGACGAAGGATTCTTTTCATTTTTCGGTTTCGGCAGTACCGATATCTCAACGATCATTTATGCAATCATCTTCGCTTTGCTTGGGTATTTTCTGTACGCGACTCTTGCGGCATGTCTGGGGTCCGTTGTCAGCAAAATTGAAGATGTCCAGCAAATGATTTCACCGATGACCATGTTGGTTGTCATCGCCTTTATGATTGCGATGTTTGGACTGGGGAATCCGTCAGCCAGTTATATTACGATCACATCATTCATTCCATTTTTCACGCCGATGATCATGTTCTTGCGTGTGGGGATGCTTGAAGTTCCATTCTGGGAAATCGCCATCAGCATTGCAGTCTTGATCTTAACGATTGTTTTACTTGGAATAATCGGAGCAAAAATCTATCGGGGTGGAGTCTTGATGTATGGAAGCTCAAAATCACTGAAAAGCATCAAGAATGCCTTGCAATTATCCAAGAAAAATTAACATGAAACCTGGATCCTTCATTTGGAGGCATTCAGGTTTTTTTAAGATAATAATATAGGAACGAAAAGTAGCATAGATATAAGGGAACATAAATTTATTCCATTTATGGAACCGCGATTAGGAGTGAATTATTATGAGCAATCTGGTAACGTTGACGATAGCTTCAGAAGCGTTTCTCTTGCTATCCTTCATCATTATTATTTTATCAACCAAGAATCCGAAAAGAAATGTTCTCTGGGTCATCCTGTTCATCATTGGAGCTGCACCGCTTTTATATTTAGCCATAGATCATGTGAAAAACGACTATATGGATGCAAATATCGGATTGGGCCTTGCCTTTATGTTTACCTGGATATATAGTGCAGTAGCCTTTATCATTGCCATCATTCTTTTAGTGAAAAAGAAAAGGAATAATAATATTTCAAAAGAACAGTAATATTCCCATTATCCAATCAAGTTCCGGTTTTAAATTAGCTTTTTTGGATTTGAGGATATATGGGTTCCACATTTACGTTCTTAAGAGTGGAGTCCAAACTTCTCGATCATGGCAATGACTTAAAAATATGGAGGTACCCCTTAAAGAAGTATCACCAAGCCAATACGAAAAAGGGTTGCCCCTAAAAGTCATTTTACTGACTTTTAGGGGCAACCCCTTTTTTTGTTTTTAAATCCTTTTTAAATCAATGAAAATAAATGTAAAGCAGGTGAGGGTTAATGAACACACTATTGTTCGTAACAGGTTTATACTATGAAGCAAAAGGAAGAAATTATTATGAGGAGGTTTGTTCCTTACTTCGAAGCTTAGAGAAGATTTTAAGTTGGGCATTTGTCATCCTGAAGACACTGAAACGTTTGAAAAAGATTTTGACTTAATAGTATTTCGAAATGCTGGTCCAGTAGCGAATTTTAAGGATACGTATCAAGCATTCCGCAATAGAGTAGTTTCTGGATATTCTGAAAACATACAATTCATTTAACGGAAAGGCTGATATGAACGGGAAGGAATACTTAATTGAACTAACGAATGCTCAATTTCCTGTTATTCCAACTATAGAAACTCTTGATTCTTTAGATAAACTCCCTAATGTAGAGACGTATATTGTAAAGCCGAAAGATGGTGCAGATTCAATCGGTTTGGAATTTGTAACGAAAGATGAATTGATAGATAAATTTGATCCAGAATCAAAAAACACATTAGTACAACCATTTATCAACTTTGAGTATGAGGTTTCATTTTATTTTATCGATAAAGAATTTCAGTATGCTCTTTATGCACCAGATAAAGAGCAAAGATGGGAATTAAAAGAATATTCACCTACTGAAGAAGATTTAACTTTTGCTAACAAATTTATTGAATGGAATAATCTTGATTGGGGGATTCAACGAGTTGATGCTTGTCGGAATGAACAAGGTGAACTTTTATTAGTTGAATTAGAAGATTTAAATCCCTATCTTTCCTTGTTAGAATTATCTGATGAAACACTGAAGAACTTTGTAGAGGCAATGAAAAAGTCATTACTGAAAACTCTTCAGCTTAAATTTGAATTTTTCTTATAGAACTATCAGGTGCGTAGTAGTAAAAGAAGGAGCAATCCCAAAAAAATTTTATAAGGAAAAAAGTCGTTCATGAACAAATCTAAAGATATATAAATGTGATTCTTAGCCATACTAATAAAGATTAAAATATAGTTAGGAGGCAATATTATGGGAAGATCAAACAATCAAAAATCATCTAGCAGAAAAAAATCATTAGCTCAAACTCCCAATAACTTAAAAATCGAACCGGATCGTGTGAATGAAGAGTTTTCACGTGAGCTAGGTGAAAGTGCGAAAATAAGAGCTACAAGACCTAAATGATACTACAAAAAAAGTGAAAGATACGGATTGATTACACTCTTTTTTAAAATTTTAGTAAAACAAATCGCGCTGTTTTTTTATAATTTCTATATAACCAACCTTGCGTTTGTTGAAGAAGATGTTTCACAAGGACCCTATTAATATGGTCCTTTTTTCTTTGTGAAAAATCAACAGCATTTAACCAGTGCCTTTAAATAAAAAAATGTGGCTATATTGGTTATTATAATGGAAGTGCAAAAGCTGCCGAGGAGGTAGCTTTTTTTCCTTTCCAATAAGGTCGTTTATGTAATTACTATTTTTGCTAAGGTTCTGATGATTATAGATTTCCATTTCTTCTTTTTACTAAGGATTTGTAAACGGTGATATATCTACTCCATCTCAATTTTCTTTAGTAAACTAAAATATCAAATTAGACTAAGGTTTATAGCAAAAGCTTGTCTCCATTCATAGGATAAAGAAAGGCTGTAATCAATGTTATTGGATTCAGCGTTCCTAAACGGGTTTTAAGTGTGGATTCCCCTCAATGGTTATTACAAAAGGAGGTGTTTCTGCCCGTCTTAGGGTTAATATGAAGGGAGAGGCTAGAATTGCCAAATGTTCAATTAGTACCCTTCCAAGTAGAAGGAATAACAGAAAATACCTTGGAAGTTCCACGAGGTATTAGAATGATTCGTGCACGCTCTATTTGGAGAGAAGGGTTTAAGGGTGAGAACATAGTAGTAGCCGTAATCGATACAGGATGCCAGTCAGATCACCCTGATTTGATTGATCAAATTATTGGTGGATATAATTTCACGGACGACTATTATGGTAATCCTGTCAAATTTGCCGATAATAACGGACATGGGACTCATGTTTGCGGAACCATTGCATCAGCAGAAAATGGTTTTGGAGTTGTAGGTGCAGCACCTAAAGCGAAGTTGCTGGTACTTAAGGTTTTAAATGGATCAGGAGAAGGAACAACAGAAAACATTGCGTCAGCTATTAATTACGCTGTCAATTGGACAGGTCCTAATGGCGAAAAAGTACGGGTTATCTCGATGTCATTAGGGGGACCGGATAATGATCCGGCCTTACATTCGTCGATTATAAACGCCGTTCAATCTAATATAATGGTCGTGTGTGCCGCGGGAAATGAAGGCGATGGTAAGTCCGAAACAAACGAGTACAGTTATCCAGCTGCATATCCGGAAGTTGTGGCAGTAGGCTCAGTTGACCGGCGTGAACGAATTTCCAGATTTAGTAATTCTAATGGTGAGGTGGATTTAGTGGCCCCTGGGGAGAAAGTTGTATCAACCTTTCCTGGTAACCAATTTGCCGTCTTATCAGGTACATCCATGGCTGCCCCACATGTGTCAGGGGCTGTTGCGCTTTTGATAAATAAATTTGAAACAATACTTGGCCGTAAATTAACAGAGTTAGAAGAATTTAATGAACTCATAAATAATACAGTTTCGCTGGGCAAACCAAAGACTCAAGAAGGGCATGGAATGCTGAAACTAAATCACCAGAAATTAGAAAATATAAAAAAAGTTTTAAGGGAGTTTAGGTTGCCTTAAGATAGAGAACAGAAAAGTATATGATCCTAATTTCATTGCATATTGTGTTAGGAACTCGGATACAAAGTGATACAAACCCTCTGGGAGTTAAAGGTTTTTTTTTGTAAATTTATTGCTTATTAAACTACTATGAAAATAAAACTCTAGGTCTAACAAGCTGAAATATTATTAAACCCAAAAAGCTTCTTCAAAGTTTGAACTCTGCAGTAGCCGCCTACTTATAACTTTCTATATTTCTCTGGCACTCTGGAATCGAATAAAGGAACGCAGTGGCAGTTACGTATCTCACCACTTTTGCCAATTTCAGTACAGTTGGCATGATTTGATTTATGGTACGTTCAATTCTATCTTCGATGATGAAAAATCGCACATTATCGGAAGGAATGTTTGGAAGCTGTTGCTTAGCGGCATGGCTGTCTCCTTGTTAAGTGCTATGATTGTTGGATTATTTGTTTGATAACCAATAAAAAATATATTACTTTTTTGTGTATTCAACTAAAAGGTGTGGAGTAAGAACATCCTTTATTTGAAAACAAACATATCTATTAATTTCGGTGTGTTAACTATGCAATTTTAAAACAGACAACCAACTAAAAAATTGAAATCCGTTAAACTTTATCGGGATTATGCCAGCGTAGGGCATTAAGATCCAAAAACACTCATTTCTCCGGAGATGAGTGTTTTTATTTGCATCCTTAGTAGACTCATGTAGTTCATCCTTTTTTGTTTAGCTTCGCATGGGGTATTTTGTGTGTAGTTTTGTTAAACAGACTAAGGAATAGATATACTTAAAAAGCAAAGAATAAAGAAATATTGACACAATAGCTTTTCTCTTTTCATAGGATAGGAGGGTATGGTATATTAATTTCAAGGAGGGATGGGAAATGGATGAAATGTTGAATGATAAAGATTCTGTGAATGAAGAAGAATGCTGTACGACCTCTTCCCACGGCCGAAGAAGTCATCACTCAGAAGCAGTAAAAAAGAATTTAACGACCCGGTTAAATCGAATTGAAGGTCAAATTCGCGGTATAAAGGGTCTTATTGAAAAAGATACGTATTGTGATGATGTGATTACCCAAATAGCAGCTACACAAAGCGCGATGAATAGTGTAGCCAAGATATTATTGGAAGGGCATCTTAGGAATTGTGTGGTCGAACGCCTGAATGAAGGGGATACAGAAGTTATAGATGAAGTGCTTGTAACGATACAAAAATTAATGAAAAAATAAAGGAGTAGATGTTGAAATGGAAAATGTAACATTGAGTGTAAGTGGAATGTCTTGTGGTCATTGTGTGAATGCAGTTGAAGGGAATGTAGGAAAACTTGCAGGTGTTGAAAGCGTAAAAGTACATTTGGACGCAGGAAAAGTAGATGTAGCGTTTGATAAGGAAAAAGTATCACTTGAGAAAATAAAAGAAACAATCGATGATCAAGGCTACGATGTCGAATAAGTCATGGGAGTGCTGTTAAGCACTTTTTTACAAAAAAATATACCCCATAGCGGTATGGGAAGGCGGGGATGATGTGAGCGGCCAAATAAAAGAAACAACAATGCAGATTACCGGAATGACTTGCGCTGCCTGTGCTAACCGAATTGAAAAAGGGTTAAACAAAATGGAAGGCGTTGAGGAAGCCACCGTTAATTTGGCTCTTGAGAAATCGGTCATTAAATATGATACGGAAAAATTAAGCAACAAGGACTTTGAAAAGAAAATTCAAGATCTTGGCTATGATGTAGTAAAAGAGAAAAAGGAATTTACGATTACGGGCATGACCTGTGCTGCCTGTGCTAACCGAATTGAAAAAGGGTTAAATAAGCTGGATGGAGTAAGCATGGCCAATGTGAACCTTGCGCTTGAAAATGCGACAGTCGAATATGATCCTTCCGAAGCCTCCCCAGTTGACATCATTCAACGGGTGGAGAAGTTAGGGTATGGGGCGATCATCAAGGAAGATAACACGGAATCCGTGGATTTCCGTCAAAAAGAAATTCAAAAACAAAAGAATACATTCATTCTTTCGGTCATATTATCATTTCCATTGTTATGGGCGATGGTAAGTCATTTTAGTTTTACTTCGTTTATTTATATGCCTGATTTCCTCATGAATCCTTGGGTGCAAATGGCATTCGCCACCCCAGTGCAATTTCTGATTGGAAAGCAGTTTTATGTTGGGGCTTATAAAGCCTTGAAAAATAAAAGTGCCAATATGGATGTATTAGTCGCAATGGGAACATCCGCTGCCTATTTTTACAGTGTTTATCAGGCGATCATATCGATGGGATCCCATCACAATACGGCACAGCTTTATTTCGAAACTAGTTCGATTCTTATCACCCTCATTCTATTAGGGAAGCTTTTTGAAGCAAAAGCAAAAGGACGTTCTTCCGAGGCCATCAAAAAATTAATGGGACTTCAGGCCAAAACGGCACTGGTGTTAAGGAACGGGGAAGAACGCGAAATACCACTTGAGGAAGTCATCGTGGGAGATACGATATTGGTGAAGCCGGGTGAAAAGATCCCTGTCGATGGAGAAGTAGTCGAAGGGAACTCTGCCGTTGATGAATCCATGTTAACGGGTGAGAGCATTCCGGTGGATAAAACAAACGGGGATACTGTGATCGGTTCAACATTGAATAAGAATGGTTTTCTCAAAATGAAAGCGACAAAGATCGGAAGGGATACAGCTCTTTCTCAAATCATAAAAGTGGTTGAAGATGCTCAAGGGTCCAAAGCCCCGATTCAACGTCTTTCTGACCAAATTTCCGGTGTCTTCGTTCCCATTGTTGTCGGAATCGCCCTTTTAACTTTTCTGGTTTGGATGATATGGGTTAACCCTGGAGAATTCACCCCGGCTTTTGAAGCGATGATTGCAGTGCTAGTCATAGCCTGTCCATGTGCTTTAGGTCTGGCCACTCCAACATCCATCATGGCAGGATCAGGTCGGGCCGCTGAATTCGGTATTTTATTTAAAGGCGGGGAACACTTGGAAACCACACACCATATAGATACGGTCATTTTGGATAAAACGGGAACAGTGACAAATGGTACCCCAGTGTTGACCGATGTTCTCATCGAGAACGGTATGGAAGAAGAACAGTTTTTATCTCTAATCGGCGCAGCTGAAAAACAATCTGAACACCCTCTTGCGCAATCAATCGTTCAAGGAATTCAAGCAAGACAGATATCACTTGCTGCGATTGAGGAATTTGAAGCGATTCCTGGATACGGCGTGAGAGCTGTAGTGGATCAAAAAGTGTTATACGTCGGAACGCGTAAATTGATGAAGCAAAATAACGTGGATATTACTAATGCCCTAACAGCGATGGAAGCTTTTGAAGAGCAAGGGAAGACAGCAATGCTCGCTAGCATTGAAGGTGAATATGCAGGCCTCATTGCCGTTGCCGATACGATAAAAGATACCTCGCTAACGGCGATTAAAAGGTTGAAAGCAATGGATATCCAGGTCATCATGATAACCGGGGATAATCAAAGGACAGCAAATGCCATCGGCAATCAAGTGGGCATTGACCAAGTGATTGCAGAAGTCCTTCCTGAAGGGAAAGCGGAAGAAGTGAAAAAACTGCAGGCAGCCGGTAAAAGAGTGGCAATGGTCGGAGATGGTATAAATGATGCTCCCGCGCTGGCACTAGCCGATATAGGAATGGCCATAGGAACCGGGACGGACGTAGCCATGGAAGCTGCCGATATCACTTTGATCCGGGGTGATTTGAACAGTATTGCAGATGCAATCCTCATGAGCAGGAAAACGATGCGGAATATCAAACAAAACCTATTCTGGGCTTTTGCCTACAACGTAATCGGGATACCAATTGCGGCAATCGGACTGCTTGCCCCCTGGTTAGCTGGTGCTGCCATGGCTTTCAGCTCTGTATCAGTCGTATTGAATGCACTTCGCCTTCAACGGGTAAAGCTCTGAAGATCATGTAACATATAATGAAGGCTATGGTACTGACTGAATATGAACATATCACGAACGTTTGGATTTTCATATAATAAAAGCCGATGATTCCTTGGCAAGAGGATCATCGGCTTTCATCTGGAATGAGCGGTGCTTTAGTATGTTTACAGAGATCATGTTCCGTCGAGCTTGCCATGCCGAGTTTATTTTAAACAGTAAAATACATAATCTGTAGGTGCGCCACGCTCGCCTTGTTGATGGAGCATCGCTGACACGTTACCGCGATGATAGGTCCCATGATTCACTACATGATGGATGAGGTCGGCAAGTACAAACTCACAAGCCCCCATTTTGGGATGTTCGGTTACAATGGTCCGTTCAAAATCAGGCTGTGAAGTAAAAAAAATATCATAATCCTTTGCAAGTTCATCATAGGAGGATTCAAGTTCACTTATTGAGACTCCGTCCACTTCTTTCCGCCGCTGTTCAACTTTCTTAAAAGTATCTTGAATTGTGCATCCTTTCATTATTTCCAACCAGGTAATATCTGTTGCGTAAAGGTGAACAAGGACTTCCTTGATGGATGGAAAGACACTTTTTATCGTGTCGCCATAGACTCCGTCCGGTAATTGTTTTAGGTTTTGGAACACTTGCTGATTAGCCCACACGTGGTAATCATACATTTTCCTTGCACGGTTCATTTCCATTTTTTCACTCCTTCAATTGTTACATATCCTTTTCGACATAATTTAAAGAATACCTTTTTCAAAAGTTGCTTCCTAATCTGATAATTTGTCCATGCAAAACTTCGTTTTAGACATACCATGTTAATAGATGCTATCCTACTATTGTTTTTACGTTTATTACCATCAAAGTTGCGTTAAGGGAGTCTAACACCTTTTAATAATATTGCAGTAGAGCCTGTGTAAATGATTAATGGTTTCTCAAGTAGAGAGTCCAAAGACATGTAATAATAAAAGTTGTAAAAAAAAGTAAAAATGATAGATATGCAACCAATTGATCGAGGTTGAAGAGCATAAACATAGACTAGAAGTGCGGTTAATCATGCGAACAACCTGAAAAGCTGGCAAGGTCAAAGAACATGATATTACGGAAGTTGTGTTGGAGATTGAAAAACACAACCATGAGAATCTAGATACTGTTAGCAAATTAATTTATTAGAAAAATAGAACCGTCTTCCATCGATGTCAAGCACTTTTAATCTTCAACTGACGGGGATGATTTTTGGATTTCAAGAGTGTGAAAATTCGCTTTATTTGAAAGTATTGTTAATAATTATAATAACTCTTATCGAGGGGTGGAAAAAAATGAAAGCAGATGCCGTTTTTGAAGGTGGGGGGGTCAGGGGAATTGCTTTTATTGGAGCGATTCAAGCAATGGAAGAGGAAAAAGTAGAATGGGAAAGACTCGCTGGGACATCAGCAGGAGCAGTAATCGCAGCTCTTTTGGCCAGTGGCTATAAAAGCCATGAAATTAGAGAACGGTATAGTGAAATCAACTACTCAAAGATGCGAGGCAGGACAATTCTAAATCGAATTCCCGTTTTTGGCTCCTTTTTGGAACTTATGGTTCACCTTGGGATTTATAAAAACGACTATTTGGAAACGTGGGTGGATTCTCTTCTTTCAGAAAAAGGGATTAGGACATTCGCGGATCTTCCAGATGGAAAGTTGAAGATAATTGCGTCTGATGTTTCGAATGGTCAGATGCTTATTTTGCCAGATGATTTGGAACGCTATGGGATGTCTCCTGCTGATTTAAAAGTTTCAACTGCCGTAATGATGAGTGCCTCTCTACCATTTTTCTTCCGTCCGGTTATTTGGAAATCAAAAGACCGGAAAAAATCCTACATTTTAGATGGTGGTTTACTTAGTAACTTCCCAATTTGGATTTTCGATACAGACAATCCTCGCTTTCCAACATTCGGATTCCATTTTGTGAAAGATGAAGTTAACATAGATCCGGTAATACCAACGCCAATCCACCTTTTCAAAAATATATTTAAAACGATGCTTCAAGCCCATGATTTACGACATATGAACGAAGAAACGATTGAACGCACGATTCAAATTCCTACTGGCGGCATCAACGCAACGGACTTTGAACTGAATGAGGATGAAATCGACTTTCTCTATAAATCAGGCTATACTTCTGCAAAAGAATTTTTGTCTGAGTGGGATTTTGAACAATATAAGCAAAAACGGATGCAAAGAGTAAAAAATAAGTAGGAGAAACATTACCCTATCGTTTCAAAAGGGTGAAAGAGTGGGACAAGGAGCTGTTACAACGGCTCTTTTTCTTATTGAACTAACGATCAATAGTTTAATATTATTCTTTTATTTCCGTTTATTCATTTAAAAAATTCAAAAATAATATCACATGTTAATCTTTTATGATTTCGTATTTCCACTTATTTCTTTTAAGCTCAAGACAGCTATGACTCGATCCTAAAAGGAGAAGAGATAGGTGTAACCTAATGTCACTGTAAGGAACGGATGATGAGCCAAGTCTTTCAGTCCTCTTTTAAAAATGCTGTTAAAAAATATAGTAGTAGTAAATGTGCATAGAGATGGAATCTTCACAATAAATGAAAACATTATTCCGGTGCTTATCAGTAAGTTGTGGAAACTCCATTAACCATCCCAGCTTCCATTAAGATTTAATACTAATAGAAAAGTGAATACAGCAAGGCTAAGCGAACAATTAATGTCCCACTTATCTGGTAAACTACATACTTCTTTATCAGGTAAGTCTATGGACGTACCGCATGTATCAGGAGCGCTTGCTTACCTTATAGAAAAATAATAAAAAACGTTTCTAAGCCTGTCCGGAGAGATGGAAATGGATCTAGCGCTAAAAGTTGTTATGATTTTTATTCTAAAAAAAAGCGGTCTATCAATTTTCCCCACTTGGCATAAAACGTTTCCTAGGAATATAATCCCAAAAATAAGAATAAAGATTGACAATCCCACATCCTCATAATACGATACTTTACAGAATAAATAGAATTTTCTATTTATTTTTTTACCACAAAACAAAAACCGAGTTTTATATTATAAAACAATAGCCTCCTTGTATATACATATTCTTCAAGCGTAACTCTGTCTTTTTCTTATTTTGGAAGCGCTGCCAATTATGGCGTTTTATATAACAAGGGGGGATAAGGTATGGAAGCAAGAATGGAAACAAAGCAAGAAAAGCCATTAAATATTGGCCGGAAATTTCGCTGGACCGTCGTCATCTGGTTATTGATTGGGGGTATAATCAACTATCTAGATCGGGCCAACCTCTCCATTGCAGCTCCCGAAATGATGAAGGATCTCGGACTGAGCGTGACCGAAATCGGATTATTGGGAACCTTTTTTTCTTGGAGTTATGCATTAATGCAGCTTCCTTCCGGCTGGCTGATTGATCGGTTCGGGACCAAAAAGGTGTATACAATTGCGCTTATTTGGTGGAGTGGTGCGACCATTTTAACCGGAGCCGTTCATAAAATGAGTTCATTTATTGCTGCACGGATTTTACTTGGAGTGGGAGAAGCACCGTGTTTTCCGACAATGGCTAAGATCACTTCGTATTGGTTTCCTAAAAAGGAACGAGGCTTGGCAACTGGAATTTGGGATTCTTCGTCCAAATGGGGACCAGCCATTGCACCGCCAATACTCGTTTTCATCATGGTGACTTTTGGATGGAGAGCGCTGTTTTATATAACGGGTGTGATCGGCATCATCTTCGCAATCGGTTTTGTTATTTTTTATAAAAATCCTGAAAAAAGCCAAAAACTTTCCAAGGAGGAATTTGATTACATTAAGTCGGAAGGTGGTGGAGTGGAGCAAGGCATTCAATCATCAAAAATAAAATGGGGTTCGTTATTTAAATATCGAAGCGTGTGGGGGATGATTTTGGGCTTCTTCTGTACCATTTGGATCTGGAACATTTTCCTTGTCTTCCTTCCCCTTTATTTGTTTGATGTCCATCATGTTTCAATTAAAGAAATGGGTATATATGCTGGTATTCCTTGGCTTGGCGGAATCTTTGGCAATATTTTCGGAGGATATCTTACTAAAAAATGGGTTGACAAGGGAATTACTACACCTATTAAAGCAAAGCGAGCTTTAATTAGTATATGTGCCATCTCGGCCGCTATTGTTGTATGTGCAGTTCCACTTGCCAAAGGGCTCGCAATTACCTTAACATTACTGACTCTTGCACTTTGTTTTATTTCTGCCATTACTGGAAGCGCGTGGGCACTTGCCGGTGACATTGCTCCTCCTTCCATGGTTGCTTCCGTAGGTGCAATTCAGAATTTTGGCGGTTATTTTGGTGGAGCCTTTTCCCCTGTCGTGGCAGGCATGATAGTGGATGCAACTGGTTCTTACTCTCTTGCCTTTATATCTGGTGGTTTAATCGCCGGATGCGCCGCAATCTGTTATTGGTTTATTGTAAAACATCCTATTCAAGAATAGGATAATCGAGGAGGACATAAATTGAAGCCAAAAGTGTATATAGCAAGACCAGTACCGGCCGAGGTAAAGGCATTTATTTCGAAGTATTGCCAGTATGAAAAATGGAACGGCCCTGAACCCATTACCAGAAGTAAACTATTAAAGCAAATTTCTGATGCGGAGGGACTGCTCATCACCGGAGAAAAAATAGATGATGAATTTCTGGACCATGCACCACGTCTAAAGGCTGTCAGCAATATCTCGGTAGGCTACAACAACTTTGATCTAGAGGCAATGAAAAAGAGAAGCATAATCGGTACAAATACACCTGGTGTTCTCGATGAAACCGTGGCAGATTTAGCTTTAGCCTTAATGCTCTCAGCAGCCCGTCGTATACCGGAAATGGACAAGCTTGTAAAGGATGGCAAGTGGGGAAATAAAGGCGATGAACCCCTCTACGGCGTTGATGTTCATGGGAAAACATTGGGCATCATCGGTATGGGGAGAATTGGGGAGTCAATTGCAAGACGAGGAAAATTCGGTTTTAACATGGAAGTTTTGTATCATAATCGGCGAAGAAAATCCGAAGTGGAGGAAACGCTCAATACAACCTACTCCTCTTTAGAGCACCTTTTACGAGAATCAGATTTTGTTCTATTAATGGTCCCGTATACTCCGGAGACGAGGCATCTTATGGGACGGGAGCAATTCGCGCTGATGAAAAAATCTGCGATCTTTATCAATACATCCCGCGGTCAGACGGTGGATGAAAAGGCCCTCATTGAAGCATTGCGAAATAAGGAAATCCTTGCAGCCGGTTTGGATGTATTTGAAGAGGAACCCGTATCGCCTGACAATCCGCTTTTAGCCATGCCGAACGTGGTTACCCTGCCGCATATAGGTTCGGCTACTCACCAAACAAGATTTGATATGGCCATGCTTGCGGCGGAGAATCTCGTTGCAGCGGTTACCGGAAGGAAGGTAAGCAATGTTGTCCCTGAATTGAAAGGCCTTAAGACACTAAAATATTAGGTTGTCCATGACAATTTAAAAGAATCGTTGATAAAAAAGGCATCCATTTATTTTGGATGCTTTTTAATGGGGAGAAAGAAAACGAGTTGTTTAAGTAATAGAAATATGCTGCATGACCTACAAAGTGACGATTATCTGCAGTTGTAATGATTCCCTGAAGTATTACTAGAAGTATCAAATCAGGTTTTATTCCTGTTTTTAAACATATTCTAAACCAATCGGTTCTTTTTGAACCCCGAGTAAATTCAACAGTTTATCTAATTCCTGGCTTTTATGTAATGTTTTTGGGGTAGTAAATCCATAGATCAATCCAGTGGTTATTAGTTCTTTCCTCAAAATCTCAATTTTTTCATATAATGCTTCCATACTTTCCAATCCAGAATCCCTCAAGTACTTTCATATTTTGTTATGAAACTATTATTACATAAATTAGGATGTTTTTAAACAAAAAGTGAGTATTCACTTATAAATTTTTATTCAAGCATTCGAACAAGTTGGGAATTTAAGTTCCCGGAGAATGTATAAGGAATCATAAATGATGATTGGCTTTCTATAAGATTATTAAAATTTTTTTAATTGTAAAAATAGCCCATGGAAGTTATTTGTAACGATTAAATAAATGATTCATTAAGAGAACTAGGCTGAAAGACTGTCGTTATATGTAAATCTTTGTAGGGCTATGTAAATGTATGAGTGAATTTAAACTTTCTTTGTTTTCAATATGTGCCATTAGTTCTGCTTAAAAATTCCTAATTGGAAATTTATTGATTTACACATCTTCATACACCTTTAAAAATGGCCTTCTATACTTGAACCAGATTCAAATAATAGGAGGGAAAGATCAATGAATAATGAAAGAGCAATGGATGATTTAATTAAGAATTGGAGCGAATTAGGTAAGAATATGGACCGCCGAAACTTTATCCAGGGAGCAAGTAAGCTTGCCGGACTTTCATTAGGTCTTGCCCTTGCCCAATCAATGGGCGGGATTGAAGTGAATGCTGCCCCGAAATTCAGTGATTATCCATTTACTCTCGGTGTAGCTTCAGGTGATCCACTCTCGGACAGTGTAGTTTTATGGACAAGGTTGGCACCTGACCCGTTGAATGGCGGAGGAATGCCAAACGAAGCCATTTCCGTTAAATGGGAAGTGGCAAAGGATGAGAATTTCCGAAAGATTGTCCAGCAAGGCAAGGAAATAGCCAGGCCGGAACTTGGCCATTCCGTTCATGTGGAAGTAAGCGGGTTGAAACCTGATAAGGTTTATTTTTACCGTTTTAAAAGCGGAGGGGAAGTAAGTCAGACTGGGAAAACGAAAACTCTTCCCCCAGTAGGTTCAAGTGTTTCGAGCTTGTCATTCGCGTTTGTTTCATGCCAGCAATTTGAGCATGGGTATTATACGGCCTATAAACATTTGGCAAAAGAAGATCTGGATATTGTCTTTCACCTTGGCGATTACATATATGAATATGGACCAAATGAATATGTTTCTTCTTCAGGTAATGTCCGTGTACATAGTGGTCCGGAAATCATCACGCTTGAGGATTATCGAAATAGATACGCACAATACCGCTCTGATACCCATTTAAAGGCGGCACACGCAGCTTTCCCATGGGTAGTGACTTGGGATGACCATGAAGTTGAAAACAATTATGCAAATGTCATCCCGGAAAAAGGACAATCGGTAGAAGCATTCATCAAGAGAAGGGCTGCCGCCTATCAGGCTTATTATGAGCATATGCCCCTTCGTAAATCATCTTTGCCTAAGGGAGCGGATATGCGGTTATACCGAAATTTCACATATGGCGACCTGGCTTCTTTCTTTGTATTGGATTCGCGCCAATACAGGGATGATCAGGCAAACGGTGATGGAAGTTCACCGCAAACGTCTGAATCTCTTGATCCGAAACGGACATTGCTAGGTCCAGAGCAGGAACTGTGGTTAACTGACAATCTATCAAAATCAAAAACGAAGTGGAACGTTCTGCCTCAGCAGATTTTCTTTGCACAAAGGAATTATGGAACACCAGCAGCTCCCAAATTCAGCATGGATTCCTGGGATGGTTACCCGGCTGCACGCGATCGTTTAATTGAAGTAATCAAAAGAAGCAATCTGGAAAATCTAGTCGTGTTGACTGGTGATGTACACGCAAGCTGGGCAGCCAATTTAAAGGCGGATTTCGATGATCCAAATTCAAAGATTTTCGGTGTGGAGTTTGTCGGCACATCCATCACATCTGGTGGAAATGGAGCGGATAAGCGTGCGGATACGGATAAAATACTAAGTCAGAATCCACATATAAAGTTCTTTAATGATTACCGGGGATATGTCCGATGCAAAGTAACACCAGAACAATGGAAGGCTGACTATCGTGTAGTCCCATTCGTGACAGAACCAGGTGCGGATATATCGACAAGAGCATCCTTTGTTTTTGATAAAGATCAATCAGGGTTGCGAAAGGTTGCATCAGCAGCGGTTATGGAAGGTGTACAAAAAACGAACGAAGTCGAGGAAGATCGGACACGTGCCCATAATCGCGCACATGAAAAACAAAGAATGAAAAGTCAGGGGAAAGTGACTAATTGATAGGGAACCATTATGATGCTTGAAAAGGATATAGCTAAGAAAAATGAGAAGATCAGAGGAGTGAATAAGAATGCTTTCAAATATAGGAATACCTGGTTTGGTGATTGTACTCGTGATTGCACTGATTATTTTTGGACCGTCCAAACTGCCGGAAATAGGCCGTGCATTTGGCCGGACATTGTCCGAATTCAAAAGTGCAACAAAAGGATTAGTGAATGATACAGAAAAAGAGGATGAAAACGAGAATAAAGCTGCGTTAAGAGCTGTTAAAAAAGAGGGATGAAGTAAATGAGATATAGCGGGCGGAAAGACTCGCCTGCTTCTTTTCATGAAAAGAGTTCGAGGGGAAGTGCCTTTTGCTATAGTGCAAGAAAATGTCTTAGAAGGAGGAGTGAAAGTGGAGAGTAAGGATTTACACGTTATTGAGCATATGGAGGAACTCCGAAGCAGAATCATTAAAACACTGATAGGTTTTGTGGCTTTTTTCATAGTGAGTTTCATATTCGTACAGGATATTTATGAACTGCTCATTAAGGATTTGGAAGGAAAGCTTGCCGTGCTCGGTCCGAGTGAGATCCTATGGGTTTATATGATAATCGCTGGGGTTTGCGCAATAGCTGCAACGATTCCGCTGGCAGCCTATCAGTTATGGCGCTTTGTGGCTCCAGCTTTGAAACCGGAAGAAAGAAGAGTTACATTTCGTTTCATACCTGGGCTGTTCATTTTATTCATCACAGGTATCTCATTTGGATATTTTGTGTTGTTTCCAATAGTGTTGGGTTTCCTCACTTCCCTATCGGCCGGGCAGTTCGAGATGATGTTCACTGCGGAAAAGTATTTTCGGTTCATGATTAATTTGATCTTACCTTTCGGAATTTTATTCGAGATGCCGCTTGTGGTCATGTTCCTGACCAGATTAGGGATCATCAATCCAGCCGTGTTGAAAAAGTCTCGTAAGATTTCTTATTTCGTCCTGGTCATAATCTCGATCCTGATTACGCCTCCAGATATAATTTCGGACATTTTGGTTATCGTCCCTTTGCTTGTGCTTTATGAAGTGAGTGTACAGCTGTCCAATATGGTTTATCGAAAAAGGCTTATGAAAGATGAGTCAGCATTACCTGTAACATGAAAATGATAATCACGACCTATTGAATAAATCATTTCTTAGGAAATAGTTAATGGAACACTAAAAAGTTGAGGGGCATATCCCTCAACTTTTTTATTGCGGAATAATATTTGTTGGAAATAATCGGGAAATTTTCTTTTCATTTGCCTCCTTACATTAATGCTTTTCCTATCTATTTTGTTAGGATTTTTGGGGTGTCATCTTCGAACTATGTCCATTGAAGCGAGCATTATAAGATGACTTCTCGATGTACTACCTGTGCAAATTTAGTTCATTCATTCAGATAACTTTGTACAGAACCTCTACAATGTCTAAATGGTGTTGTGGTGAACAAGGAAATCTTCAACTTTTAAGGGGGATGTTTTATTTTATTTATTAGAAGGAGAGAGGATTCTGGTTAGCGAATTCTTCTAATCACTTGAACAAAAATATGCACCCTACGTAAAATCATTCAAAAAATATCGAAAGGGATAAGGGTCGAACAAATTGGTGTAAGAGATGAATGTGTATCTTATGGTTCAAGTATAAATATATATTTAGGGGGGAAAGCATTATCAAAAAACAAATGGGATGGTGAGAAGTTTATGAAGGATTTGATGAAAATCATCGCAGGAAACATTTCCATGACCTTTGCCTATGCTTATTTAATCGTTCCAAATGAAATTATCAATGGCGGGGTAACTAGTTCGGCATTATTATTGAATGCATTATCGGGTTATAACATTGCCATGCTAGCCAATTTCGTTACAGGGCTACTGTTAATCATTTGTTTAGTTTTTCTAGGGAAAGAGTACTTTTTTAAGTCGATCGTAAGTTCCCTTAGCTATATGGTTTTTTTTAATTTTTTTTATTCATTGAAGATTAATTTCGATATGAATATCGCTTTAGTGATTATCATTTCGTCGATTTTGATAGCGATAGGATATTATTTATGTATAACAGCAAATGCCTCCACTGTTGGTTTTGACGTGATCGCCTTAATTTTGCATCATAAAAATGAAAAAATTGATATTGCAGCGACAATCAGGATCATTAATCTTATAGTACTCATACTGGGCCTTCTTGTTTACGGATTTACTTCGATTGTTAAGGGAATAGCGTTTACATTGTTTTTTTCATTTCTTCTAAAGAAAATGCTGGATAGAAAGCAGAAGGCCGTAAAGTCAGCAGTGGAAAGTGTGTTGGATGAAACCTCCAAGGTTAAAGAATTAAAATGAAAAAAGTGCCGACTAACTGGAGACCGTTTGTTGTATTTAATAATTTTCATTTTGTTATCTAAATATTCTGATTTTTAAATTGACTTTAAAAAAATGAGAGTGTATTATACACATAGAAAGTGGTACTAACATCATGACGTAGTGATGTTATATCTGCTTCGAATTTCAAAATAGCACTAAGGAAGGAGGAACAGTGATATAGAATCTTAATTTCATAGTCATCTCCTGTGTTGTTTTTAAAATGCCATGTTTCCAAGTTCCCACTATCTTTGTGAAATTGTAAAGGACAGGCAGCAGAAAAGCCTTGTTTTTACATTCAAGTAGCGATTATGTTAGTTGATTCCCCAAAATATTGAAAGTTGGGTGAGGGTATGAAACATCAACAGGAAGAACTGAAACCAGGTCTGAAACAAAGACATTTAACGATGATATCTTTGAGTGGAGTCATAGGCGCTGGTTTATTCGTAGGAAGCGGTATCATAATTGGTCAAACGGGCCCCGGGGCGATATTATCATATGTTTTGGCGGGCTTGATCGTTGTTTTAGTCATGAGGATGCTTGGGGAAATGGCCACAGTTAATCCCAATACTGGATCTTTTGCCGTTTATGCAAGAGAGGGGATAGGTGAATGGGCCGGTTTTACAACAGGTTGGTTATATTGGTTCTTTTGGGTTATCGTAATTGCTTTGGAAGCAACAGCTGGAGCAGCAATCATACACAGCTGGCTTCCTTCCGTCCCCGTCTGGGTCATAAGTCTATCATTGATCATCCTATTGAAAATGACGAATATTTTTTCCGTAAAATCGTTTGGTGAATTCGAATACTGGTTTTCAATCATTAAAATAATCAGTATCATACTATTTTTGTGCCTGGGTGTGGCAGTGATATTAGGGTTTATTCCAACGATAAAACCACCTGGCACTTCGAATCTTTTAAATTTTGGCGGTTTTATTCCGAACGGGCTAAGTTCTGTGCTTGTTGGCGTTGCCATTGTTTTTCATGCATTTGTTGGAGTGGAGATTCCAGCGATTGCCGCGGGTGAGACCAGTGACCCGGTAAAATCAGTTAGAAGTGCATTGAATAGTGTCGTTTGGCGAATCCTGATTTTCTATATTGGATCCATCGCGATACTAGTGACGCTATTACCCTGGAATTCGGCTTCTTTGCTGAAAAGTCCATTTGTTGCCGTCCTTGAATTACTGGGAATCCCTTCTGCTGCACTGATCATGAATATAGTGATTCTCATTGCATTGCTATCCTGTTTGAATTCGGGATTATATACGAGTTCACGCATGTTATTTTCACTTGCACAAAAGGGCGACGCTCCAAAGGTATTTTCAAAAGTGAGCAAGAACGGCGTTCCTATATTTGCTGTAGTCGGCTCTACTTTATTTGCCTTTATCAGCACCATTTTCAGTTATGTTTCACCTGATAAAATCTTTTTCTTTTTAGTGAATTCCTCAGGTGGAGTCGGAATTCTTGTTTATCTGGCCATTGCGGTTTCCCATCTCCGATTAAGGAAGAGAATGGAGAAAGAGAATCCCGGAATTTTCAAGATCAAGATGTGGTTATTCCCTTATTTGACTTATGCAACCATAATTTCCATGATCTCCGTGTTGATATTAATGGCCTTTATCGATTCGCAGCGCCCACAGTTTATCTTTACCATGCTATTTAGCTTGATCGTTATCTGTTCATTCTTTTTCATTCGAAGAAAAAAAGCGAAGTCCATGGAGAATGAATTGAATATTGTTTCTGGTTCCCCTAATTCTGAAAAGTTATAGATTTGGCTCTATACATTATAAGGCAATTCTTCTTTTGCTTCTAAGGAACTCCTCAGACAGAATTCTTCAATCACTAATCAGCTAGAATATGATTCCCATAGAAAAAGAGAGTTGTGCCATTAAGTGCTTGGTGCCATCTGTCCTTTAAATCGTGAAGGAGGGATTATGTTGAATGGTTTCCGTGTAATAACTTATGGGGCTGTCCTTGGAGCCATATTGCTGTCAGGCTGCAACAATTCGGCTGAACCGGACGAGGCTCAACAGGAAAATAGTCCAGTCATGAATGAAAATCCCGATTCAAATACGGGTGAAACCCAGGTTATTAAAAATGGTGTCGGCGATGTGATTCGATCCATAAAAGGATTGGATTCTGAAATAAGTATGGAGGCGGATTCAGAGAAAATTCAAGAATTGGGAAAAGAGATCAGTTCTAATTGGGATTCGATAGAAAAGCAAGTGGAGGATGAATACCCAAATTGGTATGAACGGATTGAGAAAAACCTTTACCCATTAATTGGGGAGTCAGGGAATCCGGATAAGGACCTTGAAAAGATGAAACGACTCTCTGAAGCTACTAAAAAAGATCTTCAGTTATTTTTGGAAGAAGTTAACTGAATTTTTTCTATAGCCGGGTTTAGCATGTTTGGTGATTTTTGAGGAGGTAAGGATAAGGAGGGGAGCATAGATTGGAAATTGCAAAAGAATGCAAAGAGGTTCAGGCAGTCATATTTGATTGGGCAGGAACGACGGTGGATTATGGTTGTTTTGCGCCGGTCCAAGCATTTGTCGAGATATTCAGGATAAGGGGGATAGATATTACCATTAGGGAAGCAAGGGAACCTATGGGTTTATTGAAAATGGATCATATAATGGAACTCCTGAAAATGAAACGAATCTCCAATTTATGGATTGCTAAATTCGGGAAAGAACCGGACGAAAGAGATCTAAAATCATTATATAAGGACTTTGAGGCTTTGCTTTTTAAGGTTCTCAAGGAGAACGCCAAGCCAATACCAGGCGTAATTGAATTAGTCAGCCGATTAAGGAAGCAAGGAATAAAAATCGGTTCGACAACAGGGTATACTAGTGAAATGATTGATGTTGTTAAAGAAGAGGCAGAAAAATGGGGCTATCAACCAGATTCCATCGTTGCGTCTACCGAAGTGCCGGCAGGAAGGCCTGCCCCTTGGATGTGCTTTAAGACGGCGATGAATCTCCAAGTGTATCCACTCAGCAAAATCGTTAAAGTCGGCGATACGATCAGTGACATCAAAGAAGGCATTTCTGCGGGAATGTGGACTGTTGCCGTATTGAAGGGCGGCAGTGAAATCGGCCTTTCAGAAGCAGAAATCAACGAAATGGACCCATATGATCTGCAAAAACGGATGAAGCATGCAGAAAATCGTTTTTGGAATGCAGGTGCCGATTTCGTAATTGATGAAATAGGTGATTTATTGGAAATCATCGATAGGATCAACTACAGATTGACAGAAAAAAAGGATACATTCATTGGTTAAAAAGATTCTTATATATGAGTTAGTGACTATAATGGTAAGATACTTTAAATAAATTCAAAATATTCAATTTATTTATTGACTGTTTCATCCAATGGTAGTATTATACATCTTATAACTGGTACGGACGTCGCAACGTCATTATCAGAAATAACTATAATTAAGGAGAATGTGCTATGGTCGAAACAAAAATGTTAAGAGGTACGAAAGTTAAAATGACACCAAGTGAAGCCATCGTTGAGACATTAGTGGCCGAGGGAGTTAAACATATCTCGGGAATTCTGGGATCTGCTTTCATGGATATGCTTGATTTATTGCCAACTGCAGGCATTCGTTTCATTGGTGTCCGCCATGAACAAAGTGCAGCACATATGGAAGATGCATATTGTCGTGTCTCCGGGGTTGCAGGAGTTGTCATCGGGCAAAACGGGCCTGGAATGACGAATATGGTCACCTCTGTTGCAGCGGCCAATCAAGCTCATACTCCTATGGTGGTCATATCACCTTCAGCTGGTACACCAACGGTTGGATGGGATGGTTTTCAAGAATGTGATCAGGTTTCCATCTTCAAGGCCATCACGAAAGAAACGGTTAGAGTGACACACCCTGGCCGGGTCGCTGATTGCCTCAGGACAGCATTTCGGATTGCCTATGCCGAGAGGGGGCCGGTTTTATTCGATATTCCCCGTGATTACTTCTATGGTGAAGTGGAAGATCAAATACTTCAACCACATCAATATCGCGTAGATGAACGGGGATGCGGATCATCTGCATCATTGGATAGAGCAGCTGAAATTTTAGCTGAAGCTGAGTATCCTGTCATCATTTCCGGTAGGGGAACAGTTGATTCGGATGGCATTGAAGAAATTAAGAATATTGCAGAATATTTAACAGCTCCAGTAGCTGTCTCCTATATGCATAATGATGCCTTTCCTGCTGATCATCCATTATCAGTCGGCCCAATCGGTTACATGGGTTCAAAGGCTGCCATGAATACGCTTAAGAAGGCGGACGTCATATTGGCGGTCGGTACTAGATTATCGGTATTTGGAACGCTACCATGCTATGACATTGATTATTTCCCTAAAGATGCGCAAATCATCCAAATAGATATTAACCCGAGGCAAATAGCGAGGACGCACCCTGTGGAAGTTGGGATCATCGGAGATGCCCGTGAAGCTAGCCATGAAATCTTGAAACGGTTGAAGGCTAGTAAACCTAACCTGAAACAAGAAAAAAAGCGGATGGTCGAAGTAACGAATGAAAAACAAAAATGGGAAGAAGAATTGGTGAGACTTGCGATGATCGATGGAACGCCAATCAATCCGCGTCGAGCCCTATTGGAATTGACTAAAGTGTTGCCTGAAAATGCCATCGTTACTACAGATATCGGTAATGTATCGTCAACTGCAAACGCTTACTTAAAGTTCAACCAGAGCCGCAGGCATATCGCTGCCCTTACATTCGGGAACACGGGATTTGCTTACCCATCCGCACTTGGTGCCAAGTTAGCTGAGCCGAATACGCCTGTTTTAGCCATTGTTGGAGATGGAGCGTGGGGCATGAGCTTACATGAAGTGAGTACGGCCGTTGAAGAAAATATACCGGTCATAGCATGTGTCTTCAATAATAATGCATGGTGTGCAGAGAAAAAGAATCAGGTCGACTTTTATAATAACCGTTTTGTAGGGGCGGATATCCAAAATCCTGATTTCGCAGAAGTTGCCCGATCAATGGGTGCTGTTGGTATAAGAGTCGAAAAAGCTGACGAGTTAGGGGCTGTCATTGAAGAAGCAATAAAATCAAATAAACCGACTGTCATTGATATACAAGTCGATGGAACACAATTAGCTCCGCCATTTAGAAAAGATGCATTAAAAATGCCTACTAGATTATTAGAAAAGTATTCTCATTTAGATCATAAAAACTGGGATAAATAATGGTATGAAAATAGAGTGATATGACAGGTGCGATGACTTGAATTTTGGGTCATTGCACCATCACCCATTCGCTCTATAAAGGTCAGTAACAACATGGGAACTCAACTTAATTGCATTCGATGAATAATAAGGGGGTTTCAAAAGTGAAGATGGAAACTGAAACGAAAGACCTTGTTCAAATGGATAAAGACCATTTATGGCATGCGATGCATCGCTATAATGAAAAGGATGCTCCCATGATGGCTACAGAAGGCTCCGGCTCATGGTTCACAGATGCTAAAGGGGATAAATATTTAGATGGGGTTTCCGGTTTGTGGTGCTTGAACCTGGGCCATGGAAGAAAAGAGATTGCCCAGGCAGCGTATGAACAAATGGTTAACTTATCTTACTTCCCTTTAACGTTAAGCCATAAGCCGGCAATCGAATTATCTGCAAAAATAAGTGAGCATTTAAAGGGCTCCTATACAACGTTTTTTACGAACAGCGGCTCTGAGGCGAATGAGACAGCTTTTAAAATAGCCAGGCAATATCATTCCCAAAATGGCAATCAGGGTAAATACAAATTCATCTCTAGGTACAGAGCTTATCATGGCAATACTTTTGGCGCGCTAAGCGCGACCGCACAGGCAAACCGGAGAGTGAAATATGATCCGGCGGTTCCAGGCTTCCTGCATGTGCCACCGCCGTACAATTATCGAAGCCCATTTGGGGAAAACGTTGAAAACTCCGATTTGCTTGCAGCTGAATATATCGATCAGGTCATTAATTTTGAAGGAGCTGAAACGGTAGCGGGTGTTATTCTTGAACCATTCATCTCTGGTGGCGGGGTCCTTATTCCTTCAAAAGAATACTTAACGAGGGTTTCGGAAATCTGTAAGAAGCATGATGTTCTTTTAATTGTGGATGAAGTGGTTTCAGGTTTTGGAAGAACCGGAAAAATGTTTGGGTTCATGCACTCCGATGGCGTTCAACCGGATATTGTAACAATGGCAAAGGGTTTGACCAGCGGTTATCTTCCACTTGGAGCAACGGCAGTGAATTCAAGGATTTATGAGAAATTCAAAGAGAACGGAAAATTAAATCATTTCAGGCATGTGTCAACATATGGAGGTCACCCTGCATCTTGCGCAGTTGCCCTTAAGAACATTGAAATCTTGGAAAATGAAAAAATCGTTCAGCGAGTATCTGAACTTAGTGAGTCGACACTAAGTGAGCTATTTGAATTGACAGCCCTTGATAAAGTAGGGGAAGTTCGGGGAGTAGGGTTTTTATACGGCATTGAATTAGTGGAAGATAAAAAGGCAAAAACACCAGTTTCCGATGAGTTCATGGGTAAAATAATCGGAGCTTGCAAGGAAAAGGGCCTTATCATCGGCCGGAATGGTGATACAGTTCCTGGATATGGCAATGTACTGATCATTGCGCCGCCTTTATCTTCGACCGTTGAAGATTTACGCTTTGTCATAGAAACCGTTAAAACCGTTTTATATGAATTATGCTAACAAAAAAGATGATTAACTTTAGGGTGCTATATTTATAGACAAAAATGAAGATGGGCATGATATGTCTAGCAGCTTTGACATCCATGTCCATTTTTTCATATTGGGTCTAACAGTGTGGGAAAACTGGAGAATCCGGAGTGGGAGGAAATATGCAATCACAACAAAGATTATTGGTGGTTCTGGCACATCCCGATGATGAGTCATTCCTGTGTGGCGGAACCATTGCTAAAATGTCTGAGCAAGGTGTTCATATAACCTTACTATGTGCGACAAAAGGCGAAATGGGCAGGCGCATGGGAAATCCCATTCTTACAACAAGGGAGGCATTGCCTGGACTAAGGGTAAAGGAGTTAAAAAACGCTTGTGAAGAATTGGGGATCAGCGACCTGCGATTTTTAAACGTGAGGGATAAAACGATAGAATTTGAGAGCTTCGATCTATTGGCGGAGAGAATCGTAAAGGTGATACGTGAAGTTCAGCCAGAGGCACTAGTAACATTCCATGAGAAATATGGGGGGCATCCAGACCATTGTGCGATTGGCCGTGCTGCCGAATTTGCTTATCTAAATTCCGGTGATCCCGATTTTTATCCAGATCCAGTATTTCCAGCTTTTAAGGTTCATAGTCTGTACTTTGTCCTTTGGCATGCTTTTTATGATGAATGGTTTAAGGAATACGGGCTGAGCAGGATCACAGAAGTGGATATAGCAGGGACTTTACAGAAAAAGATCCGTGCCTTAAGGGCCCATCGCTCCCAGACTCTAGCAGTTCCTGAATTATGGGGGAATCAAAATCCAAGCTTGCCTTTTTTAAAGGAATCCGAGTATTTTATCAAAGGGAATTCGCCTACCAATATAGAAGAAATCGATTTTTTTAAAACGATTGAAAGGTTGGGATGATTCGTAATTTGGGCATTAGTTTATCTGGAAAGGGGGAAGGAATGTATGGAATTAGAAAAATATGAGCCACTGGAAGAAATACCTCAGGCACAGCAAAAACCGCTTCAAAATAAGGTGCTTTTGTGGCTGAGCGGTATCGCTTTCACCTTTTTTATTGCCCTCTTAGGCTTGGGGCTGTCCAAGATTTCGGGATTCAATCGAATCGGCCCTCTTGCATGCTCGATCATCATTGCCGTGATTTATCGTCAAATTGCGGGATATCCAGAAAAGTTCCGGACGGGAATTGAATTTTCCGCAAAAAAACTTTTGCGTTTTGCCATCATTTTATACGGGTTGAAATTAAATATCGATGTTATTTTCAATCAAGGACTGCCATTGTTGGTACGTGACATAGGGACAGTAACATTTGCCATAGTCGTGATGGTCCTGATTGCAAAGTGGTTTAAGGCAGATGCTTCCATTTCGCTTCTTCTTGCTGTAGGAACCGGTATATGCGGGGCAGCAGCCATCGCAGCCATATCTCCAATCGTGAAAGCGAAGGAAGAGGATACAGCCATCGGCGTTGGGATAATCGCTTTAATGGGAACACTTTTCTCGATTATATATACCCTTTTACGTCCGATTCTTCCGCTGTCTGCTTTGGATTATGGAATCTGGTCTGGGATCAGCCTTCATGAAATCGCCCATGTTGCATTGGCAGGAGCACCGGCTGGTGAAGATGCGCTAGCGATTGCACTACTCGCAAAATTAGGCCGTGTCTTTTTACTTATCCCATTATGTTTCATTTTTATGTATTGGATGAAAAAACGCACATCCGGGAAGATGGGCCATGATGCTAAAATCGATTTTCCATGGTTCCTCGTTGGTTTTATAATCATGAGTTTAATAGGAAGTTATGTGTTTGGAACTTATATTACGGTGTCTCCTCTTGTAATGGATGGCATTTCCAAAACGACTACATTTATATTGACAATGGCAATGATAGGTCTTGGACTGAATGTAAGCCTGCAGGCACTGCGGACAAAAGCCATGCGTCCTCTTTTAGCCATGACCATTACCTCTTTGCTGCTTTCCATCATCTCGTACTTTATCGTTTAATATATAAGCTTTCCATTGATGTCCCAGTTAGATAAGCCTGAAAATGTGATGAATAATGCATATGGATAGCCCTGAATATATTAATCTATTCAGGTTTTTTTTATTCGTCGAAGAAAACGTTTTTGGAAATGTAGGAGTGGAAATTTGATAAAATCCTAATTTAAGGAAAAAAATAAGTGTTGACATGTTTGAATATTATAACTATTTGGTTTACAATATAAGAAATATAAGAACTGATACGAACATTACGATGTCTTTTTCTGTTTGGAGGAAATTTTATGGAGTTAGACTTTAAAAATCCAATCCCTTTACATGCTCAATTGAAAACCATATTGGAAAATCAGATTTTGGAAGGTTATTATAAAGACAAAATCCCTAGTGAAAGGGAACTCATGGATATGTATTCTGTCAGCAGGAGTACTGTACGGGAAGCCGTATCCATCCTGGTTCGTGAGGGAATATTGGAAAAGAGGCATGGAAAGGGAACGTTCGTTTCCCTTAAACCTGTACAAGAATGGCTAAAGATGATAAGTTTCACTGAAACCACTAAAAGCATGGGAATTAAATTACTAGATCATGGCCGTGTAATGACACCTGAAAATATTGCTGATGCAAATGGGTTCGAAGATGAATCTTACCATATTAAAAGGCTGCGGTTACAGGGGGATGTCCCCATAGCCATTGAATTGCATTATTATTCTTTGGACCTAGGAAAAAAATTGACGAAATTCGATTTAAGTACAACCGTATTGTATGATGCACTCGAAGGTGATCTAAACATTGACTTTTGTGAGGCGGAACAAATCATAACCTGCGGCTTTCCAACAAAAGAAGATGCAGAACATTTAGGTATAGCCGAAACGATGTGCTTGTTGATTACAGAACGAATGATTTTTGATTCTGATGGTAATTTAGTAGAGTATTATAAAGGATTATTCCGATCTGATATGTACTCATTCGCAATGAAAATGTCCCGGAAGAATTGATTTTGGGGACATGATATAACCTAAGCCTTTCTAAGAAGTAGAGAGGCTTAGGTTATTTTCGGTTCTAAAGTCATTGTTTTAGTCGGTTTTGAACCGTTTAAAAACTCTAGTCAAAATATTCTAATAAACCCTATTAGCTACAAAATGATGTCCAACGGGTTCAACGTAGTTTTAAGGTAGAAAAATGGCTGATTTTTAACTTAGTAGAGACAATATCTAAGTAATATAGTATTCAACGTACACATTGATAGGACTTTATTTGAAGAAGTGGTTATACACATAACACCACAAAGGAAATGTTCACGAATGAAAAGTTTAGAGATAAAATTAAAGAAATAATCCAGGCGAAAAATGCGAACTAAATGAAGAGGTAATTTTAGATTAACAATAGTATATAAGGGTGAAAGGAGTTAATTCCTTGAAAGAGCAATCAAATTATAAAAACACTGCTTCAATAAGTGAAAATAGCATAGGCTGGTTGAAAGCAATTTTAGAGTCAATCAATGACGGTGTTCTAGTAATTGATCATTATGGGTATGTAAAAATGATAAATCCTGAATATACACGTATTACTGGTGTTACCGCTGATATCATAGGGAAGCCACTGGTTAAATATCGGCCCGGAGCGCAACTTACAAAAACACTAAAAGATTGTCAGTGTCGTGTTGGGGTCTACCGAAAGACAAAAGATCGGGAATATGTGGTCGATATGGCTCCAATTATTCTCAATGAACAGGTGGTTGGCGCTGTGTCCGTCTGTAAAAGCTTAACTGAAGTTCATAAATTGTCACTTGAACTTCAAAAACAAAACGAGAAAGTCCGGCAGCTTAAAAAGCAGATGAGTGCGCTATATAAAGTAAAATACACTTTTGATGACATTATTGGAAAAGATGGCGGGTTGAAGGACGTTGTGTATGTGGCAAAACGGGTATCCGATTCCAACTTTCCAGTTTTAATTATCGGGGAGAGTGGGACAGGAAAAGAATTATTCGCGCAGGCTATTCATCATGAAAGCCATCGTGGTAATAAGCCTTTTATTCCAGTTAATTGTGCATCTATTCCACCTTCTTTATTAGAAAGTGAGTTATTCGGTTATGGAGATGGGGCTTTTACCAATGCAAAAAAGGGCGGTAAAATCGGTTTATTTGAAATGGCAGACCAGGGTACGCTCTTTTTGGATGAAATTGGTGATATGTCATATGATCTCCAAGCTAAGTTACTCAGGGTGTTACAAGAAAGTAAGATCAGAAGAGTAGGAGAAACAGAAGAGCGAGATATTGATGTCAGGATTATTGCCGCTACACACCGTGATTTACAACAGCTTGTAAATAAAAATCATTTTCGCGGAGATTTGTTTTATAGACTTAATGTTATAAGCTTAAAGATAGCACCTCTTCGGGAACGAAGAGAGGATATCCCTGAACTGGTTCATTCATTGCTTCGTTCGTCATTAACTCCATCAGCAAGGGATGGTTCTATGTACACGATTGACGAACAAACTTTAGAATTTATACGGTCATATGATTGGCCTGGCAATGTTCGAGAATTGAGGAATGTTATCGACTATGCAACTTGTATGGCGGAAGGAATGGAAATTAAGTTCCACCACTTACCCGATGTAATGATGAAGCTTGAATTGAATGGCTTAGATTTTTCTTTAAAACCAAACGGTCATACACTAAAAGACATAACAGAAGAAGCAGAATCAAAATACATTCAAGAAATTTTGGGGAAGTTCGGAAATGATATGGAAGGAAGAAAAAAAACAGCAAATTCTTTAGGGGTGTCTTTGGCCACCTTATATAATAAAATGAAAAAATACCATATTATTTAAAGGGATTTCTAAAAAATTAGAATAATATCAATAGGTTTCTAAAAAATTAGAAATCCACCAAGGCCATAGAATCAGGGGATAAAATAATTTATTTGAGAATGATTAGTTATAATTTCTAAAAAATTAGAAATTGAATTAACTATAAAGGAAAGCGCTATCAATAAAGTGCTTTCTTTTTTTGTTTTTTAATTTTCTTAGTGAGTATATAAATAACTGATAAATCAGCTTAGCGTGAACAAACATCTAAGAAAATCTAACTTAATTCAATCAAACTTTCTTTGTTTAGGCATGGTTCTTGCAATGAGTAAGGTACACAGCAAAATTCTTATAGAAAGGGCAATGGAATCTTTAGTAAATATGCCTCGTGGGGGATTTTTTTCAGCTGAAGTATATAAGTAAACATTCAGTTCACGACACAGTGGGGGGATTTTATGTTAGCTATTTTAGGTTGCTTGACAATAGGAGTTTTCCTGTACCTTATTATGACAAAACGTTTATCGGTCTTAATTGCTCTGGTGTTGGTGCCGATCGTATTTGCTTTGATTGGCGGATTTGGCTTGGGGATAGGAGAAATGATGCTAGCGGGTATCGAAAAGGTTGCTCCTACCGGAATTATGGTGGCTTTTGCTGTTTTATATTTTGGTCTGATGATGGACACGGGTTTGTTTGATCCAATCGTATCTAAGATGCTTCTTATCGTGAAAGGAGATCCCTTAAAAGTGGTGGTGGGCACGGCTGTTATCACGATGCTTGTATCGTTAGATGGGGATGGTGCTTCAACTTTTATGATTACTGTTTCGGCCTTACTACCTCTCTATAAGAGATTGAAGATGAACCCTCTGATTTTAGCAGGTGTAGTGGCTCTGGGAGCCGGTGTCATGAATCTTGCACCATGGGGCGGTCCAACAGCAAGGGCGATGGCAACATTAAATGTCACTTCTGCTCAACTATTTAATCCTATTCTACCTGCTATGGTTGCAGGTATCCTATGGGTGTTGTTTTCATCCTATTTGCTTGGAAAAAGAGAAAGGGAAAGATTAGGGATTATAGATTTGGAGGAAAAGGACAACATAGCTTTTCAAGAATTAGCGGTAACGACATTAGAATTTAAACGCCCCCAACTTTTTTGGTTCAATCTTATTTTGACACTGATTCTTCTCATCGCTTTAATCAAAGTATGGCTGCCACTTCCTACCTTGTTTATTATTGCTTTTACAATTGCTTTATTGGTGAATTACCCAAACCAAAAACAACAGCTGGAGCGTATTACAAGTCACGCAAATAACGTTGTTATGGTTTCGACCATGATTTTTGCGGCGGGGATTTTTACCGGTATTTTGACCGGGACAAAAATGATTGATGCTATGGCGCTTTCAATGGTTTCGGTTATTCCTGAAGCGATGGCGGGCTACTTACCAATTTTGACAGCGATCACAAGCATGCCACTTAGTTTAGTTTTTACACCGGATGCTTACTATTTTGGAGTTTTACCTATCATAAGTCAAACCGCTTCTACTTTTGGAATTGATCCCATTGAAGTTGGCCGGGCAGCTATATTGGGGCAAATGACAACCGGCTTCCCATTAAGTCCATTAACTGCCTCTACGTTTATTCTTATCGGAATGACAGGCGTTGATTTAGGGGATCATCAGCGTTTTATTTTTAAATGGGCATTTGGAACAACGATTATCATGACTATCGTAGCCCTGCTAACAGGAGCTATTACTATTATTTGAGGTGATTATGTTGATTAGAATAGGTTCAGGTGCAGGATTTTCAGGTGATCGGTTGGAACCCGCATTACTTCTTGCAGAAAAAGGGAATTTGGATTATCTAGTTTTGGAATGTTTGGCTGAACGGACAATCGCGCTGGCACACAAGCGAAAAAAAGAGAATTCTTCATTAGGATATGATCCGCTGCTTGAAAAGAGGATGGAGATATTACTTCCAACACTCATTCAAAATGGTGTGCGGTTAATTACAAATATGGGAGCAGCCAACCCGGTCAGTGGCGCTGAAAAGGTAATTGAAATTGCCCAACGACTAGGTCTTTCTATTAAAGTCGCGGCTGTGACAGGAGATGATGTATCGTCATTCCTAGATACAGATGCACTGTCTATGGAAACAAATATGCCTCTACATTCATGTGGCCCAATTTTATCGGCAAATGCCTATCTCGGTGTGGAAGCTATTTTACCTGCGTTAGAAAAAGAAGCAGACATTATTCTGACGGGGAGAGTGGCGGATCCATCCTTATTTTTAGCTCCAATGGTTCACCACTTCGGGTGGTCGGTTGACGATACAGATTTGATTGCACAGGGAACCATTATTGGCCACCTTTTGGAATGCGGTGGTCAAATTGCTGGAGGTTATTACGCAGATCCGGGAAAAAAGGATGTTCCACACCTGGAGAACTTAGGATTTCCGTATGCGGAGGTACGAGCAGACGGTTCTGCCTTGATTACAAAAATTTCAAATACAGGTGGAGTTATCAATCTAATGACGGCGAAAGAACAGCTTTTATATGAAGTCACAAATCCGAACGAATACATTACACCTGATGTAATTGCCGACTTTATGTCAGTAAAGCTTCGCGAGGCAGGGAAGGATCGAATTGAAGTAACAGGAGGGAAAGGAAAGAAACGGCCGGAAACGTTAAAAGTAAGCGTCGGTTACCATGCAGGGTTTATTGGAGAAGGAGAAATTTCATATGCAGGTTCAAATGCATGGGGACGAGCCCAACTAGCTGGAGACGTTATGAGAAAGAGACTTGAGAAGAGTTTTGATGAGTTGCGGATTGATTATATCGGTGTTTCATCCACACACCGGAATACCTTTGGACGATGGAATGAACCATACGAAGTCCGTCTAAGGGTAGCAGCTAAAGCACAAAGTCTAAGCGAAGCCGCTAAAATTGGTGAAGAGGTTGAATCTCTTTACACAAACGGGCCAGCCGGTGGAGGAGGAGCAAGAAAGTATACACACGAAGTTTTAGGAATTGTTTCTTCACTGCTTCCTCGTGAAGAAATTGAAGTGAGTGTTGTAATAAAGGAGAGTGTACTGCATGAAGAAAAAACTATATGAGCTTGCCCACAGTCGCGCTGGTGATAAAGGGAATATTTTGATGCTTTCGCTTATTCCATATCAGGAAAAAGACTATTCCCTTTTATGCAAAGAAGTAACAATAGACAGAGTAAAACAACATTTTAAGGACATTGTTGATGGTGAAATTTTTCGATACGAGGTTCCAAATATCGCTGCTCTTCAGTTCGTTTGCCATCAAGCTTTGCTTGGCGGAGTTACAATATCACTCGGTATGGATACGCATGGGAAAAGTTTGAGTTACGCCTTATTGGAGATGGAAATAGAGGTACAGGAAGCTTTATAGAAGGAGGATGAAAAAATGGCGAAATTTATAAATAGTATTTTGATGTTACTGCTTATTTTAACATTATTTACTGTGCCTGTTTTTGCAAAAAGCAATCATATAAACAGTAAAGTGGCAGAACCAACGGCTTCTTCTGAATCGGGTAACTATTATGGGGAACAAAAGGTAGTCTTGAATTCAACGTCGCCTGGAGCAAAGATTTATTACTCGACAGATGGAAGTATTCCTACAGATAAAAGCACTTTATATATAGAGGCGATTCGCATTAATAACGATTCGATAATTAAAGCTATCGCGATAAGGGGAAAAGTAAAAAGTAAAGGGTCAACTGTAAAGACTAAGAAACATCAAAGCGATGTCGCTGAGTTTACTTACACATTCGAGACCAGGGGCTCGATCGCTGAAAAGTTTTTAGAATTCACCTATAAATCGATGCCGTACCGTCTATACGTACCTGAAAATTATAATCCAAATACATCTTATCCGCTCGTTTTGTTCTTACACGGGGGTGGGGAACGAGGAAATGATAATGAGAAGCAATTGATGGCTAACGACGGTGCCGTTATCTGGGCGGCACCTGAAAATCAAGCTAAGCATCCATCTTTTATTTTAGCTCCTCAATCGCGTAATGTTCCTGATGGTGGATTCACGATTACCAGAGATGTTAATAACATTGTTAATTTAAGCAGAGTATTCGAAGTGTCCGAGGATCTTAAAATGGCATACGAAGTTTTGCAACACGTAAGAGGAGAATATAATATCGATCCAAACCGACTTTATTCCACAGGGGTGTCTCAGGGTGGTTTTGGTACATTCAATATGAATATGGAACATCCTGATACATTTGCAGCGATGGTCCCAATAGCGGGAGGGGCTGATCCTGCTAAGGCCCATCTAATCAAACACGTACCAATCTGGGCATTTCATGCAAAAGACGATTCAGTCATCCCTGTTTCATATTCAAGAAATATTATAGATGCTATTAAAAGTAATGGAGGAGAACCAATATACACTGAATATAAATCAAAAATGAATTATGACCATGCATCATGGATACCCGCCTATGAAAATGAAAAAATGATAGAGTGGGTATTCCAGCAGGTAAAGTCTTCGAATTGAATTTTGTGTAAAAAGGATTTAATAACTATCTACAAATGATTAAAGTTAACGAAAAAGCCTCTAACACTTAGAGGTTTTTCTGTTTTAACGGCCGCAAGAAGGACAAGATATGACGCGTTTTTTATTGATTTATCGAATTAATAAAAATGATGTCGTCTAGTTTTCTGCAAAAAACCTTCAAGTTATCTTAAGAAATCGATTTTATAGTTAATGCAAAAAGGATCTTCGATGTGGAGATCCTTTTATACTGCTTCTTCAACGTTAATTTTAGTAGTTGAAGAAACAGCGTTACTTTAATAAATATCATAGTACATCTATGAGAGCTTAGTTGACACTCCTATTCGTTAAGCAGGTTAAATTATTAGTAATGTCTATGTTAATAACCTAGACATTTTTTTTTATTTTCATGCTAAAAATATCTATATATGTTGGAAATTTAAAAATCTTGACGATCTTTTTTTTTAGACTCTTCCTTATCTTGTACCTTACATACCTTATTTCAAGATCTAGAATATCTATGCTTGCCCAACGTTTTCAGCCGTTTGGTTTTTGAGGGCTTGTCATCCTCCAATTTAGCTGAGATAAGCCCAAGTACCACTCCAAGCAACGCACCTGCCCCCACTTCCACAGGCTGATGTCCGAGCAGTTCATTCAGTTCCTTCTCACGCTCCACAAACTCAAAGCTCGGAAACTCTCCCGAAAATTTCGCCATATTATCTTCAAGATCATTCACAAGCTTAGCAATTTCACCTGTATGGCGCCGAATCCCCTGAGCATCATACATCACAATCACGCCAAACACTGTCGCAAGAGCTGTTTCCGTATGCAGCCATCCTTTATTAGCTGCCACATAGGATGCCAGTGCGGCCACACCGGCAGAGTGCGAACTAGGCATGCCACCTGTTGTGAAAGCCTGCTTCAAGTCCCACTTTCCCGTCAGCTTATAATGCGTTAAAATTTTCAGTCCTTGCGCAATGCCGATCGCCGAAAGCGCCGTTAAAATTCCCCGATTCATCTTTTCCATGAGCAACTCCTCCACTCCAGACCAGTCCAACCCAATCCAGGATTTTATCTTCCCTCTTTTGATACCCCAATAATAATTTTTATATGCAGCAGTTCCATGATTATCGGCATTTAATAACAGCCTGCTTAATTTCCGACCTAGGGGGTTCTGACTTGCTTTTTTCGGAGAAGGTCACCATTTTATAATAATATTTATAGGATGGGTCACTTAAGGAAAATATATAACGGAAGATTATTAACAGGTGTTAAGGTGGCAATGGGATGAACAAGATCAAGGATATGAATCCGGAAGAGTTAAAAAAGATCATGACGGTAACCGAGCGAATGTCTTTCACAAAAAACTTCAGGTCTGCTACTGCTGAAGAATGGTTTGTTTTCATTCCCGGCTTTAATGATCCAGTTACTGGAGGAGCTGCTGGAAAGGCTATAGTTCACTACAATCTATATGGAAACAAAGATATGTTCATTAACACGACGGTCATTCTGGATGACCCTGTTTTATTTGAGGTGAAAAACTTTCAGCTGGTTTACTCTATTTGTGATGAACTTATAAATCGTCTCGTGGGATACGCTGATACTTTACTTTCCGTTCACGCAGGTTCAAATTCTTACAATGCTGAGTATAAACGATAATGTTCGTAAGAGAACAAGGAGGAAAAACAGTGCATCATAATCTGGTTCAGTCAATAATCGAACAATCAGTCATGCTTAAAAGTGAAGCGGATTGGGATAAACTCGTTGAACAAGTCAATAAATCCAAATTTGTTTTGCTGGGTGAGGCATCACATGGAACATCCGAGTTTTACACGGCCCGAGTTGAAATTACAAAAAAACTGATTCAAGAAAAAGGGTTCACCTTTGTAGCCGTTGAAGGCGATTGGCCCGCATGCCAGGCAATCAATAGGTATGTTAAAGGCTATGACCTAGTGACTAAATCGGCAAGGGATGTGCTTAAAAGTTTTAACCGCTGGCCGACATGGATGTGGGCAAACGAGGAAATGATCGACCTGATTGAATGGATGAAAGAATACAATGAGTCCGGACAAAATCAAACGAAAGTTGGATTTTATGGGATAGATATTTATAGTCTTTGGGAATCCATGGATGAAGTTATCCATTACTTAAAACAAATTGATTCACCTGACCTCGAGGCTGCCAGACAGGCGTTCACATGTTTTGAGCCATTCAATCGGAATAATGAGGAGTACGCAGTTTCCGCAGGCATTTTTTCAGAAGACTGTATAGATGAGGTTGCCAAATTGCTGACGACTATTCAACGAAAAAAAGAAAAATACCCTCATCATGAAGAATTGAATTTGAACCTTCAAGTGAATGCATTGGTAGCGTATAATGCAGAAAATTATTACAGGACGATGGTGGTTCATGATGATAAATCATGGAATATTCGAGATATGCATATGGTGGATGCGCTTAATGAAATTATGGATTTTTACGGTTCTGAAGGCAAGGCGATTGTATGGGAACATAATACCCATGTTGGCGATGCCAGCGCTACAGATATGAGAGATTCCGGGATGATTAACGTCGGCCAGGTCATTCGTGAACAAAACTCAACTGAAGATGTATTTATCACAGGTTTCGGAACCTATAGGGGAACCGTTATTGCAGCAGATGAATGGGGCAAGGATTTTGAAATAAAAACAGTACCACCGGCTATGAATGGAAGTTGGGAGGAGGCTATGCACCTTTCAGGCGCGTATGATAAGTTGCTCATTTTCACCGATGAAAATCGTCAGCTATTCCAAGATAGAATTGGACATCGGGCTATCGGGGTTGTATACCGACCGGAATATGAACAATACGGAAACTATGTACCTTCTGTAATGTCAGATAGATATGATGCTTTTGTTTACATTGATGAAACGCAGGCCCTTCACCCGCTTGTTCATGAAAAAGCACCCGTTATGTAAAATAGACAAAGCCATATATAACTTTCGTGTTATAAATGGCTTTATCTTTTGTTCGTGCTTATTCTTAACAACGCTGCCTTTTATTTTAAGACTTATGAAAAGCTAATGAAATCGTTGCGTGCAAAGCGATTTAATATTTAAATTAAAAACCATTCTTTTAAGGAAGGTTTTTAACTTGATATCTATTTGCAGAAGGGCATCCTAAACAGACGGTGTAATAAAGAAAGAGGTAAAATGACAAAGACAGTGCGAGATGACTACACCTGAAAAGACTGATACATCAGCTTTTTTTCTTTGTTTGAAAATTAACTAGTACCAATTATGTAGAAAACAATTGACCTAGACCATATTAAATGGAACAGGTGTGCCAGACTCCTGCGGGAAAAGCGCGTCAAAGGGGAGACCCAGCAGGCGCAAAGGCGCCGAGGAGGCCCCGGTTTTACGAACACATAAAACTGTAGACAAACTTGATTTTCATCGAGTTTGTCTACAGATTGAGAAGACTAAAAATAGTCTTTTTTTATATTTACAAATTATTCAACGTAAGTATATTTTATGGTTAAAGAACATCCAAGTGTAAATAATATGATCCCAATCAAATTAGGTTAATGTTTGTTTTACCCACATTTAGCACACTTTTCATTCATTAATTCTTTTTATCATTAAAAGATGTGGACCGCCATCTTCCATAAAGACATCGGATGAAGTCTGATAGCCGAGTTTTTTATAAAAACCCTCTGCCTGTGTTTGCCCATGTAATTTCACCTGGGATATTTCCTTTTTCTTTGCGATTTCTTCCAACGTTTTAATTATTATTTTTCCAAGACCAAACTTACGGTAGGGCTCTAAGATGCAAATTCTCTCCAATTTTCCTAAACCATCAACAACTCTTAACCTACCAGTTCCGACTGGTTTTTCATTATAATAGACTAATATGTGTTCAGATAAAGCATTAAGTGTATCGTATTCATCAAATTCACTTTCTAAAGCGAAGCCTTGTTCCTCAACAAATACCTCTTTTCTGATTTGAAAGGCTACTTTTAAATCACTTTCTGTAGTTATTCTCTTTGAATCCAATGTTCTTCATCCCTTTTCTAGATTTATTCAGTAAGACAAGTCATAATATATGTATAACTTTTTTATAGTATATACGAAATTAATTTTGTTGTAAATACAACAAAAAAAGTCAGGGGCTTTTTGAATGAAGGAAATACTCCGTGAAATTGGAATGATAGCAAGGGCATTGGACTCTATAAGTAATATCGAATTTAAAGAATTTGACCTAACAAAAGGGCAGTATTTGTATCTTGTTCGAATATGTGAAAATCCAGGAATCATTCAGGAAAAGTTAGCAGAGATGATTAAGGTTGACCGGACGACAGCAGCTCGGGCCATTAAAAAACTTGAAATTCAAGGGTTTATTGAAAAGAAAAATGATGAGGAAAACAAAAAAATTAAAAAGTTATATGCTACCGATAAAGGTGAGAAGGTTTATCCCTTTTTGAAAAAAGAAGGAGAGTACACCGACAAGGTTGCATTATCGGGATTTTCTTTGGAAGAGACGGAAACGATGTTTCATCTTCTTCAAAGGGTCAGAAAAAATATTGAGGTAGATTGGGAATTTGTGAAAAAGGGCAATAAAAGGGGGTATTGATACGCTTATAAGTTATTACAGATTCATGAATGGAATGGTATTGGATAAGAATTTTATAAAGAGAGGCTCGATTCCGATTGGGAAATGAGCCTCTTTCTAATTATCCAGCTACATTTTCAGTGAACTGACTATTGTATAGCTCTGCATAGAAACCATTCTCCCTTAAAAGGTCTGAATGCGTTCCCTTCTCTATCACTTTCCCTTGATCCATAACAAGAATCAAATCTGCATCCTTAATTGTTGAGAGACGATGGGCAATGACAAAGCTAGTTCGTCCTTCCATGAGTCGGTTCATGGCCTTTTGGATAAAGACTTCTGTCCGAGTGTCCACACTAGACGTCGCTTCATCCAATATCATGATTGGTGGATCTGCTAGAACCGCTCGGGCGATTGTCAAAAGCTGCTTTTGGCCTTGTGATATGTTCGAAGCTTCTTCGTTTAAGATTGTCTCATAACCATCTGGCAGTGTCCGAATGAAATGGTCGGCATGTGCCGTTCGAGCAGCTGCAAAAATTTCTTCATCAGTTGCTCCATTTTTGCCATAAGCGATATTTTCTTTAATCGTACCATTAAAGAGCCAGGTATCTTGAAGTACCATTCCAAAATTCTTTCGAAGGTCATTCCGTGACATATTCCGTGTATCAAGACCATCAATATTAATTTTTCCGCCATTGAGTTCATAAAATCTCATCAATAGATTTATCATAGTTGTTTTTCCAGCACCAGTCGGTCCAACAATTGCGACCGTTTGTCCAGGTAAGACATCGATGTTCATATCTTCAATTAACATTTCTTCCCCATATCCAAAGTCCACATGTTCGAAAGAGACAGCACCATTTGCCCTTTTAATATTAGCTGTGGTTTGTTCTTTCATTTCCTCTTCTTCATCTAGTAGTTCAAAAACACGCTCAGCTGCTGCCACCGTCGACTGAATAATGTTAGCGATGTTAGCCGTTTGTGTGATTGGCTGGGTGAACTGCTTTGAATAAGTGATGAATGCTTGAATGTCACCAATTGAAATCGAACGTTGCGTTACTAATATTCCCCCGACAACGCTGATGAGGACATAGCTCAAATTTCCGATAAAGAACATTATGGGCATGATGATACCCGATATAAACTGGGCTTTGCTTCCCGCTTTATACAATTCTTCATTAACCGCAGTAAACTGGGCACTCGCCTTTTTTTCATATCCGAATGCTTTAACGACTTGATGGCCGGTATATATCTCTTCAATGTGACCATTTAATTGTCCGAGTTTACGCTGTTGATCGGCAAAATATTTTTGGGATCTTTTTAAAATAGGCCGGATTGCAAATATTGACAAAGGTAAGCTGACTATCGAGATTAATGTCAATAACGGGCTTATCGAAAGCATCATGATGATAATCCCCAAAATCGTTACGATTGATGTGATGAACTGCGTTAAGCTTTGCTGAAGGGTGCTACCGATTGTATCAATATCATTTGTCATTCGGCTAAGTGTTTCTCCGTTTGGACGTCCTTCAAAATATTTGAGTGGAAGTTTCTCGAGCTTTTCGTTCACATCTTGTCGAAGATCATATACCGTTTCTTGAGCAACACTTGACATAATGTATTGTTGTACATAGTTGAAAAGGCTGCTTAAAGCATAAAGTCCGGCAAGGAGTAGAAGGATCTGGCCAATTTTATCAAAGTTAATAGCTGCTCCTGGTATTCCCTGGAATTTCCCGTAAGCTCCTTCGAATAATTCTGTAATTGCATTTCCAATGATCTTTGGTCCAACAATCATAAAAATCGTACTCATGATTGCAGCGAAAAACACGGAAATCAATTTGTTGCGCCGCGGTTTTAAATAGGTTAATAGACGTTTTAGAGTTCCTTTAAAATCTTTTGCTTTTTGACCCATCATCATCATGTTACCGCCACCAGGACCATGCCCAACCTGACCGCCGCCTTGAGGTTTTTTTTGATTACTCATGCGATTTCCTCCTCTGTGAGCTGTGATAAGGCGATTTCACGGTAAATGTCGTTTGTACTAAGCAACTCTTGGTGTGTTCCCATACCTACAATGTGGCCTTCGTCCAACACGATGATTCGATCAGCGTCCACGACCGTACTGACACGCTGTGCAACGAGTAGTACCGTCGAATTTTTCGTTTCATCTTTCAGGGCTGCGCGAAGGTTGGCATCCGTCTTGTAGTCAAGTGCAGAAAAACTATCGTCGAATATATATATATCCGGTTTTCGAATTAGTGCCCGTGCAATCGAAAGCCGTTGTTTTTGCCCTCCTGATAGGTTTGAACCGCCTTGATCGATTTCTGCCTCATAGCCGCCTTTCATGTTGCTGATAAAATCCTCCGCTTGCGCGATCCGAGCCGCATGCTCAACTTCATTTTGTGTGGCTGTTTGTTTTCCAAAGCGAATGTTTTCAGCGATAGTACCTGTAAAGAGGAAGGCCTTTTGTGGTACAAAGCCAATTTTTGAACGAACTTCATCTTGTGATGACTTACGAATATCAACACCATTGACGCGAATCGTTCCACTTGAAATATCATAGAAGCGAGGGATCAAATTGACGAGCGTCGTTTTCCCTGAACCTGTTCCACCAATTATTGCGGTGATTTCACCAGGACTTGCAGTAAAACTAATATCCGATAATGCAGGTTCTTCTGCTCCTGGGTAACTGAACGTCACATGTTCAAATTCAAGAGTACCGTGTACACGATCTGCCTTTTCTGTACCCTCATCCAGGAATGATGGTTTCATGTCAAGGACTTCGTTTATCCTTGTTGCCGACACGGCCGCTCGTGGAACCATAACGAACATCATGGATGCCATAACGAGAGCGAACATGATTTGCATAACATATTGGATAAATGCCATTAAGTCCCCGATCTGCATACCACCGTTATCAATACGAACTCCACCAAACCAAATGATGCCAACAACCGTCAAGTTCATTACAAGCATCATTACAGGCATCATGAAGGCCATGATTTTATTGACTTTGATTGAGACATCCGTCAATTCCTTATTCGCTTTCTTTAGACGTTCTTTCTCTTGTGTTTCACGATTGAAGGCACGAATGACGCGAATACCAGTTAAATTTTCCCGTAATACAAGGTTCAACCGGTCTAATCGTTTTTGCACCGTTTGAAAGAGAGGGACACCTTTATATAGAATAAGCAAGATCGAGCCAATCAACAAAGGCATTGTGACAACAATGACAAGGGATAATTTTGCATCCATGGATACAGCCATGATCACGCCGCCGATTAACATGATGGGTGCACTGATAACCATACGAAGCATCATGATAACCACTTGCTGGACTTGTGTTATATCATTGGTCGTCCTTGTAATCAATGACGCCGTACCGACTTCATCAAATTCTTGTAACGAAAATTTTTCAACATGGTTAAAGACTCTCAGGCGGAGATCTCGTCCCATCCCCATTGCCGCTTTGGACGAATAATAGCTTGCGATTATGGATGCACAAGCGCCAAGTGCGGAAACCAACAGCATCAAACCACCGATTTTCCAAATATAAGGAGTGTCTCCTCGAACGACGCCTTTGTCAATAATATCGGCCATTAGTGTAGGCAGAAAGAGGTCGGACATGGACTGAATAAAAACCAGACCGATAACTGCTGAAATAATCCACTTATAAACGGATAAATTTTTCAGTATTTTTATCATTTTGTACACTCTCCCTGTTCGGTTGCTTGTGCTTCTAAAAAGTTTGTAATTTGAAGATGTGTTTCTAGCAACTCTTCAAACTGTTCTTCAGAAAGCATTTCAATGGCCATTTGAAAGACTTGGTGAATGCTTCCTTCGTGAAAATGAATCGTTTTTAATAAATCTTTTCCCTGATCTGTGATTGACAACTGAATCTCACGCCGATTGCCCTCCACATGCTCTCGATGGAGCATGCCTGCGCGAACGAGACCATCGACCGCTTGGCTCAAGGTGCTTTTTGGAAGAAATGTTTTCTCCCCGACATTTTTTTGAGTGGTCTCTTTGTAAAGGGTAATGGTCATCAAAATGGAATATTGAGGAACTGTTAATCCATTTTCTGCGGCAGTCTTTTGAACGAATCGCATTATATTTTTCTGCACGTTCCAAAATGAACGCAATAGTTGTACGGAACGCATTAATTGTTTTTCATTCTCCATTCAGCTTCACCATTCTTTCTGTTTTGAACTGTTCCATTACGAACATTTAATTTTATGAATCAATTTAATTTACAGCTATATATCCGCTTAGTCAACAAAAAAATAACTTCAACCTCCCAGTGTTTAGTCTTTGGTGCATGTATGGAAATGAGTTTTCAAGTCAGGTAAGGCTTTCGCGTGAAAACAACCCATACAAAGTGAAATTAACTTGAAAATGTGAGATGAAAAGTGTTAGGATAATATTGAGTTAGTACCAGGTAATAATACTAGATGATAACGCAAATGAGAATGTACGGGTGTTAAGTGGAAAGCGCATGTATACATATAAGAATTTTTCTTCCGTTGATACATAACAGGATTTAAGTTTGCGAGACAAACTAACAGCTAATTAGAAAGATTGGTATTTGTGATACAGGGCCCCATTAAAACAGGGAAATGTATTAATTATTAGGTATTGGGAGGGATGATGAGATATGGATAAAAATCGTCATCTAAAGGCAGGTCTGAGTGATGAGCAGGTGCTTGAGATGTATAGAGTTATGTTGTTGGCAAGACGAATTGATGAACGTATGTGGCTGTTGAACAGATCTGGAAAAATTCCATTTGTCGTTTCTTGTCAAGGGCAAGAAGCAGCTCAAGTGGGGGCTGCATTTGCATTGAATCGTGAAAAGGATTATGTACTTCCTTATTATCGGGATCTCGGAGTGGTGCTCGCGTTTGGGATGACCGCCAGGGATTTAATGTTATCCAGTTTTGCCAAAGCAGAAGATCCTAATTCAGGCGGGCGTCAAATGCCTGGACATTTTGGGCAAAAAAAGAATCGCATCGTGACGGGATCTTCGCCAGTTACCACTCAAGTGCCACATGCAGTGGGGATTGCACTCGCTGCCAAAATGGAAGGAAAAGATATTGTTTCATTCGTTACATTCGGAGAGGGTTCATCAAACCAGGGTGACTTCCATGAAGGAGCGAATTTTGCAGGTGTACATAAACTTCCGGTTATCTTGATGTGCGAGAATAATCAGTATGCCATTTCCGTCCCTATTGAAAAGCAATTGGCTTGCGGAAAAGTGTCCGACAGGGCCATTGGTTATGGAATGCCCGGGGTGACAGTTGATGGAAATGATCCGATCGAAGTATACCGGGTGGTGAAAGAAGCGGCTGAGAGAGGAAGGCGCGGTGAAGGCCCAAGCTTAATCGAAACGGTTTCATACAGGCTTACACCACACTCAAGCGATGATGATGATAGTCAATACAGGTCGCCTGATGAAGTATCGGAGGCAAAAAAAATAGATTCGATCATTACTTTTGGCGCCTATTTAAAAGCAACAGGAATAATGGATGATCTCATGGAGAAACAAATGAATGAGGAAATAATGAAAGTTGTGAACGAAGCGACGGATTATGCGGAAAATGCTCCATTTGCAAATGAAGACACGCTCTCAAAATATGTTTACGCAGAAAGGTAAGGAGGAAAGAAAATGGCAGTGATATCTTATATAGATGCGGTGATAATGGCGATGCGGGAAGAAATGGAACGTGATTCCCGTGTATTTGTATTAGGTGAGGACGTAGGGATAAAAGGCGGCGTTTTTAAAGCGACCTCAGGGTTATACGAACAATTCGGTGAACAGCGTGTCATTGATACACCGCTTGCTGAATCCGCAATCGCAGGAGTTGGCATCGGCGCGGCCATGTATGGAATGAGGCCGATTGCGGAAATGCAGTTCGCCGATTTTATCATGCCTGCAATCAACCAAATCATTTCAGAAGCTGCAAAAATCCGTTATCGCTCCAATAATGACTGGCATTGCCCCATCGTCATCAGAGCTCCATATGGTGGGGGCGTACATGGGGCGTTATACCATTCACAATCCGTTGAAGCCATTTTTGCCAATCAACCGGGACTTAAAATTGTCATGCCCTCTACACCCTATGACGTGAAAGGTTTATTGAAAGCAGCCATTCGTGATGATGACCCGGTCCTCTTCTTTGAACATAAGCGAGCCTATCGTCTAATTAAAGAAGAAGTGCCGAATGATGATTATGTTTTACCCATTGGTAAAGCGGATATAAAACGTGTAGGCGAGGACGTTACAGTGATTACTTACGGCCTTTGTGTTCATTTTGCGCTTCAGGCAGCTGAAAAGCTGGCCAGTGATGGCATATCTGTTCATATACTTGATTTACGAACCGTTTATCCATTAGATCAAGAAGCCATTATGGAAGCTGCATCTAAAACGGGAAAAGTTCTATTGATTACTGAAGATAATAAGGAAGGGAGCATCATTAGTGAAGTATCGGCGATCATTGCAGAAAACTGCCTTTTCGATCTTGATGCCCCAATCATGAGACTCGCGGGTCCGGATGTTCCAGCAATGCCATATTCACCATCATTAGAGAAATCATTCATGGTGAATCCAGAAAAAGTGGAAAAGGCACTGCGTGACCTGGCTGCCTATTAAATGATCGGCATGGAGGAACGAACCTTGCGCATCCGTATAAATTGTTGTTTATAATGGGAGTGATCTTAAAATAAACTTAAGTCTAGCAACTATAAAAAAGGTTGCCAGGCTTTTTTTTGCGCTAAATAAATCATTTATAGTGAAAAAAACCCGTTGGATTATGATAGAGAGGGCATATAAAACTCAGTGATTTTCAGGGAATTTTCAATTGTAAATATATATTGAATAAATTGCGTGGTATTATATGGTAAAGTGTTCTAGGTAAAGGGGAAATGTCGATAGTCACGTAAAAATTCAATATATTAGCAATAAAGATTGTGAATTTTTAAATGTTGAACGCAATACAGTGATTGGCAAACATTGAAAGTAGCAAGGGGGAACATCATGCTTCGATTATACGGGGCTTTAATCGGCCTTAGTTTGATATGGGGTTTATCGTTTGTTTTTATGAAGTGGCTGCTACCGCCTGCGGGCATTTGGGGGATTGTATTTCTCCGCTGTTTGGCGGGTGCTGTTGTTCTGCTTCCCATTTTATGGTGGAAGCGCAGGGCAATCAACTGGAAATTGCCGTGGAAAGCACTGGTCGTTGTCGGAATCTTCAATTGCGGATTAGCATGGGGATTAATACCTTTAAGTGAAACAGAGATTAACAGCAGCACGGCATCGATTCTAAATGCAACCACTCCGATCTGGACGGGGATCATCGGATTTATCATTTTTTCATACGTACTAACCGCCCGACAATGGATGGGCATTTTAATTGGCTTCTTCGGAATTCTTGTATTGATGGATTTTCAAATCGGTCAGCTTTTCGGAAAGGAATTCATCGGGGTTGGGACAATGCTGCTAGCGTCCATCTGTTATGGTTTTGCCGGTCATTTTACGAAAAGATTTCTTTCCAGTACCAGCATATTGGTCATTACGACGTTTACGCTTCTCACGGGTGCCGTTATCGGTTTGATCGGGATGCTAATAACAGAGCCGATAAAGCCAGTGATGTTGATGGAACCGCTGACGATTTTCGCCATAGTCGGTCTTGGGTGCTTTGGCTCTGGGGTCGGCCAGCTGATCTATTTCTACATCAATAAAAATGGCAGCCCTGAGTTAGCCGCATCTGTTACATACCTTATTCCTGCAACCGCTATGGTTTGGGGTTATGTCCTGCTGGGAGAAGCGATTAATCCCAATGTAATTATTGGCCTGCTGATTATTTTCGCAGGAGTTTATCTTTCCTCTAAGAAGTCAAAAGAAAATGATGGCACAAACTCTTCATCCGGAAAACAAGCGGATTTGCATCACGTAAAATAAGTAACCAAAACGAAATAGCCCTCACCTAAAGATTTAAGTTTTTATGGTGGGGGCTTTCGTATGGTAACACATTAATATTTTTACTTCATTTTTGCCAAAGAATTGATTGATTTTCTTTGCCGCTATTTATAGCTATAGACATTAACACAAATACAGAATGGTCTTTACTTAAGGAAAATTGACAGTGGTGTTTTTTTGTCTGAAATTATTTTGATTTCAAGATATATTAATTTGAGATAATATTGTTGACAGTGAATGGCATTCATGATAAATTATCTTTAAGTTAAGATATATTAATTCAAGATAAAAAGAAGCATGTAAAACCTTATCAAACCCCTTTAATGAATAGCCACTCTTATTGAAGGAAAAATATAGGGGATTAATGAAAAAGCTGAACATCCAAAAATTGATTCGTTTTAATGGGAGGAATAGTTTATGAATGGATTAAAAGGTATACATCACGTAACGGCCATAACAAGTAGTGCAGAAAAGAATTATGAATTTTTCACAAATATATTGGGCATGCGTTTAGTCAAGAAAACAGTCAACCAAGATGATATCCAAACTTATCACCTGTTTTTTGCCGACGATGTTGGCGGTGCGGGTACTGACATGACATTCTTCGATTTTCCTGGTATTCCTAAAGGAGAGCATGGGACTAATGAGATTTCCAAAACATCCTTCCGTGTACCGACTGATGCGGCATTGGAGTATTGGGTTAAACGCTTTGACCGTTTAGAGGTAAAGAATACAGGAATCCAAGAACAGTTTGGCAAAAAGATCATTTCTTTTGTGGATTTTGATGATCAGCAATATCAATTGATTTCAGATGAAAATAATGAAGGGGTTGCAGCTGGAATCCCTTGGCAAAAAGGGCCGATTCCTCTGGAATACGCTATTACAGGATTAGGACCAATTTTCATTCGGATCGCCAATTTCGATTACTTTAAAGAAATGATGGAAAAAGTCCTATTATTCAAAGAAATAGACAAGGAAGGATCATTTCACCTATTTGAGGTAGGGGAAGGTGGGAATGGTGCTCAAGTTATCGTCGAGCATAATTCGATCCTCCCTCAGGCACGGCAGGGTTTTGGGACTGTTCACCATACAGCCTTCCGTGTTGAAGACCGTTCCGTTCTGGAAGAATGGATCAAACGAATGGAAAGCTTCCAATTTCATACGTCCGGTTATGTTGATCGTCACTTCTTTGAGTCGCTTTACGTAAGAGTGGCGCCGCAAATTTTATTCGAGTTTGCCACGGACGGTCCTGGATTTATGGGGGATGAGCCGTATGAAACGCTTGGGGAAAAGTTATCTTTACCACCGTTCTTAGAACCAAAAAGGGAGCAAATCGAAAAGTTGGTCCGTCCCATTGATACAGTAAGAAGCACCAAAGAATTCATTAAAGAATAATTGACAATCTTTAGCGAATGATATGTTGGTTTATGCCCATACTAAAACAGGTAGAAAATAAAAAATGGAATAATCATTTGAAATAGAAAAAATGCTCTGGAGGAATGACTTATGACAAAAGATTTTTACACGGCCATTAAAGAGAGACGTTCATTTTATGGAATCAATAAAGAGGTCGGAGTATCCGATGAGAAAATTAAAGAAATAGTAGAATTTGCGGTAAAACATACGCCATCGGCTTTTAATTCCCAATCCTCACGCCTTGTTGTTTTGACAGGATCGGCCCATGATAAATTATGGGATATTACGACGCAGGCATTAAAGAAAGCGGTTGGTGAGGGAGATTTCTCTGGCACTCAACAAAAAATGGATTCATTTAAAGCGGGATATGGGTCAATATTATTCTTTGAAGATGAATCTGTTGTGAAATCACTTCAAGAACAATTTGCAACGTATGCCGATAACTTCCCAATCTGGTCACAACAAACATCAGGCATGCATCAATTAGTTGTTTGGACGGCACTTGAAGCAGAAGGATTGGGAGCAACTTTACAGCATTATAATCCTCTAATTGATGATGAAGTGAAAAAAGAATGGAGTGTTCCAAGCAATTGGAAATTGATTGCGCAAATGCCATTTGGAAATCCAACAGCTCAACCGGGTGATAAAGAATTCAAACCACTTGAGGATCGTATAAAATTTTATAAATAAAGAGGACTGATAAGAGCAACCTTGTAAAGAGCCAATTCTAATTGGCTCTTTTTTGTTTATTGCCCTGTGTGGAAAGTGACTATACCTTATGTAAAAGCTTTATAAGTAATAGTTCTGCTTGTTATTCAATTCTTTAAAAATGATAGCTATTCCTTGGTCCAGTTTTTGTAGATTTGTATTGGACACGTTTAATTTTAATATTTTTTCCTGGTGAAAGCCATCTAAATAATTTTGACCCATCGTCTCTACCAGTACTTGTTGATTCTGTAAGTTTTTGATGAGGTGAGTACTATTTAAACGATTAGGCAGTACGATATGTGCGTTCATACATATGGATGCTGGGCGATAAAAGCCTGGAGTAGAGTACTTTTCCAGAGCATCATATAGCAAGTTTGCACGCCCTAAATAGGAGAGCCGTACCTTGTTTCTATGGCGTTCAAACATACCGCTTTTTATGTAGATTTCCAAGGCAGCTTGTGAAATCATGGAACTATCAATATCAGCTGTTCTTTTATATAGTTGGAAGCTGTCCGTTAATGGTTTAGGCAATACGGCAACACCTATGCGTAATCCTGGAAACATTATTTTAGAGAAGCTTTTTAAATAAATGACCATGTTATGGGTATCCTCGGAAAAAATAGGGTCCACCTTCATATTTTCTTCGAAATCTGCTAAATAATCATCTTCTACAATATAGACACCATACTTTACTGCAAGTTTTAGTATCTCCTCTCTTTCCATTTTAGAGTAAGATGTCCCTAACGGATTATGAAAACGAGGCATCGTATAAAAGAATTTAATTTCCTGATCACTAAAAATCCGTTCTAATTCCCCTAAATCAATACCTTCTGCTGTTCGTTGGATTCCTAGCACGGGAATCTTGTACGCTTTCAATTGCTCCACAAATAGATGATAACTAGGCTGCTCAACAAGTATATGGGTACGTTCATTTGGAAAGGGGATGAACGTTAATAAGGAAAGTGCTTGCTGCACGCCAGAAGTAATGAAAATCTGTTCTTCTTTTGCGAAAACCTGATACTGCTCTAATTGTTTTTGTATCACTTTAATTAAAGAGGGCAGTCCTTTAGGAGTGCCATAGATAAACAATTCTTGCTGATAGGTATCGATGGCTTTGTTGATACAATGTTGAAAGTCATGATACGGAAATTGATGCCAAGCAGGAGCGGAAGTAACAAAGTCGATTTCCATTGTTGGTTCGCTTTTACCATCAAATTCTTTTTGGACGACATAATATCCACTTTTAGGAACCGCGTAGATTAAATGCCTCTTTTCCAATTCTTGCAGTGCTTTCAAGACTGTACTTTTACTACATTGATGTTGATCGCTTAATTGACGAATAGATGGGAGTTTAAAGCCCGCTTTGAGCCGTCCATTCTGGATGAGAGATTCAAATTCATTAAACAAGGCTATGTATTTTAGCATGAATACCTCCTAAAACTGTACCGTTACAGATGCTTCTTATTTGTATTGTATCGTAGTGGAACTTTTAATACGATACTAACAACCGGCCGGGTGTTAAAAGGAGGAGTTACTAAATATGCCAGAAAATAAAAAAGCCTATTTTGCGGCGATACTATATGCCATTATTATTGGATTTTCATTTATCTTTACAAAAATATCATTAATGGAAGCTAGTCCGTTAGATACATTGGCACATCGATTTACGATGGCTTTTTTGATCGCCATAATTTTTAAGCTATATAGGAGGACATCAGTGAAAATAAGTGCAAAGGATACTTTGAAAATTCTTCCGTTGGTGTTCCTTTATCCAATTTTATTCTTTACATTTCAAGTGTTTGGTCTCTTGTATACCTCATCTTCAGAGGCGGGTATTATCCAAGCTACCATACCAATTTTTACGTTATTATCAGCTTCATTATTTTTGAAAGAATACGCTGGTAGAGGTCAGAAATTCTTTCTTTATTTATCTGTGATGGGGGTTATCTTTATCTTTGTCATGAATGACTTGCAACTTGCGGATCACAGTTTGAAAGGAACGATCCTGATCTTATTATCCTCGATTGCTGCCGCTCTCTATAATGTGGTGGCGAGGAAGGTAACAAAGCAATATTCACTATTTACGTTAACTTATGTGATGACGTTCTTTGGTTTTGTGACTTTTAATAGTATGGCCGTCATCAACCATATAATTAACCAATCTATTAGTAGCTTTTTATTACCCTTCACAAGTAGTGCATTCCTCATTTCAATCGTATATCTTGGGGTATTATCGTCACTGCTTACTGCTTTTTTATCAAACTATTCATTATCTATATTACCAGCATCTAAAATGAGCGTTTTCAGTAATTTAGCGACATTGATTACGATAATAGCAGGGGTGATTTTCTTACATGAAACGATTCATTATTATCATGTAATAGGTGCAATGGTTATTCTTGCTGGGGTAATCGGCACGAATTATTTTGGTGGAATTCAATCAAAGAATAATAGTAAGACTTTTGCCGATCCATTGCTGAAAAGAGAGGTAAAGTGAATGAATAAATATGTGTTGTTACTCTTGATTAGTGGTATATGGGGATCTCAATTTTTCTTTATTGCATTAGTCATAGATAATGTTGGGGTTATTACTTTGTCAGCCATCAAAGCATGTATCGGTGGTATCTGTTTACTCTTCTTAGGTTTTTTTTTATCAAAAGAAGAGCGAAGAGTACCCAGGACTTATTATAAATGGTATATAATCATTGCTTTTTTCGAGGTTGTACTGCCATTCGTGTTTATTGCACAAGGCCAGAAATCGGTGCCTAGCAGTATCGCAGCGGTGCTGATTGGAATGGTTCCCGTCTTTACCATCCTCTTTTTACTAGCATTTTTCAAAAGAAAAAGCACAATGCCGGAGATTACAAGTATCCTATTCGGATTTGCAGGTATTGTCTTCCTTTCCTGGCCAACACAAGGAATCCAAGACCTTTCTAACAGTATTCAGGGGAACATCCTATTGATATTGGCTGCTATGAGTTTTGGATTATCATTGATTTTAATGGAGAAATTTAACGAGGGATCTTCCGTTATTCATATGAGAAATGTATTACTGATTGCCAGTGCATTGCTCATACCCATGTCCCTTTTGTTTGAGCAATCTTTCAAATTGGATTTAGCACGATCTCAATCTATCTACTTAGCGATTTTAGGCATTTTCCATGCTGGTGTTGTTTATGCATTATTTAATAGGCTGATTCGGCAAGAAGGCGCATTATTTACTTCATATAGTAATTATATAGTGCCTGTCATCGGAATGATTATAGGCTTTTTCTTTTTACATGAAGCGTTGTCTATTCATCAGTTGATTGGAATGGGAATAGTTATGACGTCATTAGTTTTTTTAGACGGAAAAATAATAACCAAGTTGATAAGAAAGTAGTATTTTATTATATGAGTTCTGGTCCGTTATCTTTAATTGTACTAATAAAGGCAGTAAGTTTAGAACTCGTATATTTAACGAAACCAAATTGAGAAAAGGGGAGCAGGTTTTTTGTAAGATCATTTTTTGTTTTTTGATCCGCAAATGATTTATATAGTGGAAGAAGCATCTGCTGAGGTTCATGCAGATGCTTCTTCCACTAAAAGGGCTAACTGAATTATAGGCGTAATAAATGCTTATATTTTTATTTTTTCTGCATTAGATAGTGAAGTATTTTTCTCCATCTTCATCATAATAAATCCACTCCAGGCAAACATTAAGGAGGCAATGTAAAAGATGCTGCCAATCGTTAAAAAGTCGACTAAATATCCGGTTGCAATCACCGCTGCTGCAGCACCGATGGATGTCCAAACATGGTAGTTTCCAATTTCCTCACCCGCTGTTTTCTTCGTAACATATCTTGCAAGTACGGTTTTTTCAGTGTTTTTTTGCACTGCCCCAAGTACCCCCATAATGATTTGCAGGAGGTAGACATGCCAAATTTCATATGCGAGAGGAAAGGCAAGAAGGATTAATGCCATCCCCCATGAATAGATAAGGAGAAAAGCTTTGTCACCGGCTTTGTCAGTGAATTTTCCGATTAAAGGATAACTAACTGCAGCAGTCAGTGAGAATATTCCATATGCCCACCCGAATTGTGAATAACTTGTACCTACATTTTTGATCAGCAAAATATAAAAAGGGAAAATCATGCTGGCAGCCATTCCAACAGTGCCTTGGTAAAAAACAAACCGTTTATAATTCATGGATGATACTCCTCATAGAAAAGATTCATGAAGCGATTATCAGGATCATACTTCTTCTTTAATCGAAAGAATTCCTCAGTATGCGGATAAGCTTCATATAATTGGGTCTTGGTTGGATACCCATAATAGGGCAAATAGTAGCTTCCGTTATGGTCAAGCGTCACATTAATCATATTACGGATGACCCTTCCCGTATTTTCCTTACTATCGTTATCTGTCCCTTGATTGATGAGCATCACAAGAGCGAACATATCATCCTTGGCATAGGACATGAGTGATTCATCATTATGTTCAACATAACGAATTGTAATATTTAATAAATTAAAATCTTTCTCATCAGATAAGGTATTTCTTAAATCATCGATATAATCTGCAAATTGATCAATCGGAACGAAGTATTCTTGCAGCACTTCAGTTTTGGTGGGGTTGCTGTAATCCATAAAGGCTGAGTCCGACCGCATCACATTATTCCTCGAAACCAAGTTGCCAGCAATATTGGCCGTGTAGGCTTTTTGAGTTTCCCAAAACCTTTTTTTACCCCAGTCATTAAATCGTGATAGGCCAAGAAAGAATTTAGGCACGGCAATGATCGTTTCCCGTTTGAGAGTATTGTAGTCAGATAGCTGTGTTTGGTCATTTGCCTTATAATAGTCCGTTACATACATTTCATCCAAATAGGAGCCAGGAGCAACCGATATTCTCGCAAGATGCATTTTAACATCATCGTTATTGAGAACTTCTCTTTTAAAGTACGACGTATATTCATCATAATGAAGTGATTTAGTTTTAATGTTATAAAGTTCGTCATCGGTAAGGTGGAGTGTTACATCAAGTATTACGCCAAACAAACCATACCCGCCAATAACCGAATGGAAGAGCTCCGAATTTTCTTCGCGGCTCACTGTTAGGATTTGTCCTTTTGCGTTAAGCAATCTAAAAGAATCCACGGTTTCTATCAAGGCATGATGACGGATATCGCGGCCATGGACATTAACGCTCAAAGAACCGCCGATGGTAAAAATATTTTGAGATTGACTGACTTTCAGTGCAAGTCCATATGGGTTGATATATTCCTGGAGAGCAGCCCAGGTTGCCCCGCTTTGGACCGTGATTCGTTTTTCTTTTACATCCAAATCAAGTATTTTATCATAGTGCTTCATATCGAGCAGGATCCCATTTGGATATAATGTCTGCCCTCCTTGGCTATGCTGCATTCCGGCAATGGAAATGGGATCATCGTTTTTTTCGGCATCCATAACGACCTTTTTGATTTCTTCTTCACTATCTTCCGCCTTAATCGTTTTCATTTTAACCGGCATCAGCCGGCTGATATCTTTGGCAATAGGGTGGTCAAGCCTGAAATTAAAAGCCTGCAGCGATAATCCAAATAATAGTGCATATAGGATGATAAATAAAAATCGTTTCATGATATCTGGCTTTCGACTCCTTGTTTAATATGTCTGACACTCAATTGAAAATAATGAAAAAGTATGATTTTATAGATTAATGGAGTTACCCTTACCATTCAGTGAGATTGGGGTTAATATTGAATTAATGTCAGATTTTTTGAAAATGAATCTTTTGATTTAAGGTATTAGTTCTTAGTTTTCAGCCCGTTAATGATTGTTTTGGTTAGCGGTATGGATAGTGATTCCAAGCTTTGTTCTGAGTTGTTTAATCCCCAATGATAGATGATTCCCATTAGGCTTTGGGTGATTAGTTGTGAAACTTCGTTAACTGATTGGTCAGTGCCAATGTCGTTTTGTTCTTTCGCCTCTTCAATTAATGAACGAATAATTAGGAAGAGTGAGCGATTTGAATTTGAAAAGTATGTATGTTCTTTCGAATCTAAAGCGGAACTGTAAATCACTTTCATTAAATCTTTGCCCATTTCTTCTTCCAGAAAACGCATCAATTTGCGTATGAAAATAAATAATTTCTCGGTAGCGTCCATATCGACTGGGAACGAACGGAAGACTTCACGATAGTAATCATCAACTTCTATGAATCTCACTAAAAAAATATCCGATTTCGCTGAAAAGTGTTGGTAAAATGACCCTTTTGATGTGCCGCTTTTTTTCACGATTTCGTCAACGGTGACTTTATCATAACCTTTTTCGCTAAATAGCTTTAAAGATATTTTTAATATTTTTTCACGAGTCTTTTCTCCCCTAAGCTGTTTCTTTCTAGGCTCAATCATAAAAAACCTCCAAATGATAATTGACAGAATATTCCTATATAGTTTAATATCAGACTACAGTCTAGTTAAATGATTGGTGGTCTATTTAATCTAACGTAGATCATCAATAATCACAACGCTTTCTTAATCGCATTTCGCATTTTTAGAAAGCGCTTACAAAGTTTTGAGATCAAGTATGGGGGAGGTTAGTTCAGTTTAAATTAGGAAGTTTTTCAAGTAGAAGAATTAGGAGGGGGTATCAGGATAAACTTAAAGAACTAGGAATGAACCATAGTATCGGGAAGCAGGATAAAGTGATGTGCGTTAAACGGATTATTTTTTGGGAAATAGTAGCAGGAAAAGGGAGGAAATTATCATGAATCATTCCAGTGGTGAGATAGAGAAAAGAACGATCAGTAAAACGATGAAGCGCATTCTTCCATTTATCTTGCTCCTTTATATCATTGCTTACTTGGACAGGGTCAATTTAGGCTATGCTGCTTTACAAATGAATGCAGAATTAGCCTTATCCGCTGAAGTTTTTGGATTGCTTTCCGGCATTTTTTTTATAGGTTATTTCTTCTTTGAAGTTCCTAGCAACATGATCATGCATAAAGTGGGAGCTCGGATATGGATTGCCCGTATAATGATTTCGTGGGGGCTCGTGGTAATATTAACAGGTTTTGCGCAAACAACGATGCATTTATATATTCTCCGTTTTTTATTAGGTGTCGCCGAAGCTGGTTTTTTCCCTGGTATAATTTTGTATTTAACTTATTGGTTCAGGGCCCGCGAAAGAGGAAGGGCAACAGCGGTCCTGCTTTTAGCCCTACCGATTGGCGGATTGATTGGTGCGCCTGTGTCGACATGGATTCTTGACAATATTTCCTGGTTCGGTATGGCAGGGTGGAGATGGATGTTCATCCTTGAAGGCATTCCGGCCATTATTATTGGTGTTGTTGTTGTTTTCTATTTAACTAATAGACCAACGAACGCTAAATGGTTATCTAAGGAAGAAAGTGATTGGTTAGAAGGGGAATTGAGTACGGAAAGGAAAGTAAGCTCGAAAATAAATAAAGTCACTAAGCTTGATATGCTGAAAGATTCGAAAATTTGGAAGTTGGCCCTTTTTTATTTCGCAGGGTACACATCTATTTATGGATTGTCATTCTGGATGCCAACTATCATAAAATCTTTATCGGAAAATGCAACAACCAATTTAGAAATAGGCTGGTTAGCGATGATTCCATCGTTAGTCGGTATACCTGCCGTTATGTTTGTAGGCTGGAATTCAGATCGGACCAATGAACATAAATCACACTTGCTCGTTTGCCTCATGATAGCAGTTGTCGGATTTATCGGGTGCGGCTTTTCAGATAGTGTCTTTATGATGGTGCTTATGTTAACGATTACATCTTTCGGGTTATACGGATTCAGTGGATGTTTCTTTGCCTATATGACATTTTTCTTCACTGAGTCCACTGCACCAGTTGGAATCGCCATAGTCAATTCATTTGCGGCTTTAGGCGGTTTTGTAGGACCGATGATTCTCGGAACTGTTGCATTTACTCAAGGGATGTTTATTTTATCTGGATTACTTGTATTAGGAGTCATCACCCTATTATCATTAAAATTAACAAGTGCTTCAGATGAAAACATCGCAAAAGAAGTTGAAGTCAATATTAATCAATTATAACGGTTCTAAATTTATTGAAGATCAAAAGTGACTAAAAGAAACATCATTGGAAATCACAAGGTTTCCATGATGTTTCTTTTTATATTTTCATATAGGAAGTAAAAATATATGAGATGAAAATTCCAGTTGAGCATGTCAAAAATTTAATCTTAATCGCAGGTTCTGTCCAATAAGACTTGTTTGTAGTTTTCGGCGGGATTAGAATGGAGATGGGATACAAGTGCATTCGAAAAGACCAGGCATTCCTTTTCTCTTCAAGTTGTGCCTTTATATTTATTTTCATTACACGAATATCAGCAGAAATGAGGTGATGATGTGGAAATTCATTTGGTGGCAAAAGATGAGATTGAGGCTCAAGGAATTCGTTGGATAGTCGAGTCCCACCTAACGGGAGTTAGACTGATCTTATGGAAAACGATTGAAGAATTTGAAAAGGGCATCCGCAATCAGCAACCGGAATTCGTTATTTTGGATATGGATATTTGGACGGATGAAAGTGAGGCGATGGGTGTTTCATTAAAGCGAAGGGGAATTCGATGGTTAGGGATTTCATCTGAGCGAATTTTTCAAACGGCTTATCGAGCCTTACGTTTCCGTGCTGAAGATGTATTATTCCGTCCTTTTTCTTCGGCGGATTTGGTAAAACATATCCAACAATTGCGTTTTCAATTGAGAAATGGTCCAAATCTTCTCTCGTCAAACACCATGGATGATGAGAATGCTCTGGATATTGGGTATCCTGATTTCTTCTTGACGGACCGAAGGCATGAAAGTCGAATAACCATGGTCGCTTTTTTGACACCTGATAATAAGACCCTGCCATTAGTTTATGATGAATTGCAACGATATTCTTTTACTGGAAAAAATCAAATCTTCGCTTTATCGGATTTTATTTTATGTGTCCAGGAAACAAAGGAAGTTGAAGTTTATAAGGAAGAGTATCAAGCTTTTCTTGCCCACTGGAAAGAAAGAATGGATGAGCCCCTTGCTATAATTATAAAAGCGGCATCTTCAGATGAGTCTTTAAAAAGGATGTATCAGCAAACACGTGAGTTTACGAGACAAATCTTTTTTGATGGATATGATATCATTTTAGCCGAAAGTCAACAAACTTCACCTCAAGAGATGGATCCATTCCTCACGCCTCTTGAACAAAGACTTTGGATAGAAATGCTCGAACGACGGGATGCAAAAGCCATCAGGAACTGGATTGAACGTGAATTCCTTACCTTTGAACGACCATACCCCGACCCGGAAATCGTTCGTATCCGCCTTACAAGCGTACTCGCGCAGATTCGTAGGCATATGAAATCATACAACTTGCAAAATGCTTCCCTAGAAGCAATTTACTATGATGTATTTCAGCAAATTGTACATAAACCCGTCATTCATCAAATAGTAAAAGAGCTGCATGCGTTCACGACGCATATGCTTATGCAGGATCATGGACAGTTACAGGAAGGGGCACGCACAATTAGTGAAAAGGCAAGAGAGCTGATCGAGTCCAACTATTGGGACGCCCAGTGGAATCTAGCGAGTTGTGCAGAGACTCTGCGTATCAATAAAAGCACACTCAGCCGACGTTTTGCGGCTGAATCAGGCGAGTCTTTTCGAACTACGCTCCATCAAGTTCGAATTAGGGAAGCTAAACGTTTATTAAAGGAAACGGATATATCATTGGAGGAAATCTCACAATTGGCTGGCTATTCACATCAAACTTATTTTAATGCCAAATTCAAATTGCTTGAATCTTGTACACCATCAGCATATCGGTCTGGATTATAAAAAAGGACGATTCAATAAATGAATCGTCCTTTTTTATTTATTTCATAACAATGTAATTATTGAAATTATTCATAAAAAAATAAAGTTAACGACAAATCTTTAAAATAAAATATAAAATAATCATCAAACTATAATAAATTATTCTGAATTTTTCTTATAGAATGAATATATAACAAAAACAAGGGGGAAATGAAAAATGAACACGATTACAAACAAGGTTATCCGTTATACAGGAACAGAATTGCATACTAAAGGATGGCAACAAGAAGCAGTGCTTAGAATGCTGATGAATAATTTGGATCCTGAAGTTGCTGAACGTCCAGAAGATTTGGTGGTATACGGAGGGATTGGGAAAGCAGCTCGTAACTGGGAATGCTTTGATGCAATCGTCAAATCACTAAAAGAGCTTGAAGAAGATGAAACTTTACTTGTCCAATCAGGGAAACCGGTGGCAATTTTTAAAACGCATTCTGATGCACCACGTGTCCTGCTTGCAAATTCAAATATCGTCCCTGCATACGCGAACTGGGAAACATTCCATGAACTTGATAAAAAGGGATTGATGATGTATGGGCAAATGACAGCAGGCAGCTGGATATATATCGGATCTCAAGGGATCGTACAAGGTACATACGAGACCTTTGCCGAGCTTGCAAAACAACATTTCAATAACTCGTTAAAAGGCACCATAACTTTAACGGCAGGTTTAGGCGGAATGGGAGGGGCACAGCCGCTAGCAGTTACGATGAACGGTGGTGTCTGTATCGGGATCGATGTAGATGAGACAAGAATTGACAGGAGGATCGAGACTCGTTATACCGATGTGAAAACGGATTCATTGGATGAAGCCATTCGTTTAGCCAATGAAGCTAAACTTGCAGGTAAAGCATTATCGATTGGTTTGATTGGGAATGCTTCAGATATTCTTCCGGAAATGATTGCAAGGAACTTCATTCCTGATGTCTTGACGGATCAGACTTCGGCCCATGATCCGCTAAATGGATATACTCCTTCAGGCTTGTCAATGGTGGAGGCTGCAGAATTACGGAATGCAAATCCAGAAGAGTATATTAAACTCTCTAAAGCTTCAATGGCCAAACATGTAAGAGCGATGCTTGAAATGATGGAAAAAGGAGCTGTGACGTTTGATTATGGCAACAATATCCGTCAAGTTGCGAAAGATGAAGGGGTAGAGAATGCTTTTGACTTCCCGGGCTTCGTTCCAGCTTATATCCGTCCACAATTCTGTGAAGGTAAAGGTCCTTTCCGCTGGGTGGCTTTATCTGGTGATCCAGAAGATATTTATAAAACAGATCAAGCCATTTTACGTGAATTCGCTGATAATGAACATTTATGTAACTGGATTAGAATGGCTCAGGAAAAAATTCAGTTCCAAGGTCTGCCTTCCCGCATCTGCTGGCTTGGTTATGGGGAGCGCGCCCGTTTTGGTAAAATTCTCAATGATATGGTTGCAAGCGGTGAATTGAAGGCCCCGATCGTTATTGGCCGTGACCATTTGGATTCTGGCTCTGTCGCTTCGCCGAATCGTGAAACGGAAGCCATGAAGGATGGTTCCGATGTAGTGGCCGACTGGCCGATCTTAAATGCAATGGTGAATGCAGTGGGCGGTGCAACCTGGGTTTCCGTACATCATGGCGGTGGCGTAGGAATGGGTTACTCCATGCATGCAGGCGTTGTAATTGTGGCAGACGGAACAAAAGAAGCAGCGGCCAGGATTGAGAGAGTTTTGACAACGGACCCTGGGATGGGTGTAGTGCGTCATGTTGACGCAGGGTATGAACTGGCAGAGGAAACAGCCCGTGAAAGAGGTATTAATATCCCGATGCTTGATAAAGGAATTGATAAACAATGACAAAACCAATTTGGATAAAACATGCCGCTCAACTTGCAACGCTTACCTCTGATAAGAAAGGTCCTCGTTCCAAAGAGGCAATGTCAGAGCTTGGGTTGATTGAAGATGGAAGTATATGGATGGAATCTGGTTTGATCCAAGCGATTGGTACGACCAAAGAATTGGTAGAACTCTATGCAGATAGAATGCATGAAGCTGAAGTCTTTGATGCAACTGGACATTTGGTGACACCTGGGTTAGTTGATCCACATACGCATGTTGTATATGGCGGGAGTCGGGAACGTGAATTTGAAATGCGTCTTGAAGGCGCAACATATATGGACATTATGAACGCAGGTGGGGGCATTCATGCTACCACCCGAATGACAAGGGAAGCAAGTGAAGAAGAATTGATGGAGCAAACCATGCGACGACTTGATTCGTTTCTCGCTCATGGCGTGACTACAGTAGAAGGTAAAAGCGGCTATGGAATGAATTTGGAAACCGAATTAAAGCAGTTGCGGGTGATGAAGAAGCTACAGGAAGAGCATCCGATTGATCTAGTTCCTACTTTTATGGGAGCCCATGCGGTTCCAAAGGATTATAAAGGCCGCGAGGATGAATTTGTCGATCATCTGATTAATGATATGCTTCCAATCGTCTCTGAAGAAAAGCTTGCAGAATTCAATGATGTCTTTTGTGAAAAAGGGGTTTTTACCCCTGAACAATCAGAGCGGATTTTAAAGGCGGGTAAAAAGTACGGCTTGATCCCTAAAATTCATGCTGATGAAATTGAGCCTTACGGTGGAGCTGAATTAGCTGCGAAGATCGGAGCCATTTCAGCTGAGCATTTGTTAAAAGCTTCCGATGAGGGGATAACTGCCATGGCGAAGTCAGGCACCATTGCCTGCTTGCTTCCAGCCACTGCCTTGTATTTACGAGAAGAAGCGGCCCCTGGACGACGAATGGTTGATGAAGGTGTGGCTGTTGCCATTTCAACCGATTGCAATCCCGGATCTTCACCGACGACATCCATGCCGCTTGTCATGAATCTGGCATGCATTTCGATGCGGCTTACCCCTGCAGAAGCTCTGACGGCGGCGACATACAATGCTGCTTGTGCAATCAACAGACAAGAAAGGGTCGGATCCCTTGAAGTCGGAAAACAAGCGGATGTCGTTTTATGGAATGTTGAAAACTATCAGGAGTTGCAATATCTATTTGGTGTCAATCACGTTAAGTCTGTATGGAAAAATGGTGTGCAAGTAGTGAATGATAAAGTGAATACTGATTCCAAAAGCCTGACGGGCCTTTAAAAATCACTATTCTCAATATATGTCTTCCCATTCCATCCACTGAAAAATTCAGGGGATGGAATGGGCTTTTAGAAGTATTCAACAAATGTATAGGTGCTGAATAGTAGGATGATGATCTATCATCCTACCCAATTTCAGCATTAAACACTTTAACACTTTACAGTGAAATTAAATGAAAGTGTTTTAAGGAATTCGTGGAAATGAATCTTCCATGTGGAGGGAATTTTATGTGGATAATCACTATCCATTCGAAAAATGGCATAAAAATGTTTGAGTTTACCAAAGAAAAGGAAGCTAGGGAAAAATTCGAGGTAATGGAAGGCTGTAAAATACTTAGTGAAGTCATTTATTTCAATGATAAACAATTGATCGAATCTTAAACTATATTTTCATATATTAAATAGAAATTAAAAGGCAGAATGATTTGATATAGTTTATAAAAAGAGTATTATTTCATAATATTTTTCGCTGAATTTTTTTATAGTATTAAGATTAATCAATCCATTCAAAGACAGGGTCACTACTGGAGTTTTACAGGAAGAGTGTTTTTTTGATCTATATATCTATAAACCAAAAAATGGAGGGGATTCTTTGAACGAACAAAAATTCACTATTGACGATGCCCCATTTAATAGGTTTCATTTTCGAATTGCAGGACTTACATTCGGTTCCAGCTTTTGTGATGGCTATTCTTTAGGGATCATTGCGATGGCCCTGACAGTATTCGGGCCTCAAATGAATATGAATTCAATGTGGACAGGGCTGATTGGCAGCTCTGCTTTAATCGGTCTGTTTGCGGGATCTTTAATACTTGGAAGACTTTCTGACCGTGTTGGCAGACAGAAAATCTTTCTCGTAAACTTTTTACTTATCACGGTAGCTACTATTTTACAATTTTTTGTTAGCAGCCCAGAACAGCTTTTTATTTTACGGTTGCTGATTGGATTCGGACTTGGAGGAGATTACGCTGTCGGTACGACTTTGCTTGCCGAGTTTTCACCAAAAAAGTATCGCTCCTCGCTCCTAGCGTCTATAAACGTAGTATGGACGCTAGGATATGTAGCATCAAACTTTGTTGGTCATTACCTGGGACAGGTTGGTTCAGATTCATGGCGTTGGATGCTTGTCAGCGCTGCCATTCCGGCTATTGTGGTTTTAATCTTAAGAATAGGAACGCCTGAATCACCAAGATGGCTTGTAAGCATGGGGCGTGTCGAAGAAGCTCGCCAGATTGTAAAAAAACACCTTGGATCGAACGTTGAAATGGGAGAAACGACGACTGGCATAGAAAATCAAAAGACTCTGGGGTTTCGTGGACTTTTCAGTAAAAGGCTTCGTAAGCGTTTGGCTTTTGGTGGAATATTCAAATTGACTCTTGTTATTCCGTACTTTGCAATTTACACTTTCCTGCCTTCCATACTTAGTACAATGGGTTTTGAACAGAACTTTTTTGCGGATACAATGTTAAATCTATTCTTGCTTGTTGGGGCAATTGTTGGTCTTTGGCTGCTTGCAAAATTTTCTCGCAGAGGATTTACCATCGGGGCTTTCACGATCCTTTCCGTATCATTGTTTTCACTCAGCTTCTTGCACAATGGTTCTCAATTCTTAATGTTGTTAGCCTTCTTGATCTTTACTTTTTTCATGTCAGCGGCATCGAACCTTACATTAGTTTACCCGGCAGAGCTTTTTCCAACTGAGATCCGTGGTTCGGGAATAGGTATGGTTACGGCAATTAGTCGGATTGGTTCTGCAATTGGAACATTTCTGCTGCCTGTTTCTTTAAGTTCTTTTGGATTAAGTGCCTCAATGGCAGGAATGGCAGCCATCCTACTGGTCGGCTTGATCGTATCGATCGCCTGGGCACCTGAAACGAAGAATCTCTCATTACATGAAGCAAGTGACCCTTTGCTTGAAGCGGAGAGTTCTCCGAAGGGAACCGCAATTCCCTTTACAGAAAATGAAAAAATAACATAAGATTAGCTTCCAGCAAATAAATGATGAGAAGGACAAAACTTTTTTCTCCTTCTTGATGAGTCATATGAGAGGTGATGTATAAGATGACAACTACCGATTGTTTACATCCTATGGATATTAAAGAGGTTGTACTAGGAGATGATGCCATCTCAATCCAAGAGGTAATTGCGGTTGCAAGATATGGTGCAAAAGTTACTTTCACTGAGGCCTATCGTGAAAGGGTGGATAAATCACGAAGCTTAATAGACAAGTTTTTAGATGATAATAGATTGATTTACGGTGTAACGACAGGTTTTGGCAGTAATATGACGGAGGTGATTTCTCCACTTGACGCCGAAACCCTTCAACGGAATATTGTTCGTTCACATGCCGTATCTGTTGGGGAAACTCTTGAAAAAGAAGTCGTAAGAGCCATTCAATTGATGATCCTCGTGAATTTAGGCCAAGGTTATTCAGGGGTCCGTTTACAAGTTTTAAACCTTATCGCTTCAATGTTAAATCACGATATACTTCCCTATGTTCCAGGTGATGGGTCAGTGGGGTATCTTTCTCCTGAAGCCCACATGGCCTTAGTGGTGATTGGTGAGGGGAAGGCATGGTATAAAGGTGAGCTCATACCTGGCATGGAAGCTTTAGAGAAAGCTGGATTAGCACCTGTTACATTGGGTGCTAAAGAAGGATTGGCACTTACAAGCGGGACTACTTCCGTTACTGCGATTGCTGTCCTGGCTTTATACAATAGCATGCAAGCCGCGAAAACCGCCGACATTACGGGAGCAATGTCTTTAGAAGTGCTAAAAGGTACAATAAAAGCATTTGATCCCCGTCCCCACGCATTGAAAAAACATGAGGAACAGGCTAAGACAGCCAGGAATGTTACAAGGATTCTTGAAGGCAGCCAAATCATTGAAACTTACAAGGAACATAGATTACAAGATGCACTTAGCCTACGATGCATTCCACAAGTCCATGGAGCCATAAAAAAAGTTTTGAAGGACGCTGCTGTTTCGATCGAGAATGAAATGAACTCTGTAAGTGACAATCCTCTGATTTTTCCGGAAGAGGAAGATGGAATTGCCCTGATGGCGGGGAATTTTGATGGTTCATTTGTTGGGATTTATACGGATGCGATTTCCATCGCGTTAGCAAACCTAGCAAAAATAACAGAACGCAGAATAGATCGGCTTGTAAACCATCACCTTAGTGAATTACCTAATTTCTTAGTGGTTAATCCAGGTTTAAATAGTGGCTACATGATTCCGCAATATACAGCCGCCGGGCTATTGAATGAAATCAGGGTGCTCTCGCATCCAGCCACAATAGATAATATCCCTACCTGCGCAAATCAAGAAGACGTGATAAGTTTTGCCTATTTCGCTGCGAAGAAAGCCTATCGGATTTCGAAGAAACTTGAATATATTTTAGCTATCGAACTGATGACGGCAACCCAAGCAATGGATTTTCATCTGGCCTTGAAACCGTCATCGGTCACGGAAGGGGTATATCATTTAGTTCGGAGCGAAGTCCCGATGGTTGAAGAAGACCGCTTTTTCCATCCTGACATTGAAGCGATATATAGGCAAATTCATGAAGGGGAAATAGTGAAGTTCGTTGAAACGGCAATCGGGGAAATAGAGTTCTAAAACTATGTGGAAGCTGTTTTACTTTATTAAATAAGGTAAAATGGCTTCCCTTTTTTAAAATGAAGGATCATATTTAAAGGAGGAGGGATGAAAGATGCATTATGATGTAATTGTAATTGGAGCTGGATCTATGGGAATGTCTTCAGGTTATTATCTATCAAAAAATGGACAAAAAGTATTAGTATTGGATTCCTTTGCTCCTCCTCATAATAAGGGCAGCCATCACGGGGAGACAAGAATTATTAGACATGCTTATGGTGAAGGCAGGGAGTATATTTCTTTGGCACTTAAATCCCAAGAGCTATGGGGTGAGTTGGAAAGAAATTCGGGGAAACAATTATTTCTTCCAACGGGGGTCCTGAATGCTGGTAGCGAAAATTCCACTTTCATTAAGCAAGTGATAGCGGGTTCAAACGAATATGGGTTACCTATGAAAATCTTGGATTACCATGAAATTCATGATAGATGGCCTGGAATAACACTGCCGGAAGACTACATTGGATGCTATGAATCGACTTCGGGCGTATTGAAAAGTGAAGAGTGCTTAAGAGCGTATCAACAACTTGCGAAATATCATGGTGCCGACATCAGGGTAAACAGTGAAGTTAAGAAGATAGTTGTTCATGGGGATGGGGTCACGATTAAAACGGATGAACAGACATTCCACTCAGAATCTTTAGTGGTTGCAGTTGGGGCGTGGGCACCGAAAATCTTGGCGATGTTAGATTTGAATTTGCCGCTGGAACCAATCAGAAAAACATTTGCATGGTTTCATGCAAATGAAAGATTATATAATCATAATGAGTTTCCGGCTTTTTCTTTTGATACTTCAGTTGGTACATACTATGGCTTTCCTAGTATAAATGGTTCTGGAATGAAAGTAGGGAGACATGATGGGGGAACCCGTATAAATCCTGATGGCTTTATTGAAGGTTTTGGTGAATTGAATGAAGATGAGGGAGATTTGGTGAAGTTTTTGCGGAAATATATGCCTGCTGATCAAAAATTGAAATATGGGAAAACTTGCATCTACACCATGACCCCTGATGAGCATTTTATAGTGGATAAACATCCTTATTATCCACACATTGCCATAGCAGCAGGTTTCTCTGGACATGGTTTTAAATTCAGCAGTGTAATGGGGGAAATTTTGAGTGACTTGATTATCTCCGGTACGAGCAAGGAGGATATTTCATTGTTTTCTATTAATCGATTTAATTAAAGACTTGAAAAAAATATTTCGCCATCGAGATGAAAATACAAAATCACAAGTTTAACTTGAACCTGCATATAGAATGAAAATCAAAGTCGTTGATTCCTTATCATAGGAATCAACGACTTTTTTTATCAGCAAAAAAAGGTTTAGTATATGTTTTTGCCGGTTTATTGATATTACATCTATGTACATAATCTTCTGTTTAATCAAAGATAATAGTAGAAGAAAACATCAATGATATTCAAGATAAATGAAAAAATACAAAAACATATGTTAGGTTAGCTAACAATTATATTGTCGAAATAAAAAAAACATGCTAGAATAAGAATATTCCGAAATATGAAACACTAATTCCGAATTTCGGAATTTTATGAAATTTAATGAAAGTGAAATACTTATTTTTTTATCTACATATTTATAGGTTTTATTGTTCGAAATTTCTGTAAATAGGAGGAATGTACAATGAATACAGTTGATTTGAATTGTGATTTAGGAGAGAGCTTTGGCACATATCGAATTGGAAATGATGCAGAGATTTTGGATTATGTAACATCTGTCAATGTTGCTTGTGGATTTCATGCTGGCGATCCGACCGTTATGAGAAAAACGGTTCAGCTTGCTTTAGAGAAAGAAGTAAAAATAGGAGCCCACCCAGGTTTCCAGGATTTAATAGGTTTTGGCAGACGCAATATGAATATTTCACCACAGGAAGCTTATGATATTGTTGTCTATCAAATTGGTGCATTAAATGGCTTTTTGCAATCTGAAGGCGGTAATATGCAACATGTTAAACCACATGGTGCTTTGTACAATATGGCGGCAAAGAATAAAGAGTTGTCTCTTGCCATAGCTGAAGCTGTATACAAAATTAATCCTGAGCTCATTTTATTTGGCTTGTCGGGCAGTGAATTAATACGTGCTGGACAGACCATTGGATTACAAACGGCTTGTGAAGTGTTTGCGGATCGGACATATCAACAAGATGGTTCATTGACTTCTCGTATGAAAGCGCATGCAATGATAGAAAATGATGAAGATGCTGTTGCACAAGTAATTCGAATGGTTAAAGAAGGAAAGGTTTTGTCACAGCAAGGAACTGATGTAGCTTTAAAGGCAGATACAATTTGTATTCATGGGGACGGAGCACATGCTTTAACCTTTGCTCGTCATGTAAAAAAATCCTTAGAAATATCTGAAATTACAGTTAAGTCTATTTCTAAATAAAATCACAAACATCTAGGAGGCAGATTCCATTGGAGCAAATCAAGAATTCAACTGACCCGAAAAAAAATCATTCTAAGCCAAAAACTAACAGGACCTTATTGCTAGGTGCAGCATTTCTTATGGCAACATCAGCCATAGGACCAGGTTTTTTAATGCAGACAACTGTTTATACCCAAAGTCTTGCAGCAAGTTTTGGGTTTGTTATCCTTATTTCAGTTATTCTTGATATTTTTGCACAAACAAATGTATGGCGCATTATTGCTGTATCTGAAAAACGAGGACAAGAGATTGCAAACATGGTTCTTCCAGGACTAGGTTATGTTCTAGCGGCACTCATAGTTATGGGGGGGCTAGCATTTAATATAGGGAACATCGCAGGAGCTGGACTTGGTCTAAATGCGATGATTGGAATTTCCCCAACAACTGGAGCAGCAATTAGTGCAGTTATTGCAGTATTAATATTTGTAGTAAAAGAAGCAGGAAAAGCGATGGACCGCTTTACACAAATTGCAGGCTTTTTTATGATCTGTTTGATGATATATGTTGCATGGACAACTTCTCCTCCAGTTGGAGAAGCAGTAGTGAAGACATTTGCACCTGATAAGATTGATATTATCGCAATCGTTACATTAGTTGGGGGATCTGTGGGTGGCTATATTACATTTGCTGGCGGTCATCGTCTATTGGATGCAGGAGTGAAAGGTGTCGGAGCACTGCCACAAGTAACAAAGAGTTCAGTAATGGGTATTTTAATAACCACAGTTATGCGAGTTGCATTATTTTTAGCAGTTCTAGGTGTTGTATCTAAAGGCTTGCAAATTGATTCAGAAAACCCTGCGGCATCCGTTTTTCAACTTGCTGCTGGAAATGTAGGCTATAAAATGTTTGGTATTGTTATGTGGGCTGCAGCAATCACATCAGTAGTTGGTGCTGCATATACTTCTGTTTCGTTTATCAGAACATTCAGCGAAAAAATAAATAAAAAGGCTAACTGGATTATCATTGGCTTTATAGTCGTATCGACCATTTGCTTTCTATTAATTGGTCAACCGGTTAAAGTACTGCTTGTAGTAGGGGCAATTAATGGTCTGATTTTACCAATTGCACTTGGTACACTTTTAATTGCGGCATATAAGAAGAATATTGTGGGTGATTATAAACATCCTTTATGGTTGACGATATCCGGTGTATTTGTGGTAATCATCATGGCGTTAATGGGCGTATATACATTAATGAAACAACTGCCCGCTCTTTTTTAATGATACATCAATAAAACGGGGTGGAAGTGGCGTGCTAGTTTGTCACTGACTCCCAGTTCTTAATAGGAGATGAATATTAATGATCGATCTTTCTCAAGCTACCCCGGCTGAATTGCGCGCAATGATCCGCAACAATGAATTGATTAAGCCAACTGCTGGAATGGCAAACGGATATGCACAAGCAAACTTGGCCATCTTAAAAAAAGAGCATGCTTTTGATTTTTTATTGTTTTGTCAGCGTAATCCTAAGTCTTGTCCACTTCTAGACGTAACAGAAATTGGTTCTCCTATTCCTAAATTTGCTGCACAGTCTGGTGATATACGTACAGATATTCCAAAATACCGGATATATAAATATGGTAAATTAATGGAAGAAGTAACGGATATTTCAGATTATTGGGAAGATGATATGGTTGGGTTTTTAATCGGTTGCAGCTTTACATTTGAACATGCCCTTTTAAACAACGATATTTCCATTCGTCATATTGAAGAGAACTGTAATGTACCGATGTATAAAACGAATATTTCATGTGTTGAAGCAGGGATATTTCACGGGAAAATGGTAGCGAGCATGCGTCCGATTCCTCAGAAAGATGTGGTGCGAGCGGCTCAAGTTACATCGCGTTTTCCTGCTGTTCATGGTGGCCCAATCCATATTGGAGATCCGGAGGCGATTGGTGTTTCTAACATACAGCAACCTGATTTTGGTGATGCAGTAACGATTCGTGAAGGAGAAATGCCGGTCTTCTGGGCTTGTGGAGTAACGCCTCAATCTATCGCAATGGAAACAAAACCGGCGATTATGATTACGCATGCACCAGGACATATGTTTATAACGGACATTCGTGATGAAAAATTAGGCGTTTTATAATATTACTAACAGAAAGAGTTGAGTTCTATGCCGGAAAAGCTTTTGAATAAAACTACATGCATACTGTCTCCCTTAGGCGATTCCGCAATCGTGATTACATTTGGGAATGAAATTAAATACGACATTCACAAAAAAATTAAAATGTTTATGGATTTGCTTGAAGATGAACCTTTTGTTGGATTTATAGAATGTGTGCCGGCTTTTACAAATTTGACAGTTTTTTATGATCCTCTAGTTATCTATAAGAAACAAAAACAAAGCAATAATGATGAATTTATTTCTCCATATGAAGTGGTTCGTTCTATCATGGAAAGGAAACTACAGTGGTTAAAAGAAGATAAAAAGCTGACACATCGAACTGTTTCAATTCCTGTATGTTATGGGGGGGAATATGGCCCGGATTTGGAATATGTAGCTCGTTATAATAATTTAACTACTGATGAAGTCATCCATATTCATTCAAATGGTGAGTACTTAGCCTATATGATTGGATTTGCTCCAGGTTTTCCGTTTCTCGGTGGACTATCAGAAAAAATTGCAACACCTAGACGATCTTCTCCTAGAATGACCATACCAACAGGAGCAGTTGGAATTGCAGGTATGCAAACGGGTGTATATCCAATATCTACGCCTGGAGGGTGGCAATTAATTGGACAAACGCCAACCAAACTATTCTTACCAGATGTAAATCCTCCAAGCCTATTACAAGCAGGAGACATTGTGAAATTCCATCCAATTTCTAATCAAGAGTATAATGAAATTATTCTTAAGGAGGGGTTACAGTGAGCCTGCGTGTAATCAAACCGGGATTATTAACTAGTATTCAGGATCTTGGAAGAAAAGGGTTTCAGCAACATGGAGTGATTGTAAGCGGCGCAATGGATGCATATTCCCTAAGAATTGCCAATATGTTAGTTGGCAATAAAGAAGGTGAAGCGGCCATGGAAATTACGTTAATGGGTCCGACTCTTAAAATAGAAAAAAATTGCTTGATCGCGATAACAGGTGGAAATTTATCACCTACTATTGACAGTCAAGCTGTTCCAATGTGGAAGCCTGTTTATGTAAAAAAAGGCTCTATTCTTCGATTCGTGGGATGTAAATCAGGTTGTAGGACTTATTTGTCTGTAGCGGGAGGATACGCTATTTCTACAGTTATGAATAGTAAAAGTACATATCTAAGAGGGGAAATTGGGGGCTATAAGGGAAGAGCATTAAAAGTAGATGATGTTGTGGATTTTAATGAAACTTCTACGATTCTAGATAACCGGGAGTTTAAAGAAGCGTTTATCGCTCCAAAGTGGTTTGTCAATGAAAAGGAGTTTATGCCAAGTCGCATGCCAGTTATTCGTTTCATAGATGGAAGCCAGTACGATTATTTTACGGACTCTAGTAAAGTTAGTTTTGCAGAGAATTTGTTTAAAGTTTCAAACCAATCTGATCGTATGGGCTATAGAATATCAGGTCCTTTGTTAGAGTTACAGGATAAAAGTGAGCTATTGTCTGAAGCAGTAACTAACGGGTCTGTTCAAGTTCCTCCTGATGGAAACCCTATCATTCTTCTTGCGGATAGCCAAACAACGGGAGGGTATCCTAAGATAGCTCAAGTGATTACTGCAGATTTACCATTAATTGCTCAGGTCAAACCAGGGGAAGCTATTCAATTTTCACGAGTAACCTTAAAAGAAGCCGAGCAGCATTTCCTTCAAAAAGAACAACAATTAAAAGATTTAAAGGTTTCGATTTCATTAGCTCTAAAAAACAGCATGTAATATAGTTACTTCATCAAGAAGTAACAAAAGGAAGAGAGTACTCTTATTAAAAGGGTACTTTCTTTTTTGTTCATAAATAATAAGTGAAAGATGGAGCCTCTATTTATTTTCTCAAGGCAGTTTTTCAAATAAATTGTTGCTTTATTTTACCTTAATACTTGATGGCTGATGTGACTCCAACAAGTATTTTCTTTAATGACTGTATCAAGAATTACTTTATCTTGCGTTTAAGCTTAGTATTAACCGTTGAATTTCTATGTGGATTTTTATCGCTCCTATCTGATTAAATGTTTCGATCTATCAGAATTCTCTATCCCATTTTACTATGTATGTGCAGTTCTTCTTTCAGTAAATAAAAATCTTGAATACTAATATCTTTTTTATGAGATTATGTCTCAATAATTTCTCCTCTATATACTTATTTTCATTAAAAAACATTTGTTTTCGGTAATCGATTTTATCATATGCAAAGACTGCAAAAACAACAAACATCCCTTAATCATACTAACATCTAGAAAAACTTCTATCAGCATTTCCTACATTGCAAAATAAAATATAAAAACTGGAAAAGAGAAAACTTGAACATTGAAATATAGTACAGGCAGTTCTGCACATCAGAACTGTTTTTTTTATTTTAAAAGATAGGGGAATTTTCACCTTAGGATAGGGAAGTCCCCCGATATGGAAAAATCGGGGCAGCTCTTACAATAAGGGTATGGTAATTGTTTGTAATGAGGAGGAATAGTAATGCAGGCAAAAGTCGCAGCAAATCAAAAAACAGGAAAATCGATTGATAATGCTTTTGCATCACATTTTGCTAAGTCTATGTTTCTAGCAGTTTGCGGACTTGTATTCTTATCGTTTATTGGTACGAGAATGTTTACACACGTAGATTTAAACCTTTATGGCTATATGGTGGGGACGATTATTTTTATTGGGGGGTTCTTTTACAGATTTATCGCATGGGGAGAAAGGCCGCCAACAAAGATTTTTATAAAAAAAGGCATCAAACTTCTATTTAGAAAATCAACGCCTAAAACATCAGTTGAACATTTAGCAACATACAATTTCATCTGGAATAGGGGAATTTACCGATGGACTCAGCACATCCTAATGGGCTGGGGCTGCATTCTTTCCTGCTTCGTGACATTTCCTCTCGTATTTGGATGGATGTACTTCACAATGGACGACAACGGTTACTACAACATCATCGCATTGGGAGTCCAGGTAATGACAGTACCAGCTAATGGGATCATTGCGAACTTATCATATAACGCTCTGAACATTACAGCTGTGATGGTCATTTCCGGAGTATGCATGGCTCTATACCGCCGCTTGAAAAATATGCAGGCAAGAGCAGAGCAACAATTCATGTATGACTTCCTTCCATTATTCATGCTGTTATTTGTTAGTGTTACAGGACTGGGACTAACCTTCATGAACATCTTTTTGCACGGTGCAGGACAGCCAGCTATGTCCCTGATTCACCAGTGGTCAGTCATTATTACATTGATTTATCTTCCATTCGGAAAACTTGCGCACATACCTTTTCGCCCAATGAGTGTATTTGCAAGAAACTACAGAGAGCATTACGCGGAACAATCCATGAAAGGATGCAAAGTATGTGGTGATGAGTTTGTTTCAACAGAACAATCAAAAGATGTCGTAGAGGTTCTAAGCGTGAACAATATCGAATTTCAAACGAAGGAAGGCCACCATCTCGCTGAAATGTGCCTACCTTGCCGTAGAAAATACCGGATTGCTCAATTTTCCGGTTTCCCTATTCATGAGATAAAAGTTAAGGAGGCAAACCAGAATGCAAAGGGATAAGTTTTATAAAGAAGTAGAGAATGTGATACACCCGAATGAATCATTGGTCAAAACGCATTGTGCATATTGTGGAATGCAGTGCGGAATGAATTTAAGGGTAAATGTAGCGACAAATAAAATTATTGGGGTTGAACCACGTTATGACTGGCCTGTAACGGTTGGAAAAATGTGTCCAAAAGGGGTTACAGCTTACCAGCAGACAAATCATGACGATCGTATTTTAAAACCGCTTATTCGTGATGATGCATCATTAAAAGGAACCAAGGAAGGCTTCCGTGAAGCAAGCTGGAATGAAGCGTATGATTTAATCGTGAAAAAGTTCAGTGAGCTTCAAAATAAATATGGAAAAAATACATTATCCGTTTTCAGCGGCGTATCAATGACAAATGAAAAATGCTATTTAACAGGAAAATTTGCACGTGTGGCTCTTGGAACACGCTACATTGACTATAATGGCCGATTTTGTATGTCAAGTGCGGCCGGAGGATTCCTTCGTTCATTCGGCGTAGATAGAGGTTCAACATTACCCTGGACAGATATTCATGAAACAGATTGCTTATTTATTGCAGGAAGCAACACAGCAGAATGTCATCCAACTTCTATGTTCCGAGTCTGGAACGTTCAAGAAAGAGGGGGTTACATTATCGTGGTGGATCCCCGCGAAACGCCTGTTGCGAGAAGAGCAGATGTGCACCTTGACCTGAAACCGGGAACGGATCTTGCCCTTGCTAATGGAATCTTAAATTTATTAATCCAAAATGGTTATGCTGACGAAGAGTTTATTAATAATCATACAAACGGATTTGAAGAAACAAAAGAGCTTGTACAAAAATTCACATTGGAATATACGAGTGAGCTTACAGGTGTGGCACCTGAAAAAATTATTCGCGCAGCAGAGATTTATGGAAAAGCACCGAATGCAGTTGTCATGTTTGCCCGTGGAATTGAACAGCAGCATAAGGGTGTTGATAATGTATCTGGATATACAAACATGGCGCTTGTAACAGGTAAGATTGGCCGTCCGAAGTCTGGTGTAGCAACATTCACTGGTCAAGGCAACGGACAGGGTGGACGGGAACATGGCCAGAAAGCGGATTTATTGCCAGGATACCGTAAAATTACAAATCCTAAACATGTTGAAGAAGTTTGTAAAGTATGGAAAATTACTCCGGAAGAAATGCCTCAGCCGGGTGTTTCTGCTTATGAAATGTTTGAACTGATGGAACAAAAAACGATTCGCGGATTGTATCTGCTATGTTCTAATCCTGCAGTATCTGCGCCGAATCTAAATTTCGTCCGAAGTGCGATGAAAAATCTTGATTTTATGTTGTGTTCGGACTTCTATCTTTCTGAATCAGCAGAGTTTGCGGATGTGATCCTGCCATCAGTAACGTGGTCAGAAGATGAAGGAACAGTTACAAACCTTGAAGGAAGAATTATTAAGATAAATAAGGCACAAGAACCAATCGGTGAATCTAAGCCCGATTGGCAAATACAAGTAGAACTTGCAGAACGTCTTGGAAGAGGAAAATACTTTTCCCATTTGAAAACAGCAAAAGATATAGCTGATGAATTCAGACTGGCTAGTAAAGGGGGATATGCCGATTATTATGGTGCTACATGGGATAAAATCGATAAACAGGACGGAGTATTTTGGCCTTGTAAGGATGAAAATGATATGGGAACGCCGCATATGTTCCTGGATAAGAAATTCTATCACGCAGACGGCAAAGCGAAAATTTGTGCGCTTCCTTACCGCCCCCCTGCTGAGGAGCCAGATGAAAAATATCCACTTCGTTTAACAACCGGGCGTGTCGTTTACCACTACTTATCTGGAAACCAGACGAGAAGAATCCAGTTCCTGCGTGATATGTGCCCGGAGCCATACGTCGAAGTACATCCGGAAACAGCAAAAAAATACAATATTGAACATGAAGAAAGAGTCCGCCTACATACCCGAAGAGGCGAGGCAATCTATAAAGTGAAAATTACAGAAGCAATTCGTAAAGATACTGTATTTGTTCCGTACCACTTTGGTCACGAGCAATCTATCAATCTATTAACCATTGCAGCACTCGATCCGATCTCCCGTATGCCGGAATATAAGGCATGTGCTGCTCAATTGGAAAAAGTTGAAATAAAGAAGGTGCAATAAATGAAAAAGAGGCTGTACTTAGAACTTGAAAACTGTATAGGATGCCGTTCATGCCTTGCAGCATGTACACAATGCGGAGGGCATGAAGAACGGAACAGAAACTATGTTTACGATGTAAACCCTATGGTTAATCGGCAAACCATGCCTCTAATGTGCCTTCATTGTGTGAATCCGGCCTGTGCAAGAAGCTGTCCAGCCCAGGCAATCCAAATACATGAGACAGGGGCCGTCTTATCAGCTCTCGTTGAAAAATGTATTGGCTGCCAAAACTGTACGATTGCTTGTCCATACGGAATACCAAAATTTGACACTGAACAAAACTTAATGTACAAATGCGATTTATGTATCGACCGGACAAAAGACAGTATCCCGCCAATGTGTGCAAGTGTTTGTCCATCCAATACACTTCAGTGGCTCACTGATGAGGAAATTGGAAATAGAAAAAAACAATTTAATCTAGATAATGGAAAATGGGTGACTAGCCTGCCGTATCTTGAAGGTGAAACGAACGTTAAAGTAAATTTGCCTGGTATTTTACAGGGGATAACGAAGCTATTTTAGGAGGGATTAAGATGCCGTCAGATAAAAATAATAAAATTCCCTTTAATGAAGATAATTACACCCATAATATTGAACGGAATAATGAAAGAAAGCTCGACAGACGTGGGTTCATGAAAACATTAGTGGGAGCTGCTGGTGTATTCGCAATTTCCTCCCTTCCTTGGGGAGCGGTAGCGGCTAAAGAATTGATGGGTCTTGGGGCGAAGGAGTATCCCCACAAAAAAATCACAGATGTAAGCAAAATTGCAATTGGTGAAGCAGTAGAGTTTAAATTTCCAGGTGATCATGATGATGCTATTTTGATCAGATTGTCTGAAACGAAATACGTAGCTTACCAAAATGCATGCACACATCTTCGTTGCCCGGTTTTCTGGGTGAAGGAAGAAGGAGAGATGGTTTGTCCTTGTCATCATGGAAAATTTGATGTTGAAACAGGTGCTCCAACTGCCGGTCCGCCAAGAAGGCCGCTGCCTGAGATTCAGGTGAAAGTTGAAAATGGCGGGGTATACGCAGTAAGGGTGAAGCGTTATGAGGCTTAAGTTTATTGGTGTCGCGTTGCTTTGTGCCTTCTTTATGATGAATATTGTATTTACCCAATTTATGGTTCATCAATATTATTATGAAAATTATGTAAATGTTTTAATATTTGGGGGATTAAACATAGTGGTGTTTCCCTTAGCGTTATTTACTTATAAAAAAACGAAAAACGAAAAGGCGTGAATCAAATGAACAGTGAAACATACTTTGATTTTTGTTTTGTAAAAGAAGCATCTGGAAATTTTGCTGCTGAAATCGATAAGCTCCTTTCAGACCTTTTTAAAGATGTCCGTCTTAACTGGTATTTAGATGAAAAGTCAATAGAGGGGGCCGATATTGTAGTTGCCGAAGTAAAGGGAATGAGCAATTGGGAGTCTGTAGTGGAAACAATTGAATTTATCGAGAATCATGCAGAAGATACATTCTGGGAATATTTGCAGGGTTTTCAAATGAATGTTTACACGGCAAAGAGAGGATGCAATACCTGTGGAACACATTAAAATAGAAGATATACAACCATTAATATCGGAAAAAGCAAGTGTAGCCATCTTAGATGATGATGGCCAGGGTAAAGCTCCTTTCGTTTCTAAAACGATTGTTAAGGTGAAGCTTTGTCCTGATATAACACATCTGCGTATTTACTTTGACGACATTAATTTTTTCGCTGTCCCGTTGATATCCAATGTGACTAAAAATGAAAATGAGTGGTCAGCTTTTGACGAAAATGCGAGATTACAATATGTAATTAGAAGAGAGAGTGGTCAGGATGTTTAGAAAAATTCAGCTTCCATTACAAACCTTAAACCTCGTTGTAGGATTTATGGTGTGGGTATTAATTTCGTCCCTGCTGCCTTTTATTAAAGAAGATATCGCAATACCGGATGGTCAGCTTGCACTGGTAACAGCTGTTCCAGTTATTTTAGGATCTATTCTTCGCATTCCCCTTGGCTTTTACGCCAATCAGTTCGGGGCCAGGAAAATTTTCCTGATTAGCTTTATATCGCTGTTATTCCCTGTTTATTATATCAGTATTGCGGATTCTCTTGCTGATTTGTTGATTGGAGGGCTATTTCTTGGTATTGGGGGAGCCGTATTCTCTGTTGGAGTAACCTCTTTACCGAAGTACTATCCTAAGGAACGCCATGGCTTTATAAACGGAATTTACGGTGCAGGAAACCTCGGAACGGCTATATCAGCATTTGCAGCACCTGTTGTAGCTACGAAGTTTGGCTGGTCAACAACCGTACAGCTTTATCTTGTGATTTTGGCAGTATTTATCGCAGGTAACTTCCTATTAGGGGATAAAAAGGAACTGAGAGTAAAGACACCGCTTTTAGAACAAATTAAGGGTGTCTACAAAAATGAAAAACTATGGCTGCTAAGCTTATTTTACTTTATAACATTCGGTTCTTTTGTTGCATTTACTATTTATCTGCCAAACTTTCTTGTAGCGAACTTTGGATTAGATAAAGTTGATGCAGGTGTAAGGACAGCAGGCTTTATTGTTCTTGCTACTCTTATGAGACCTATTGGCGGGTGGCTTGCCGACCGCTTCCATTCTCTTATTCTGCTCATGTTTGTTTTTGGAATTTATACGATTTCAGCAATGATCCTATCCTTTGCTCCATCAATTGGCTGGTACACATTTGGCTGTTTAAGTATTGCTCTCTGTGCTGGAATAGGAAATGGTGTTATTTTTAAACTGGTGCCGATGTATTTCCAAAAGCAGGCCGGTATTGTGAATGGAATTGTGTCCGCAATGGGAGGTTTGGGAGGATTTTTCCCGCCGTTAATTCTATCCTTGTTATTCAATATCACAGGCCATTATGCAATCGGGTTCATGGCATTGTCAGAAGTTGCCCTTGCAAGTTTGATTTTAGTAGTCTGGATGTATTTCCAAGGTAAAATGGGCCTTGCCAAAGAAGTGATTGACAATACAATAGAAGGCATTTTGATCACCGATATCAGTGGTAAAATCATTTCAGTAAACCCTTCGTTTACAAGGATTACTGGCTATCAGGAAAATGAAGTAATTGGAAAGAATCCTAGTATACTTAAGTCAGGTAAACAGCCTCAAACTTTTTATGAGGATATGTGGAAATCTATTGAAAAAAATGGTTTCTGGCAAGGTGAAATCTTGAATAGCCGAAAGGATGGACAGCAATATCTACAATGGCTGACAATTAGTGCAATAAAAAATGATGCTGGGGATGTTGTTCAATATGCCGGAATGTTTAGTGATATTTCAAGTCATAAAGTGAAGAAAGCATAAAATGAACTGCGCGCATGAAATTATTGGATTTGAAGGCTGAATTGTAGTTTTCAAGAACAAGAAGTTCTAATGCTAGGTCTCTGGTGGGAAAGAAGGTATACGTCAGTGTTCTCACCACTCTGCCGAAAGTGTAATCGGGAGAGCATGTCGCATTTTGAATGGCCAATAATCAGCGACTATTGAAGAAGGAGGGTGGGAATGAATACTCAGCCACTTAAAAACAACATCAGTTCTTATATCATACAAACACATGAAGAAGAGATTAAAAGAATTGCCATGGAGCTTCATGAAGGTGTGGGGCAGTCCCTTTCCAGTCTCTTTTCCGGAATGCAGCTCATTGAAACGGCAATCGAACAGCCTGCCATGAAAATCTATGCGGGTGATATGAAACAGATATTGGAGAAGGCAATACAAGAAATCAGGCTTTTGGCTGTAGAATTGCATCCTCCTACCCTTACGACTTTTGGGCTTATTTCAGCTATAAAAAGCTACATAAAAATATACACTTCAACCTATGGAATTGAGGTTGAGATGGAGAATCTGGGAATTGAATCGCAAATCTCTGATAGAGATAGGATTACACTTTTCAGGGTCTGCCAAGAAGCATTGGTGAATATAGCAAGGTATGCTGATACAACAAAAGCAAGTATAATATTCAAATGGGAAAAAAGCTTGTTATTAATTATGATAAAAGATTCAGGGAAAGGGTTTGAGGTTGAAGCCGCCATGAATAAGTTGAGCGGGCTTGCTGCCATGTGTGAAAGAATGCATTTGATTGGCGGGAATTGTACCATATTTTCAAAAATAGATGACGGTACTTCTATAGAGATTTCACTTCCATTATATTAAAATGGACTAAACAAGGGGTTTGCTAATTGAGCAATCCCCGTTGTTGTTTCATATTCATTTATAACAATACATATACAAACAAAGCTAAGGGGGAGCAGCTTTGATAAAAATTTTGCTTTGCGATGATCACGCCGTTGTAAGAATGGGCTTAAAGATGCTATTAAATAATCATGCTGATATGGAAGTCATAGGGGAAGCTTCAGAAGGGAACGAAGGAATAGAACGAGCACTAGAGCTTCAGCCTAATGTAGTAGTCATGGATTTAAGCATGCCTCATGGGAAAGATGGCTTATCGGCTACTTCCGAACTAAAAAAACTAATGCCTGAGGTAGCCATATTAATACTTACTATGCATGATGATGATGAATATTTGTTCAGAACTATTCAAGCCGGGGCTTCAGGATGTATTTTAAAAAGTGCACCCCATGAAGAATTATTGGTAGCCATCCGATCATTATCGAACGGAAATGCTTACCTTCATCCATCTGCTACAAAAAGGGTAATGGAAGAATATTTAGGCAGTGTGAAGCAGGGAACCGCTGATTCTATCAATCTGTTGTCTGACCGTGAAAAAGAGGTACTTACGTTGATTGCGAAAGGGTTTTCCAATAAAGAAATTGCCGGACAGCTTGTCATAAGCGTGAAAACGGTTGAAAGCCATAAAGGAAACCTAATGGAAAAGCTCAAGATGAAAACAAGGCATGAACTTGTTGCATTCGCTTTAAAAAAGGGGTTATTAGGGTATGGAATTTAACGGGGACAGTAAATCGAAAGAGGATCAACCATTTAAAAAAGCGTGTGAACATGTATTAGAAGAAATGAACGGTGATTTTGTAGGCCTTGCCTTACAAAACAGAAAAGGTCCTGACATATGCTGGCATTATGCCGCCGGAAACAGAAATGATAAGTACAAAAGGATAACTGTTCGATATGGAAAAGGAATAGCAGGTAGGGTCATATCAACGGGGGCGCCGATGAAAATTGAAGGTTTCCCCAATAATATCCATGGCAAAGCTTTAGATTATCCCATCATGCTTGCGGAAAATCTCAGTTGCGCCTTCGCAGTTCCGATTCAATTTAAAGGTGTTCCCAAAGGGGTATTATTAGTAGGTAAACGAACAGCTCAGCCTATTTCTGAAAGCGACCAGCATAAGATCCTTGATGCAGCGAAAAAACTGGAAAAGGAATTGAACAGCTCAATTTAATGGCAACAAGGAGGATTATGTATGGACTTGAATAAACATTTGGAAATGGAAAAAGGGGTTACACCTGGATCTAGCGATGCGACAATCCTTGTCAATGAATCTGGAGTCATCTCTTTTGCGAATCAACAGGTATATGAAAACTTTGGTTATGAACATCATGAATTGAACGGGATAAAGCTACTAAAACTTATACCAGGGGCAAACCTGCAACACAGCGGGGAAGGGGAGATTATCCACCAGTTGGGGATCCACCGGGATGGTCATGCTTTTTCGCTTTTTTTCAGGGTGAACTCCTTTCAGCTTGCGAAAGAGCTTTATTACTTAATTGTAGTCCATGAAGTGAAAGACCAATCACGGATTAACCAGCAGCAATCCTATCCGATCAATGAACTGGTTGATTTAATTTACGCACTTGATGAATCAACGATTGTTGCATTTACGGATGAAAAGGGCAAGATAATAAACTTTAATAAGAAATTTTGTGAGGTATCCAAATATTCAGCAACAGAGCTTATCGGGAAGGACCACCGAATTATCAATTCAGGTTATCATTCAAAGGAATTTATGCAAGAGCTTTGGAGAACAATTTCATCAGGAAGTGTTTGGCGGGGTGAAATCAAGAACAAAGCGAAGGATGGAACTTATTATTGGGTCGATACCACAATTGTCCCTTTCTTAAATGAAAAAGGGAACCCTTATAAATACCTGGCAATTCGGAAGGAAATTACCGAATATAAACGAGTTTTGGAGGAATTGGGGAAATTCGTAAATAAAATGGCCGATTTCCAATTTGCTTTGGATGCTTCCTCGATTGTAGCAATAACAGATCAAAGCGGGACGATCAAATATGTCAATGATCAATTTTGCAGGATTTCAAAGTTTTCAAAAGAAGAGCTGATCGGACAGGATCATCGAATTATTAACTCGGGATTTCATCCGAAAGAGTTTTTCAACAATCTTTGGAAAACAATATCATCAGGGGAAGTATGGAAAGGCGAGATTAAAAATAAGGCCAAGGATAATACTTATTATTGGGTGGATACGACAATCGTTCCATTTCTTGATGAGTTCCAGAAACCTTACCAATATTTAGCGATTCGTTATGAAGTGACCCAGCGTAAGCTTGCGGAAGAAGAGATTCAGAAAATGACCGGGAAAATCATTGATGTGCAGGAAGAAGAAAGAAAACGCATTTCCCGAGAGCTTCATGATGATATCGGACAAAACTTATACAGCCACCTCATAACGATTAACAGACTGCAGACAGAAATGGATCATCCCTTGTTAGATCAGATGCAAGATGAAGCGACCGAAATTATCGAATCACTCCGGCATCTATCCTGGGAATTAAGGCCATCAGTACTTGATGATCTTGGACTGTTCCCTGCCATACGCTCTTTAGTGGCGCAATTTTTAGAGCATCATCATATCAAGGTCCATTTTGAATGCTATTTGAATTGCCGTTTGAATGCAAACAAAGAAATTACCATTTACCGTATTATTCAAGAGGCATTAACAAATATTAGGAAGTATGCTGAAACCGAAGAAGCTACAGTGATGATCCAGGAAATAAAGGAAGAAGTTCGTGTAGAAATAGAAGATAAAGGAAAGGGCTTTGATATAGAAAAAGTTACCCGTGGAGTAGGCTTATTCAGTATGGAGGAGAGAGCCAGAGTTTGCGGCGGAAACCTCATCCTTCTTTCTCGTGAAGGGAAAGGGACAAAAGTAATTTTGAGTATGCCTTTGTAGTGAATGGGTTTTAGTAATGATCAAGTAACTTAATCCGCTAAACGCTTCAGCATTTCCCATTATTACTCGTTCCATGGGCTTGCGGGATGATAAAATGATTCGATCAAATTGTAAATAATGCCGGAAAATCAAATGAGAATAAACTCAGAGCATTCACGGAAAAACAATGAATACGGTTATTTTCATTACATCCTTTCTTCCATGTTTTATAATAGAATGATAGTTAAGGAAAACATGTATCATGAAAGGAGACAATGTATGCAGGCACATAACAAAACGGTCGTGAAATCCATGCAAATCCTGACCCTTTTCATAAATCATCCAAAACTGACCTTTAATGAAATGATGGAACTTTCCAATTTGCCGAAAACGTCGTTACACCGTATGGTGGGATCATTGGAAGAAATGGGGTTTTTAACAAAGGACGAAGATGGCCACTATTCACTTGGACTGATATTCCTGCAGTTTGGTCAACTGGTAGGGGAGCGTTTGGATATCAGGTCAATCGCCTATCCGATCATGAAAGACCTTCGGGATGATGTTGAAGAAGCAGTGAATTTAATTGTGAGGGATAAGGATGAAGCGATGTATATTGAAAAGGTGGACACCCTGCATCCTGTTCGACTTTATACATCCATTGGAAGGCGTTCGCCATTGTATGCTGGAGATTCTCGAATCATCTTAGCGTATTTGCCAGAAAAAGAGCGTGAAAATTATTTGGGAAGCATTCAATTAAAACCAATCGCCATTGGAACGATAACGGATAAAACTGAACTCCGTCACGCTTTGGATGAAGCGAGAATGAATGGTTACACGATAACTTCATCAGAACTTGAGGATTATACAAAAGCAGTGAGTGCACCGATACTCAATGGTAAAGGTGAAATAGTAGCTGGTATTAGTGTCGCTGGGATTGAAGCAAGATTTCAGGAAGATCGCTTGGCTGAATTGATTGACAAGGTAACGAAAGCTGCCAAAGCCATTTCCGTGAAGCTTGGTTCTCAAACATATAAATGAAAATAGAAAAATCATGTCATTTTCGGAATATATTTTTCTGAAATAAGATAACTTACATAAGATAGTCGATTCCTACATACTAACATATAGGAAGTAAAGCCACCGCTTATGGTGGTTTTTTGTCATGCTGGCATGCTCAGCTGAACCAAAACGAAAAGGTGAACCATTCGGGGTTCACCTTTTCCAATATCGTAAGACTATATCGCAAGATTGTTGGTTAGCCGTTACATACGCACAAAGTGTGATTGATTTATATTTCTCGGCACCCCGATGTCAGCCATTGTAAGTAAACCTGGTTTACGGAGCGCATCAATTTGCTTAGCGGTATTGATAATCATTGCAGCAGTTGCGGTATCTCCAAAGATGCCGTTTGGAACAATCAACCTTTGGGTTTCGTTCCCCTCAATAACGATTTCATCTTCCTGTTTAATACCTGCAGTCATCGTTAAATCCAAGGAAATTTCCTTTCCGTCCACTGTCTTGCCAGTGGAAATTTGATGAAGCCCATTAACATCCCCTGGTTTTAAGGCAGTTAGCGGAACGGTCATATTTTCGCTCGCAATCGTTGGTTCAATGGTATTGGTTACACTTGAAAGTTTCCAATTCAGCCCATAGGCGATCAACCTGACAGACTCCTCAAGACCTACATGCCCAATTTTATTCCGTTCAGCTAAAAATTCAAACTCTTCTCTGGTCATCCCGATTCCGACCTTTTTTTGCAAGGGGAGGCGCCTTTTCGAAACATCTACTTTACGATTGACCTTAATTTGGTTAACCGTGGTCAATACTGTTGTAAATGAAATGGCCATAGTATCCATGATGAAACCTGGATTGATTCCGGTCCCAATGACACTAAGCCCTTTAGCTTTAGCATAATCATCTATTTCCTTTGCAAGTATGGGGTAGCGATGCCATGGGAAGGAAAGTTGTTCACAGGTGGAAACCACAGAAAAGCCGTGATCTAGCAGCTCTTTGATTTGAGGCCATACTTGTTGTGCGTCGGAACCGGTTGCGTGTAGGGCGATAGGGTGGTCAGCTTCTGTATTTACATCCCGTATATGAGAGACTACACACTTGTTCGTTTCCTTTTCATGGATTAGTAATCCAATATCCTTTCCTACCTTATCGGGAGCAATATCGACAACCCCGATAATCGATTGCGGATTCGTTTGATAAGCACTGCGTAGAATTTCAATTCCGATGGGACCCAGCCCGAATACTGCGAATTCAGAATAGTACATATCCATTCATCTCTCATCCTTTCAAATAACTTATAACAAAATGCTAACATTGTGTGATAAATAATAAAAATAGTTAATTTTTATAAATTTATAATGAATCGTTATAAAAGGAAAAACGATAATGAATGAGGTGAATTAGTGAATCATACTTCAATTTTGGGGTTACATATCGCGGAAATTGTGAAATGGCGGACTATAGCGGCAGCATAAGTTGGGATGTTGGACAGGTATGTAGAAACCGCCATACTGTTCCCGGTTAAAACATTTTATTTGAACGGACACGAGACTTTAGCAGACTTTTAGTTCGCAGCATCTTTTGGACATTATTTAACTAAGGCTCGAGAACTAGCAGAAACGTAATCCGGTTTTAGATATAAGGTTAAGGTATTGTTTCTGATTGTTTTAATCGAAGAAACACCTTAATGAGTTTTGAATATAAAACTACTTTTTCTGTTGAAAAAATATTAATCTGAATATTATTGACTATTGCGAAAATTAAATATAACATTATGACATTAAATATCGGTAACATTGTTTTATGTATAAAACAATTGTTGCTGCTATCTTTTGAAAGGGGGAATTGGTGAAGTTGATTGTTTGAAAGACATTTTCTTTATCGAAATCATGAAAGCGCATTCAAAAGATCCTACTAAAAGGGGGAAATAACATGTTACAAGGTCAAAAAAGATGGTTGTACATTGCGATTCCTATTTTTTTCTTCTGGTTTTTCGGACAGATTGATAAAGTAGGTATCTCTGTTATCCAAACCGATCCGGGATTTTTAAGTGATCTTGGTTTAACTGGCCCGGATAAAAATGCGAAAATTGGCTTGATCTCCTTTATATTCATGATTTCATACTCCTGTTCCAACATTTTTTGGGGAGTTATCATCGACAAGTTAGGGGCACGGAAAACAGCAGTTTTAGGTTTACTGGTATGGACAGCGACAATGGTAATGGGCGGGCTGTCCACTTCATACGAAATGTTTTTAATCAGTAGGGTAATCCTCGGAATTGGGGAGGGGATGATGATCCCGATATCGGGAAAATTCATTTCGAATTGGTTTAATAAACGAGAGCTTGGCAGGGCACAGTCATTCTGGATAACTGGAAACTACCTTGGCCCGGCGGTGGGTACCGTTATGCTCATACTAATTATTTCAACGTTTCATTGGCAGGCAGCGTTCTTTGCTCTCGCCGCATTTAACTTGTTTATAAATATTCCAATGTTCCTGTTTTTGGCACGTAATACGCCAGAAGAGCATCCGCGCATGAGTAAAGAAGAAGTCTCCTATATTCGCCAAAAAGACGAAGCGGATGATGTGCAGTCGAAGCAATTCTTTGCAAAGGATTATCGTTATTGGATTGTCTGGTTTGGCAATTTGATGTCGTCCTTTCTTTTCTTTGGAATCAGTATTTGGCTGCCTACATATCTCGTTGAGGCCAAAGGGTTTGAAAGGGAAGCGATGACTGGGATTACTTCATTATCGTGGCTATTCGCGCTTGGATTTGTCCTGGCTGGCGGATTTCTGGCGGACAAAACGAAGCGTCCGAGTTTGCTTGCGACGATTCTTTTCATACTAACGGCTGTATTTTTGACAATCGCCGTCATAGCACCAAATCCTATTTTCGCTGGCGTTTCCATGGGGCTCGCAATGGGAACTCAAGGAGGAATGTTTCACCTGACCAATTTCTTCATCATCAAATTTTCAACACCTGAAACAGCTGGCCGCGCAGCCGGTTTAATGGGATTCACGAATATTATGGGTGGGTTTTCAAGCTACATTATGGGGTGGAGCCGCGATTTGTCCGGCGGTGATTTTGGTCCCTCCATTGCCATGCTGATTGTAGCAGCCATTCTTGGGTTTGTGGCGTATTTATTTATGATTAAACAAGAAGTTGCCGAATATCACCTAAGTAATGCGACAGGAAACAAAGTAACACTATAAGCGCTAAAAAGTTAATATGTTTTTTAGTAGGGTTTCTCGGTAAGATGGGCGCTAGAATCTTACTGAGAAACCACAAAAAAAATCATACTTATTGACGAGTGCCGCAGTAGTAAGGGTAACCGCAGAATGTATTCCCGAAGATAGTTTCATTTTTTTTCATTGACAATAAAGCGATTACATTTTAGAATTATTTATATAAAAAACATTGTTTTGTGTATAAAACATAAAATTATGAAAAAATGTGCTAGCTTGCAAGACGTCAACTTGAAGGAACCGATCTTTGTATAACCGTTCATCACGTTTGAAAGATAATAGAAGGGGTTGAGACAATGGGAATGGCCTTAAAAGATAAAGTCGTATGGATTACAGGGGGAGCTTCTGGAATTGGAGAGGCTGTCACTCGCCGCTTTATACAAGAAGGAGCAAAAGTGAGCATCATCGGCCGCTCTAAAGACACGTTAGCGAAAATGAAGGAAGAATTTGGTGAAAATATCCTTACATATCAGGGAGATATAAGTAAATACGAAGACAATGAGCATGCGGTCCAAGCTACTGTTGAGCAATTCGGAAAGTTGGATGTTTTCGTGGCGAATGCCGGCGTGTTCGATGGATTTGCCAAATTTGCCGATGTGACTCCTGAGGCGCTTTCCGAAGCATATGATTACCTTCTCGATATTAACGTAAAAGGCTCTTTTTTCGGGGCGAAAGCCGCTCTTGAAGAACTGAAAAAAACAAATGGCAATATTATTTTTACCGTGTCCGGTGCAAGTTTTTATCCAGATGGCGGCGGTGTTTGGTATACAGCGAGCAAACACGCCCAAATTGGATTGATGCGCCAGCTTGCGTTCGAACTATCTCCTTCCATCCGGGTAAATGCGGTAGCCCCAGGGGGGACATTGACAGCACTTACTGTAATCCCGCCGCTGCGTCCATTTGTGAATATCGTCGATAATGATACGAAAGCAAGCAGCATAAAAAAACGGAATATCCTTCAACTTGCCCAGATGCCGGAAGATCACGTTGCGGCGTATGTACTGTTAGCTTCCGACGAATCACGCGCAATCACCGGTGAGGTCATTTCCAGCGATGGCGGATTGTCAGTGCGGGGCCTTGGCTAAGCTGGCACAGTTTTTTAATACTGTTTTAGCTAAATTAGGGAACGGAAGTGGAATTTCCTGCTGAACTTCAGGATAGGAAGCACTTTCATAATTGGAACGAAAGCTAGTTCCATGCGAAATATGAATATAGTAAATCATTCGCTTTTTTTAGAAAGATATTTAAAGTACAGGTGTTTTAAGAATCAGAGATTCACCTTAAAAGGGGATTGATATTATGCCATACGTAAAAGTAGAAGATTTAAGCATTCATTATGAAAAAGAAGGTCATGGAGAACCTTTAGTATTATTACACGGCATGAGTAATAATTCACAGTCATGGAAGGAGCAAATCCAGGAATTAAAGGAGCATTATACAGTAATTGCATGGGATGCACCGGGTTATGGGAAAAGTTCAGATCCAGCAAAAGAATTTAAGTATTTTAAAGAGTTTGCACATATTCTGGACGGCATGCTAGATCAGCTAAAGCTGGAAAAAATCCATCTGCTTGGCCATTCAATGGGAGCGGCAATCGCGATAGAGTTCTGTAGCCTGTACCCTAATAAGGTTAATAAACTTATATTGGCCGATTCGACAAGAGGGGCAGCTGCTCTAACCCCAGAGGAGAACGAGACGAAATTGAAAAATCGATTATTTTCAATTGAAAACCTTTCTACTGAGGAGATCGCGGAAAAGAGGATACAAGCATTGCTATCTCCCCATGCTTCAGAAAAAGTCTATAAGCGAGTAAAAGAGATTATGACACAGATAAGACCGGCAGGATATCGTTCGGTGGCAAATTCACTTTATCATCTAAATCAAATGAGTTTGTTATCTAATATAAATGTCCCTGTTCTTGTAATTTGTGGTGAGTTGGATACTGTAACTCCTATAAAGGAGTCGGAAGCAATTCATGAAGAGTTAATGAACTCCCGGCTCGTGATAATTCCAGAAGGCGGGCATTTGTGTTATCAGGAAAATCCTGAAAAGTTTAATTCGAGCATTTTGGCATTTTTGAACGATATTGAGTAGGAAAAGGCTTCTACAAATACCATAGTAAAAAACCAGGGCTTAGATTAGAGAGAGGAATGGATACAAAAAATGGCTAATTATACAATCGTGGACAAAGATACTTGTATTGCTTGCGGAGCTTGCGGTGCTTCAGCTCCGGATATTTATGATTACGATGAAGAGGGTATTGCGTTGGTTATATTGGATAATAATGTTGGGGCAGCGATTATACCTGAAGAACTTGAGGAAGATATGATAGATGCTTCAGAAGGATGTCCAACAGATTCTATAAAAGTGGCTCAATTATCCTTTGATGGTAACCCTAATAAATTTGAATAATAATTTTAGGTGCGATTGTGACAGATAACAGAATTATAGATTTTTAAACTGTGACATATCCAGATTGTCTTTTAAAGGGTGGATATTCAACAAATTTTATCAGTCATTTTTGGAACAAAGAATTAAGTAAGAATTACTTGTAGTCAGTACATGCCTTACTACCAATAAATCATATTCAGTATGAGCAACCATCCTGGAAGCATAAGGAGTGATTACATTGACAGAAGAAAAAACGGTCTATGACATAACAATTATTGGCGGCGGCCCAGTTGGTTTGTTTACGGCGTTTTATGGAGGAATGAGGCAAGCAAAGGTGAAAATCCTTGAAAGCCTTCCTCAATTGGGAGGACAGCTATCAGCTCTTTATCCCGAAAAATTCATTTATGATATAGCTGGATTTCCAAAAGTAAGGGCCCAGGAATTGATAGAGAATTTAAAAGAACAAATGAAAGTATTCGAACCAACAATTTGTCTTGAAGAAGCAGTTGAACAGGTGGAAAAGCTAGCAGACGGAACATTTAAAATCACTACAAACCTCGATACTCATTTCTCCAAATCAGTGATCATTACTGCTGGAAATGGAGCTTTTCAGCCTCGTAAACTGGAATTGGAAGATTCAACACAGTTCGAAAATAAGAATTTGCATTATTTCGTGAATGATATGAACCGCTTTAAAGGTAGAAAAGTGGCGATACTTGGCGGTGGAGATTCTGCTGTTGATTGGGCCCTTATGTTAGAGCCGATTGCTGAAAAGGTAACATTGATACACAGAAGAGATAAATTCCGTGCCCATGAACATAGTGTGGAAAAATTAGTGAATTCCTCTGTTGAGGTCAAAACACCTTATATTCCCTCCGAACTGGTAGGAGCAGAAAGAATTACGCAAATTGTTTTAGAACAAACTAAGACGCAACAAAAAGAAGTGATTGATATAGATGATTTAATTATTAATTACGGATTTGTCTCTTCCCTTGGTGCGATTAAAGAATGGGGACTAAACATCAGCAAAAATGCAATTGTCGTTAATTCCAAACAAGAAACGAATATTTCAGGCATTTATGCAGCAGGGGATATTTGTACGTATGATGGAAAGGTTAAATTAATTGCATCCGGGTTTGGTGAAGGTCCTACGGCAGTCAATAATGCCAAAGCCTATATTGATCCGAAGGCGAAAGTTCAGCCGTTGCATAGTACTTCCTTATTTGGCTGACCTCTATCTAGCTTCAAGGCTCTCTGAAGAAATGAATTAGTATGTACATAGGCGAGGCTCAAAAATAAAAAGTGATTGATAGGTTTCTCGATTGTCTTGATAAATGGAGATGATACTTAAAGTAGATATATATCGAGGATTTACAGGTTTTGTTGCCTAATGAACTAACAGGTTGATAGTTCAAAAAAGGAGACAGGCTATGATGACTGTAAAAAATAAAAGTCGAATTCCTTCAAAATTAGGAATTCGACTTTTTTAAGTATCGCCCCTTTAGCGATTCTTCACAGTATTATTGCGAGACGTGAAAATTTTTCGATAATTGGTATCCTGTCTAAACTCATTCAAATGTCCCTTTTATCAACGGAATACCCTTATCTACCATAACTTGTCCTTTTGCCATTACAGTGACAATTGCCAAAGTATCCTTTTGCAATAGCACAATATCAGCATCATTGCCGGTTTGGATACTGCCCTTGGTTGATAGTTTCAGCACTTGTGCGGGATTCGTGGTGATGACCTTCAGTGCCGTTTCAAGTGGGATTCCTTCTTCTAAAACAGAATCACGCACTTCGTGATATAGCGAAGATACTTTTCCTACTTGAAGGCCTGCATACTCCCCATGGTTGTTGAAAAACGGAAGACTTGCCTGACCGTCTGAAGAGAAGGTGATTTGTTCTACTGGAATCCCTTCTTCAAGCATTATGCGCAAGGCAATGCTGCACTTTACTTCGCCATCATCCAGAAACTGAGGAATGGTGCTTGTTGTAAAGTCTACGAACCCGCCCCGTTTAGCGTAATTGATTCCCGCCTTGAATAATTTTTCATTTCGGTTGATATGTGTCGGATGGAGCTGCCGAATCGGAATATTGGTTTTATCAGCAATTGCATGTAACAACGAGAGCTCACCATCACCGTCTCCTACATGAACTTCTAATATACCTGCTTTTCCTGACAGAATACCCCCGTTACGTGCGGCTGCGACGATTTTGGTCAATTCCTCAAAAGTGGGTTCTGATGATCTATGGTCGGAGATGGCAATTTCCCCGACACCGATGATTTTGTCAATAAAAATAAGATCATCTTCAATTTTTCCTGTCAATGTTTTTACTGGCACTTGGTAGGAGCCTGTATGAATGAAACAGGAAATACCCTCTTCTTCAAGTGCCCGGGCCTTGGCAAGCAGGCTTTCCATTCTCCGCGTAGTTCCGTCCGTACCAAGCAATCCGACAAGCGTTGTAATACCCGAAGTCGTAATGTCCGTAAGCATCAGCTCAGGGGTGCGGGTTTTGAATCCGCCCTCACCGCCTCCGCCAATAATATGAACATGTGAATCTATGAAACCTGGAACAATTAAAAGATTGGTCGCATCAATGATATGAATAGGAGCAAAGTTGTCAGGAATCTCGATTCTGTCATCTATGAATGCAATTTTTTCATCTGTAATCAAAACGTCTTTCCGTCCTAAGTAATTGGGTGAGTATATCTCGCCATTTTTGATTAAAGTAAGCAATGCGTTTCTCCTCCTGTAATGAATTAGTGATTTTTATCAAAATGGACCATATCCGATGAAGTGGGCCGTTATGACAGCTATTAATCCAATGAGATATTGAATAAGTACAAGCGGCAGAATCCACCTCGCCCATTTTGTCCAAGGTATGCCTGCGATTGCCAAGCCCGCCATTAAGGTGGTAGCGGTTGGGAAAATCATATTTCCGATTCCGTCCGCAAAAGAGAAAGTCAACACTGCAGTTTGGCGTGTAATATCCAATAAGTCTGCGAGCGGAATCATAATTGGCATGGTCAACATTGCATGACCGGTGCCGGATGCTAGAATAAAATGAATAAGAGTTTGGAAGCTGTACATGCCGGCAACACTTAAATAGGCCGGAATATGCTGGATAGCTTCAGATACTTGATGCAGCATAGGGTCGACGATATGCCCATCATTCAATACAACAAGAATGGCGCGTGATACGCCAATAATCAAAGCACCGCCTAGCAAGGCTGCAGATCCATTGGTAAAGGAGTTGACAATTTGATCCGCTGACAATTTTCCGAATATTCCAATTACTATTGTTAAAACAATGAATAAGGCTGTAATTTCTGTAATGTACCATTGGAACTTGATGACACCAAATGCCAAGACGATATAGTTAATCAAAAAAGAGATTAAGATGAATTTATGTCTTGCAGTTAATTTCGCTCTTGATTGGAGCAGTTTTTTTGCTTCTTCTTTTGTATATTTTCCGTAGATTCCTATAGAAGGATTTTTCTTGACCTTCATAGCGTAACGATAGATATAAAGAACGGAAACAAGGTAGACGATAATAAATAAGATAAGGCGTAACCCTATTCCTGAGAACATCGGCAATTCAGCAATTCCTTGTGCAAGTCCGACAGTGAAGGGATTCATGATGGCAGTCGTGAACCCTGACAATGCCCCTACAATGACGATGGCAGTACCTGTAATTGTATCGAACCCCAGGGCCAACGCCAGCGGAATGATAAGAGGAAGGTAAGCAAGTGTTTCTTCTGCCATTCCCATTAAGGAGCCGCCTACAGCAAAAAACAGCATCACGACAGGAATTAATAGCTTTTCACGTGTCGCCAACTTCCGAGCCATTGTGGCGATGAGCACATCAACCGTCCCTGTAGCTCTTAAAACACCGAAAAACCCTCCAATAATCAATAAGAAAAAGATAATATTGCCGGCTTCAACCATCCCTGTGTGAATAGCTTTTATCATATCGAACAATTCCACCGGTGCAGATTCTATCCATTTGAAAGAATTGGCGTCAACAGTTGTCCGTCCATCTGCTTCAATCCGTGTATATTCCCCGGCAGGCAAAATGTAAGTAAATAGAGTTGCTATTGCGAGAATGCAGAGCAGCAATACAAAAACATTGATTTTTCTCTCTTTTTCTCCCGCTGTTTCAAGCGAAACAGCCTTCTCTTCTACTTGGCTCATAAATGTCTCTCCTTTGTATTTAAAATAAGTACATGGAACTAATACGCTTACAAAATATTGCCAGCCTATCGACTATCAACTGTTTTTCAAGTATTCTGCTGTTTCCCTCCTTTTCAAATCTTTAGGCACGTCAACTCAATCACGACAATTCAATATATAAGCAAATTCTGTGCCAATATGAAGTAATTGATTTTTATGAGAACTTATTGGTTGGATTGAAGTTAAAGGTCATTATTGGTTCTTTTTGGTGATATAATAAAACCAATTAAAGACAGGTAGGTGTTTTTATGTCAAAATTCTCACTTACACTTATAGCGGGAAGCTCAAAAACAAAGGAAGCCTTGCAGGAGCAACTGGAACAACTGATTGGAGACTACGTTCATGTCAACAGCCATGCTACCGATGAGGGAATACCTCATTCTCTGGGAGATGGAATTATCTTGTATTCATCAGATGCAGCTTATGATAAGAAAATGGGAATATATGGCGTAAATGCCCAGAAAATAATTGTGGGAAAGAGAACTGTTAATCATGAATACATTGACAAGCTATTAAGAATACCAGAGGGTTCGACAGTGCTTTTGGTGAATGATGATGACGATGCAACTATAAACCTTATTGAATCCTTATATCAGCTTGGTGTCGATCATGTTCAATTTATTCCTTTCAGGAAGGGGATTTTATTTTATGAGAATGTCCAAATAGCTGTATCACCAGGAGAAACTCATCTGTGCCCCTCATACATAAAAGAAGTAATCGATATAGGCGTGCGTCTTTTTGATATAACAACAATTCTTGAAGTTGTAGAATGCTGTGGTTTACACAAGGATATATCCTCTAAGATTTCTGAAAGGTATATTAGTAATATAATTGAATTACAACGTAAGCTGTTACATGCAGAGTGGGATGCCAAGCAAATGAGTGATCATATCCAAAATGTGTTGTGTACTGTCGATGACGGAATATTGGTCGTTAACGAGGAAGGTCTGATAACGGTATTCAATAACCAGCTTGCGGCATTGTTCCATGTTGATGCAAAAGATGTGGTTAATCAGTATCTAGAGCATGTAATGGATCGCCGTGATATTATCGATTTCATCATGGAAGGTAATGATGAAAGCAAGTTCTTCAACATAGACGGCGTGGATGTCGTAATTTTCCGGTTGCAAATGATGAAAGAAAATACAATTGTCGCAACCTTCAAAAGCGTACATCAAGCCTTTGAAATAGAAAAGACTGCACAAAGAGAAATGCGCAATCAAGGATTTTATTCAAAATACTGCTTTGACGATATTATCGGCGAGAATGAAGTAATGAAAGAGCGTAAGCAGATTGCCAAGAAGCTTGCCTTGTCGGAGCATCCGATTTTGATTCAGGGAGAGACAGGTACAGGAAAAGAGCTGTTTGCTCATGCGATTCATGAGCATTCATTGCGAAAGAACGGGCCATTTCTAGCGGTTAACTGTAGCGCTTTAACAGAAACTTTACTTGAAAGTGAATTGTTCGGCTACGAGGAAGGGGCATTTACAGGAGCGCAAAGGGGAGGAAAGAAAGGACTGTTTGAAATGGCGGATAAAGGGACGATCTTTTTGGATGAAATTGGTGACATAAGTCTCACCGTTCAATCCCATCTGCTTCGAGTTCTTCAGGAGGGGGAAATCCGCAGAATTGGCGGCAAGAGAATCATTCCCGTTAATGTCAGGGTGATTACCGCGACGAATAAAAACCTTCATGATAAGATGCGGGACGGTTCATTCCGAACAGACTTGTTTTACCGTCTGAATGTGCTCAATCTTTACATACCGTCACTCAAAGAGAGAAGAGCGGATATTCCACTTTTGATAAAGCACCTCATCACAAAAAGCGGGAAGTGGGTAAAAGTAGAGGAAGACGTACTGGAATATTTCATGCAATATGAATGGCCCGGCAACATACGGGAACTTAAAAGTACAATCGATTACATGTTGACGGTTTGTGAGGGGAATGTCGTGACGAAAAGTGACCTTCCGTTCATGCACGGGAATAAGGAAGACAGTGTGACGGCAGATTATCCCGTCTGTGAAAGTGTGTTGGAAAATCAGGAGCGCGCTTTTATCTTGGAAGTAATTAAGCAATACAACGATAAAGGAAAAGCGGCAAGCAGAGAACTGATTTCTAATCAAAGTAAAGAATCGGACTTTGTCTTGTCCCCTCAGCAGATTCGTCGCCGTTTGGATATTTTAGAAATCGAAGGGTTTGTCGTCAAAGGCAGAGGAAGGGCCGGCACTAAGATTACCGCTGAAGGAATAGAGTATTTATATTTTCTTAAGTCAAAGCATGCTATGCATGGGAGTTTGCTAATTTAGTTATATCGCCAATAGGAAGTTTAAAAGGTGAAATCATTCAATATTAAAAGCCCCATTTCTCAGTTTCATAAAAGAGAAATGGGGCTTTTTTTCACCGATAGTATAATTCATTTCACTATAATTGCCCCTTTTACTAGTCGTTTCGCAGCATTTTTCCAACCAAGAATCTCATATATCGTTAAAACCATCATCATTCTCTAACGTTTTCAAAATATGCTTGGTCAGAATGGATGGATCCGTGCTTTTCCAAACTGCCGATATGGAACTGGATAATTCCGAGTTATCGATGTTCAAGGCTTTAACTTGGCTTTTTCCCAACAAACTTACCATATCCTCCGGCATGAGTGCTACGCCGAGGTTATTGGATATTAGATTGGCGATTGTCAGTAATTCAGAGCCTTTACATAATTCTTTAGGTGAAAATCCAGCAGTCAGGCAAGCTTTTTCCAAAAGGAATTGAAGGGAGTGTGCTTGAACGGCATCATAATGGATAAAAGGTTCGTCTTTTGCTTCGTATAAATGTATCGAATCCTTTTGGGCCAGTGGATGATCAATGGAGACGACTAATTGTAAAGGGAACCTCATGAATTCAATCATGCTTAATCCTTCATTGGCGATGATATTACTGTGAATGGGCGTTCTGATGAAACCAATATGGTAATTTTGTTGGTTTACGAGTTTTACAGCCCTTGAGGATGTCGTTTCATGCACGTAAAATTCTGTATCCGGGTATTCCCCCACTATCTTTTTCAGTAACTTCGGGATATATATACTAGCTGCAGAGGGGACGGTAGCAATCTTCAATTTAGGCTTGGGGATAGCTTTATGTTCAACTATGTAATTTACTGTTTTCTCAATATCTTCAAAGGAAGGAGCAAGTTTTTTATAGATGTACTCTCCTTCTTCCGTCAATGTAATTTTTCTTGTGGTTCGATTCAATAGTTTAAAGCCTAATTGTTTTTCGAGGGATAAAATCTGTTGGCTAAGTCCGGGCTGGGATATATGCAGGGTTTTGGAAGCCTCGCTGAAACTAAGATGGTTAGAAACCTCTATGAAATAGCGGAGGGATAGGAAATTCAAACAATCACCCACTTCAGTTGGATTTTAAAATACAAAGCTAAAATGGCTGGAAAAGAAAGGTTGGACAGTCGATTCCCTCTCAAAAAAAGCTGGATATAACGATTAAAGGCTAGGAAGATCCTTTTATAACATCTGCTTATAAGTTTATAACAATAATATATTTCTAAAATGGAAGAGTCAATATTATCCTTAAAGAAAGGAAGAATAGGTAATAAAAGGTAAAATATTACTATTGGATAGCGGATTTTCCTTGTTTTTAATAGGTGTTTTTACACATTTAAGCTTGGTGATTTGATTTCTATAAAACTATTTAATGTATTACTAGTGCTTATGGATGATGTGTCTAATTTTGTTAAAAAAGGGAAAGTGAGGCAGTCGGTAGAATAATAACATTATCATCTTTTGCAGATGATGAAAACACATGAGGGGGGAGTTTTATGAAAAAATTTCATAAGTGCTTTTTATTGGTCATGATTTTGACGGTATCCGGTATTATCAGTGCCTGCGGAGACAGCAAAACAGGTGTCTCGGGCAGCGGAAACCAAAATTTGAGTTTGTTGACCGGTGGTACGGGAGGTACATACTATCCGCTCGGAGGACAAATTGGAAAAATCATTTCCGATAAAACAAAAGCGAACATAACACCTCAGACATCTGGCGCCTCCGCCGAAAACATGGAAACGTTAAGGGCTGGAGAGGCTGAAATCGCTTTTTCACAAACGGATATCGCCGCATATGCACTTGAAGGAACAGAAATGTTCGACGGGAAACCCATTGATAATATAATGGCGATCAGCTCTCTATATCCTGAAACTGTTCAAATTGTAACGACTGCAAAAAGCGGAATTAAATCAATCGAGGATTTAAAGGGTAAAAAGGTATCAGTAGGTGCTCCGGGTTCCGGTGCATACATCAATGCCATGCAAATCCTGGAGATTCATGGTTTGTCTGAGAAAGATATTAAAGGACAAAACCTGTCCTTCGATGAGTCGGCCGAAGGAATTCAAGCAGGAAATATTGACGCAGCTTTCATTACTGCCGGAACACCAACAGGTGCAGTTGAGGCGCTGTCCGTACAAAATGATATCATGATCCTGCCTATTGCAGAGGACAAAATTCAAGCATTGGTTAAAAAGTATCCATACTATGCGGAAGATACAATTCCAAGCGGTACTTACAAAATCAAATCCGAGGTAAAAACAGTTGCAGTTAAAGCGATGTTAGTGGTTACAAAGGATCTTGATGAAGATTTAGTTTATGAAATGACTAAAGCTGTTTATGACAACACAGATCAAATCACACATGCAAAAGGCAAGTTCCTTACAGCAGAAACTGCCCTAGAAGGATTAGGGGAAATGGAAGTGCATCCTGGAGCAGCAAAATACTTTAAAGAAAAAGGTGTTTCCAAGTAATGCATTGGGTCGGTAGCTCGCTTTATGTGGCCTATCGGCTTCGTTTTTTTCTAAATGGGATATCTGGTTTTGAAAGGGGTACCTATGAAATTCAAGAGATTCATGGCATTTGGTATACCTCTGCTCATCGCTTTTTTATTCTTTTTTCCTTACAGGCATGTAATTGCCTTTTCCTTTGAGGACCAAGGGGAATTAATCGCATACTTTCCTTTGAAAAAAGAAAAAGAATTCAAGATTGAGTATACACACTCCATCCACCTCACGGATGTTTTGGAATCATATCGTTTATCGGATAAGCAAATCCAACAAATTGAACTTTCTTATCATGATTTTGCTGTCGGTATGCCTTCTAATGCGGAGGGGGAGGAAGTCTTTGAAGAAAAAGACGGTACCTATTTCATAAAAAATATGAAACGCAATTTTACCCATATCGATTTACGGGTAGGACAAGTTAAAGCTAACCATCGTTTAATATATGATGAAAAAACATACACATTGGCAGACTTCATTAAACCAGGGACATGGGTCAGGATTTCATCGGAAAGAATTTCATTGTGGGAACAGTTGAAGGGAGTGAAGATTAGTGGCTGATAATGAAAAAATCAAATATTTAACCGAAGCGGAACAGCAGGAGTTGTTGGAAAAATATGATCCGGAAGCCGGGACTAGGAAATTAACTGGTGTCTTGGGCCACATTGCGTTTTTTGGACTCCTGGCTTTTTCGCTATTCCAATTATATACTGCCATTTTTGGTGTTTTTACAGCACAAATCCAACGGACGATACATCTAGGGTTTGCACTCTCCTTAGTGTTTTTACTATTTCCCGCAAACCGGAAGAAGCGTGAAAAAGGAAAGTTTCAAATTGCCTGGTACGATATCATATTAGCGATCCTTAGTATCGGGGTAGGTGCATATTGGCCCTTATTTTTCGAAGATATCGTCATGAATGTAGGACGTTTGGGCGCATTGGATTTTGCCGTTGGTTTAATGGCCATTCTCCTGGTTTTGGAGGCAACCAGGCGTGCAGTGGGTCTTCCCATTATGGTCATTGCTTTGATATTCATTTTCTATGGAATTTTTGGACAATATATGCCAGGATTCCTCGCGCATCGCGGTTTGACTCTGGAACGGATGGTGCAAACGATGTTCTTCTCGACAGAGGGCATTTTAGGCACTCCGTTAGCGGTGTCATCGACATTCATCTTCCTATTTTTACTGTTTGGATCCTTTCTAGTCCGAACAGGTGTCGGTCAATACTTCAATGATCTTTCAACCGCCATTGCCGGCAGAAGGATAGGGGGACCTGCAAAGGTTGCGATTTTTTCCAGTGCTCTTCAAGGGACGATTAGCGGAAGTTCCGTAGCTAATGTTGTCACTTCGGGAGCATTCACGATACCGATGATGAAAAATCTTGGATATAAGAAGGAATTCGCTGGGGCAGTGGAGGCAGCCGCTTCGACAGGCGGTCAATTGATGCCTCCGGTAATGGGGGCAGCGGCATTCTTAATGGTTGAGTTCATTGGGAATGGGATAACGTATTGGGATATAGCAAAGGCGGCTGCGATTCCAGCTATCCTTTACTTTTCAGGAATTTGGATCATGACCCATTTTGAAGCGAAACGACTTGGGCTGCGTGGGTTAACGAAAGAAGAGATGCCAAGTAAAAAGGAAGTGTTCGGCAAATTTTATTTACTAATACCGATCCTTGCCATTATTTTATTGCTCATGCTGAATATCACGGTTACACATGCAGCACTGTATTCCATTGCTATCTCGGTTCTTGTAGGTTTCATAAACAAGGATGTCCGCATGAAATTCATCGATATCATTTATGCATTGGTGGATGGAGCCCGAACGGCACTTGCGGTTGCAGCTGCAACCGCAGCAGCAGGCATTATTGTAGGAATCGTTACGAAAACCGGATTAGGGCTGAAGCTGGCTAATGGTTTGATCGATTTGTCTGGTGGATATTTGATTCCAACACTGATGCTAACTATGGTAGCGGCACTTATATTAGGAATGGGTTCACCTACGACCGCCAATTATGTCATCACATCGACGATTGCAGCACCTGCGATCATTTTGCTTGGTGTTCCTGATTTATCTGCACATTTATTCGTTTTCTATTTTGGCATTATAGCAGATATTACTCCTCCAGTTGCTTTAGCGGCATTTGCAGCGGCAGGGGTGGCAGGCGGTGAACCAATAAAAACGGGAATTGAGTCATCAAAACTTGCTATCGCTGCATTTATCATTCCATATATTTTTGTTCTTTCCCCACAAATGCTGATGATCGATACAACTTGGATGGAGGTTGCCTGGGTTGTACTTACAGCAATGTCAGGCATGATTGCAATTGGGGCGGGTGTTATAGGTTACTGGATGAGGGGGATGCACTGGTTAGAAAGAGTCCTCGCTATAATCGTTGGTTTACTATTAATCTATCCTGAAACGATATCGGACATCATTGGGGTATCCGCTTTTATCGTATTACTGGCTTTACAATACCTTTGGAAAAGTGACAATCACGACAGCACCAAAATCTTGGAAAATAACCAAAGCATAGAGAAAAATTGAGTCTAAGAACATCGATCCTAAAAGTAAATGATAGAGCTGAACCATTCGGGGGGGGTGATTTTTTGAAGTGAAACATCATTGAGAACACAACGCCCAATCGGAATGTGCAGACTGCTTTTCTATCGAGAACAACCAGCATATTCCTACTAGGTTCATCAGCTCGTATTTTCAGTTGCATTATGGTAAGACCCTAAATGGTTTTAATTTGAAAGGAGACTAATTCATGAAATTTTTAAAAAGTTTTATTTTAGTTACTTTCAGTTTCTTTTGCATGATCACACCAGCTTTTGCAAGTGTCCCTGGAGTGGATACTTCAATGAAAAAAGGAGCAACAAAAGGAATCGTATCAGTTTCCCACCCTTTAGCGGCTGAAGCGGGCATAAAGATATTAAAACAAGGTGGAAATGCAGTCGATGCAGCAGCAGCCATTCAATTATCGTTAAATGTAGTTGAACCGATGATGTCTGGAATCGGCGGCGGTGGTTTTATCATGATTTATAATAAGAAAGAAAATAAAATTACGATGATCGATAGCCGAGAAATGGCACCGCAAAATGTTACGCCTGAACTATTTTTAGATGAAAAGGGAAAACCCGTACCTTTCAGTAAACGGCACACAAGCGGTAAAGCTGTTGGTGTTCCTGGAACCCTTAAGGGGATGGAAGCAGCCCTAGAAAAATACGGAACATTGAAATTATCACAAGTTATGGACCCGGCCATTAAACAAGCTGAAAAAGGCGTTAAGGTCAATTGGATAACAGCGCAATATATCGATGAAAATGTAAAAAAATTAGAAAATAACGAAGAAGCTGCAAAAGTATTTGTGCCTAACGGAAAGCCATTGGAAGAGGGGGACACCCTCGTTCAGCCTAATCTGGCAAAGACTCTTAAGTTAATAAAAAAACAAGGTTCAAATGTTTTTTATAAAGGTGAAATCGGGGAAGCCCTCACCAAAGAAGTTCAAAGACGTGAAGGGACGATGACAACTGAAGATTTGGAAAACTATGTGGTGAAAGAGAGGGAGCCAATTAAATCGGAATATAGGGGATTTGAAGTGGTCGGGGCGGCTTCGCCAAGTTCAGGCAGCTTGACTGTCCAACAGATTCTTGAGCTTATGGAAGGATACGATGTGCAAAAGATGGGGTCGAACTCTCCTGAGTATCTACATCATCTAACCGAAGCCATGCATCTGGCTTTTGCCGATCGAGCTGCCTATATGGCAGATGAAGATTTTTATGATGTACCCACTAAAGGACTATTAGATGAAGAATATATAAAAGAAAGAAGAAAACTCATCAATCCAAATAAATCAACAGCCGATGTCAAAGAAGGCGATCCATGGAAGTACGAAGGCCAAGAACCGGTTTCAATGGAGAAGGTAAAAGAAGAGAAAACACCGATCGGACAAACGACTCACTTTTCTGTAATGGATAAGTGGGGAAATATGGTTTCTTATACGACTACGATCGAGCAAGTATTCGGTTCAGGTATCATGGTACCTGATTATGGATTCATGCTTAATAATGAAATGACGGATTTTGATGCCACACCGGGTGGCGTTAACCAGGTGGAACCAGGAAAAAGACCAAGAAGCAGTATGTCACCGACCTTCATATTAAAAGATGGCAACCCTTTCATGGCCATTGGGTCACCAGGTGGAGCAACGATTATAGCATCGGTATCTGAAACTATCATGAATGTGATCGATCATCAAATGACAATTCAAGATGCGATACTTACGCCGCGTGTTTACTCTGCTGGCTATCCGACAGTTAGATGGGAACCGGGAATCGATCAAAATACTAGGTTAGAATTAATGGCAAAAGGGCATGTTTATGAAGAAAAACCGCAGCATATCGGAAATGTGCAAGCTGTTATTTATGATTATGAAAGGGGAAGAATGTATGGGGGGGCCGACAATACAAGAGAAGGAACAGTTCTCGGTGTGGATGGGGTTTCCTATAAATCGAAACAGCCAAGAGAAATGAAAGAAGAAAAAAAGGGGCCGTTTACCTTAAAAGTGAATGGAGCCGTTTATCCTTACACAGCAAAACAAATGAAACTGATTGATGGAAAACCATATATCCAATCAGACAAATTGCTTCTAGGTTTGGGTGCAATTGAAACAGTGGATTTAGAAATATTTAAACCAGATAAAAAATCCTACTTACCGGTGCTAAAAGTCGCAAAATCATTAGGATATAAAGCAAAATGGAACGAAAAAGACAAAGTTGTACTATTGGAAAAAGATCCGGCGGATATTGAAGATTCAGACGATGATGGTAGTGTCACCAATTAATTTCTTTTCTTGAGGGAGCCCAGCCTGCTCCAAGAATAAAATCGAATTCTGTATGACTCAAAAAATGGAAAACCCCTGGATTCTCTATGAAAAGAGAATTCAGGGGTTTTTTATAGTTCATAGCGTTTCTTTTATCAAATCTGATCATTTCAAAAGTGGATGGCCGCTTAAATTGGATTTTGTCTGTTCAATTGCCAATTTTGCTAAATTCTTTATCGTTACATCGTCCATCGGAGGATTGTGTAAACCAGCTCTTACATCCCTATAGTGCCTTTGTAGAGGATTATTGCGTTGAAGGCTTTTTGCACCGACTATTCGCATGGCTTTATCGACAATTGTAATGGCTGCGTTTGTAACAATATGTTTTGCAGCCCCCAGCTCATTTGTGAAATGAATTCTTCGTGATTCATCATCATAAGCCTCGGCAACGCTATATAAGAAATGCCTGGCTTTCATTAATTCCAAATCAATTTCTCCTAACAGTTGTTGGACATTAGCCAGCTGGCTGATAGGTGCATTTATACTGTTTGGAGTATAGGTATTGGCAAAGTGTATGGCGTAATCCCTTGCAGCTTGCGCAATGCCAAGGTAACAGGCCGGAATATGAAGGATCCATGCATTGAATCTGTTTCCACTTGGCATTTCAGGTAACTCAACAAGTTTTGAATCATCCACTTCAACATCTTTAAGGACCAAATCATGACTTCCTGTCCCCCTCATTGAAATTACGTCCCATGTTTCATCTATGTAGAGCCCATCCAAATCTTTATGCAGGAGAAAAAATCCAACCTTTTGCCTTTCCTCGATCCATGCTGAAACTAGGAAATAAGTTAAAACAGGGGACATGGTTGTATAGGTTTTACGTCCGGAAATAACCCAAAAATCTCCCTTTTTGACTGCCTTCGTTCCGGGGCGTCCCCCGCGAGTCGGACTGCCAGTTTGCGCTTCACTAACGGAACGGTTCACTAAAGCGCCATTTAGAACTTCCCCAGCAATAAAATCTAAGTTCGTTTTTGTCCAACTTTCTTGTTCAAAAAGATCTCCTATCACTCCAAGGTTCCAACCAATGGATAGCGCAGTCGCTGAATCAAAACTAGCCAATGTTTCTTGAAGGAGAATCATGTCATAAACTTTTAACCCTCCGCCACCATAGGATTTGGGAAGAGTTGAACTTGTATATCCCATACGAATTAAATCTTGTATATGTTCTTTCGGAAAAAAGGCCAATTCATCAATTTGAGCAGAATTATTTTTGAATTTTGATTCTACTTCATATAATTTTTTCAGCCACGCTTTTTGACTCTCCGTCTTAATGAATAGGTTAATCACACGGTTCCCTCCTTCTATTACCTTCTGTTTTTATTTCAATTCCTATTAATCTTATTGGTTTAAATGATAATTAAGGTGTGTTTAGTTGTCAAGGAAATTAAGGGCTTGCAGATAAATGATGCCTCCGGAAAGACTCTTGTATTTTCATATAACTACAACTCTTTTAATAAAACAGGTGTGTGCAGTTGCTTGAAAATTTTAAATATACACATTGACTTTACAAAAGTATCCATCTATTATGTTTATAACCAAATAACTTACTTAACCTACCTAAATAGTTGGTATTGAGTGGTGAAGGTGATGTATGTATTTCCTTTGAATTTCAGGAAATACAAATGCAAGTAAAAAAACATCGTAAAACGAAAGGGGATTCACTATGAAAAATAAAAAATTTCGCCATGTTTTAACTATCGGTTTAGCGTTTGTAACCATATTAGCGGGGTGCGGATCAGGTACATCAACGAGTAATGAAGCCGATGCAAATTCAGGTAGCACTTCAGGTGTCCGAAAGGTAAAAGTAGCATATGACCAAGCGTCAAAACCTATGTCTTGGCTGGATGAGAAGGGAAATCCAACTGGATATGATGTGGAAGTTATGAAATTGGTTGATGAATTACTACCGGCATACGAATTCGAATATATTGGCACATCAAGCGATGACTTGTTAGTAGGCATTGAACAAGGTAAATATCAAGTGGGGGTTAAAAATGCTTTCTGGACAGAGGAAAGGACTGAGAAGTTCATCTTTCCTAAAGAATTCCTTGGATTAAGCAGTGCGGGCCTTGTTTTAAAGAAAGAAAATTCAAAGATCAAAAATCTCAAGGACTTTGCTTCAGAGGGCTTCTCCTTAGCACCAATCGCAGCAAATAACGCTCAATACACGATCGTTGATGAGTATAATCAGGCCAATCCGGACAATAAGGTGAAATTGAAAGCCGGAGATGCCTTCACTGTAGATGTAATTCAATGGGTAAATGAAGGCCGTGTCGACGGTGGAATAGCGATCGAGGGAGCTTTTAAGAAGCAAGTGGCCGACGATGGCCCCTATCATAATTTAGTAGATGATCTAGTTTACAATGAATTTGCAGTCATTAAAACCTGGCCATTATTCAACAAAAAAGAACAAAAATTCGCAGATGCTTATGATGAAGCGATTAAAAAAATTAAAGACGAAAAGAAGACGAATGAGTTAAGCAAAAAGTTTTATGGCCGGGATTTATTCGAAGTTTTGGGAACTGTAGAGAGATAACGAAGTCCTTAGCAAAACAAGAATTAAAATGTCAATCAATAGGCTATGACTTGTCATTTTCTTAATATGGGTTTTATTGGATAACTCTGGTATTTTAAGAGATGGCAAGTTTCTAGGTACTGGCCTTCAATAGAATGATTGGATTTGAAAATTCGAATCTTCAATGAAAGCAGATGGAGGTGAAACATGGAAAAATACTTTGATTTAGCTTACATAGTAGAGTCGGTACCAATGTTAGTTCCCTTTCTAAAAGTAACATTAATCGTTACGGGTCTATCGGTCTTGTTCGGGACAATCATAGGTTTCATCTTAGCAGTCATGAAACTTGGAAATAGTAAAATCGCCAGGAAAATTGCCTATGGATATACAACGGTATTGAGATGTACGCCCTCTATAGTTCTGCTTTTTTTGACTTATTATGGTATACCTGCAATTGCAGGGAAATTTGGCATAAATCTTAATGATATTGATAAAGCAGTATTTGTAGTCATAACCTTTTCGCTTCAATTTGCGGCTGCGATGTCAGAAGTGATCAGAACATCGCTTGAATCTATTGATAGAGGGCAATTTGAAGCGGCAGTAAGCGTTGGATTAAGCAATACGCAAGCTTACCGGAGAATTATTTTACCCCAGGCTTTCGTAGTCGCATTACCAAACTTCGGTAACAGCTTACTTGAATTAATGAAAGAAGGGTCTTTAGCATATACAATCGGCTTGATAGATATCATGGGGAAGGCAGAGCTTATAATCGCCGGGAACTATAACACACATGCATTAGAAATTTATCTTGCATTGGCGGTTATTTACTGGACATTGTCGATTGCCATTGAACAACTGTTCTTAAGATTGGAAAAGGCATTCAGTAAAGGAAAACAAGTGATAACAACTGCATAGAGGGGTGACAGAATGTCAGAAGGTCTGGATTATAGGTTTTTAGTGGAAACCTTTTTTGTAGCGTTATCGGGGGTGCCGACCGCATTATTCATTACAATTGTTGCTTTGATTATTGCCTTGCCATTAGGGTTTTTACTTGCTTTATCAAGAATTAATCAAATCCCGGTATTGAATCGCTTAGCACAGATATACGTTTCATTTGTCAGAGGAACGCCCGTCATTATCCAAATTTTCATTATATATAGCAGTGTGCCATTAATGCTGACTTCTATATTTGAAAAGTATGCTGTCGAAATGAATGTATACGATGTAAATCCGATATGGTACGCATTCATTGTTTTCTCGTTGAATACGACAGCTATTCTCACAGAGGTGTTTCGTTCGGCAATTAGCACAGTGAGCAAGGGGCAACTTGAAGCTTCATATGCTGTCGGATTAACAACTATGCAAGCATTTAGAAGAATTATCATTCCACAGACATTGGTAGTGGCATTACCGAATATATGTACAGCAACAGTCAATCTGATTAAAGCGACATCATTAGGTTATGCTTTGTCATTGCAGGAAATCACTTTAAAAGCCAAGGTAGCTGCCAATGTTGGCTACAATTATGTTGAAGCATATATTGATATCTTTCTTGTTTACCTAATTTTATGTAGTTTGGTGGAATACTTGTTTAAAAGGTATGAAAAACGAGTAAGCAGGTTTAAAGCCGTGAGTATCTGAAATGAGGAGGTGTGGCCTAAATGCTAGAGATTAAAAATATTCATAAATCATTCGGTGAGAATGAGATTTTAAAAGGTGTGGATTTAAATATAGACAAGGGGGATGTGGTGGTAATTCTGGGTCCAAGTGGTTCAGGTAAGACAACTTTACTCCGCTGCATTAACTTTCTTGAAAAAGCAGATCAAGGACATGCCGTTTTTGGTGATATTGATGTAAGTCTTAAAACGGCATCTAAAAAAGTGATTCATGGAATAAGGCAGAAGATAGCCTTTGTTTTTCAAAATTATAATCTTTTCACTAATAAAACGGCATTGGAAAATGTGACGGAAGGACTGGTTATTGGAAGGAAGATTGCGAAAGCAGAAGCATATGAGATTGGTAAAAAAGCATTGGATAAAGTAGGCTTGTCGGAAAAATATGGTGCTTACCCTAGTGAACTCTCAGGCGGGCAGCAGCAAAGGGTGGGCATTGCGAGAGCGGTTGCTTTAAACCCTGACATAATTTTATTTGACGAACCAACTTCGGCATTGGACCCGGAATTGGTCGGTGAAGTACTGACGGTGATGAAGCAAATTGCCAAAGAAGGAACTACGATGTTAGTTGTCACGCATGAAATGTCTTTTGCAAAGGATGTTGCAAACAGAGTGATTTTTATGGATGCAGGTGTCATAGTGGAAGAGGGATCGCCTAAAGAAATTTTTGTGAATCCAAAAGAAGAAAGAACGAAGAGGTTCTTAAAAAGAGTCTTGCCGGAGGATTATATTTTTTATATTTAGGTTATGTTCACTTTCTCTTTTGATATGTGATTGAAACAAACGAATGAAAATAACGTTTGTTAGAGGGATTCAGAATGACGTTAAGTGAATTGATAGTAAAAATTCAAAAATTGAATAAAGCAAAAATACATCGGTTAAAAGAATACTTTATCCATTTACTTGCATCATCATTTTCTGCAAGTGAACAAGCATTTCAAGAAGTGACCGAACGCAAAAATAAAGATGTCTAAACTTGTGTAGATTTTGACTCTTTATACATATACCTCTACATCTCATTAACAAGCAGAATAGAATAAGGAAAGAAATATACTTTTGTGGAAATTGAAAACTGTAAAGGAGAATAAAAACTTGCGTAATCAACAATGGAGTAAAGTAAAGAAAAAGTTAGAGAGTTTTATCTGTGACTCTCTAAAAAATAGAGTTCAGTTTACTGTTACGAATTATCGAAAGGCTCACGACCGATTAGGACGAGCTTTTATTACTGTTGATAAAAAGGAAATCCTAAATATGTGTACGATAACATCTGATAGAGAAATGTTCAGAAAAGAAAATGAAATAAGAAATGCCAAAAGTATTGAATACGATGTCTATAATGGAAATAAGAACTATGAGATAGGGATACAAGCACATGAAATGATTAAAGCAGAGGGGATTTTTGCACAGTATGACTTTTTAAATGCGGTGGAAGAATATTTTAATTTACCAATAGAAATTTCCTTAAAGTCAGATGATATGATTATAAAGATTCTTTCTCTGATAGATAGAAGAGTTGGGATGCGTACGTTACAGGGGCTTGAAAAATCTATCCTAAATGAAAAGGAAATTATCCAGTATTTTTATAACTTGCGATGTGAAGCAGAGGGAATAAGGACTTCCTAAAAAGCGCTATAATGAATTTTTATTGAACAAGTATTTTACTTGGCGTGGAAGTGTGAGCGTTAGGACGTTATTAATTAGTGAGGAAAAACAATACGGATGGATAGTGAAAACACATGAACCTCCTGCAAATATGAGTGGGAAACCTAGCTCATTGGCAGGAAGTCTAAAGTGTTTTCTTTATATAAAGTGAATCACAATGAGCCAGGGTGTCTTTTCCATTAAATTAGAGAATCAGCATTTAGGCATCGTTCCTAACATCCCACTTAAAAAAGCTATGTATTTCCTCTACTAACTTACATACTGCAGGAGACAGATATCGATCTTTCAAATAGGCCAGGTAAACAGTCCTTTCCAAAAAATTCGAATCAATCGCACGAATTGCAGTATTGGGGGATACAGCGGATTTTATATAGCTTTCCGGTAAAATTGTAACCCCAAGCCCTTCTTCCACCAAACTGCAAGCCGTTTCAAGCCTTTCTATTTCGTATAGGATATTTGGAATTGCATTTTCACCCTTAAATGCTCTTAAGATATCATCTCTTGTTTGAAATCCAGTTGTACTGATGATCAATTCTTTCTTTGCAATGTCTTGGAAAGTGATGGACTCTTTTTCATTTAACTCGTCATCTTTATGGATCAAAAGCATGAATTTTTCATTATAAAGGGGAGTGGACAGAATTTCATCGTTATTGATGGGCTGGTTCGTGATGGTGAAATGAACATTATACCGATTTAACGAATCGAAAACTTTCTCTTCCCCTAATATTTCCCTTACTTTTATATGAATATTAGGATAATTGATTTTAAAATTCCTGATTATCTTCGGAAACCAAAATTTGAATGATTCTATGGAACCTATACATACTGTTCCGCTTCCAACATCCTTCATTTCCCTAAGTTCCACTTGCAAATTATCGAATCTTCTTAACAGGTCAACAGATCTCGTATAAAAAAGACCCCCTGCTTCCGTAAGCTCAAGACCCCTTGTATTACGTTCCAAAAGCTGTAAACTAACTTCATTTTCTAATTTCATTATGGCATTACTTAGGGAAGGTTGTGATATATGCAGCATTTTTGCCGCTTTTGAGAAATTCTTTTCCTGGACGGTGGTAGTGAAATACCGAAGTTGACGAAGATCCATTTATGCTCCTTTCTATAGCTTTAAACTATAGATATATTGAATTTTTGTATTGGTAATTATATATTATCTCATCTATAATTTTTAAAAAAGATATTTCGGAATTTTTTAAATAAAGGAGAAATTATGTATACTAATCCGACTTCAAAATATTGGAATGGAAGAATTGATTCCCAATCTGACATGGACAGCTTCAGATACCACCAAAGAGTACGGTTGGCTCCGATATCGGAATTAGCCATCTCTTCCAATGCATCAAAGACCTTTGGGTTGATTGGCTTCAAATGTGATGAAGGCGTCAGAAGGAATAAAGGCAGGATTGGTGCTGCAGAGGGGCCTGATCATATTAGGCAATACTTGGCGAAATTACCCTGTCATTTACCGTCCCAAACTGAGCTGGTGGATGCTGGCGATGTAATATGTGAAAGTACGGAAATGGAGGCCGCCCAATTCGAACTGGGATCGGCTGTTGACCGGATATTGGAGACTAAAGCGATTCCTATCATACTTGGGGGAGGGCACGAAACCCTGTATGGCCATTATCTTGGGATTAGGAAATCCATTGGACCAAAAGCTAGATTGGGGATCATTAATATTGACGCGCACTTTGATATGAGGCCCTATGAAAAAGAAAGTTCATCAGGAACGATGTTTAAGCAGATTTTGGACGAAGACCAAAGTTGTGGATATTTATGTGTCGGAATTCAGAAGCAGGGGAATACAAAGGCACTTTTTGAAACCGCTGAGAGGAGTAAGGTAGACTACATATTGGAAGAAGATTTGTCATTGAACGAAATGGATGAAACAAAGCGGCGGATAAATGAATTCGTTAATAAAAATGACTACATTATGCTTACATTATGTACGGACGTCATTGATTCAGCATATGCACCTGGGGTGAGTGCTCCATCGCCGTTTGGACTGAATCCGAAATTGGTACGTGCGATTATTAGGCATATCGTATCGAATGAAAAAATCCTCTCCTTTGACATTTCGGAAGTGAATCCTTCGTTGGACGAAAATAATAAAACCGTAACATTGGCAGCACATTTAATAAATGAAGTTTTGCTGCATTTTAAATAATGAATGGATATGGAAGAGGGCAATTCCAATTTGGTCCTTCCAGCTTTCCTCAATGTTATCTCCATACTCAATTATAAGTATTGAAACTAAGTCCTTTGGCAGCACCCAGGCTGTCCGTGAATCATTCATGGACAGTCTTTTTTACGCCTCCTTTACACGCGTTAATGGTCGGGGCCATTGCTTGACTCCCCGTTATAGGATTAACCATGGCTCTGCCAAAGTTCACTACTGATACTTGTGGGTTTTTGGTTTATAATAACAACCATCTAGGGGGGATTTTTTATGAATGAATATAAAGTGACGGTCAGGAATGGCAGTACCTTGATCTTGTCGGAAATCATTAAAGCTGAAGATGAAAGAGAAGTCCTTGGAACTCTTTTGATTTCCAGCGAATTATTTAATCAACCATTTACCGACATCAGGATTTTAGAACGCTGATTTGTGCCTGTCCGTTCGATTTGTTACACTGTAATAAATTCTAATACGGTAGGCGATAGTATGTGTGGACGTTTTACCCTTTTCACTGACATTGAAGAAATAAAAGATCGGTTTGATATTCAGGGATCGTTTGATGGGGAATACCAATTCAGCTACAATATTGCTCCCTCCCAATCCGTTCTCTCCGTCATTAATGACGGGGCAAGGAATCGACTTGGATATCTTCGGTGGGGACTCATTCCTTTCTGGGCAAAAGACGAAAAAGTGGGCTACAAAATGATCAATGCCAGATCGGAAACCATTGCTGAGAAAGCAAGCTTCAGGAATGCGTATAAGAAGAAGAGATGCTTGATAATCGCTGACTCTTTTTATGAATGGAAGAAGACACCGGAAAGAAAAATACCGATGCGAATAAAACTGAAGAATCATGCTCCATTTGGAATGGCGGGTATCTGGGAATCCTGGAAATCACCTGAAGGCATCAGCGTCTATTCATGCTCCGTTATAACAACCGTTCCTAATGAGCTAATGACCAGCATTCATGATCGTATGCCTGTCATCCTTAAACCAGAAGATGAAAAAGAATGGTTGAGTCCAACAAATAATGATCCTGCATATCTGCAGCAGTATTTAAAGTCATTCGATTCGGAACAGATGGAAGCCTTTGAGGTATCGACTGATGTGAATTCGACCAAAAATAATTCATCTAACCTAATACAACAAATTTGCTGAGAGGTCATAAGACCTCTTTTTTATATGAATTCCGTCCCGATAAATGAAAAAAACTGATTAACCGCACATGTCAAGATTTCTTTATAAATAGTAAGGAGTGCATGTAAAATACTTAAAATTAACCCTTGCGAAAATAGACAAAATGCTGTACTGTTATATTTGCTTTTCAAAACGACTTTCGATGTCACTTTCACAAACTCAGATGGTTTCAGCAAGTTTCCAGTGTGGTACTTTTCTGGAAGGCATCGTAATATTTGATAAATTATATAATGTAATCTTCTTATCAAGAGAGACGGAGGGACTGGCCCGAAGATGTCTCGGCAGCGGACTTAAATGGAGTGCTGTGCCAAATCCAGCAGGCTGATTTTTGCCTGAAAGATAAGGAGGGTGTTTTTTATAAATTAAAAGACCTCTTCTTGTTGTTAAATAGAAGGGGTCTTTTTTATGCCAGTTTTTTTGCTATATCTCCAAGACTAGATAATCAGGTAGGTTCAAATTGGAGTTATTTGCGAAAGCTGTTAATAGAATAAGAGCTGTGACACCTGTCACGGGAAAAATAAAAAGAGGTGTACATCATGAGTGCAAACAATAAAGGGAATCCATGGGCATTGATCCCATTTGTCGTATTTTTAATTTTATTTATAGGGTCCGGAATCATCACTAAAGATTTTTATTCATTTCCGGTGATTGTTGCAATTTCAATTGCTTCGGCAGCTGCATTGGCAATGAATCGGAAAGAGACATTCAATCATAAGGTTGATATCTTCTGTAAAGGTGCCGGGGACGCCAATATTATGTTAATGGTTATCATTTTCCTTTTAGCTGGCGCTTTTGCCGAAGTTGCCAATGGCATGGGAGCAGTTGAATCAACAGTGAATCTTGCCTTAGCTGTTTTTCCGCAAAATCTATTAATGGTAGGGATATTCATTATTGCTTGTTTTATTTCTTTATCCATGGGGACAAGCATGGGAACGATTGTTGCATTGGCACCTATCGGGGTCGGGATTAGTGAGCAAACAGATATTTCGCTTGCCCTATCAATGGCGGCCGTTATTGGTGGTGCGATGTTTGGGGATAACCTTTCCTTCATTTCAGATACGACAATCGCTGCAGTTCGAACTCAGGGAACGAAAATGAAGGATAAGTTTAAAGTGAATTTTTTCATCGTTTTACCTGCGGCCATCATCACATGTGCAATCCTTGGAATTTTAACAATGGGTGAACAAGCTGACATCTCCCAACATTCTTATAATTGGGTGAAGATTCTTCCATATCTTTGCGTATTGATCACTGCATTGGCAGGAGTCAATGTGTTCCTGGTCCTTTCCATCGGAATCGTATTTGCCGGAATTATCGGCTTGGCTGATGGAAGTTATAAACCGTTGGGTGTCATTCAAAAAGTTGGAGAAGGAATGGCGGGAATGTATGAAATCTCCTTCCTTGCCATTTTAATTGCAGGTATGGTAGCTGTTATCAAACATAATGGTGGCATCGATTATCTACTCCACCTAGTGACCCGAAATAGCAAATCAAAAAAAGGGGCGGAATTCAGCATTGCAGGGCTTGTTGGTTTGACAAACCTTTCAACGGCAAATAACACGATTTCGATTATCATTGCCGGGCCACTTGCCAAAAATATCGCTGAAAAGTATGGGATTGATCCGCGTAAATCAGCGAGCTTGCTTGACATATTTGCATGTTGTATCCAAGGGTTGATACCATATGGAGCACAACTGCTTGTTGCAGCAGGGGTAGCAAAGATTTCTCCGATAAGCATCTTGCAGTATTCATATTACCCAATACTAATTGGATTTTGTGGCGTCATTGCCATCTTGATTGGTTTTCCACGGTTTCAGCCGGGAAATAATGGATCGAAGAACTAAAAGTTAAAACAAAGTTGATTGGAGCGGGTGTGCGATACTCCTGCGGGAAAAGCGAGTCCAGGGGAGACCCCGCAGGCGCAAAGGCGCCGAGGAGGCTCCCGGACCGCCCGCGGAAAGCGAGTGCCTGGAGGGGAAATCAACGTTCAAATTGTACAAACCCCTAAAATTTCATCGAGTTTGTCTACAGTCTGAACACCCTGAATCATTGGATACAGGGTGTTTTTTGTATGGTAAATACATAAACATTATCAAGTTTTCTCCCATTTATATAGTATCAATCATTCTTCAATTTTTCTGCTTAATTCCGGTCCAAATTAATGATGGTTGTGTGTGCGACACCTGTCATGAATAGAGGACAACACCAACTAAACCGGAAAGGATAATGACATAGGCTGGGTGCCAGCGTAATTTCATTAGGGCAAATAACGATAATCCAAAAACGAGTAATAAGCTTATCGCATGCCAAGAAAAGTTCAGCGCTATCATATTATTGGAAAGTGCAAAGCTGATTGCTGCAAAGAGGATTAAACTAGTGACAATGGGTCTTAGTCCATAGAACATGGATTGAATAACTGGGTAATGATTCAATTTGCTGAAGAAGGTGGCTATAACGGTTACGAATATAATAGCAGGAAGCAAGATTCCGAAAGCAGATGATATGGCCCCTGCAAATCCAGCAGTAGAATAGCCAACAAGAATGGAACTATTGGCAGTGACAGGTCCTGGGGACATACCGGAAATCGCGATGATATCAGTAAATTGCTGCGTCGTCATCCATCCATGCTGTGAGACTTCCGATTCTATTACGGGAATCATGGCGTATCCGCCTCCAAACGATACAAAGCCGATAATAAAGAAGGTGCTAAACAACTCCCACAATTCCATCATTCCATCACACACTTTCTTGAAAATTAGTTAGACCCTTTTTTGATATACCTATATGCCAGCACCCATGAAAGGTTCGAAATCATTTTCTTCATTTCCTATATCTTTTCTGTCCAACTTGACATCGTAACCTAATTTTCTCTTAATGGAGATGGTCACAATACCAGCAAAAGCTCCTGCTAATATAACCATCACAGGGTGCAGAAAGAAAAGGACTGGAATTCCTACTATTAAAATGCAGAAAGTTGTTTTGTCTACAACAGCCGTTTTTCCTATCTTGATAGCCGCATAGGCGATGATGGCTACTATGGAAGCTCTGATCGATATGAATGCGGATTCTATCTTCGGATTATCCTGAATGAAAAAATACAAAATGCCGAGGAGCAGAACAATTAAAAAGGTAGGTAATGAAACACCGATCATGGCAGCCATTGCCCCCTTCATTCCGGCAATCCGATGGCCGATAAAGGTGGCGGAGTTAATGGCGACAGCTCCCGGTACGGACTGAGATAACGCAAAAACATCCGTAACTTCTTCGCTTTTCATCCATTTTCTCTTTTCGACCACTTCCTTTTCTATTAAAGGGATCATCGCAAACCCGCCTCCGAATGTGACAGGTGCTATTTTAAAAAAGGTCCAAAATAATTGGAATAGAGTTTTCCATTGTCCTTTCATTGACATCAGTCACTTCCTTTGAATGCATTGTTAAATCTTATTATTAACATATCAAAGAAAAAGGGATGGGTAAATTGCAACAAAATCATCGGGTATAACAAAACGTTATACCCAGAAGATTTATCCGTTTTATAAAGAATGCCGCCAATAATTGAATAGCCTCAGAATGTATCACACTATTTTCATTTCACCATTTACCTAATGATGCTATCATTTTAATAAACTATCTAAAAACATGGAGGTCGTTTTCATGAAATTGGAAAATCTGAAAATGTTTTGTTTAGTGGTGGATGAAGGAAGTTTAAGCCAGGCGGCGAGGTTAAGTTTCCTATCTCAGCCCGCTGTAACACGGCAGATCCATCAACTGGAAAATTATTATAACACTTTGTTATTCGACCGTGAGGAAGGAAGGCTGAGAGTTACAGAAGCAGGAAAGCTGTTATACCCTTTTGCAAAAGCCATAGTAAATGACTTCAACCATTCAAAAGAAGTGATTCAGCAATCGACGGGGAAGTACAATGCAAATCTAATAGTAGGGGCTTCCTTGACTATCGGCGAGTATTTGTTGCCGAGCTTGCTTGGGAGATTTAAAAAACAGCAGCCAGAAATAAAAGTGACATTGACGATAAAAAATACCCCCCGGGTTCTGGAGGATCTTTCAAACGATGTCATTGATTTGGCCTTGGTGGAAGGACTTGTGGAAAACACCGATTTTATTGTAGACAAGTTCGCCGAAGACGAATTGATATTGGTATGTCCATCCGACCACCCATGGAAAGACAGAAAAGAAATTCAGCTAGATGAATTGGGAAATGAAAGGATGATTTGGCGTGAATCCATTTCCGGAACACGGCTTATCGTAGAAAACATGCTAAGGGAGCATGGGGTTTTAGAAAAAATAGAAAGCTACATGGAGATTGGCAGTACACAAGCGATAAAAAGTGCGGTTGAAGCAGGACTTGGAATCAGCATTTTGCCAAGGTTGACAGTGGCCAGGGAATTGGAGCAAGGCTTTTTGCGGGAAGTGGATATTTCCAGAATAGATATGGCAAGAAATTTATGGCTAGTCAGGAAAAACAAGCGATTCAACAAAATAGGGGTGTCTAAATTTGTTGATTTTCTTCGATAAGGAATGAAAAGCTACCTTTATGTACCATTACAATTTGGCAGCGTTTTCAGTTTTGTGGGAAACGGTGTGGCCCCGGACACCCTGCCTTGCAAAAGTAATAGCAAATTGAATATACGGCATTGCGTATTCATAAAAGCTCTTCCCTATCGGGAGGGGCATTTTGTATTTGGTTCTTCAGCCTTCGGTTAGACAAACAAAGGGATTGTTATTTTTTATATAGGCCATGTTAAATAAGTAAAGAAGCTCGCCGAAGCATTAACTGAAAGCGGTAAACAGGAACTTGTATATTTCTTGCAGTCTCGAACGAAACCGATGTCGGCTCCTATTCGTGCAATTGATGAAATCCAGGAACAAAAGCATAAAGCTGGTCTTGTCTGCCCACATTGCGACAGCCATTTTGTTGTGCGATTTGGTAAATTCGTTATCAAAACACGTGCTGGACAGGTGAAACAGAAGCGTTACCGCTGTAAAGCCTGCCATCAAACCTTTAACGACCTCACAAACACGCAATCTTCAACGCACCAGAAGACCACATAAATCTAAACGGGCAGTTTTGTTGAACAAGTTGTAAATTTAACATTTTAAAGTAAGAGCATTTCTTTGTAGTGAGAAGTGCTTTTTATTTTTGTCAAAATTAAAAGGATATTTCAATAACAATAATAATATAAATAAAAACAATATAAATTTACTGTAATACGATAAATAATATGCTAAAATCATGTTGTCATTAAATAAGTGAGGTGTTTTAAATGAATGTTAAACGAGGTTCAACCACTTTCTTAAAGGTAATTATTTTTCTGGCTGGAATTGCAGTGCTTGCTTTGTGTATCTGGTTGCCTGAGATAGCCGTTAGAGATGCAAGGGTACATCCAGATACGGCTTACTTCCTAATCCCCTTTTTAGTATGTGCATACGGATTCTGTATTGCGTTTTCTGTTGCGTTGTATCAAGCATATAAACTATTAACCTACATCGAAAAGAACAATGCTTTCTCTGAATTATCCCTTAAATCTTTGAAGATTATAAAGAGATGTGCTTTTACTGTCATTTTCCTCATTTTGTTAGGAATAGTAAGCTTAAGGGTGCTTGCTAAAGTTACAGGTAGTGATGATGCAGCGGGTCCTACATCATTATGTCTAATGGGTATTTTAGCAACAAGTATCATCGCAGCCATTGTGGACGCCCTTCAAAAGCCATTAAAAAATGCCCCAGATATAAAGTCAAAAAATGAATGATTAACGGATATGTAAGACTTTGGATTGTCAGCCAGGTGATTTTTGGAGTACAAAAGCGACGAAGACACTCAATAAAAACAGACACAACTAATTTATTTAACTACGGGGACGATAGCTCAATGAACCGCCTTTTCACCAAGGCGGTTTTCTTATGGTCAAATATCAACATTTGAATTTAACATAGCCTTTATATAAATAAAATTGAAGTTACCATTAGAAATAGGAAATATACTTAAAGTCAAATTAATTATAAAATAAATTCATATTATTCTAAAAATTTCTAAAAAAAGAGAAAGTTTACTGCTGCAACATTCGGAATAGATACATGATATCTACTTAGAAAGGGGTATGAAATGTCCAAAGTATCTTTTATTAAAGGAATTGTAACCGTTCCCATTGTTTTTGTTTTACTGGCAGGGTCTTCTGTTACAAAGGCTGCTTCAGATGAGCCGATGCCGGCCACAGATGCAACAATTTCAGCAAATAAGGCTTTTTATGAACAGTTGAATTTTAAAGATAAGGAAGATTTCAAGAATGCACATAAAGGATTCATTGCGCCTTTGAATATGAATCCAATTAAAAATTCAAAAGGTGACGTAGTTTGGGATAGTAATCGATATTCATTCATAAAAGAAGATCAGCCGGCAAGTCTTACTGTAAATCCAAGCTTGTGGCGGCAGGCTCAATTACAAAATATAACAGGCTTATTTAAAGTGGTAGATGGCGTTTATCAAGTTCGGGGCCAGGATTTATCAGTGCTTACCATTGTGGAAGGAAAAACAGGATTAATAGTTTTGGATACACTTTCTACAATTGAAACGGCAAAAGCAGCCATGGAGCTTTATTTTGAACATCGGCCCAAAAATCCAGTAAGTGCAATTGTTATTAGTCACAGTCATGCGGATCACTTTGGTGGTATGAAAGGCATTGCTCAATACGCTGAAAATCCAGCTAAGGTGCCGATTATTGTCCCAGCAGGTTTTAACGATGAAGCGCTAAGTGAAAACATTCTTTTAGGCAATATAATGTCTCGCCGTGCAGGTTATATGTTTGGAAATCTCTTACCCGCAAGTGAAAGGGGATTTGTTACTTCTGGTATTGGCCCAGGATTAAGTAACGGAACTTTTAGCTATTTTCCTCCAACAATGGAAGTGAAGGATGATATTCAAACGGTGGAAATAGACGGAATTACATTTAAATTTTTATTGACGCCGGATTCGGAAGCTCCATCTGAAATGCATTATTATATCAATGATTACAAAACTTTAGTGGTAGCGGAAAACACCGGACACACGTTACATAATATTTATACATTAAGGGGAGCTAAAACCAGAGATACCCTAAAATGGGTGAAAGCACTTGATGAAACTGTTGATCTGTTTGGAAACGAAGATATAGATGCTATGGTAACGGCCCATACATGGCCCATATGGGGAAGGGACGATGTTCTGGAGCAGTTGGAAAGTCAGCGTGATTTGTACAAATATATTCATGACCAAACCATACGATTAGCGAATTTAGGACTTACACCTGATGAAATCGCGGAAGAGTTAAAGCTTCCTGAAAAGTTGGATAAAGTCTGGGCCAATCGGGGGTATTACGGAACATTGAAACACAACGTAAAAGCAGTGTACAACTTTTATTTAGGATATTTCAACGGTAATCCATCCGACTTGGATCCATTACCACAAGAGGAATCGGGCGCTAAATATGTACAGTATATGGGTGGGGAAAAGAAGGTCATTAAACAGGCAAAACTTGATTATAAAAGAGGGGAATATCGCTGGGTGGCTCAAGTCTTAAAGCATGTCGTCATGGCCAACCCGAAAAATACAGAAGCAAAAAATTTATTGGCTAAAGCTTATGAGCAATTAGGATACACAGCTGAATCTTCTGTGTGGCGTAATTTCTATCTTACCGGCGCAGACGAGTTAAGGAATGGTGTGGCAGACTCAAAAGGAAGTGGCGGAATGATGAATCTCGATACGCTGCTCAATATGCCAATGGATGATTTCCTGAAATTCTTGTCCATTAAATTAAACGGAATGAAAGCGGAAAATAAAAATATGACTTTCAATTTGACATTTACAGATTCGAAAACCAATTACACGATCGATCTGAATAATTCTGTATTGAACTTCAAAAAAGGGAAAATGGCGTCCAACCCTGATGCAGCATTAACATTAGATAGAATAACTTTCTATCAGATTGCTCTGGGACGTGAAGATTTATCCAAAATGGAAGCAGCCGGTAAAGTTGCCATTTCCGGTGATAAAAAACAGTTTGAAGATTTCCTGACTTTGCTGGATCAATTCCAACCTAAGGTTAATATCGTAACTCCGTGATAATCAAACACTTCATATTCTGAAACAAGGATGGATCGGTTACCCACGAGTCTACTTAGTAGTCTCATGGGTTTGAATGTATTAATTAATCCTGAAGGCATCCTGTTTCGTTTTTAATTTTTTATAAAACGCTCCTAATAGTTACAGAACAAGTTTTGTAATTCGAAAGGAATTGTAAGCGCTTCCTGTGTGGCTGAGGTTTTGTGAAAATATAAAAAAATGGAGTGATGGGGAATGCAGTTATATGCAAGTAAGAAACGAAAAATATTGATTAGCGGCCTTTTATTTGTTGGAATGATTTTAAGTTTTTTTGATCGCGTTGCCATAAATGTCGGGATTATCCCTATTGCAGATGAGTTTCATCTCAATACGTCCCAGACAGGTATTTTAATTAGTATATTTTTTGTTAGCTACTCACTCATGCAACCGCTTGGTGGATGGATGACCGATAAGTATGGCGCCAGGGTCATGGTTACTGTTTCTTTGTTTAGTTGGTCCTTGTTCACTGTAATGACTGGGTTTGCTTGGTCATTCATGTCTTTATTATTCATCCGTTTTCTGTTTGGGTTAGGTGAAGGGCCTTTCTATCCTGCCAGTATGTCCACTATAAGAGATAACTTCCCGGAAGAAGAACGGGGCAGGGCAAATTCGTTTTTCCTGTCTGCCCAAAATATTGGCGGGATATTAGGTACTGCACTTGCAGCTTCCATGGTGGTGGCATTCGGTTGGCGGGGCATGTTTACCATTTCCGGAATTCTAGGGATATTAGCTTCTTTCGGAATTTGGTTCATTCTAAAGCCTCAAGGAAATCAAGAGGTTAAAAAAGACAAACCGAAACAAAAAAAGGTTGCTCTGAAACTGTTATTTAAAATCGAAAATATTTGGAAACTCATAACATTCAAGTTTATATCAAATATTATCAACTATGGTCTGATCACTTGGATGCCTATATATTTGGTTAAAGAAAAAGGGGTGGATTTAATAGCCGCAGGAGGTTTATTGGCAATCCCTTATATTTTTGGTTTCTTGATGTTTAATGTAAGCGGGTGGCTTCTGGATAAGCATATGGCCAACCGGGAGAAGTATCTTGCCGCTGCAGGCGCTTTATTATCGGCAATTTTTCTCTTTCTAATGTCTAACGCCTCGTCTATAGCACTTATCATCACTTATCTCACTCTCAACTCCGTAGCACTGTCTTTCTTTGGAACGGTTCTTTATACGATCATCATAAAATACTCACCAAAGGAACTAACGGGCTCTGCCTCCGGACTCGTAACTTTTGCCGGTCAAATTGCAGGTGCGGTTTCTCCTTTAGCCCTCGGTTTGATTATCAGTTTGTTTAATGACTCCTATAATGCCGCTTTCCTGTTTTTGGTGATAATAGCGTTATTGGGAACGATTGTTGCCGTATCTATTAAAAATAATCAGGCAAAACCAGCTAAAGAATACGAAAAAACAACTACAATTATATAAAACTGGCTTCTGCTTTTGAGGCGACAGTTTGAAGTGTCCTGAATCCACTTCTCTAAAATTGAAAGGGCTTTCTGTTCGAGGTATGATATTAGTAATAGGCTAGAAGGAGAATGAATCATGAATATTGAACAATTGGAATATATCATCAAGGTAGCCGAGGTTAACTCGATTTCCACGGCTTCAGAAAGCCTCCATATCTCCCAATCTGGAATCAGTATGGCCATTACGAGTTTGGAGAAGGAATTAGGTATAAAAATCTTCAAGCGGTCAAGGTTAGGAACCATACCTACAGAAGACGGAAAGGAAATCATCCAGAAAGCTCTTGAAGTATTAAACAAATTGGAAGAAATAAGAGACAGTGCTCAAATACATTCAGATACGATGGAAAAAGAGTTACGCCTATCATCAACACAAGGTTTATTTCTAACGGTTTTGCCTAAATCCTTGGCCTTATTTAAGAAGAAGTATCCCGAGGTGAAAATTGTCATTGAAGAAAAAGGGGGACAGGAGATAACCGAAGAAGTACTGAATGGTAAGATAGACATCGGGCTATTGAATATCCCAAAGGTTAAACCAAAAGAAATTGAGTTGGAATTTCAACCCTTGATGGAAGCTAAAGTGATTGTGATGGTCAGTAAGAACTCCCCTTTAGTGAACCGTAAAAGCATAACCCCAAAAGAGCTAATGGACCAAAATTTGGTCATTTACAATGGACCAAGAATGAAGTCGTTCATTAAAGGTTTTTTTGATCATTACGGTGAGATGAATATATTGTTTTTCACAAATAATACAGAGATCATCAAAAAAACCGTCGCTGAGGGATTGGCGATTGCCTTTTCTTATGATATTGGAATTAACAGCGACCCCTATTTCCTAAGCGGGGAACTTGTGGCCATTCCTTTGGTGGAGCTGGAAAATAATACAATGGAATTCGGTTACGTTCGCTCTAAGAAGCAGTATTTTTCAAAAGCTGCCAGGGAGTTTATTAAATGTCTCGATTTCTATACTACTCTTAAATATTAGTTTCCTATGATGATAGGGAACTAATATTTTTTTATTTACTTCAATATTTTTTATATTTATATCATATATCCTTATTTTACTTAAATATTATTTACATTTAAAATTAATGTTATAACATTTTAAACATTTAAAAAATTCAACGAAAATAAAAATCGAAAGGGGAAACTTATGTTAACGACCCAGGAAGAGAAATTAGAGGTTCTACAAACAAAGTTGCAGGATTTCATCCAAAATGAATTGCTTCCATATGAACAGGAGCATGGATTGAACGCTGAAGAGGATATCCCGATGGAAGCGATACAATGGGCAAGGAAACGATCCAGAGAATTGGGGTTTTATGGTATTAACCTCCCTGAAACATATGGCGGACAAGATGTTAGTTTAAAAGGCTTATGCATGTTCAAGGAAGAATTGGCCCGTTCCGGAGCGGTTTTATGGGGGCAGGTTATCGGCGAGATTGGCGGGCCGCTAAGAATTGGCCAGATGTTGGAAAGTTTTACACCTGAGCAAATAGAAAAATATGTGATGCCCGTTGTGACGGGAGATGCGAGCTGCTGCTTTGCCCTTACAGAACCAAATGCTGGATCAGATGCCTTCGCTATCGAAACAACAGCCGTTAAAGACGGAAATGATTATATATTAAATGGAAAGAAACATTTTATCAGTGCGGCCCCCTATGCTGATTTCGCCATTGTCATAGCGAAAGAATCCGGGAAAGGAGAAAAAGAAAGAATCACTGCTTTCCTAGTTGATAAAAAAACATCCCAACATCCGGGGTTTGAACTAGGAGACATTCAAGTTCCCCTATCAGGAGAACGCATACATGCTGAATTGAATTTCAATCAATGTCGAGTGCCTGCCGCCAATATAATCGGAGAACCAGGAAAAGGTTTGCTGCTCGGATTGAAAAGAATAAACACAAATCGCGCTTCCCATGCCGCCGGCTTTATCGGAATGGCCCAACACCTTCTCGATTTATCTATTGAACATGCCAAAACGCGAGTCCAACATGGCCGGCCCATCGGTGACTTCCAGGCAATTCAGCATATGCTCGCAGATATGGCGACGGAAATCTACGCAGCAAGGTGCATGGTCTATGATGTGGTTGGAAAAATTGATCAAGGAAAAGAGGATCGAGCCGGCACGTCCATGGCTAAGCTGTTTGCTTCAGAAGTAAATTGCCGTGTGGCTGACAAGGCTGTCCAAATCTTTGGCTCCAAAGGCTTGGTAAAAGGGCATCCAGTAGAAAAAATGTACAGGAGTGCACGGATGTACCGTATTCTGAGCGGAACCTCAGAAATTCAAAAAAATACAATTGCCAAAGCATTATTAAAAGGGTAAAACCTTTTTCGGGGGAGGAAATATACATGCTGCATAAGTTGACATTTCAGTCACTGTTGAATAAAGGAATGAAACGATTCGGCGAACTGCCGGCTATTACCTTGTTGCCAGCCGGGGAAACGATAACCTACGACGAGTTATGGAAGAAAACAGAACTTATCACATCTTATCTACTTCGTTTAGGTGCAGGAAGGGGTGTCCGCATAGCGACCATCATTCCAAACAGTTTAGAAAGTGTGATGTTTGGTTTGGCCATCCAGCAATGTGGAGCAACCTTGGTGCCATTAAGTGAAAAACTGGGGAAAAGAGAAATACAATTCATTTTAAAGGAAGCAAAACCAGAAGTGGTCATAATAGCTACACAGACACACTTTGACACCTTCTTTGAGTATTTGGAAGAAATGAAGAAGGAAGATGTCCATGTTATTGGGCTCCCAGGCTTTCATATTAATTATCCGGAGGAGTTTGAACTGTTTAAATGGCCCGGCGAAATAAATAATCTAGACTTGCCATTAGCTGAAGAGGAAGACATTGCCCTTCTGTCATATACAGGCGGGACAACGGGTACACCCAAAGGCGTCATGCATTCCCAGAAAGGACTCGGCGCCGCCATACTTTCTGCAGCTATCGAAGACCCGCTGGATGACCGTGACCGGGTATTGCTAAGTACGCCCATTGTGCATTCAGCCGGTTCATTACTTTGGAGATCCCTTGTTTCGGGCGTCCATGTCTATGTGATGGGTTCATTCGACGCTGCAGCTTTCATACAGGCGATAAAGGAACATGAAATCACGACGACATTCATGGTACCGACCATGTTATACAGGCTCCTTGACCAGACAAAGAAGATGGAATATGATATGAGCTCCATGCGTAATATCTTTTACGGCGCGTCACCAATTTCTCAAAAGCGCCTTAAAGAAGCTTTTGAAGTATTCGGGCCTATCATGCGCCAGCAATACGGCATGACTGAATGCAATATTGTCATTGCCAGACTATCGAAGAGCGCTCATGTATGGGCTTATCATAACAATTCGGAAATTCTGAAAAGCTGTGGGAAACCGTGCATTCTTACCGAAGTTCGACTGATTGATGAAGATGGAAATGATGTAAAACCAACCGAGCTTGGAGAAATTATCGTAAAATCACCAGCCATGATGGTAGGCTATTATCAAAGACCGGATCTTACCCAAGAATACATCCGTGATGGCTGGTTCTACACGGGGGATATTGGTAAATGGGATGAAAGCGGTTACCTTTATATTGTGGATAGGAAGAAAGATATGATCATTACGGGCGGGATGAACGTATATTCTTCAGAAGTTGAGCGAGTGGTGAACCAGCACCCTTCTGTTGCATTAAGCGCTTGCATAGGCGTTCCCCATCCAGATTGGGGAGAAGTAGTGTGTGTCGTGATAGCATTGCGAGAAGGATCGAACTGTACTAGTGAGGAATTAATTGATTTCTGCAAACAAAGAACCTCTAAGTATATGGTTCCTAAAATAGCCTATTTTCTTGATAAGTTCCCATTAACGCCGATTGGAAAAATAGATAAAAAAGAATTAAGAAAGATGTTTTCACAAGGAATACCATCCATCTAGCAAAATTGAGACTTATAGCAAATTTAAGCTAGAGCAGAGGAATGCAAAAAAAAGCCTCGCACGTTAACCTGGGATCAGGACGTGTGAGGCTTTTTTTTGCTATATCCAAGATGTGTTTGGAATATGAATGGAATTAACGTTGCAGTGAATGTTAAATGAATAGAGGATAAAGATTATTATCTAAAGGAAATGATACTGAAATATCAATTCATGAATGAAAAAAATAGAGGGTTAGGATATAATATATTATTGTATTGGAGATTCATTGTGGAATTTCCTTTTTTTTACGGGCTTCTTTTGTTTATCTTCTCGATGCACGGGGAAATAAATTATAGTTGTATATGTTTTTATAATAATAATCAGAGTTAAGTAGAGGGGTTTGTTTTAATGGAATTCTTAGAAAAATTTATTAGTGAGGCTAATGGTGTGTTATGGTCTTCCATATTGATCATCATGTTGGTTGGATTGGGTCTTTATTTTAGCATCCGCACGAAGTTTGTCCAATTCAGAATGGTAGGGGAAATGTTCAGGCTTTTGGGAGAAGGGGCCACTGCGGATAAAAAAGGTGTAACATCCTTTCAGGCATTTTGCATAAGCACGGCATCGAGGGTAGGAACGGGTAACCTTGCAGGTGTTGCCATCGCGATCACGACGGGCGGACCTGGAGCCGTTTTCTGGATGTGGTTAATAGCACTGATCGGATCTGCTTCCGCATTCATTGAAAGTACACTTGCTCAAATCTATAAGGTCAAGGATGGGGATGCATTCCGCGGAGGTCCTGCGTATTATATGGAAAAAGCATTGAATGCCCGTTGGATGGGAATCACTTTCGCTGTGTTGATTTCGCTTACATTTGGACTAGCTTTCAACTCGGTACAAGCCAATACGATTACGAGCGCATTCAATGAATCGTTTGGGATTGAAAAGTGGGTTACGGCAATCATCTTGGCTATGGTCACGGCTGTCATCATTTTTGGCGGGATCAAAATGGTTGCAAAAGTCTCTGAAGTCATCGTTCCGATCATGGCAGGAGCCTATGTAATAGTGGCGTTGATTATCATCATCATGAACATTACCGAGTTACCTGGTGTCTTTGCTTTGATCTTTGAAAGTGCATTTGATGGAATAAAAGAAGTGGCTGGCGGAGTACTGGGAGCTGCCATGATGCAGGGAATCAAGCGCGGCCTATTTTCAAATGAAGCCGGGATGGGTAGTGCACCAAATGCTGGTGCCACTGCTGACGTCAGTCATCCCGTCAAGCAAGGTCTCATTCAGTCTCTAGGTGTTTTTGTCGATACGCTCATCATTTGCAGCTCGACAGCCTTCATCATTCTGTTTTCAGGTCTTTATACTTCTAAGGAAACGGATGGTATCGTCCTAACCCAAAATGCCCTCGGAACGGCATTGGGATCTTGGGCGGGTATTTTCCTTGCCATTATCGTACTGCTATTCGCCTTTAGTTCGATTGTTGGCAACTATTATTATGGAGAGTCGAACATCGGCTTCATCAATGAAAATAAGGTTTGGCTGAATGTCTATCGTATCGCAGTCGTAGGGATGGTGATATTCGGTTCGCTTGCATCACTGGATTTTGTTTGGGGACTGGCTGACTTGCTGATGGCCCTTATGGCCATTATCAACCTGATCGCCATAGCTTTACTTGGAAAGATTGCTTTTGCTGCACTGGCGGATTATCAAGAGCAAAAGAAAAGTGGGAAAAATCCAGTCTTCCATGTGAACAATATTGAAGGTTTGAAGAATGTGGAATGCTGGGGTGACCCATCCGATAATGTGGATGTGAAGAAGGAGGCATAAGCTCTCAGTAAGCTTACATGTTAAGTCCCTGAAAGGGGATTTTACTTGTAAGCTTTTTCTTTGCCTTTTTCCTCCTTTTTTAACATTATTGAATATTGCTTCGTTTTTTACACAAAATACCTTTGACTTTAATGCTGTTGTCAAAATGTTTGGACATTTTAAAAAATAGGAGTGAATAAAATGGATAGCAAGCAATCAAAAAATGAATCTTCAGAAGTTGCCGGAAGAATATATGATGTCAGCGATTATAAACGGGAAGATCCTTTATCCTCTGGACTTGCCAGAACCCACGAACAAGTCTCGGATACTTATGCGGAAGGCGAAATAAAGGCAGTCATTGATGATGTAAACGGAAGAGATATTGAAATTGCAAAAGAAAGATCTAAAGAAGAAAGGTAATAAAATTTGTTTTTTTAGGAACAAGAATTATCGCCTGCTATTTTTTAGATATCGGTTTGATCCCCTAGCTTCTGATGAAGCAAGAGCTAGGGGAACTTAATTAATAAATTCTTTCTGTCTCCAACTTTTGAAGCAATTCTTCCTTCGTTCTTGGGAAAAGGTCCCTTTCTGCAGGGTTCCTTGATTGAAGAAGGGCTTGAAACATTTCAAATACCCACGGTTTCTCCAGATGTGCCTGCAGCAAAACGTCTTCATCATGGAAAACGGAAACAGGGTCCCCTTGGTATATGACCTTACCATCGTTCATGACAACAACTTCATCAGCCCATTGATAAGCTAAATTAACATCATGAGTTGATAGGATAATCGTTTTGTCAGGGTGGTGGATACTGTCCAGCAGAGCCATGATCTGTCTTGAGAAATAAGGATCCAATCCAGCGGTAGGTTCGTCCAAGAGCCAGACATCGGGCTCCGTGGCGAGTATCCCCGCAATGGCGACACGTTTTTTTTGCCCAAGGCTCAAAAAATGGGTAGGTCTGTCTTTCAGTTCCGTTACTTCCGTTTGGGCCATTGCCCAATTTACTTTCTCTTGAACCTTAATTCTATCCCATCCTAAATTCATCGGTCCAAACGATATATCCTGTTGTACATTAGCGGAAAAGAGCTGAGAGTCGGGATCTTGAAAAACGATCCCGACTTGCTTTCGTAATGATAATAATGATTTACGGTCATATTTCATTTTTTTGCACTTAAATCTGATCTTTCCTGCTGTAGGTTGTAAAAGACCATTTAAATGGAGGAATAAAGTCGATTTGCCGGCACCATTATTGCCTAATAATGCAATCTTTTTACCCTGTTGAATCGTTAGCGACAGATCGTTTAAAGCGAACGTTCCATCTGCGAATTGATGGGTGAGGCCTTCTATATGAAAAATATGCTCGTCCATTGTTGGGTTGCCTCCAATTTACAAATATCCATTAATAAAGATTAAGCTTCCTAATATTACTATCGCAATCAGCCAATTGCGTGAGGAATAGGTGTAAGTATCCTCGAGATAGGAAAGGTTCTCCTGATAGCCTCTTGCGTTCATGGCCATCGTCAATTGCCCAGAGCGCTGCAATACTCCTAAAAATAAAGACGAGATTAGTAATCCGAGAGATCGTATGCCTTTCCTTAATGAAACATACCCTAGCCGTGAAGCTTGTGCTTGATGAATGGCCAAAGCTGTATCTAAAAAAATAAAGATGAAGCGATAGGTCAATTCTATTAAATCAATCAATAAGGAAGGCACTTTAAGTTTTCGCAACACGGATAGGATGACGGTAATGGGTGTAGTTAAGGTAAGGAAATATAAACAGCTGATACTGCCGAATACGACAGTGATCAAATTGGACACCGTACCGACGCTGTCATCGCTGATGAATATTTGCCAGTTCCCGACCTTCCAGGACCACCATATATTCGATATCGAAGTAAATTCGCTTGTGAAAGAAAAAAGGATGGTAATTGTTCCAGATAGTATAAAAAATCCTGGCAATAGAAGTAATTTCAGATAATAGGAAAGCGGGATTTTTGCCGCAAAAATGATTAAAGCGCTCATCACCGTAAAAGTGATGAGCGAAACGGTCATATCCCTTACCGTTAACGAAAACAGCAAAAGGGAAAGTGCAAAAACCATCTTTTCCAACGGATGAACATCCTTTAGCCCATTGAAATAGGCATATTTATCAATGAGTAACATGCTTCGATTTTTCTGTCAGTTCTTGTTTGGTTTGCTTATTCCTTTGTCTCATCACGCCAATGAAGTATCCAATGAAACCGGCTCCGATTGCAGCTTGAAGCGCAAATAATAAGCTTTCGGTTTCTGCACCTGGCGGCTCCCATATACTGTTGAACCATGGCTTGTATTCCGGATGGATCTTAGTGATGGCTTCCTCAGCTTCGCCGTCGGCACCGCCAAATTCCGTTCCTTGTTGGGTGATTAACGGTATGGTTGCAAGAATGACAACCAGGAAAAGCAGCAGTAGACTTTTTTTCATATTAACGGGCCTCCTTAGAAAAAACTCGCAGCAATTTCAATTCACCTAGATTGTATTTTTTCAAGAAATTCATTACGACGACTGTCAATAACCCCTCACTGATTGCCAAGGGAATTTGGGTCAGGGCAAAAATACCTGCAAATTTACTGAAAGAGGCCATGAATCCTCCTACCTCGGAAGGAAAAGCAAGAGCAAGTTGAACGGAAGTGACCACATAGGTTCCTAAATCTCCAAAAGCAGCTGCCAAGAAAACGGCAAGTGAAAAAGACCACCCCAATTTAGTTGCGCCCTTGAAGACAAAGTAAGCAATGAACGGTCCGCAAACGGCCATGGAAAATGCATTGGCCCCTAATGTCGTCAATCCTCCGTGAGCCAGTAAAACAGCTTGAAATAACAGAACGATGGAGCCAACGACACTCATGGCCAATGGTCCGAATAATATGGAACCCAAACCAACTCCGGTAGGGTGTGAAGAACTTCCCGTAACGGAAGGAATCTTTAGGGCCGATAAAATAAATACAAATGCGCCCGATAGGCCAAGTATCATTTTTGTTTCTGGATTTTCCCTAACTTTGGATCTAATGGACCGGTAACCCAAGATTAAAAATGGAAACGTCACGGCCCACCAGAATATAGCCCATTCAATGGGTAAAAAGCCCTCCATGATATGCATGGCCATTGCCCGGTTCGGGATAAAAAGCAATAAGATGACAAAATAAATAATTTTCCAATTGGTTCTTTTCATTCTTTCTCCTTTCAATACTTTTAAATTTTTCTGATCAATCTTGAGAAGAAAAGCGGCGCCCAACATAAAAAGCACTTCTCTCAAAGGAAAGAAGTGCGTAATGAACAGGAATTTTGCAGCATGAAGCAATCATGGGCCATTCTGCCTGATCCGCACGCCCATCCTCGTAGGCTGAAACAGTTTCACGTTTCATGGCAGGTCTCCTGGCTTTGGTTCATCATCCCATTACATCCTTCCCATCTCATTTGACAGTGGATTAAAGCTAAAGTAATAGGACTTCCCTTTACAGTGGCGGGACCGCTCCGGATTTTCACCGGCTTCCCTTTTAAGTTGAATTCCGAGAAATTCAACACCATAAAACTTATGTAATTATTTTGAAAATTCTCGTATAGTGTACCATAAAGAAATAATTTCAGCTACACTATCTTTTTTTTCGGGACGGATTTTGTTGCAAGGAAAGGATTTTAACTGGTTTTACACTATTAAACTTTTCTAAACAGTCGGAATAAACTATTGAATTTTGATAAAGTTGTTATATGATAGATTAAGTTAGTTAGAAATGTATAATAAAACCAAATATTTCATTTTAAAAGTGCCCTTGTGTGAATAAGCAAGGGATAATAGGGAAATCGGTGAAAATCCGATGCAGCCCCCGCTACTGTAAACGCTGATGAAATTGTCGATAACCACTGGCATGATGCCGGGAAGGGACAAAGTAAAATGAAGCGTAAGCCAGGAAACCTGCTTTTAAAATTGCATGATACTTTTCGGAGGGAAAGGTAGAAGGACTATGACGATTTTGGAAGGATTTGGCATGTTTGCCTTTGGCTTCTCATTCATATAGTTTTTTTAAAACCTTGACTCTAATGTTAAGGTTTTTTATTTTGCCTTTTCCCTGAACTCAGGAGGAAGAAGATGACTACTTGGAACTTGATGGGTACAAATACGCATCTGTTGATTTGTAATGGGAGCAGCTGCATGAAAAAGGGCGGGGAAGAAGTAACCCAAGCGATTCGCGATGAAATTACTTCAAAGGGACTTGATTTGAAAATCCATACAACCAGGACACGCTGTAACGGAAGATGTAAGGATGCCTGCGTTGTGATTGCCTATCCCCAAGGAAACTGGTATCGAGTGGAAACGCCTGAATTCGGTCGGCAGATCGTCAGTAATATCGATGATGGTGAATTTGTTCCACAGATGATCTATCAATTCAATGATGGGGAAATGACCCCTAATCCAGATTTTCCTGCTCATACGGGTATTTCAAAGAACAAAGCGTAAAAGGAGATGTCTTAATGAGTACTAACGGTAAATTATTCGTCGTGGGCTTTGGGCCCGGGAATTTTGAACACATTACCAAACGTGCCGTCGAAGCCCTTCAAGAAAGTGACTACATCATTGGTTATAAAACTTATGTTGAACTCATTCAGGGACTGCTTACAGATCAAACGATCATTAGTACGGGGATGACTGAAGAAGTATCACGTGCACAGGAAGCAGTGAAACAAGCGGAGCTGGGAAAGAAAGTGGCGGTGATTTCCAGTGGGGATGCCGGAGTTTACGGGATGGCAGGGTTGGTTTATGAAGTATTGATTGAGAAAGGCTGGAAAGAAGAAACTGGTGTGGGCATTGAAGTCATTCCTGGCATTTCTGCAATCAACTCATGTGCGTCTTTACTCGGGGCACCAGTCATGCACGATTCGTGTACGATCAGCCTCAGTGATCATTTAACTCCTTGGGAACTGATCGCTAAAAGGGTTGAAGCAGCTGCAATGGCAGACTTTGTCATTGCACTTTATAATCCGCGCAGCGGCAGGCGGACCCGGCAAATTGTTGAAACACAGAAAATTCTCCTTCGCTACCGCTCGCCGGATACACCTGTCGGGTTGGTGAAAAGTGCTTATCGCGATAGGCAGGATATTGTCATAACCAATTTGCAGGATATGTTGAATCACGATATTGGAATGTTGACCACCGTCATTATCGGTAATTCATCCACCTTTTTATATGATGACAAAATCATCACACCAAGAGGCTATCAGAGAAAATATACTTTGAATTCGGAAAAGCAAACATTGAAGCCGCATCAGCGACTGCAAAAAGAAGCGGAACCGTGGGCATTAGATCAAGAGGCCTTAACCGAGTCCGCTGGAGGAGTTGGATTACTTACAAAAGCACCAGAAAAGAAGCCAGCTTCCTTTGAAATGGCAATGGAGGCCCTGTCAAGAGTCAAGGGTCAAACCGTTAAGCAATCCATTCAGCCGATTGTTCAGCAAAAAATGGAGTCGGTATTCGAACTTGCCGTTAGTCCAGGTGTGGCGAATAAACAATTCACTCCCAAACAAATGATGACACTTGCGGAAGTTGTTGGGGAAAAGGGAACGATGGAATACACGCCAAATCATAAAATCGTCTTAAAGATTCCGACAACGGATCCGGAAGTCATAACGGGGAAATTGCAATCAGCAAACTTTCTTTTGTCGCCGATTGGAGATGTACTGACACTAAAAGCCTGTGATTTCTGTGATGGTGAAAAAGCGGAATCCATTCCTTATGCGGACGAAATACACCGGGTGCTTGGCGGAATGAAAATGCCCAAGGAACTGAACATCGGTTTTAATGGGTGTGGGATGGCTTGTTATAGTGCTGTGATGGATGATATCGGGATTGTCTTCCGAAAAGGGAAGTTCGACTTATTTCTTGGAGCTAAACCGGTTGGAAGAACAGCCCATCCGGGTCAGCCGGTGGCGGAAGGCATTGAACCGGAACAGCTTGTTGAACTGATTACGGACATTGTCGGGGAGTATAAGCAAAATGCCCATCCAAATGAGCGGCTTTTTAAATACTTCAAACGTTCGAAAAAGATACAGAATTTTTCTTATCAGGACATCGCTCCCAAAATAAATATAGAGCCTGCGCCTTGTGAAGACTAATCTAGAGGAGGAAAGTAAATGAAAGCAGTTTTGTTCGTAGGACACGGAAGCCGGTTGGCTTCGGGAAATGAAGAAGTCCGTCATTTTATTAAGAATATGATTCCGGCAATGGACGAGCGTTTCATGGTGGAAACGTGCTTCTTGGAATTTGCGGCACCGAATATATCCGAAGGAATTGATAATTGTGTAAAACGAGGGGCTACTGAAGTTATCGTCATACCGATCATTTTGTTGCATGCAGGACATTCGAAATTACATATCCCAGCTGAAATAGAGGATGGGAAAACCAAGTATCCAGAAGTGAAATTCACATATGGCCAAACGATCGGGGTCCACCATGATGTATTGACGATCCTGACAGACCGTCTTGAGGAAGCGGGATTCGATACGACCTCTGAACATTCTGAGACAGCGATATTGCTAATTGGCCGAGGTGGCAGTGATGCTGATGCAAATAGTGATATATATAAAATTTCACGATTATTATGGGAAAAATTAAGCGTTAAATGGGTCGAAACAGCCTTCATGGGTGTAACGGACCCTCACGTTGATGAAGGTATTGAACGATGCATCCGATTAGGGGCAAAAAAAATAGTGATGCTGCCATATTTCCTCTTCACTGGTGTGTTGATGGAAAGAATGGAGGATATGCTGAAAGGCTATCAAGAGCAATATCATGATCGAGAATTCATTTTGGCAAAGTATTTTGGATATCATCCAACCTTACAGAACATTCTGCAAGAACGAGTAATCGAAGCCAGTGAAGGAAGGTCAAGCGGGGCGCGTGATTTGGAAAACTATCGTAAACATGTCGAGGAACATGGACATGCTCACCATCATCACCATCACGACCACGATCACGACCATGATCACCATCACGACCATGATCACCATCACGACCATGATCACCATCACGACCATGATCATCACCACGATCATGATGGGCAAGCGGTGGGGTCATCAAAATGATTTTGTTCTTGGCGGGTACAAGTGATGCAAGGGAATTAGCGATTGAGATGCAGCAGGTGGGGTTCAAGGTTTTGGCAACTGTTGTAACCGAATCAGCGGCTAAGAGTTTGCAAGATTCAGGGATTTCCACCCGGATTGGCCGATTATCTGCAGAAGATATGACATCTTTAATCTCTGCAAAAGGTTTTCAGGCTGTAGTCGATGCAAGTCACCCATTTGCCGAAGAAGCATCCAAAAACGCCCTTATCGGAGCAAAGGCAGCAAATGTTCCTTATATTCGTTATGAGCGTGAAAGTCAACGGTTTCAGAATGATAAATTGATAGTTGTCCGTGATTATGAGGAAGCTGCCAAGCTTGCCGCTGGAAAACGGGGAGTCATCATGCTCACGACCGGTAGTAAAACACTATCCGTGTTCGCAAAAGAATTGGTAGGGCTCGAGAATACCAGAGTCATAGCGAGAATGCTGCCACGCATGGACAATATGGAAAAATGTGCACAGTTGGGCATCGAACAAAAAAATATCGTTGCGATTCAAGGGCCGTTTTCCAAAGAATTGAATAAAGCTCTATATGAACAATATGGGGTCACATTGATGATAACGAAAGAAAGCGGCAAGGTCGGTGCGGTTGATGAGAAATTGGAAGCCGCGTTGGAATGTGGAATTGAGACAATCATGATATCTCGACCGGATGTTGACTATCAGAATGTTCATTCCAGTTTTGAACATGTCATTGCCGAGTTGAATAATCAGTTAAATGAAAAATAGGAGGAATGCAAGATGGATTTTAAAACGGATTTTAAACCACTAACGGTAGACCCTGACAAAATATATGATTATAGTTTTTCAATCATTGCTGAAGAAATGGGCAATCATGATTTTTCTGAAGATGAATGGAAGATCGTCCGCCGGGTCATTCATGCTTCAGCGGATTTTGAATTGGGAAGAAGTGTAATCATCCATCCAAATGCCATTCAAGCTGGTGTGGAAGCCATTCGCAAAGGCAGACATGTCATTGCGGATGTGCAAATGATCGAGAGCGGTACAGGCAAAAAACGATTTCAAAAACACGGCGGGGACGTTCATTGCTATATTTCGGATCCGGATGTGATGGTCGAGGCAAAACGTTTGAATACGACGAGGGCGATCATTTCGATGCAAAAAGCGGTAAAGGAAAATGAAGGGGGCATTTATGCGATTGGCAATGCACCTACCGCTTTACTAGAGCTCATTCGTCTTATTAAAGAGGGGATTGCAAAACCGGACTTAATCATTGGAATGCCTGTTGGATTTGTTTCTGCAGCAGAATCGAAAGAGGAACTGGCTAAGATCACAGAAGTGCCATTCATTACGAATATTGGCCGAAAAGGTGGAAGTACTGTCACTGTTGCAGCATTGAACGCGATTTCCCTTTTAGCTGATAGTTAAAAAACATGGAAAAGAAAGTGAAAAAAGACCCCTCACAAATGCGTCATGGATATACGACGGGAGCATGTTCGACAGCCGTGACCAAAGCTGCATTGACCGCTTTGATCACGGGGGATGCACTGGAGGAGGCAACCATTTCCTTGCCAATCGGCCGAGATGCCACTTTCACTATTGAGAAATATGAAATATCGGAAAATGCGGTTAGTGCAGAGACGATTAAAGATGCCGGAGATGATCCCGATGCCACACATTTGGCCCATATTATTTCTACTGTCAGCTGGTCGGATGCACCTGGGATTATATTGGATGGAGGGACCGGAGTTGGTCGTGTAACCAAACCCGGACTTCCCGTTCCTGTAGGGGAAGCGGCGATTAATCCTGTACCGCGCAAGATGATTTTAACCACTGTGCGACAAACACTGGAAGAATTTAAGATCAATAGAGGTGTGAAGGTCGTCATCTCCGTGCCAGCAGGTGAAGAAATAGCGAAAAAAACATTAAATGGCCGCTTGGGGATTGTAGGAGGAATTTCCATTTTGGGAACAAGGGGCACTGTCGTCCCTTTTTCCAGTTCCGCCTATATGGCAAGTATCGTCCAGGCTATCAGTGTCGCCAAAGCTAGCGGGTGTGAGCATCTTGTCTTAACGACTGGCGGGCGCAGTGAAAAGTATGCCATGGGCCTTCTCCAGGATTTACCTGAGGAAGCCTTTATTGAAATGGGTGACTTTGTGGGCTTCTCACTTAAGCAATGTAAGAGGCAGGGAATTAAAAAGGTCTCACTGGTCGGCATGATGGGTAAATTCTCCAAAGTAGCCCAAGGTGTGATGATGGTGCATTCAAAAAGTGCCCCGGTCGACTTTGGTTTTCTATCGGAAATTGCCCAAAGCGTCGGAGCTGATGATGATCTTGTTCTTGAAATCAAGAATGCAAACACAGCGTCACAAGTAGGGGATATGATGTCAGCCATTAATAATTTTGACTTTTTTAATAAATTATGTGAATCCTGCTGTCACTCTGCCATTAACCAAGTGAAGGGTGGCATTGAAATGGAAACGGCGATTTATTCGTTGAAAGGACAATTATTGGGAAGGGCTGTTGGAATTGAGTCAATCGATGAAATTAATCGGGATAGGGGATAACGGTCAGGAAAGCTTACTGCCTCAATATGCCCAATGGATAGAAGAAAGTGAAGTGCTGGTCGGAGGTGAGCGGGTCTTATCCTTCTTTCCGAACTATTCTGGCAAAAAGATTATCATAAAGGGCGGTTTGAAAACAATTGTAGAACAACTGCAGGAGGAAACTCGCCCAACTGTGGTTTTAGCTTCCGGTGACCCAATGTTTTATGGAATGGGAGGTTATCTTTCCAGCAAAATCAACATGGAGGTTTACCCATATTTCAGTTCAATTCAGCTTGCTTTTGCAAAAATGGGGGAAAGCTGGCAAGATGCCTTCCTCGTTAGCATTCATGGACGCAGCATGAAAGGGCTGGCCCAAAGGATTGATGGGAAAGCGAAAGTTGCCTTGCTTACTGACAGCGAAAATAGCCCTAATCAACTGGCTAAATATCTCCTTTCATTCGGAATGACGGAATACCGGGCATTTGTGGCTGAAAATCTTCAAGGGGAAACGGAAACATCAGGTTGGTATGAACTTGATGAAATGATGGAGCGGGAATTCTCCCCGTTGAACGTCGTCATTTTAAAACGGAAAACAGAAGGACCGAGTTGGTCATTAGGGATAGAAGATGAAGAATTTTCACAACGGAAGCCTGATAAAGGCCTCATTACCAAAAAGGAAATCCGGGTATTAAGCCTGCATGCATTGAAGCTAAAGAAAAACAGTATAGTTTGGGATGTTGGGACGTGTACGGGCTCAATGGCAATTGAAGCGGCCAAGCTTGCATCCGAAGGCCAAATTTTCGCAATTGAAAAAAATGAGCCTGATTTAGGTAACTGTTATCAAAACCAACGTAAATTCCGTACCGATATAACGGCGATTCATGGTAAAGCCCCGCAGGGATTGGAAAATTTTCCTGATCCTGATGCGATCTTCATTGGCGGGACTGGCGGCGAAATGGGAGAGCTGATCAATACTTGCTGCAATCGGTTAAAAGAAGGCGGCAGGATCGTTCTGAATGCTGCGACGATTGAGAATCTTTACCGGGCTAATGAAGCATTTGCGGAAGCTGGTTTTCACACTTCCATCATGCATGCGCAAATCTCCAGAAGTAAGCCAATATTGGGAATGAACAGATTTGTACCGCTTAATCCAGTTTATATCATTACTGCACAACGAAAGGAAGACATGAATGAGTAATCTTGGTACTTTATATGGCCTTGGCGTAGGCCCGGGCGATCCAGAGCTAATTACAGTAAAGGCATTTCGCGTGATTCAGGAATCTCCGGTCATTGCGTATCCCAAAAAAAGAAAAGGGAGTAAAAGCTACGCACATCGCATTGTTGAAGTTTACATTCGTCCTGAAGAAAAGGATATGCTGGGCCTTGTTTTTCCGATGACGAAAGATAAAGCCATTTTGGATCGGGAATGGAACGGAACGGTTGAAAAGGTTTGGCAAAAATTAAATGAAGGAAAAGATGTGGCTTTCGTAACGGAAGGCGATCCGCTTTTATATAGTACGTTCATACATATGATGAAATTGATGCAGGAGTTGCATCCCGAAGTCGAAATCAAGACAGTCCCGGGCATTTCTTCCTTTAATGGATCAGCGTCAAGGCTGGGCATCGCTTTGGCTGATGGTGATGATCATGTTGCGATAGTTCCTGCAAGGGATGACTATGAAGCGATGAAGAAGGCGATCGAAGACCATGATGCCGTTGTGTTCATCAAAGTGGCAAAGGTCATCGATTTAATGATTACCGTTTTAAAAGATTTGGACTTGCTTGAAAAGGCCTCGGTCGTAACCAAAGTCACTTCCGATGAAGAAGTGATTTGGAAAGTGAGTGAATTGGAAGGACTTGAACTAGAATACTTAACATTGATGGTGGTGAGAAAATGAAGATATATATTGTAGGTGCTGGCCCAGGTGACCCGGATTTGATTACTGTAAAAGGATTGAACATTCTCCAAACGGCTGATGTTATTTTATATACGGATTCATTAGTGAATGAAGAATTGATTGCTAAGGCAAAACCCGATGCCGAGGTGCTGAAAACGGCTGGAATGCATTTGGAGGAAATTGTTGGCATCATGGTTGAGCGTGTTAAAGAAGGAAAGATGGTTGCTAGAATTCATACAGGGGATCCTGCCATGTACGGTGCAATCATGGAACAAATTGTCCTATTGAAGAAAGAGGGTATCGGTTATGAGGTGATTCCTGGCGTGAGTTCGGTGTTCGCCTCAGCAGCGGCAATAGGAGCAGAGCTGACCATCCCTGATTTAACCCAGACACTTATATTAACGAGGGCTGAAGGACGTACGCCTGTTCCGGAATTTGAGAAGTTACGTGATTTGGCAAGTCATCACTGTACGATTGCCCTTTTCTTGAGTGCAACCTTGACCAAAAAAATCGTTAAAGAACTCCAGGAAGCCGGTTGGAAGGATGATACACCGGTTGCAGTCATTCAAAGGGCAACATGGCCGGACCAAAAAATCGTCCGCACTACGTTAGTGAACTTAGATGATGATATGCGTCAAAATGGCATCCGCAAACATGCGATGATTTTGGCTGGATGGGCTTTGGACCCTGCCATCCATGATAAAGATGAATACCGTTCCAAACTATATGATGCGAGTTTTACCCACGGTTTCAGAAAAGGTGTTAAACCATGATCATTGAATTGAAAGAAGCGGAACTTGCTCCCATTAAACGGTCCCACACTTATGCGATCGTAGCGATTACAAAGCATGGTGTCGAGCTGGCGCGAAAATTACATACCGTTTTTTCGAATTCCGATCTATATTACATGAGCAAGTTTGAAAAAGGGGATGAAGAGCATAAACAGATCCAGCTTTTTTCGGGCAGTGTCCGTATGCTATTGCCAGCTTTATTCAAGGAGTATAAGGGAATCATTTTAATTATTTCACTCGGGGCAGTCGTGAGGATGATTGCACCAATTTTGAAGGATAAGAAAACGGATCCAGGTGTCGTAGTCATTGATGATAAAGGGGAAAATGTTATCAGTGTACTGTCAGGGCATCTGGGAGGGGCAAATGAACTGACTAAGGAAGTTGCTGCAGCCCTTGATGCAAGAGCTATAATCACCACGGCTTCGGATGTACAAAAAACGATTCCTGTCGACTTATTCGGCCAGCGCTTCGGCTGGATTTGGGATTCCGCAGAAAAATTGACGCCAGTAAGTGCGTCCGTAGTAAATGAAGAGCATGTTGCCGTTGTACAGGAATCAGGTGAACGGAACTGGTGGTCTTATGATACGGCATTACCTGAACGAATTATCATATACCCATCCATTGAAGAAGCGCTTCAAGCAAAGCCGCAAGCAGCGCTGGTCGTGACTCACCGCATGCTTAAGCAGTCGGAAAAGAGAATCCTGGAAAATGGAATCGTATATCGTCCAAAGGTCATTGCTCTTGGTATCGGGTGCAATAGGGGAACGGCGGCGGCTGAAATAGAGCAAGTGATTGCAGAAACACTAGCCGATTTATCATTTTCATTAAAAAGCGTTAAGGCGATCTGTACAATTTCCTTAAAGAAAGACGAACTTGGCTTGATTGAAGTAGTTGAAAAATATGGCTGGGAATTCGTGCATTATGAACCGGAAGAGCTTAATCAAGCCAAAATTGAAGCGCCATCGGATACAGTATTTAAATACACGGGTGCATATGGTGTGAGTGAACCGGCTGTGAGGATCTATACTAAAGCTGAACAATTGGAGCTGGTTAAGAAAAAATCGGGGAACGTAACCATATCAGTTGGGATCATTCCTTTTTAAGAGGGAGAAAAAATATGAACGATAGAAGATTGGTAATTGCAGGTACCGGAAGCGGTGTCGGTAAAACGACATTGACCATCGGAATCATGGCAGCCCTCCAGAAGAAAGGCTATACCGTTCAAGGGTTCAAATGTGGTCCTGACTATATTGATCCTACTTATCATACAGCAGTTACAGGACGGGTTTCACGCAATCTTGACAGTTGGATGTTTGAACATGACACTGTTCGAGAAATTCTTAATAAAGCAGGTGCCGGGGCTGATATATCGATCATCGAAGGAGTCATGGGCTTCTTCGATGGCAAAAGTCCTTTAGCCAATACAGGATCGACGGCTGAAATCAGCATCATCACGCAAAGTCCTGTCCTGTTGGTAGTCAACTGTGCCAGCATGGCACGGAGTGCAGCTGCCATCGTAAAAGGATTTCAGGACTTTTCGACCGGCCCGAACATCATTGGGGTCATTGCCAATCAAGTGGGAAGTGCAGGTCATTACAAAATTGTCAAATCAGCCATTGAGCAAGAATGCGATGTACCGGTGCTCGGTTATATGAAGCGGGAATTGGATATTGATATTCCAAGCCGTCATTTAGGTTTAATTCCTGCTATTGAACGCGGGGAACTAAATCCGTTTTTCGATAAGCTCGCACAATTAGTCATGGAAACGATCGATATCGAGCAGTTGTACCGTTTGTCAAAGACAACCTCCGTTACCAGTGGAAACTCAAATATTTTTCAACCCAAAAATGAAAAGGACGTATGCATTGCCGTCGCAAAAGATGCAGCCTTCAATTTTTATTATCAGGAGAACCTTGAGCTGCTAGAAGCATATGGGGCGAACATCAAGTATTTTTCTCCATTAAAAGGGGATGAAGTACCATTGGATGCTGATGGTTTATATCTTGGAGGCGGTTTTCCTGAGGAATTTGCAGCTGAACTTTCCGGTAACGTGGAAGCTATCATATCCATCAGAAGCTCCATTGAAAAGGGGATGCCGACTCTTGCGGAATGTGGCGGTTTCATGTTTTTGAGCAAATCGATTGAAACAACTTCAGGAGAAACGCATCAGATGGCAGGAATGATACCGGGCAGGATTAAAATGCAGAAAAAGCTTGCAGCACTTGGGTATCGTGAAATCACAGGAACTCCAGGCAATTTTTTGATCAATGAAATGGAGCAGGCAAAAGGTCATGAATTCCACTACTCGACATTTGAAGCGGATGCTGATCTTACACATGCTTATGAATCCATAGGCAGATTCGGTTCGAAACAAGAGGGGTGTGTATTGGGCAACCTTGTTGCGGGGTATACCCACTTTCATTTTGCTTCCAATCCAACACTTGCAAAGAACTGGATCAATGCTTGCTTAAAACAAAAAAACAGATCTGCCCATGAAACTATCAACTAGTAAAATGTATTTTTTGAAGCTTAAGAGGAGGCGCGAGCATGAAACCGGGAAAAGTTCATCTGGTCGGTGCGGGTCCCGGAGATCCGAAATTGATTACGGTATATGGACTGGAATGTATCCAAAAGGCGGATGTCATTGCATATGACAGGCTTGTCAATCCAGAACTATTAAACTATGCAAAAGAAGGTGCAGAACTGGTGTATTGCGGGAAATCACCAGGGAAACATCATCTCATTCAAAATGAAATACATGAACTTTTAGTGGACAAAGCTTTACAGGGGAAAAACGTCACCCGTCTGAAGGGTGGAGATCCATTTGTCTTTGGGCGGGGCGGTGAGGAAGCGGAAATACTGGCTGCTAACGGGATTGAATATGATATCGTCCCAGGAATCACAGCGGGAATCGCAGCACCGGCTTATGCGGGCATCCCGGTGACCCACCGTGATCATGCTTCAAGTTATGCGATTGTGACAGGCCATGGCCGTGATTACAAGGGGCAGGATAACCTGAATTGGCAGGCATTGGCTCAGGGCATCGATACCATCGCCTTTTATATGGGAATAGGTAATATGCCGTTCATCTGTGAAAAATTGATAGAGCATGGCAGGGACGGCAATACGCCAGTGGCTGTCATTGAATGGGGCACGACTGATAAACAAAGGACGATTACCGGTACCTTGAATTCGATTTCTTTGAAGGCTATAAAAGAAGAAATTCAAAATCCATCAATCTTTCTAGTAGGGGATGTCGTCCAATTAAGAGAAAAAATACAATGGTTTGAAAGAGTGATTGATTCAGAGTCCATAATTGAAGGGAATGAGTCGGAATGTCCATCATTCAAGAATTGAAGGAACGCCGGGCAATAAGGAATTACGAAGAAAAAGAAGTGGAAGACCAAAAAATCAGGCAGCTATTGGAAGCGGCTACCTATGCCCCTAACGATCGATTGCGTGAACCTTGGAGTTTTTATGTAATCAAGGGAGAAGCGAAGCACCGTTATGAAAGATTGGCAGAAAGGTATTTACATGAACGCTTCCCAACCAAACCAAAGTTGATTGAAAGTTCACTGGAAGTTGTAAAGACGACACCGCTTATCATTGTCGTGACCTCCGATATTTTGCCTGATGATCCAGATTCATCCGAAGACAATGTATTCGCTTCTTGTTGTGCCGTCCATTCGATGTGGCTTGCCGCAAAAGAACTTGGTCTCGGATTCGTTTGGCGCACTAGAGGAGTGGGTCTAGTCAGGGATGAACGCCTGCACGAATTTATCGGTTCACCGGAAAACAAAAAAGTGATCGGCACCATTTTTGTCGGATACCCTAAAGGCGATCAACCGGTTCCAGCTACTAAAAGGACTTCATACATAGAAAAAACAGTTTGGCTATGAAGGTAGGTGAGTAAGTGGCACGCAGAGGATTAATGCTTATTTATACAGGAAACGGTAAAGGGAAGACGACTGCCTCATTAGGGGTGACTTTGAGGGCAATCGGCAGAGGAATGAATGTCAAATACCTTCAGTTCATAAAATCTCCAGAGCGTACTTATGGGGAAGCATTGGCTTTGAGAAAATTAGGAGTTGAAATGGAGCAGCTAGGTATTGGTTTTACATGGACCAAAACACCAGAAGAGCATCGCAACGCCTTATCGTTAGCATGGGAAAAGGCGAAACTGGCACTTACTGATCCGGATATTGATTTACTTGTTTTGGATGAGTTGAATAATGCGTTAGCGATTTCCAAATTCCCGATTGAAGATGTCTTGCCATTGGCTGAAATCATCGATGCAATTCGAAATCGTCCCGCTCATATGCATATAGTCATTACCGGCAGGGATGCAAGGCCAGAGCTTATGGAAATGGCCGATTTGGTTTCAACGATTGAGGCGACCAAGCATTATTATGACGAGGGCATCGGCGCTGTCAAAGGATTAGAGTTTTAAGGGGGTGAGCGTAATGAAGGCACGATCCATCATGATACAAGGGACGTCGTCTGATGTAGGGAAAAGTTTGATTTGTACGGCATTTTGCCGGGTATTTTCCAATAAAGGATTACGTGTCGTCCCATTCAAATCACAAAACATGGCTTTGAATTCTTATGTAACCTTGGATGGCGGTGAAATCGGACGGGCTCAGGGAGTACAGGCGGAAGCAGCACGGATCACGGCAACGACCGATATGAATCCGATATTACTGAAACCGAAGCAGGATATGGTTTCGGAAGTCATCGTGCACGGAAAGCATTTCCTTGATATGAATGCAAAAAGCTATCGGTCCCAATTTGTCCAGGAAGCCATGCCCATCATCCGTAAATCGGTCGAAAAACTTCAAGAAGACTATGACATCATCGTACTCGAAGGGGCAGGAAGTCCGGCTGAAATTAACCTGAAGGACCGGGATATAGCGAATATGCGAATGGCTAAACTCACGGATGCGGCTGTCATTTTGGTGGCCGATATTGATCGTGGTGGAGTATTTGCGTCCATCATCGGCACACTTGCTTTATTGGATCAAGATGAACGAGATAGTGTAAAGGGGATCATCATCAATAAATTTCGTGGCATGCGTGAATTGTTGGACGATGGTATTGAATGGGTGGAAAAGGAAACCGGGATTCCGGTTCTCGGGGTGCTGCCCTATCTTGACGTGAATATTGAAGCGGAAGATTCACTTGCCCTCTCTTCCTTACGTTTTAAAAAACCTAAAAAGGCTGAGTTTCCGATCGATGTAGCCGTCTTGAGATTTCCGCGGATCTCCAACTTTACAGATGTGGATCCTTTTTTTGATGAACTCGGAGTAGGTGTCCGCCTGGTAAGCAGTGTCCATGAGTTAAGTAATCCCGATCTGCTTATTTTGCCTGGTACAAAAAACACGATGGAAGATTTAGAGTGGTTGAATCGTATGGGGTTGGATCGGGCCATCAATGAACTGCGGAAACAAGGAACGATGATATTTGGCATATGCGGCGGTTTTCAAATGCTAGGGACTAAACTTTTCGATCCTGACGCGGTCGAAGGTGACGGTGAGAACGCAGATGGGCTCTCGCTTCTTCCGGTGGAAACCGTATTTCAAGCAGAAAAGAAAACGGTACAAATGGAAGGTGTCCTTTCTGCCGGGATAATGGAAGGTCAAATGAATCTTAACGGTTTCGAAATACATTTAGGCAGAACGACATTGAAGTCGCAAGTAAGGCCCTTTCTTTTATTGAAGGATGGAAGAGAGGATGGAGCCATTTCCAATGACAACAAGGTAATGGGAACATATCTTCATGGGATATTCCATAATCGCCTGTTCACTAGATTACTAGTTAACCAAATTCGACGGAACAAGGGGTTGGAAGAAGTGAAGGAAAACGTCCAAAGCGACTCGGAGCGCAGGGAGGAAGCGTACAATCTCTTGGCATCCCATTTGGAGGAAAACATTGATATGGATACCATCTATCAATGGCTGCAGCTGGAAACTGCAGAAAGTTGAAAAGGTCATTAGGTTAATGTGATCAATGCCCTTTTACCTTTAAAAAAGATCATTTTAGAGCGATAATTCCTTTTATTTAGCCATTTTAAGTGACAGAGGCATACAAGATATGTTATGTTGTCTACTCTACATACTTTATACAAAATAAAAGGATGAGGTGTTCATATGAATAAAACAGAATTAGTGAGCAGTGTTGCAGCACAAGCTGAACTGACAAAAGACGACGCAAAAAAAGTAGTGGACGCATTGTTTGAAACAATCACGGCTACACTTGCTAAAGAAGAAAAAATCCAATTAGTTGGTTTTGGTACATTTGAAGTGCGTGACCGCGCTGCCCGTACAGGAAGAAACCCGCAAACTGGCGAAGAAATACAAATTGCAGCTAGTAAAGTTCCCGCTTTTAAAGCAGGTAAGGAATTAAAAGAAGCTGTAAAATAAAAAAGTAAACAAAAAAACCTGGCGATGCGATATTCGCCAGGTTTTTTTGTTTACTGTCATGCGCTTCGAAGAACAGTAAAAGACAGTCATTTTTATTTATTTGTGCCATTATCTAACGGAGGAATTTAGGGAGTTCTCATGATCAACAATGAAAGAAGCCCACTTCAGGAAGCAGTAATGGAATGTAACATAAATGAAAAAAAATTATAGTACTTATTAGTAAGGTTTATACTGTGACTATGTTAGGCTAAGTAATAACAAGTTTTAAAACCAAAATAAAAGAGGTGAAAGATATGCTGAAGAAAATAATGAAAAAAATCAAACAGCTTTCCCAAGGCAGCAGTGAGCGAAGACATGGTCATTATCGCCGAGGCAGCAGCAGCAGCAGCCGAGGCTACAAAAGGTATCCCATGAGTGGAAGTGACCGCTACAAGAGAAAAGGGCGCGGCAGTAGCAGCTAATTCAATTTCTTTGACTTCAATGCAGCCTGCAGGTCCATTGAGATTTCTTTAATATCTGAATAAGGTTCTTGGATGCTTAATAACCTTTTCAGTAAATGCACGGTTTCTTTTTCTAACGAAAGCTCTTCTGTCCAAGGAAGAGTCTTTTTACTTTTGGAGGCGTAAGTCGTATAAAGTGCATATAGAAGTATTTCCCCCAAGTCGTAAAAATCCTGCCTTTTCAGCTGCAACATGGTTTCTTTAGTAAAATCGGCCGAATTGATCTTTTTAGACAAACCAAAGTCTATCAAAATGGGCTGATTGTTCTTTAGTAAAATATTTGGTATACGTAAATCTTGATGGGAAATGTCATGGTCATGTAGATAAGATACTAAACCGACCAGCTCATCCAGAAAAAATAGAGACTCTTTCTCATTGAATGTTATATGATTCAAGAAAATATGGTCTTCCAAATTATCTCCTTCTATGAAATCCATCACAAAATAAACATTTCCCTCATGTGAAAATTTCTCGTGAAATTTGGGGATGTTTTTGTGGTTTAACATTCGTAAAATGGAAATTTCATTTTCAAACTGCTTCAGCTCTTTTTTGCTGCGGCGTTTACTTTTCCGGAGTTGCTTGATCACTATATTTTCTTTTTTTTTCAAATCATTGCAAAGATAAATAATACCGTAGCTTCCTGTTCCGATTACAGCTTTTACCTCGTAACGGTAATTCAAAACCACTCCTTTTTTTAAAGGTATATCCACGAAAAATTGGTAGAACTTTCTAAATGTACGCAAAATTGAAACTTTCCTCACCACTTTCATCTATTCAAGTCAAGAACAAAAAAGTCCGTTATTAATTAAGCTGGAAATATGAATGAACATGGATAGTTTAACACTGATTTTTGATAATGCGGTAATGAAAGTCATTTCTTCGGGGAATTCTTTTGATAGTTCACAATTATAAATTTTTCCTGTAATTTCACATTATGAAATTATATGGTTTTTAAAAATATTAAGTTTACTATAATGAATTCATAATAAAAGAGTAGGAGGTGATGAGGTGGATGGGCGCGAGTTGAGAAGTTGCTTTGGGAAATCCCTAACCGGCGTCACAATAGTGAGCTGGTTTGATGGAAAGTTCAAAAGGGGATTACTGTGAATTCTTTTCCTTCGGTTTCCTTGGATCCACCGCTTGCTTTAGTATTCATAAAGAAGCAAAAGCCTGCACTAGCATGAAAGATAAATCTTTTACCATTAATATTTTGTCGGATGAACAGGAAGCCATTGCATGGCAATTTGCGGGCAGCAAATAGGAAACGCTTGAAACCGACTGGGATAACAAGGGAATTTCGCCAAAAATAAATGGAAGTGTTGCCTGGATGGAATGCAAACCATGGAGAGAGTATGATGCTGGTGATCATGTATTGTTCATCGATGAAATCCAGGAGTTACATTCCGAATATTTGGAAGCGCTTACTTTTTATCGAGGGAAAATGGGGTCTGCTAAACAGCTTGTAAAATAAGGGGGATTCTAATGGGCATTAAAACCGGGGAAGAATATATTAATAGAATTAAATCAAGGAAACCGGAAGTCTGGCTTGGCGGAAGAGTGGTTGAGGATATTTATAATGAGCCAATTTTTAAACAGCCAATTGAAGAAATTGCGAAGTTGTACGACATTCAACATGACCCGGAATATCAAGATGAAATCACTCACATTTGCAAGGAAACCGGAGAACGTGTTAACAATGCTTTCTTATTCCCGAAGACATCGGAGGATTTGCAAAAAAGAAGTAAATTATTTGAAGTGTATGCAAGGATGACATATGGACTCATGGGGAGAACGCCGGACTTTCTAAATGTCGTGGTCACTTCCATGGCACATAACTCCTGGTTTCTTGATAAATACAACAAAGACTGGTCAAAGAACATCAAGGATTATTACACCTATATTCGGACAATGATTTATTCTTAACGCATGCGATCATTAATCCTCAAAATGATCGAAGCAAGCAATCTCATGAGCAAAAAGAAACTTATACCCACTTAGGGACCGTAGAGGAAAAAGAAGAAGGAATACTTGTACGCGGTGCAAAAATGTTAGCCACCCTGGCACCAATCACCGATGAGGTGATTATCTATTCTTTCCCAGGATTCACACCAGGTGATGAACGTCATGCGGTAGCATTTGCATTGCCGATCGATACGCCTGGACTGCGTATAATCTGCCGGGAACCAATGCAGGACGGAACACGCTCGATGTTTGACCATCCACTTGCCTCCCGCTATGAGGAAATGGACGCCCTGCTTGTATTTAATGATGTCCTGGTCCTTGGAACCGCGTCTTCTTATACAACAATGTGGAGGCGGCAAACCGCTTTTGTATCCAATGACGGGGATCGCTGAACAGCCTGCTCACCAATCGGGTGTGCGTGGATATATTAAATTGGCATTTGCCGTTGAGGTTGCTTGTAAAGTGGCAGACTCTATCGGAGTTGATGGATTCCTGCATGTACAGCGTGATTTGGGTGAACTTATTCAATCCGTCGAAGTCATCCGTTCACTGCTCCGGGTAGCGGAATATGAATATACGATTAATGAGTACGGTGAGGCCCGGCCAAATCCGGATGCATTGGAAACGATTCGCGGCTTCCTTCCGGAGATGTATCCCCGTGCCATTGAGGTTATCCAGACCATTGGAGCTGGAGGGCTGTTGATGTCTCCGACAGGGGTCGACTTTGATAATCCGGAATTGCGAGTAGATATCGATAAATATTATGGAGGGCGAAGCGGGGTTTCGGCGGAAGAGCGAGTTCGGGTGTTTAAACTGGCTTGGGATTTATGCGGGGAAGCATTTGGGCAGCGCCTCCTTCAATACGAACGTTATTACAAGGGTGATCCAGTTCGGAAAAGAGCGATTTTTTATAATAAATATAAGAAAAACAAGAACTTTAGCATGGTCGATGAAGTGCTTAACAAACCGATGCAAGTAGCCGTCAATGCGGTTAACAAGTAATTTTAATAGTTGAATAGGGAGGGGGGCCGTCATGGGCAGTCCGGATACGGCCTTTAATCCAGTTTATCTTTCAATCTTATATCGGGAATAGGACAAATTGGCGGATCGTTAATTGGAGGGTACTTAGTTGGGAAAATAGGCCATAGAAGAGTACTTTTATCCCTCTGTGCAATGGGTACTGTTTGTTTTGTCATATTAGGTTTGACCTCAAATGCAGCAGCCTTATATATTCTGATCGCTTTTGGAGGTGCCTGTACAGTCGGTACGATGAATTTGGCCAATACGTATATATCCGAGTATTATCCCCGGGAGATAAGGTCCACCGGGATAGTTGGGCCTTGGCTTTTGGTAGAATTGGCGCGATTGTTGCCCCGACATTAATAGGATTACTGCTGGCTGCAAACTATTACCACAAAATGCATTCATGGCCTTCAATGTTCCGAGCATAATGGCTGCCATGGCGTTATGTGAAAGAGAAGTATGGCAGCTATGATAAACTACAGATCGAGCAAAATATTAAAACTAAAAGCAACATCGAATGTATAATATTGTTTTTTAGAGAATAAAAGAATTCACGAGTAAAGTAGCTAAATTCACGAGTAAAGTAGCAGAAATCCCAAGAAAAATCAATTTCACGAGTAAAGCAGCTGAATTCACGAGTAAACCGGCCAAATTCACGAGTAAAACAGTAGAATTCTGAGGAAATTACGTAATGAAACCCATTGATTAAAGTGCCGTTAAACTGCCGGGTAAATGGTGTATATGCAAGATTGATAGGTTAGTAACCCTAAATCATTAAGTTGAAAACTTTTTCTAATACGTTTGACAATTGGATTTATCGTGTTAATATAAAGGCAAATGAAATTTAATATACAATTTGTACCACTAGGGGTGCTTTAAAGGTGAAAGTTGATTTTTACCGCAGAAGCTGAGATTAAAGTATGACTTTAAGACCCTTAGAACCTGATCTGGTTTATACCAGCGTAGGGAAGTGGGGTCTGGAACAATACGTTTCTGTATTATTTCAAGTACAACCACTTTCTTTACGTTTAAGAAAGTGGTTTTTTGTTTGCAAAAAAAAGGGGTGATAAAAGTTTTTTTCCGTAACATTCATTCAAAAAATATAATTTGGAGGTAATGGTCATGAAGTTTTCAGAGGAAATTCGTCAGGAAGTGGATCACATTTGGGAAGCTAGCTTTAATCACCCGTTTGTTGCAGGAATAGGAGATGGCACATTGCCATTGGAGTGTTTCCGTTTCTATGTTATGCAAGATTCCTATTATTTATCTCATTTTGCTAGGGTTCAAGCTTTAGGGGCAGTTAAAGCTACTGATTTACATACAACAAGCAGGCTTGCCGGCCATGCACAAGGAACATATGAAGCGGAGTTGAAGCTTCATGAGAATTTTTCTGAGAGATTAGGGATCACAAAAGAAGAACGGGATAATTTCAAACCAGCCCCGACCGCTTATGCTTATACTTCCCATATGTATCGTGCGGCTTATTCGGGACATTTAGGAGATGTTATTGCAGCTATCTTGCCGTGTTACTGGCTTTATTATGAAATAGGTGAAAAGCTGCAAGGGTGCATGCCGGAGGAGCCGATTTATCAAGAATGGATAGCGGCTTACGGAGGGGAGTGGTTCCGCACTTTGGTGGAAGAACAAATTGCGAGGCTTGATGAGATTGCTGAAAAAGTGACAGACGAAGATAAGGAAAGAATGAAAGAGCATTTTATCCTCAGCAGCCAATATGAATACTCATTTTGGGAAATGGCTTATCGTTTAGAGACATGGCCTGTGCATAAGGAAACACTAGAAGTATAAAGGGGAATGAAACAATGAAAAAAGGTTTGAAATTAACGGACATATTGGTCACGATCGTGATTGCGGTAGCATTTGGAATCGTTTATATCCTTTGGGGTTCGATTTATTATTCCGTTAAACCGTTAGGATTACATCTGGATCAACTTATTTATGGAATGTGGTTTATAGCTGGCCCCGTCGCCTTCTTAATTTTACGGAAACCGGGTGTGGCACTTTTGGCGGAGATAGCTGCAGCTTCCGGGGAGTTCTTCCTTGGTTCACCATGGGGGCTGACCGTACTGTTATATGGGGTGGTACAAGGTTTGTTCGCGGAACTGGTGTTCATGGCTTTCAAATATAAAAAATTCAATATGCCGGTGGCCGTTTTAGCTGCGATAGCTTCCTGCCTGGCATCAGTTATTATGGATTTTGCATACGGGGAAATAGGTGCGCTTTCAACTTGGAATCTATCGTTATTCATGATAGCGAGGTTTGTGGGTTCCATATTCTTTGCAGGTGTGACCGCTTATTATCTAGTTAAAGTCCTGGAAGCAACAGGAGTAACAAATCTTGTGCGTCCGGTTTCAAATAAAGATTATGCAGAACTGGATCAAAAGTAGAGGTTGAGGGCCATGGAACCAATCGTTTCTGTTGAAAAGTTAAGAATGAAATATCCCGGTGATGAATCTTTGATATTCAAGGACCTATCATTAACGTTTGATCAAGGAGAAAAAGTGCTATTGTTGGGGCCATCAGGTTGTGGTAAGTCGACCCTTTTACAAGTGTTAAGCGGATTGATTCCGAATTCCATCGAAGTACCGATGAAAGCGGAAAAATTGAAATGCCCTTCTTCGTGGGGGTATGTTTTTCAAGATCCTGATAGTCAGTTTTGCATGCCATTTGCCGATGAGGAAATTGCCTTCGTCCTTGAGAATCTTTCCGTCCCTAAAGAAGAAATGAAAGAGAAGATTCAAAATCATTTCCGTAAAGTAGGATTGAACCTGGGCCATACAAGTATTGAAACATTATCAGGCGGGATGAAACAGCGTCTGGCAATCGCTTCAGTATTGGCCCTTGAACCAGAAGTGATATTTTTAGATGAGCCAACCGCCATGCTTGATCCGGAAGGAACGAAAGAAATCTGGGAATTGCTGAAGGAAGTCGGACGAGACAAAACGGTTATTATCGTCGAGCATAAAATTGACCATGTTTTAGAATTCATCGAACGAATCGTGCTTTTTAACGATGATGGTCAAATCATAGCTGATGGTCCAAGAGACACCATTCTTTCACTATATAAAAATGAAATGAAGGAATATGGAATTTGGTTCCCAGGTGTTTGGGGTGAATATATACAGAATTATGCACCGACTCGGGAACACCCATTTACAGATGATTCACCTCTTATGAATGTGCAAGGCTTTAGCGGTTTTCGGAATAAAGAGGAAAAAATCAAGGTTGACGAGCTGAAGGTCCATTCAGGTGAATGGATTGTAATCAGGGGTGAAAATGGCGCGGGGAAGAGTACACTTTTGCATGCACTGATGCAGTTCATAAAAACGAATGGTAAGTATGAATTATTGGGAACACCGATTAAAAAGGTGAAAAATCCAACGGATCATATGACGTTTGTCTTTCAAAATCCTGAGTTTCAGTTCGTTGCAAATACTGTATATGAAGAGATTGCTTATTCATTGCGAATTGATAAAAGGCCGCAACAAGAAATAGATGAGAGAGTCCGCTCATTGCTTAAAGTGTTCCGCCTGGAGGCACATCGGGATAAACACCCGTTTCAATTATCAATGGGTCAAAAGCGTCGCTTAAGCGTAGCCGCCTCAATCGTAATAGACAAAAAAATCATTCTCCTGGATGAGCCAACCTTTGGCCAAGATTCGAAAAATACCTTTGCATTACTGGAATGGTTTGAGGAATATCGAAGGCGTGGAATAACAGTGATCATGGTAACTCATGATGATCATATTTCAAAAAACTTTGCAACCAGGATCTGGACGGTTAAGGATGGAAACTTAATAAGTGATGAAAACATTGTGCAATCAGGATTTGTGGAGACCAAAGTTAAAAGGAGTGTCATGTAGATGAATGATTCAAATGCAGAAACATGGCTCCATAGAATTAATCCAAGCCTTAAACTTGGTGTACTGATTGTGTTATGCATCGTGGCGTTATTCATTCATGACCTGAATTATATGATGAATATCACCATTGGCGTATTACTTTTGTTTTTGTTTTTTACCGGGCATTCGATAAAACGCATCTTACTTTTGTCGATTCCCTTTTGTTTCATTTTTATCTCCACCTCTTCTGCAATGATATTATTCGGGCAAGGTGAGACGCTTTGGTTTGAGTGGGGCCTTATATCGATTACTGAAGAAAGTTTCATGAGGGGATTACTGGTAGGCTTTCGAGCTTTGTTCTTTGCGGTCCTTGGCTTAACTTTTTCCTTAACTACGAGGCCAGTGAACTTGTTTTATTCGTTAATGCAGCAAGTTAAGCTTAAACCGAAATATGCCTATAGTTTCATGGCGGCATTAAGGCTGATTCCCATCATGATGGAGGAGTTCCAAACGATACGAAATGCGATGAAGGTACGCGGCTTCGAAAGGGGAAAAGGGATAAAAGCGTTATATTTTAAAATGAAAGCCTATTCCATCCCGTTGTTATCCGGAAGCATAAGACGTGCTCACCGAATCGCGGTTGCGATGGAAGCAAAGCGATTTACAGACACACGAGAACGAACATTCTATTATGAGTTTGGGTTTTCAAAAAAGGACCATGGTTTCATTTTGTATTTTATCATCCTGTTGTTGGCCGGCTTTTATCTGTCGATTCAATTCCCGTTAGTTTCTATTTGATTTTATGAGATTGTAACTTTACTTGTTAGGAGTCCTTAGTATGAATGCACATGAATTGCATATTATTTCTACTGGGAAACAGCCAATTGAAAAGTTTGTGGAAATCGCTTCAAACATTCAGGAACATGTTGATTTCTTTTATCTAAGGGAAAAGCATATGAGTGCATCGGAACTTTATCGAGCAGTGACCCTGCTACATGATAATAAGATCCCGCTTTCTAAGATCATCATTAATGATCGGGTGGATGTAGCTTGGGTACACAAAGTATTTGGTGTGCAATTGGCTTTTCATAGTTTAGATGCGGGAGTTGTAAAAGGAGCTTTTCCAGGGATGAATGTTGGCTGTTCGATCCATTCCATGGATGAAGCGAATGCCGCATTCAGCAAAGGGGCCGATTACGCGATATATGGACATGTTTTTGAAACGGATTCAAAAATCGGCCTTCCTCCTAGGGGAGTTGAGGAGCTTCATGCAATCTCAAGAAATGTCAATCTTCCGATAATTGCGATAGGCGGAATAACACCTTTCAATTGCCAAATCGTGCTGGATGCGGGGGCACGTGGAATTGCGGTCATGTCAGGGGTTCTTGAAGCTGAAAATCCGATTGAAGCCGTTAAAGAATATTCGAAGTCTTTGGGAAAGGAGACATAAGATGAATTCCATATATGATGCAATCATTGTTGGGGGAGGAGTAATAGGTGGATCCATTGCTTTTCAATTAGCCAAACGAGGTAAAAAGGTCCTTTTATTGGAAAAAGATAGACTTGCCAGCAAAGCATCCAGTGCTGCAGCCGGGATGTTAGGGGCACAAGCCGAGTTGGATGCTGATAACCCGCTTTTTACATTGGCAAGCCGAAGCAGGGGGATGTTTCCTGCACTGGCGGAAGAATTAAAAGATATAAGTGGAATAGACATCGAATTAGTGAACAAGGGCATGTTCAAGGTGGCGCTAACGAATAATCAGGTAGCCGAGTTGAAGAACATGATTAGAGGCCAGCAAGATGCGGGACTTGAGGCTGAATGGCTATCGACTGCCGAAATAAGGAAAACGGAACCGCTTCTTTCGGATGAGATTAAAGGAGCCATGTTCATTCCTAAGGATGGACAAGTTTCAGCCACTAGGCTGTCGCTCGCTTTTACTGAATCTGCCGCTGCCCTTGGTGTAGATATAAAGGAATTTGTTCATGTCTCCGACTTAGTTACTGAAAACGGAAGTGTAACGGGAGTGGTGACGAACATAGGTGCATTTTCATGTGAAAATGTCATCGTGGCAGGTGGGGCTTGGAGTGCTTTCCTCCTTGAAAAATCAGGGATGAAACTAGACAGTTATCCTGTAAAGGGAGAGTGCTTTTCCGTCCTGACCGAACGTCCATTGCTTGAAAAAACGGTCTTCTCGCATGGCTGCTATCTTGTGCCCAAAGTAGGCGGAAGAATCATTGTCGGGGCAACGGTTAAGGCGGGCACTTTCGATCAAAAGGTAAGTCTTGACGGGATTTCTACTTTAATAGAAAGAGCAACGCAATTGCTTCCGGCGATTAAAGGGACCGAATTGGAAAAGACCTGGGCAGGTATACGCCCACAAACTGGGGACGGCTTGCCGTACTTTGGTGAACATCCGGCATGCAAAGGACTTTTCATTGCAACGGGGCACTACAGGAATGGCATCCTGCTTTCTCCAATTACAGGTGTACTTATAGCGGATATTTTAGAAGGGAAGACAAATCCCGAATGGTCCGCTTTTCGATTGGATCGTTCGATACAGACCCTTTTTTCTTAATGGAGGTGGATGAATTGGAATTGGTCATTAACGGCGAAAAAATACGGATTCCTGCCGATGAATCAACAGTTACAGGGCTTTTGCAACACTTTAATTTACATCAAAAAGTAGTGATTGTTGAATTGAATGATGAAATATTAGCAAAAGAGAGTTTAAGTGAAACACTTTTGTCAAATGGAGACAAGGTAGAGATTGTACATTTTGTAGGAGGCGGATGATTATGTTAAAGATTGGTTCGTATGAATTTTCTTCAAGATTACTATTAGGTACTGGAAAATATCCAAATTTCGATGTTCAAAAGCAATCAGTGGAGGTTTCGGGGACGGAAATATTAACATTTGCGGTCCGGAGAATGAACATTTTTGAAGCCAGCCAGCCCAATTTTTTAGAAAAGCTTGATTTGAAAAAGTACACACTCCTTCCCAATACAGCAGGAGCTAAAACAGCCAAGGAAGCAGTGCGCATAGCCCATCTAGCAAAGGCATCTGGCTTATGTGACATGATTAAGGTAGAAGTCATTGGCTGTCAAAAAACTTTGCTGCCTGATCCGATTGAAACATTGAAAGCTGCTGAAGAATTAGTGAAACTCGGATTCACCGTATTACCTTATACTTCGGATGATGTGTTGCTCGCTAAACGCCTGGAAGAAGTGGGGTGCCATGCAATCATGCCTGGAGCTTCACCAATTGGCTCTGGTCAGGGCATTATAAACCCACTGAACTTACGCTTCATCATGGAACAATCTGAGGTTCCGGTAATTGTTGATGCAGGGATTGGAACTCCCTCCGATGCGGTTATCGCCATGGAATTAGGAGCGGATGGCGTATTGCTTAACACTGCTGTTTCGGGAGCAAAAGACCCCGTCAAAATGGCGAAAGCAATGAAACTTGCCATTGAGGCAGGTCGATTGGGGTATGAAGCAGGAAGAATCGAAAAAAATGATTACGCGATAGCAAGCAGCCCAGTTGAAGGATTGAGCATTGGATGAATGAGCGTTATTCACGTCAAGAACTTTTTGGTCCAATTGGAGCAGAAGGGCAAATGAAAATTCGCAAAAAGCACGTTTTGGTGATTGGAGCGGGTGCTCTCGGTACGGGAACTGCGGAAGGTCTTGTACGAGCCGGAATTGGGAAACTCACCATTGTGGACAGGGATTATGTAGAGTGGAGCAACCTTCAAAGACAACAGCTTTATTGTGAAGAAGATGCACAAAAAAGAATACCGAAAGCAGTGGCAGCGAAGAATCGTTTGCAAGCGCTAAATTCGGACGTTATCGTAAATTCATTTGTTGCGGATGTTTCGGTTGATGAATTGGCGAAGCTGGTTGAAGGCGTGGATTTAATATTGGATGCCACTGATAATTTCGACACCAGGATGCTTATCAACGATACTGCGCAAAAATATAAAATACCGTGGATTTACGGTGCCTGTGTAGGAAGTTATGGGATAAGTTACACGGTGATTCCGGAGGCGACCCCATGTTTGAATTGTTTGCTGGAAACGGTTCCGATGGGAGGTCTGACATGTGATACGGCGGGAATCATCAGCCCTGCCGTTCAAACGGTCGTTGCTCATCAAATGGCGGAAGCTTTAAAAATCCTTGTCGAAGATCATGCATCGCTAAGAAACAAAATCGTTTCATTTGATCTTTGGAAAAATGAACATTCATCCATAAATGTAGCGCAATTAAAAAAAGATACTTGTTTGTCCTGCGGGTCAAATCGAACGTATCCACACCTCTCTTATTCAAATCGAACAAAGACAGCCGTTTTATGCGGAAGGGATTCTGTCCAAATCCGTCCGGCAATGAAGGTTGAAAGAGACTTAGCGGAACTTGAAAATAATCTTATCGCACAAGGTGGTAAGATCGTCAGGAATCCTTATTTACTTTCATTTACCATTGGAACCCATCGGTTAGTCGTGTTTAAAGACGGACGGGCGTTGATTCATGGAACAAAAGATATTGCAGAGGCAAAAACGTTATATCATCGTTATTTTGGCTGAAATGGATTGGCAAGGACTTGAAATTCACGTTTAAACGTGAAAGAGTGCCCAAAAAAGACGCCCTTATAATAGGAAGGTATCGAACATTTTCCATGTGATTTATTTGCTGCACAAATATAAAACGAAAGCGGTGTCTGCCTTTTGGGGCGGCACCGCTTCGTTATGGAACGATTATTTAAGCAGCTTACATATCATGACTGCTATTATGCTTCTGACGGGAATGCTGCCTGTTTTTCACCTTATGAGAACCGCTTAACGGTGCAGGTTGACCTGAATTATTTCCTTTAGGAGCATTTTTTCGAATATCTTTACCATCGTTTTTGTTCATGTTCGATCCCTCCTATCTCTTAAGATAATCAGTCCGTGAAATTTTATTCACATACATATATTTGCAAACCTCGTACATGCTATTGATGGACACTATATTTAAGGAGCTGAACCAAATGCAGGATAAACAAGATAAGCGAAGGGCTTTCCAGGAAGCCCAGCAAAGTTATCAGCAAGTATTTGATGTATACTCATCCATTGAGAAGAACGCACCGAATTACGGAACGGAATTGAAACATGTGAAGCAGGAAGTGAACGAGGCCTATCAGCAAATACAATCAGCTTTAGTCACCGCTTCCGAACATCAGAAAGAACAATTGAGGAAATTCGAACAGGATATTCAGTCAATCGTCAATGAGGTGAATTCTGAGGACTATTGAGTGACAGGTTCTATCGTCTTTTGTGCGTTTTACTTTTGCGTTTCCTGATTTTAGAATGGAATAGGCTTTTTGAAAAATGCAGTACAACTGCCATTTCAAAAAGCCTATCCTGTTTAAAGCCTAGAAATGAGGGAAATCATTGGTTTTTCTTTCTTTTTTTATTGTTTTGCCTTTGCATTTCCGATAATGGCGGTTCATTTCCCAATTCATCATTGTATCCAGCCCCATTACCTTGCGCTTTTGCAGCATTCATACCCGGTATAACATGATTTGCCTTTTGTTTTGTCATTTCGACACCTCCACCCATAGAATGCGATAATGTCGAATGATTATGTATGAAGTACTAATATGTTTTGTTGGAATAATTTATCAGCCCATAAATAAGGGTATTTTCAATAAAACTCATATCAGCATCGCTTCCTAAATGCACTTTAATATGTGGGGGATTTTTTTCTATAAGAGAAACTTATCAAAAACAATAACTTTCTTGTTATTTACTTATACTCATTTCTATATTAGTATTAAGTTGAAGGAAGAGTTAGGGTGGGAGAAGAGAGAGAAAATTCGACAAACTAACTTTTTTACTTATATTTATAGTAAACATGGTTTCAGTGAACCAGGTTTTACTTTTATGTGCAGAATACGTTCTGACAGTTTAATAGGGGGTAATATTCATGACGAAAAATGACGTATACCAAGCGCGTAAGTCCTTTGAAATTGAAGGGAAACGCTACAACTACTACAGCCTAGACGCTATTGAAAAAGCAGGGGACGGCCAAGTATCTCGCCTTCCATATTCCATTAAAGTGTTACTTGAAGCGGTACTTCGCCAAGTAGACGGAAGAGTAATCACAAAAGAACATGTTGCGAACCTTGCTAAATGGGGAACAAGCGAGCAACAAGATATAGATGTTCCTTTCAAACCATCTCGTGTTATCCTACAAGATTTCACTGGTGTTCCAGTTGTTGTTGATTTAGCTTCTCTACGTAATGCATTCGCTGCACTTGGTGGAGATCCTGACAAAATCAACCCGGAAATTCCAGTTGACCTTGTAATTGACCACTCTGTACAAGTTGATAAAGCAGGTACAATCGATTCCCTTGATGCCAATATGGATCTTGAATTCGAACGTAATGCAGAGCGTTACCAGTTCCTAAGCTGGGCTCAAAAATCATTCAATAACTACCGTGCGGTTCCACCAGCAACTGGTATCGTTCACCAAGTTAACCTTGAGTACCTTGCGAACGTAGTGCATGCAGTTGAAACTCCAAACGGCGATTTTGAAGTATTCCCTGACTCTGTATTCGGTACAGATTCTCATACTACAATGATCAACGGTATTGGTGTTCTTGGTTGGGGCGTCGGCGGTATCGAAGCAGAAGCAGGCATGCTTGGACAGCCTTCATACTTCCCGGTACCTAAAGTAGTCGGTGTAAAACTGACTGGTCAACTTCCTAAAGGAACAACAGCTACTGACCTTGCATTGAAAGTGACTCAAGTTCTTCGTGCACACGGCGTAGTTGGTAAGTTTGTTGAGTTCTACGGTCCTGGAGTAGGATACCTTCCACTTGCTGACCGTGCAACAATCGCTAACATGGCTCCTGAATATGGTGCTACAGTTGGTTTCTTCCCTGTCGATGCAGAAGCGATCGATTACATGCGTTTAACAGGCCGTGATGAAAAACAAATTAAAGTGGTTGAATCTTACTGCAAAGAAAATGGATTGTTCTACTCTCCTGAAAACGAAGATCCAGCATACAATGATGTTGTGGAAATCGACCTTTCAGCAATTGAACCAAACCTTTCAGGCCCTAAACGCCCGCAAGATTTGATTCCACTTTCTCAAATGAAACAATCTTTCCATGATGCTATCAATGCACCTATGGGTAACCAAGGTTTCGGCATGGACAATTCTGAATTGGATAAAGAAGTAACTGTTAAATTTGCCGATGGTAAAGAAACGGTAATGAAAACAGGTGCGATCGCAATTGCTGCAATCACAAGCTGTACAAATACTTCTAACCCATACGTAATGCTTGGGGCAGGTCTTATTGCTAAAAAAGCAGTTGAAAAAGGCTTGACTGTTCCGGATTATGTAAAAACATCATTGGCACCAGGTTCTAAAGTTGTTACTGGTTACCTTCGTGATGCAGGTCTTCAACCATACCTTGATCAATTAGGATTCAACGTAGTTGGTTACGGCTGTACAACATGTATCGGTAACTCAGGTCCATTGGCTGATGAAATCGAAGCAGCTGTTGCTGAAGCAGATCTATTAGTAACTTCAGTACTTTCTGGTAACCGTAACTTTGAAGGTCGTATTCACCCACTTGTAAAAGCAAACTATCTTGCTTCACCTACTTTGGTTGTAGCTTATGCTCTTGCTGGAACTGTGGACTTCGATCTTAACAATGATTCTCTTGGTAAAGACAAAGATGGTAACGATGTATATCTTGCTGATATCTGGCCATCACAAGAAGAAGTTAACGCTGCTGTTAAAGCAACAGTTACACCGGAATTATTCCGTAAAGAATACGAAACAGTATTCAACGATAACAAACGTTGGAATGAAATCCAAACAAGCAACGAAGCGATTTATGCTTTCGATTCTAAATCAACATACATTCAAAATCCTCCATTCTTTGAAGGATTATCACCAGAACCAGGTTCCGTTAACCCGCTTTCCGGCTTGCGCGTAGTAGGTAAATTCGGTGACTCAGTAACAACTGACCACATTTCACCTGCAGGTGCAATCGGTAAAGATACACCAGCTGGTATTTACCTTCGTGAAAACGGAGTGAAACCACGTGACTTTAACTCTTACGGTTCTCGTCGTGGTAATCATGAAGCAATGATGCGCGGAACATTCGCTAACATTCGTATCCGTAACCAAGTTGCTCCAGGTACAGAAGGTGGTTTCACTACTTACTGGCCAACTGGCGACGTAATGGCTATCTATGATGCTTGTATGAAATACAAAGCTGATGGAACAGGTCTTGCTGTAATTGCTGGTAAAGACTATGGTATGGGAAGCTCTCGTGACTGGGCTGCAAAAGGTACTAACCTTCTTGGCATCAAAACAGTTATCGCTGAAAGCTTCGAACGTATTCACCGTTCTAACCTTGCGTTAATGGGTGTTCTTCCTCTTCAATTCAAAGAAGGCGAAAACGCTGAAACACTAGGATTGACTGGTAAAGAAGCGATTGCAGTTAAAATCGACGAAACAGTTAAACCACGTGATATCGTAACAGTTACAGCTACTGATGAAGCTGGAAACGTAAAAGAATTTGATGTACTTGTTCGTTTCGATTCCGAAATTGAAATCGACTACTACCGTCACGGTGGTATCCTTCAAATGGTATTACGTAATAAATTAAAAGGCTAATTTCAGCTTTTAGGAAGCGGTAAACCTACTTATCAGGTTTACCGCTTTTTTTGTGTCAAGTTTATGAAACAATGTGATATCATGTTATGATTTAAAGGAATTGCACTTTTCCGGAGGTCCTTTTATTGTTAAGATGGAATAGGGAAGTTGTTCTATTTCTGGAAATGGACTAATATTTTTATTGTAATGGGACTAGGGGGACGAGTATGTTTAAAAAAATTATTGCTTCGGTGGCCTTACTATCACTTATTACTGTAGCGATTGTGCAGGCGATGGATAATGACTCAAAGGAAAATAACGAAAAAGATGCTTTGGGCGGATTGAAAATTGGAGCTAAAGCACCGAATTTCTCCCTGAAAACTTTGGATGGGAAACAAGTTGAATTATCGGATTATAAGGGCAAAAAGGTAATGCTGAATTTTTGGGCAACCTGGTGTCCGCCTTGCAAGAAGGAAATGCCGGATATGGAGAAATATACACAGCAAGCGGGTGATGATGTCGTCGTACTTGCCGTCAATATTGACCCTGAAAATGATGTACAAGCATTTGTAGAGGATAATGGAATTACTTTTACCATACCGCTGGACAGTCAAAGTGCCAAAAATCCAGTGAATGAGCGCTACAAGATTCTTAGCATACCGACAACGTACTTCATCGACAAACAAGGCATCATCAGGAATAAGGTAATTTCAGCCATGCAATTAAAAGATATGGAACGAAATATAAATAGTATGCAGTAGGGGAACTTTATGAAGTTCCAATAGTATTGAAGGAATTAGCGAAACTCGGTGACCAAACCCGGCTAGATGCATGGGGCTAGGAGACTTGGAGGCAGTCGGACGGAAAATTACAAACTGAAACGGAACCTATAAAGGTTCCGTTTCAGTTTGTAGACAAGAGGGGGGCGGAATTAAAAAATTCCGAACCCTTTTGTCAATGGCAGCCTCCATTTTACGTGGCACCAGTATAAAGTAATCATTTCCAGTTCGATCTCGCTGAATAGAATCATGTTTAGAAAGTATCCTCATCACCTCAAGTTTTATTAATTCTATTTTAAGGCAGTGAAGACTTTAGGCAAAAGGGTTCTATCTAAAGTTAAAACAAAGTTGATTGGAACGGAAGGTACGAGACTCCTGCGGGAAAAGCGAGTCCAGGGGAGACCCGCAGGCGCAAAGGCGCCGAGGAGGCTCCAGGACCGCCCGCGGAAAGCGAGTGCCTGGAGAGGAAATCAACGTACATTGTACAAACCAAAAAAACTGTAGACAACCTCGATTTTCATCGAGGTTAGTCTACATTCTGACTGAACCCTTATGAAGTTCTGTTTTATTATTTGTTAACAAAGTTGTCAAACTTTAATGAAAAAATCAAAAAATTTAAAAAATTATGGTTAATGTTCATGAAAAAAGGGTTAAAGTATAGAGAGCGGATAAATGGAATTTTAATCAGGTTAAAAATCTGATAATTATGACAATTAAAGGGATGTAAACCATATAGTCATAATTTTACGTTAATTTGGCAATACTGAAAATTATATTAAAAATAAGTAGGTGAAAAGTATGAAAAAAAGAAAAAGGACATTTGAAGAATTAATTAAAGAAAATAAAAGGGAATTATTGATGGACGTTAAGCAAATGGAAAGACTTGAGGAACGTCTTGAAAAAAAACATATGCAAAAGGCTGAATAGGTTTATGCTTAAAAAGAGCCAGTGCCATGAAGGTCCCTTCTAGGTGCTGGCTCTTTTTTTATGGCTTTTTCAAAAACTGGCATTCATGAATTTCCTCTTTTTTATCCATGATAAGAGAAGGATAAGAGAAGGAGGCGATAAAATGGGTAATCCAAAAAAAGATTCCAAACACTTTAGACCGAGCCATCTAGGGACACAACCAATAGCAGCAGGTGGGAATAACGGTAAGAAAATGCAGGACAAATCCGGGAAACATCCTCAGGTCATTCAAACTAAAGGCGAGTAATCAAGGCTTAATAAAGTAATCGTAATAATATTATGTAAATAAAAAAACATGAGGTGAAATTAATGGGCACAAATAAGCACAATCCGGATAATCGTTTGGATAATGTTGAAAAAATTCAAGATGCAATAGAAAATACGGAAGAGAACATTATCGCAGCAAATGAAACGTTATCATTCTCTTCAGGGGAGGAAAAACAGGCAATTCAGGCTAAAAATGAACGAAGAAGAAAGAGCATTGATGGAATGAAGGAAGAAATGCAAGATGAGCAGGAAGCACGGGAAAGCGGTTATAGTAACGATAATATGTAAACAACTAGGTAAAGGGGAGAAAGAGGCAAGAAATCTTTCTCCTCTTTTATTTAGGTTCATTGAAGGGAAGCAGTCCAGATTAAGACAGCTTAAATGAAATTTGCACAATTGTTATGGTAAAATGTTTATTGCAATAGAAATGAAAGTGGGGAAACAAAATGTTCATAGCTGAAAACGAAATTGAAGTGCGGTATGCAGAGACAGATCAAATGGGTGTTGTTTACCATGCGAATTATTTAATATGGATGGAACTAGGCAGGACAAAATTGATAAATGATTTAGGGTTTTATTATGCTGATATGGAAGCGGATGGCATCCTCTCACCTGTTATGGATATTCAGGCTTCGTATAAAACCCCTGTTAGATATGGTGATAAGGTAAAAATTAAAACCTGGATTGAAAAATATGACGGCTTGCGGGTCGTTTATGGGTATGAGATCGTTAATGGGAGAAATGAAGTGGCGGCTACAGGTCATTCTTCCCACGTTTGCGTTAAAAAGGAGAGCTTCCGCCCGATATCCATTAAACGCATGTATCCTGAATGGCATGAGGCCTATGAGAAAAATAAAAAGCAGGATGAATTGGTTTAATTATAATTATTGAGGTGATCAAAAGATGGCTTTTGGGATTAAACGGGTAGACGTAGTAGCCTGGAAGCAGAAAATCGATCAAGGCCAAATTGCTTTTTTAACTCATTATTGGCTGGATGACCGATTTCCCGGTTGCAAGACGGTTACAAAAGTGGGATGCAAAGATTTACGGCGTTTATCGGAGTGGGGTAAGCAATACGGGCTTAAAAAAGAGTGGATTCATCACAGGAAGGATGGCTATTCACATTTCGATCTTTTAGGGGAAAAGCAAGCGGAAATTCTTAGAGCGGAAGATATTAAAGAGCGTCTGCTCGATTGAACAAGAAAAAACAGCTGAACAAGAAAAAACAGCGGTTACACCGCTGCTTTATTGTCAAGCACTCTTTTCATAGTGAAATTCTGGTTCAGTCAGTTTTTCATTAAAAGTAATAAGTAAATCGTGACCATCAAAGTACCATAAATCCTTTTCTTCTACATAAAAATTAATCTCATTCATAGTTGTTGCGGCTGCTGCAGTTTCAGGTTCTTCCTGCATGATACCTAATGAAAAGCCGCTTTGGACGGTACTATGCCCGCCATATCTTACATAAAAGCGTAAATGAGAGCCTTCTTGAAGCCCCAGCTCATCAATATACCACTTAGCTGCTTGATCGGAAATGGTCAGTTTCATACTCATTCTCCTTCCTAGAGGTTCGTTATTTAAGTATAAAGTAATTATGAAGTAGATGCGAATAATGTGCGTTCAAGAAAGGATTTAACCCATGGATATTATCTATAATATTTGTTTCATAACTCGAAAAAAATTCAACGAAGTCGAAGTGTTGATGTTATTTCGCCAAAAGAATCCCAATAAGCATAAATGGAATGGCATAGGCGGGAAGATAGAACAAGATGAAACCATCGATGAATCGATGGAACGCGAAATTCTTGAAGAAACTGGATTGAAAGTAAGGGGGATGGCCTTTCGAGGAATCGTGACATGGAATCAAACGGGTGGAATGTATGTTTACAGAGCTGAAGATGCAGGGGGCGGGCTATCTGCCTGTGATGAAGGGGAACTTGCCTGGAAGCCATATCAATGGGTTATGGAGGCAATTGATGTCGTGTCCAACATAAAGTATTACCTAAAAGATATATTACAGGATGAACCACCACAAGAATTCGTCTGTACCTATGAAAATGAACAATTAATATCAGTCAAGAAAAAGCCTTTGCCTGATTGGGCAAAAGAATTGACTTTCAATTAAAAACCGCCTATGTGCGGTTCTTTTGCTTTTTTTTGATTCCTAAGCTAAATATCACACAGAGTAGCAGAAGAATATTAGTGATTTTGGTATTTTTTAGCAAGGTTCTGAAATTATTTATTGGTGAGGATTTACGGAAAACGAGATGATAAAAGGGAGTACGAGGTGCTATTGTCATTATTGGCTCAAAAGGATATTTATGGGTATGAGATCATCCAGCACAGTCGGTTAAGTGGGGATTATTTACAATATAAAGAAGGCATGTTATATGCCGATTTATAAGGCAAGAGTATTTAATTAGTTACTGGCAGGATTCCATAGATGACAGAAAAGGAAATACAAAAATAGCTGCAGATTCCTGCAGCTATTTTGTATTTCCTTTTTCTTTTGCTTCAGCCTCGGCAAGCTTTCTCAGCAAAACGGGTGTAGGCATATGCATGATTTGCTCTAAAGGCAAGTTTAGTGACTTGGATAACTTTAATGCGGTTTCCGGTGATATTTGCAATGGCTTCATGGCACTTTCTCCTATCGTATATAATAGCTAGTTCCAGTGTAGCCTCTGTTCTTCAATTATTCAATCCTTACTTGACCATTTATCCATTAAACGAAAACCATACTATTGATTTGATGGGAAGTTAATGTAAAAGCATTTTAGGGCTTTTTACCTTGACAAAAGACTTGGAATGAGGCCAAAATAAAATGAATATAGTCCAAATGGATTATTATTTTTATATGAATCTGGTTCACTTTAAATGGTATGGATATAAAGACCTGTGTGGTATTGGGTAGAATATCTTGGATCCGCTTTATCGTGAATTACAAAATCAGGGGGAGTGGGATATGGGGATCTTCATAAAAGCGAAGCCGGAAAAAGCAATCTGGTTTCAAAAAGCAAAAGAAACAGAGGGCATATTGGATGTAAGCAGTGAACAGGTGAAAATGCAGGTGACTATCATCGATTTAACGGAATTCGATTTAAAGCTGATACATGCCTTTAGAGATGCAATCGAGCCCCAGGTAGAGGGAGTTGTTGATGCCTTTTATCAAACGATTCTGCAGGTTCCTGAATTGAAAGGGATAATCACTGAACACAGCACGGTGGGAAAATTGAGGAAAACGTTAATTACCCATATGCTATCTTTATTCAATGGTGTGATTGACGATGATTTTGTTAAATTGCGGACAAAGGTGGCGAAGACTCATTATCGTATTGGCTTACAGCCCCGGTGGTATTCATCCGGTTTTCAAAATGTACAGAATCACTTGCAAAGAATTGTCTTTGAACAAACCAAGAATGAAGATGAGCAGCGGGCATTAATATCAGCGATAGGAAAGATACTAAATCTCGAACAGCAATTAGTCCTTGAGGCATATGAAGTTGAACATTTAAAAGCTAGGGAAAATCAATATAAAGAAATAAAAGAGGAAGTAAAAAGGAAAATCTCGTTAGTTAGTGAAGAAGTCTTGTATTTAAGTGAAGAAACGGATGCTTCCGTTAAGCAATTGATAGAAAACGGGCAATTTGTCAAAATGCAGATCGCAACGCGCGCTGAACAATCACTTCGTTCAAAAACAATGGCTGAAGAGGGGCAGAAGCGCATGCTGATCTTAACGGAAAAGATACAAAACCTTGTTAATTTCATGAAAAATGTTGATGAAAAGATCATTTTATTAAACCAATCTTTCTTAAGCATCACCGAGTTTGTTAAGCTTGTACAGGGAATGGCCGACCAGACAAATTTACTATCATTGAACTCAGCCATCGAGGCAGCACGGGCAGGTGAACATGGTAATGGATTTGCGGTTGTTTCGAATGAGGTCAGGAAACTTGCTGAACAGACTAAAAAGTCGATAGCTGAAATAGATGCAATCGTGCAAACATCAAATGAATATATGAAGGATGTTGTTGATTCTGTCCTAAGGGTCAAGGAAGTAGTTCAAGCAGGTGAGAAAGAATCTGAATTGACAGAAAATTCATTCAATGAAATAATCGGAGTCATCAACGGGAATATAGCGGATTCTGCAGAAATGGAAATGACAATTAAGGAATTAGTGTCAATCATCCAGGAAATAGGAAACGCTACTGAAAAAGTTTCGAGGCATGCGGATATCCTGAATAACACGGCTAATGAATTGTAGAATGGAAAATAGGCCCATGCATACGGGCCTATTTTTACATGTTCTTATAACCATTTTACTTTAGGTTCAGTTTTATCGATAATCCGCTTGATGTTTGCGCGATGCCGGTAAAAAATGAAGATCGTTATTATACTGATTACAATAATGAGCGCCAAATCATCAATATGAAAAACTAAACTGTAGATGAGAGCAAGTAGACAAGCAATCATGGATGAAAGCGAGACATATTTGGATATGTATAAGGATATAAAGAAAATGATGACGGCAAAGACAAAAAACCATGGTTCATAAGCAAGAATGACACCAGCAGAAGTTGCCACCGCTTTTCCGCCCCGAAAGTTTGCGAAAATGGGAAACATATGACCGACTACCGCAATAACTCCGGCTAGCAATAAATGCATGTCCACGCCTAGCATATACGGAAGAAAAGTTGCCAGGGTACCCTTAAGTATATCCATGATAGTAACGGTAAGCCCTGCCTTGACACCAAGTGTCCTGAAGGTATTTGTCCCGCCTAGATTCTTACTGCCATGCTCCCGGATGTCGATTTTGTAGAAAGCTTTACCGATTATTAAACCGGAAGGAATCGAACCGATCAGGTAGGCAGCCAGTATAGTGATAAATGTAAGCATTCTATTACCCTTTCTTTTAAGAATTTTTATCACGTTCAGGGGCGATTGTTCCCTTTTTCAAAAATAAACGTGTAGAAATAGCCAAAAACAGCTTTAAAACACCTGTTAAGCTTTTCTTATTGTAACATTTTCGTGACAAAATGGTACGGCTGTCCAAAAAAAAATCCACTAAAAAAATGATTTTCCTTGATGAACTTACATCTTTTGATATACGTTAAGTTCATGACGGGTGAAAGGTTTAGGGTTCCTTATTTTCGTAAATATAAAATGAAGGATGCCTCCTTGTATAAATTGTTACAATCCGTGGTAGTCTGTATGAACATAAAGAAAGTTAAGTGAGACATGCCTTTTCGAAACTTATTCTTTCTTGTATAATGGTTTTTCTTAATAATGGTAATAAACAGCTTCCTCTGTAAAATACCTTTTTTAAGGAATATTCTTTATTCAAATATTACATTTTATTATAAAGGGGATTGAAAAGAATGATAGAAAATCCGAGCAGAGAAGAAATGGGAAAGATGTTGAAAAAATCGAAGCGCATAGCTGTCGTTGGTTTATCTAATAACCCTGACCGTACTTCTTATATGGTATCGAAGGCCATGCAGGATAGCGGTTATGAAATCATCCCGGTAAACCCTGCTGTATCTGAAGTGCTGGGTGTCAAGGCGGTTAAAGCCCTGAAAGATATTGAAGGGCACGTCGATATCGTCAATGTTTTCCGCCGTTCAGAGTTCCTACCGGAGATAGCCAAGGAATTTGCAGAAATCGATGCTGATATCTTTTGGGCCCAGCAGGGTGTGGAAAATGAAGAAGCCTATAATTTCTTGAAAGAAAAAGGATATACTGTCATCATGAATCGATGTATAAAAGTCGAACACGCCCTTACTAAGTAAAATGAAGAGCGGATCTTCCGCTCTTTTTGTTAAGGTGTGGCTGTATTTCGACCGAAAGAAGTCAAAAGGCAGGGCAAATTTAAGCCATGGACGTTTAATTTGATTAAAAATAGTAAAAGTATATTTGCCAAATGAAAATTTACCGCTACAATTAGAAAGGTAGCTATGATACGTTTTGTTCCACATAAATGTGCTAACGCTAATAAAAAGGACAAAAAAATAGAACACTTGTTCTTTGTTCGTAAAAGTATTATACTTTTTATATGATATTAACGTATTAATGGATTTGTTTAGCTAGTGAGTCATTTCATTGCAGTATGATTTGGCCCGGAAATTGTGTTTTAGTAAGGAAAGGGGAATTTCTGTGGCAAAGAAAGTAAAAACAATCGAGTACAATGATGATGCAATTCAGGTACTGGAAGGACTCGAAGCGGTCAGAAAACGTCCCGGTATGTATATCGGCAGTACTGATGCACGCGGACTTCATCATTTAGTGTACGAGATTGTAGATAACTCCGTAGATGAGGCTTTAGCTGGATATGGAGACCAAATTAGTGTGAAAATACATAAAGATAACAGTGTAAGTGTGTCTGATAAAGGGCGCGGAATGCCTATTGGCATGCATAAATTAGGTAAACCGACGCCTGAAGTCATTTTGACGATTCTTCATGCTGGAGGTAAATTTGGACAAGGCGGATATAAAACGAGTGGAGGGCTTCATGGAGTCGGTGCTTCGGTCGTTAACGCGTTGTCTGAATGGCTTGTCGTGACAATCAAAAGGGACGGGTTCATTTACGAACAACGGTTTTTCAATGGCGGAAAGCCAGAAACCACTCTGGAGAAAATCGGTAAAACCAATCAAGCCGGTACCAAGATCCACTTCAAGCCCGATCCAAAAATTTTCTCGGTGACTACTTTTAATTATGAAATCCTATGTGAGCGTCTTCGCGAATCAGCCTTTCTTTTAAAAGGCATGAAGATAGAATTGACGGATGAGCGTAACGACCATAATGAAGTTTTTTACTATGAAAATGGCATTGAAGCGTTTGTCGATTATTTAAATGAAGAAAAAGAGACCCTTCATAGTGTAGTCAGCTTAGAAGGGGAACAAAATGGGATAGAAGTCGAACTAGCCTTTCAATTCAACGATGGCTATTCAGAGAATATTTTAAGCTTTGTAAATAATGTTCGTACAAAAGATGGAGGCACCCATGAGATTGGCGCAAAAACGGCCATGACACGGGCATTTAATGATTATGCCAGAAAGATGGGGCTATTGAAGGAAAAAGATAAAAACCTCGAAGGTACCGATATACGTGAAGGCTTGTCTTCAATCATTTCAGTACGTATCCCTGAAGAACTTCTTCAATTCGAAGGACAAACCAAGAGCAAGCTTGGAACAAGTGAAGCCCGTTCTGCAGTCGATTCCATCGTATCAGAGCACTTAGCCTACTTTTTTGAAGAAGATCCGACCACGAGTACCCTATTGGTAAAAAAAGCGATTAAAGCGTTCCAAGCAAGGGAAGCGGCACGCAAGGCTCGCGAAGACGCAAGAAGCGGGAAGAAAAGGAAAAAATCCGATGCCATCCTTTCTGGGAAATTAACACCAGCTCAATCGAAAAATCCCGAACGGAATGAACTGTATCTTGTAGAAGGGGACTCTGCTGGGGGATCCGCTAAACAAGGACGCGATCGCCGATTCCAAGCAGTGCTGCCATTGCGGGGTAAAGTTATTAATACGGAAAAGGCAAAACTGGCGGATATTTTTAAAAACGAGGAAATAAATACGATCATCCATGCAATCGGCGGAGGTGTCGGTGCGGAATTCAATACGCCTGACACTAACTATGATAAAGTGATCATCATGACTGATGCCGATACCGATGGAGCCCATATCCAAGTGCTGCTGCTGACATTCTTTTATCGCTATATGAAGCCGTTAATAGAGGCTGGAAAGGTTTACATTGCCTTGCCCCCTTTATATAAAGTGAGTAAAGGGACCGGGAAGAAAGAAGTCATTGAATATGCTTGGAGCGACGAGGAACTTCAAGGAGCGATAGACAAGGTGGGGAAAGGCTATATGATTCAGCGCTATAAAGGGCTGGGTGAGATGAATGCCGATCAATTATGGGATACCACCATGAACCCGGAAACAAGGACATTGATACGTGTGAAGATCGATGATGGTGCCCGTGCGGAAAGACGTGTGACAACGTTGATGGGAGATAAGGTTGAACCGCGTCGTAAGTGGATTGAAGCCAATGTCGCTTTTGGTCTCGAAGAGGAATCGAATATTTTAGATAATGAAAATATGTCGATTGAAGAGGAGGTCATTAACGATGGTATTTGAAGAAACGTTTCGAGATTTGCCGCTAGAAGAGGTAATTGGTGACCGCTTCGGGCGTTATAGTAAATATATCATCCAAGATCGGGCACTTCCAGATGCAAGGGACGGTTTAAAACCGGTGCAGCGCAGGATATTGTATGCGATGCATGTTGAAGGAAATACTCAGGAAAAAGGATTCAGGAAATCCGCAAAAACGGTCGGTAATGTAATTGGTAACTATCACCCTCACGGAGATTCATCCGTTTATGAGGCAATGGTTCGGATGAGCCAAGACTGGAAGCTGCGGAAGGTAATGGTCCAAATGCACGGAAACAACGGTAGTATTGATGGCGATCCGCCTGCTGCGATGCGGTATACGGAAGCAAGGCTTTCATCGATTGCCTCCGAGATGCTGCGGGATATTGAAAAAAGGACGGTCGATTTTGTACCGAACTTTGATGATACTTCAGAGGAGCCCATTGTATTGCCAGCAATGTTCCCTAACCTGCTTGTAAATGGCTCTACAGGAATTTCAGCAGGCTATGCCACTGAAATCCCGCCACATCAACTAGGTGAAGTCATTGATGCGGCCATTATGCGAATCGATAAGCCGGAAGCGACTGTCGCTGACTTAATGACGGTCATTAAAGGGCCGGATTTTCCTACTGGCGGTATCATTCAAGGCATTGAAGGCATTCGTAAGGCCTATGAGACAGGTAAAGGGAAAATAATCATTCGCGGGTTGGCGGAAGTGGAAACGATTCGGGGGGGCAAACAGCAAATCGTCATCACTGAAATCCCATATGAAGTCAATAAAGCAAACCTTGTTAAGAAAATGGATGAATTCCGTCTGGACCGGAAAGTGGAAGGTATCGCCGAAGTTAGGGATGAGACCGACCGTACGGGACTGCGGATTGTCATCGAACTGAAAAAAGAAGCAGATGCAAATGGAGTCCTGCATTATTTATACAAAAATTCCGATCTTCAAATTGCATACAATTTCAATATGGTCGCGATTTATAAAAAACGGCCAACATTGATGAGCCTGCCAAAAATGCTAGATGCATATATCGAACACCGTAAAGAGGTAATCGTGAACCGTTCACGTTATGAGTTGCAAAAGGCACATGACCGGGCACATATCGTCGATGGTTTAGTGAAGGCTTTGTCCATATTAGATGAGGTCATTGCTGTCATCCGGGCATCTAAAGACAAACGGAATGCCAAAGATAACCTCATTGCTAAATTCGATTTTACAGAAGCGCAAGCTGAAGCCATTGTCTCCTTGCAGCTATACAGGCTGACAAATACGGATATTACAGCACTTGAAGCAGAGGCGGCGGAATTGAAAAACAAAATTGAGGAATTGACAAAGATTCTTGGCAGTGAAAAAGTTCTTCTTCAAGTAATTAAAAAAGAACTTCGATTCATTAAAAAGGGCTTTGATGACGGACGTCGTTCCAAAATCGAAAAAGAAATTGAAGAAATCAAAATCAATCTTGAAGTATTGATTGCGAGTGAGGACGTGATGGTGACCGTGACGAAAGAAGGCTATGTAAAACGGACTTCGTTACGATCCTATGCAGCATCAGGCGGTCTTGATTTTGGCATGAAGGATTCCGATCGCCTGCTCCAGAGGCTGGAGATGAATACAACTGATGTCCTGTTGCTGTTCACATCCAAAGGGAACTACCTCTATTGTCCAGTTCATCAGCTTCCTGATATTCGCTGGAAGGAAACCGGTCAGCATATCGCGAACATCATACCAATCGACAGGGAAGAACAAATCATAAAAGCGATTCCAATCAAAGAGTTTGCCGTGCCGGAATTCTTATTGTTCATCACGAAAAATGGTATGGTGAAAAAGACAGAATTAGCTTCCTATAAAGCCCAGCGTCATTCAAAACCGCTGGTTGGTGTCAATTTAAAAGGTGACGATGAACTTGTCGATGTCCATCATACCGATGGACAGGCTGACCTTTTCCTGGTCACCCATAATGGCTATGGTTTATGGTTTGATGAAGAGGAAGTAAGTGTTGTCGGTGTTCGGGCAGCAGGAGTCAAAGGGATTAATTTGAAAGAAGATGATTATGTCATTGGCGGAAAGGTTTTGGCCAAGGATAGTAAAGAATCGATCTTTATCGTTACACAGCGCGGGGCCATAAAGAAAATGAAATTAACCGAGTTTGAAAAAACGAGCCGGGCAAAACGCGGTGTCGTGGTCTTGAGGGAATTGAAATCGAATCCTCATAGGGTCATTGGATTTGATATCATTAACAAAACGGACAGCCTATTCATTCTTTCTGAAAAGGGAACCATTGAAACGATTCATGCCGCTTCATTAAAAAATCATGATCGATATACGAATGGATCATTTGTTTTTGATGAAACGGTCAGTGGAAAAGCGAAAGAATTATGGAAAATATCATTGGAAGATGACTCCGCCATAGAGCAGTGAATCATTTTTTAAAACGGGATGCTGATCTTGATCAGCATCCCGTTTTATTTTCAAATAATATCCTTCTCCACATGCCCCGTACTACAAGTTGATACCTTTTACGAAAGCATCTCTAAATTCAAAAATGACTTATTGAGTCAATTTTAAATCCTAGCATTATGAACCTAATATTATTAAGGGCGCAGCAAATAATTCAATTTTGAATTTTAACATTGAATGAATCAGCGTAACATAACGATTTATTTTTGGCACACTCCTTGCATATTGTTTAGTATGACTTCTTTATTTTTTTGAATGAAGAAAGGGGAGGGCCAATGGATAGACCTTGGAAAAAACATGTCCCGCAAGGAAACCCAAGCGAGATTGATATTCCTGACATGTCTTTGACGGAACTATTTTATCAATCAGTCGAACAATATTCGGATAAAACAGCGGTTACGTTCAGGGAGCAGAGGTATACATATTCAGAGTTGGGGACATTAGTGAAAAGATGTGCCCGCTTGCTTGCTGCTGAAGGGATTGGAAAGGGAGATCGAGTGGCTGTTATGCTTCCTAATTGTCCACAATATCCAATTGGTTTTTTTGGAACTCTTTTGAATGGAGCCATTGTTGTCCAAATCAATCCAATGTATAAGGCGAACGAATTAATACATGTCCTGAAAGACTCAGGTGCAAGGCACATCATTGTGCTAGATGATTTAAAACCAATAGTTGAAGCCGTTATAGCTGCAACCGATGTTGAAAAGGTGTTAAGCGTGTCGCTGGAAAAGGGCAAATGTGAAATGACAAAAAAACTGCTAACAGTAACAGAAGCGGATTTCAGTGTGGAGATTGATCCTGCTAGAGATGTCGCCGTCCTCCAATATACAGGAGGAACGACAGGGCGTTCTAAAGGGGCGATGCTAACACATCGTAATATAGTAGCCAATACGCTGCAGAGTGCAGCCACTTCAAGAATCAATACTCAAAAGGGTAAGGAAAGGGTACTTGGCGTTTCCCCATTATTTCATGTTTACGGCATGACTTCAGGGATGAACCTGACATTTTATAATGGCGGGGAATTAATTCTTGTATCCAAGTTTGAGGTGACGGAGATCGTCGATATTATCAATGATCTTAAACCGACTATTTTTCCAGGGGTACCGACGATGTACATTGCTTTATTACAATATTACCAGTCCCATCCATTTGATTTGCATACATTGAAATCTTGCGTTTCGGGTTCGTCACCATTGCCATTGAATGTATTGTCAAGGTTTAACGAACTGAGCGGGACAAAGATTGCAGAAGGCTATGGCCTGTCCGAGGCGTCACCAGTCACGCACCGGAATCCAGTTAGCGGCCTGCAAAAACCCGGAAGTATCGGGATTCCGATACAAAATACGGATGCCGCCATAATTGACAGTATTACAGGAGAGCCTGCCCTCTTGGTTGATACACCAGGTGAATTGGTCATAAAGGGTCCACAGGTAATGAAAGGTTATTGGGGCATGCCTGAAGAAACGCGGCAGACGATTCAAAACGGATGGCTGCATACCGGTGATATTGCCAAGATGGATGAAGATGGCTTCTTTTACATTGTGGGACGGAAGAAAGAAATGATCATAGCAGGCGGGTTCAATATATATCCAATAGAAATTGAAGATGTCTTATACAGCCATCCTAAGGTTCTGGAAGCTGCCGTCTTTGGCGTTCCCGATCAATATCGCGGTGAAACGGTACATGCAGCGGTAGTTCTAAAACCAAGTGAAAGAATAACTGAAAACGAATTGAAGGATTATTGCCGAAAGCAGCTCGCTGCCTTTAAAGTCCCAAAAGCAATCACATTTGAAAGTGAACTTCCTAAGACGGCAGTAGGTAAAATCTTAAAACGCAAACTTCAGGAAAAACATATCGCTTATTCGGATAATATATGAAAGCGCTAACAACCAATTCGAAGATAAAGGGGAATGCAAATGGACTTTCGCTTAGATGAAGACATCCTGTTATTAAAAGAAAATATACGCCAGTTTATCGAAGAGCAAATCGATCCATTTTCCATGCAGATAGAGGATGAAGATCATATCCCGGAATCCATTATAAATTTATCGAAGGAAATCGGGCTATTCGGGCTTAGTATCCCGGAAAGGTATGGCGGGCTCGGAATCGGGATGGTGGGAAAATGCGCTTTATATGAGGAAATCGGCAAAACACATAATGGATATACCACTCTGATTGGGGCCCATACCGGCATAGGGACGGTAGGGATAGTCGAAATGGGCAATGAAATGCAAAAGGAAAAGTATCTACCAGATATGGCAAGCGGTAATAGAATTGGTGCTTTTGCTTTAACTGAGCCTGCAGCGGGGTCACATGCTACGAACCTCAAAATGACGGCAGTCAAAAATGGCGATAAATATATACTTAACGGGACTAAGCATTATATAACGAATGCTGATGTAGCAGATATTTTTACGGTTATGGCCGTAACGGACAAAGATAAAGGGGCAAAAGGAATCACCTCATTCATAGTAGAAAAGGATTTTCCGGGTTTTAGAGTTGGTAGCCTGGAAAGGAAGATGGGTCTTCGAGGCTCACATTCTGCCGAATTGGTTTTTGAAGATTGCGAGGTTCCTGCCGAAAATGTACTGGGGGACGTTGGACAAGGGTATGTAAATGCATTGAAGATCCTTGCAAATGGCCGGGCAGGCCTTGCTGCCCGTAATTTAGGGTCCTGTCAGTACTTGCTCGATCTCTCTACTAAATATGCCACAGAACGTGAACAATTTAATGTGCCGATCATAGATCATCAAGCTGTATCCCATATGATTGCCGAGATGGCAATGGAAATAGAAGCACTTCGCTCATTCACATACCGGGTTGCATGGATGGTCGATCAGAAAGAAAAAATCATTAAAGAAGCGGCAATGCTAAAGTTGTATGGTTCGGAAGTATATAATCGTGTCGCTGATAAGGCCGTTCAAATTCATGGCGGTATGGGATACATGAAGGATTATCCAGTTGAACGTTTTTATCGGGATGCCCGAATCACTAGAATATATGAAGGCACGTCCGAAATCCAAAAAAATATCATTACCGGACAATTGAAGAGAAAATATCAAAACTAGTCTAATTGGAAAGCGGAGGGGTTAATATGGATTTAAGACTATCAGATGAACAAAAAATGGTACAAAAAACAATACGCAAGTTCGTGGAAAATGAATTGATACCCTTGGAAAATGAAGTGCTTCGCAATGAAATGGCAGGGAAGCCTAGTTTACCAGAGGGAACATTGAAAGATTTACAGGAAAAAGCAAAAAAAGCTGGGTTTTGGGGCATCAATACCCCAGAGGAATATGGCGGGGCAGACTTAGGGCAGCTTATGATGGCAATTGTCTTGATGGAAGTATCAAAAACGTTTGTACCATTCAGCTTTGGAGGTTCGGCTGATAACATACTTTATTATGCAAATGAAGAACAGAAACAGAAATATCTGATCCCTACTATTAATGGTGAGAAAAAGTCCTGTTTTGCCATGACGGAGCCGGGGGCTGGGTCTGATACGCGAAATATTAAAATGACGGCAGTAAAAGAAGGGAATGAATGGGTGCTTAACGGAGAAAAAACATTCATCACTGGAGGAAATGATGCCGATTTCGTCATGGTCATTGCTGTAACTGACAAAGAACGTCATCAAGCAACCGGGACGGAAGGGGTAACCTGTTTCATTGTAGACCGTGATATGGGCTGGAGATCAGAATATATCAATACGATGGGAGAATGGGGACCGGCAGGTTTAGTTTTTGATAATGTCAGGGTACCCGAAGAAAACATCTTAGGGGAAGTGCATGGCGGTTATAAACTAGGCTTGGAATGGATTGGGTTTGCAAGATGGATCGTGGGCGCACGTGCTGTTGGTTCGGCAGAAAGATTGCTGCAAATGGCTATAGAATACGCTAAAGAACGAGTAACTTTCGGTAAACCGATCGCGGAGCGCCAGGCCATTCAATGGCAGATAGCTGATTCGGCCGTAGAAATTGAAGCTGCAAGATGGCTTGTATTGAATGCGGCTTTTACACTTGATAATGGAGAAGACAATCGCCATTTAGCTTCAATGGCTAAACTCTATGGAGCCAATATGGGGAATCGGGTCGTTGATCGTGTATTGCAGATTCACGGTGGCATGGGCTATACGAAGGAGCTTCCCATCGAACGTTGGTACCGCGAAGCCAGGCTTTGGAGGATTTATGATGGTACGGATGAAATACAGCGTATGATCATTTCCCGAAATTTGATTAAGGGACATGTTAAAGTAGGGCAATTTTTATAATAGATTAGGAGGAAACGATTATGACAGGGAGATTTTCAGGGAAAACGGCATTAGTTACAGGTGGAAGCAGGGGGATTGGCCGGGCGATCGTCGAACTATTTGCCAGTGAAGGCGCAAACGTAGCGATTATCGATATCAACGAAGAGGTTTTGACATCAACGGGAAATGAATTAAGGGATAAGGGTTATACCATTTTTACAAAAGTGGCCAATGTGGTCAATCCCGAAGAAGTGGAAGTATCCATAACAGAAATAGCCGACACATTCGGATCACTTGATATTCTCGTGAATAATGCTGGGGTCATCCGGGATAATCTACTTTTCAAAATGACCGATTCAGATTGGCAGACGGTAATGGATGTGCATTTAAAAGGTACTTTCAATGCAGTACGTGCTGCCCAGAAGCATATGGTTGCAAATAAATACGGAAGAATCATCAATATATCATCCACCTCGGCCCTCGGGAACCGCGGGCAGGCTAATTATTCAGCTGCTAAAGCCGGACTTCAGGGGTTAACAAAAACACTGGCAATCGAACTGGGCAAATACGGGATAACGGCTAATTCGGTAGCACCAGGTTTTATCGAAACCGAAATGACGAAAGAAACAGCTAGGCGGGTGGGAGTGAGTTTTGAGCAATTCATCCAGGACAGGGCAAACAGTATTCCTGTTGCCAGAAGCGGTTTGCCAAGTGATATCGCTCATGCTGTTGCATTCTTTGCCGATGAAGCATCCTCATTCATTAGCGGGCAGGTTTTATATGTTGCGGGCGGTCCAAAAAATTAAGGGAAAAGGCGGGATGTTATGTTCAACGAAAGTATTGGAAAACGATCCAACCCCGTTAAAAATATAGTTGAACGGGGAGCCGTTAAAAAATTCGCATTATCGATTGGTGATCCCCACCCAATTTTCATAGATGAAGAAATAGGCAGGCAATCAAGGTACGGAACGAATATCGCTCCACCAACTTTCCCAAGGGTCTTTGATTTTGGGACGATTGAAAGCTTAAATCTACCGAATAAAGGGTTGATTCACGGTGAGCAGATATATCGCTATAACAGGCCGCTGAAGGTAGGGGAAGAAATCACCTGTTATACGGAAGTGAAAGACTATTATGAGAAAAAAGGAAAACAAGGGGAAATGGGATTTCTAGCCTTTAAAAATTATGGGACGGATGCAAATGGGGAAATCGTCTTCACTGCTGAACAGCTTGTCATTATAAATGAAACGATCAGAAGGATGGTGATGAGTAAGTGACGACATTAACCGAACTGCATATTGGTGACTCGTTACATTCCATCGAGCTTGCGCCTGTAACGCGACTGGACCTCATTAAATATGCCGGCGCATCAGGTGATTTCAATCCCATTCATACGATTGATGAGGAAGCAAAAAATGCTGGTCTTCCCGGTATCATCGCGCATGGAATGTGGACGATGGGAAACCTCGCAAAGCTTTTCAGTAATCTATATGAAATTGGTTTTATCGAAGAATACAAGATTCGTTTCAAAGGTATGGTTTTCTTGAATGATGTCATAACTCTTCAAGCGGATCTAAAAGAAAAAAATGGGGATAGATATTTTTTCAACGTTGCGGCCACTAACCAGTCAGGTAAGGAAGCAATCAGTGGAGAGGTTATTTTTAAGACTTACTGAGGGAAAGTAGTGATGAAAATTATTTCATCACTACTTTTTTTGGAGCGAAATTCGACAATTTTAAAGGAGTTTCGAAAATTATCCAGAATTGTACTTAAAAAGAATTCTTTTTGCGGCGGTGAATAGTAATGAATCAAGTGAAACAGGATTCTCGGATTAATTTGCTCAAAGAGTCGACCTTCCCTGCACTAGTCGTGGATTCTGAAAATCGGATAAAGGATTGGGGCAACTATTTTAATCAATCGTTAAGTCAGGATGGTAATAATACACTAACCGAACAATTCGATGAGTGGCAATTTCTCGATAATAAAAGGCTTGCAGCTGCAAGGCTGCATGATAAGCGGTATTTATTTTTATTAATGAAACAAATGGATGCTGACAATATTCTATATATAGGCAGTGAAACAGAATTTTTGGACGATTTATTGATTGATGCGCATGAAACGGATAAATTGAATCGCGCACTGGATGCCATTATCGAAAACTCCTATGATGGAATATACATCACCGATCAAGATGGAATCACGCTTTATACCAATTCGGCAATTGAACGGATCACGGGCATACCAAAAGAGTATTATATCGGCAAATCGGTGGACCAATTAATTAAACGCGGCATACTGAATGCTTCGGTGACGCATAAGGTAGTGAAGCTGAGACGAACGGTATCAGTCGTACAGGATAATTTTGCTGGAAAGGAAACATTGATTACAGGAAGTCCCGTTTTTAATGCAGAAGGGGAAATAGAGCAAGTCGTTACGAATATAAGAGATTTATCCGATTTAAATGAACTGATGCACGAGTTGACGAAAGTAAATGAACTGAATAATCAATATAAGCAGGAAATTGAAAAACTGCGGAAGATAACAAGCAAGGATGGAGTCGTATTTGTCAGTGATAAAATGAAAATGATTTATGAAATTGCTGAAAGAATATCGGATATTGATGCGACAGTACTCATTCTGGGAGAAACGGGTGTTGGAAAGGATGTCCTTGCCCGCAATATTTATAATCGGAGCATCCGATCTAAAAAAGGAGATTTCATCAAAATAAATTGTGGGGCAATTCCTGCTGATTTATTGGAATCCGAGCTCTTTGGATATGAAGGAGGGGCATTTACCGGAGCCAATCAAAAAGGCAAACCAGGGATGTTTGAGCTTGCAGAGAGTGGGATCTTATTCCTGGATGAAGTTGGTGAGCTTCCCCTGCAACTTCAAGTGAAGCTGCTTCGGGCCCTTCAGGAAAGGGAGATTCAAAGAATCGGTGGAACAAAGCCAAAGAAGATCGATGTTCGCATAATAGCAGCCACGAACAGAAATCTATCGGAAATGGTCAAAGCGGGTGAGTTTCGTGAAGACCTCTTTTATAGGCTGAATGTCATTCCGATTACGATTCCTCCTCTACGGGAAAGAAGAGAAGATATCTTGGCATTGACTGACTTATTTTTAACAAAAGCAAACGAACAATATAAATTCTCAAAAGAAATAGATTCGCGGTTGAAGGAATATTTTTATCAACATGATTGGCCAGGAAATGTCCGTGAATTGATTAATATAGTGGAAAGGCTCGTCGTGCTGACGGATAATCAAATAGTATCGATTAACGACCTTCCGGAAGAATATCAGCCGCAAAATCGGAATCAGCATAACCTCAATGCTACCCTAACTTTAAAAGAAGCGGTGGAAAGAGCCGAAAAGGAAATCTTGACGAAAGCGGCTCAAACCTACCAAACTACATATGAAATCGCAGAGGCCCTAGATTCCAGTCAGGCAACAATTGTGAGGAAACTTAAAAAATATCGATTAAAGGTCAGCGGAAAAGAATAGGTGAGTTTGAACAGCACCTCCATTGTTGGAAACCATCCAACAATGGAGGGTGCTGTTTTTTTGTGCATTTTAACCTGGACTTGCTTAAAACGATTAAGGTTGTGAAGGTTATTATTGGATTCCTTTCATTTAATGTCTTCATTTAATTATTTTATTGATTCAGAAATGATTTTTTCAGTCAATAGTGAATGACGGACATCCCGTATGGAATCGTTACTTTTGATTTTTACAATTCAATAATGAATTCACTGACTGGTGAATAGCCTAATTGTCGGTGAGTTCATGTTGGCACGGCACTTGCATTTATAATACAAGAAATAATCTACATACAAGAAATAATCTACATACAGGAAATTAATCTGCGTAATGGTCCTTTAGTGGTGTGGAAGGGGTGAACGAACAAGACGATTACCATGGGTAAACCGTTATTAAAAGAGAAGTTGTAATCATTTGGCTATCCCTAAAATCAGCATCTGCTTGTCTGCACAATCGTACAGCCTAGATTCATAAGGCAGAATGAATGAGGACAAAACGTCATGTACTGTAATAAGTTGTCATTATAAATGAAAGCGCTAACAAACAATCGGGTGTTTTTTTCGCTACACCTAATCTTTATCTGTAGGTAGAGAATATAGGGAAATAATACTTACTATTCCTCCCCGGGAGGTTGAGCCTGTGAGGGAAAAATTAAAGTGTTTTTCATCACAGAGGTGTGCTTTCAAAAGTTGGACAGGATGGTAGGCCAGGGAATGAACAGCAAAGTGAAATTCAATATTTTTCAAGGAGGAAGTAAATGGAAATTTTGATCCAGCAGCTTTTTAATGGTTTGACGATTGGCAGCGTATATAGTCTTGTTGCCCTGGGATTGACGCTAGTATATGGAATATTGCATATCCCGAACTTTGCCCACGGTGCCCTATATATGTTGGGTGGATATATCACGTTATCAATGATGACCTTATATGGGGTCAATTACTGGATTGCCATGTTCGTATCCATTATCGTTGTTGGTTTGTTGGGAGTCCTTTTGGAACGTTTCGTGTTTCGCCTGTTAAGGGAGGCACCTCCATTGCACGATAAGATAGCGGCAATCGGAATTCTCCTTTTTCTTGAAGCCTTTGCCCAATTTGTCTGGGGTGCCGACTTCCATACAATGACTTCTCCATACGGCCAAGTGGTCAATATCATGGGCCTGACGTTCACACTTCAGCGATTATTGATCATCATATCAGCTATCGCAGTGATGGTTTTACTTTACCTTTTCCTAAAGAAAACTTATGCCGGCTCGACGATTATAGCGATGTCCCAAAGCCGTGAAGGTGCTTCATTAGTGGGAATCAACATTAATAAAGTCGCAATGCTTACCTTCATGATATCGGGAGGATTAGCAGCCATCGCTTCATCCCTTGCATCACCGATTAACCTTGTTTTTCCCGGCATGGGGCATTTAGTCATCCTAAAAGCATTCGTCATTATCATATTGGGCGGGATGGGGAGCATCCCGGGGGCGATCGTAGGCGGATATATCCTAGGTTTCAGTGAGAGCCTGGGCGCAACTTATATTTCAAATGATTATAAAGACATCATTGCATTCATTCTTTTAGTCGTAATATTAACCGTGAAACCAACAGGTCTTTTTGCCAAGGGGGAGAGGTAGCGTGAAGATATTAACGAAAAGAAATGGGATTATCGCTCTTATCATCTTTGCTTTTTCATTCCCCTTTATCGCTCAAAACGATTATTATCTCCATATGCTGACACTTTCGTTCATCTGGGCGATAGCTGTTTATGGAATCAATTTATTATCAGGATATACTGGATATCTCTCGCTTGCACATGCTGGATTTTTTGCGATTGGAGCATATTCACTTGGCCTCCTGACGGTAAAAGCGGAAATGAACTTTTGGCTGGCACTTGTATGTGCATGCTTAATCACATGTGCAATTGGGTTTTTAATCGGTTTGATCGCGCTGAGGACAAAGGAACACTTTTTCGCGATTTATACCCTATGTGTGGGTTACATCATATATCTGGTCATCGATAAATGGGAAGGACTTACAGAGGGGGTTAGGGGATTGATCGGTATCCCTGCTCCTGGCAATATAGGGCCGATCACCTTCGATACTGCAGCATCCCAATATTATCTAGTCCTCATTTTCCTGCTTGCAGTGATTTTAGTCGTGTATCGAATTATACGCTCGTTGACCGGCAGGACGTATATGGCCATCAGGAACAGCGAGGACCTTGCAAAAACCATTGGTATATCCACAATGAAGAATAAGTTAACCGCATTTGTCCTTTCCACATTCTTTGCAGGTTTGGCAGGTGCTTTGTATGCTTCATTCATTCGTTTCATTGGACCTGATATCGGATCAACTGCCATAATGTTCGATCTATTGATGTATTTATTGGTTGGTGGAATCGGGACACTTTCAGGTCCTTTGGTAGGAACATTATTGTTAGTAATCCTTTCGCAAAATCTGCAATTCCTTCAAGAATATCGAATGTTGATATTCGGGCCATTGCTTACGGTGATCATTATCTTTTATCCGCGCGGAATCGCAGGTGCCTTCTTTGATTGGAAAAGAAAGCGAAAAGATAATGAACTATCCAGGGTGAGAAGCGAAATGCACATAAAAGCTGAGGAGGGATGAATTTGCTAATCGAAACGAAGAATTTGACAAAGCGGTTTGGAGGATTGGCGGCCGTCAATAATGTGGATTTTACGATTGAAAAAGGTAGAATCAATGCAATAATCGGACCAAATGGTGCAGGAAAATCAACTTTTTTCAACTTGATCAGTGGCTTTCATCGACCAACTTCCGGGACGGTCCTATTTAAGGGGATTGATATCACCAAACTTCCTGCCAATGAAATAGCGGGGCTCGGAATTTCAAGAACCTTTCAAACGACAAGCCTTTTTGATCAAACGACCGTGTTGGATAATGTCATTGTCGGTCATAGGCTGCGAACCAAATCCAATCTGGTGGATGCCATTCTAAGAACAAAACGTTTAAAACGGGAGGAAGCGGCTTGCAGGGATAAGGCAATGGAGGTTCTTGATATTGTCGGATTGACGAAATCGGCTGACAGAATGGTCTCCAGCATCTCGCAGGAGGAAAAGAAACGGACAGCCATTGCCCTTGCCCTTGCGACTGAACCGGAAATTATCTTTCTTGATGAACCTGCTGCGGGAATCAACCCGGATGAAACGGAAGGCTTGACAGAACTGATTAAAAAATTGAATCGATCGGGACTGACCGTTTGTTTAATCGAGCACAAAATGCATATGATCATGAACTTGGCAGACCACATCATGGTCCTTAATTACGGAGAAAAAATTGCCGAGGGCACACCTAAGGAAATCCGCGGAAATGAAGCGGTGATTAAAGCCTATTTAGGAGGGAGTGCCAGTGCTTAAGTTAACCGATGTCGCCGTGAATTATGGAAGTTTCACTGCGATAAAACATGTGAATATCGAAGTTGCCAAGGGAGAGATCGTTGTTTTGTTGGGAGCTAATGGGGCAGGAAAAAGCACGACTTTTCGTTCCATAAGCGGAATCAGTAAGCTGTCCAAGGGGGAAATTCATTTTCTGGGCATGCCGATAGCGGGCCGTGCCCCGGATAAGAATGTTCGGGAGGGAATCGTCCAGTGTGCCGAAGGACGTAAACTGTTTCCACAAATGACCGTCCAGGAAAATCTGAGGATGGGTGCTTATGTGCATCGAAAGAAGAAAGCGGAGATCAAGGATTCCTTGGAATACGTCTATCACTTATTCCCGATTTTAAAAGAAAAGCATCATGATGAAGCGGGAAGCCTGAGCGGCGGCCAACAGCAAATGCTCGCAATTGGAAGAGCTTTGATGTCGAAACCGAAATTGTTGATGCTTGATGAGCCTTCGGTGGGACTCGCTCCACTTATTGTTGAACAAATGTTTCGGGTCATTGAAGAAATAAACCGCGAAGGAATCACGGTCCTGCTTGCTGAACAAAACGCGAATGCTGCTCTCGGCATTGCAGATAAAGGATATGTTTTTGAAAATGGGGAAATTGTCGTTCAAGGGACAGCAAGTGAGTTATTAGCCAATGATGAAGTAAGGAAAGCGTATATTGGAGCCTGAAAAAATTGAATGGGGGATTTTCATGAAAAAACTGAAAGTATTATTTATTTTTCTCCTGCTAATGATCACTGTGTTGACTGGGTGCAATAAAGGGGATAGCACTGTGTCAAGCAGTGGCAGTAAAGGCAAAAGTGATAATGTCGTTAACATCGGTTTTAGCGGTCCTTTAAGCGGTGCGGCAGCGTTATATGGGAAACGGACATTGAATGGTGTAGAAATGGCTGTCAATGAAATTAATGATGCTGGTGGGTTTGAAGTAGATGGTAAGAAATACACATTGAATTTAGTTTCGTTGGATGATAAATACCTTCCAAATGAAACAGGGTCGAATGCTAAACGGTTAATTCAGGAATATGATACGCCGATCATTTTCACGCCTCATAGCGGAGGTGTGCTGGCACTTCAGGTTTTTAATGAACAAGAGGAATTCATAATTGGGGCATATACGAGTGAACCGGCAGTGACCGAAAGCGGAAATTCATTAACCGTTCGAATTCCACCGAATTACGAGGGGTATATTGAACCTTTTACAACATATGCAATGGAACATTTCGGCAAGAAGATTGCCGCTTTGCCAACATCTTCGCAATACGGTAAAGACTGGACGGAGGCCGTGCTCCCACATTGGGAAAAGCAAGGCGGAAAAGTCGTTTATAATTCATCGATTGATTTCGCCAAAGAAACCGATTTCTTTACGATTGTCACCAATGCCTTGAAAAAAGATCCTGATGTGCTATTTATCGGTGGTGCTTCGGAACCTACGGCAAAAGTAGCGAAGCAAGCTCGGGAGCTAGGATTTAAGGGTGGTTTCATCATCATGGATCAAGCAAAGCTGGATCAAATGAAGCCGATTGCAGGGTCATATGAAACATTGGAAGGCTCGATTGGCGTTTTGCCACTGATGGATTCAGATGAAGAAGCAATACCTGCTTTCGTTGAGAAATATCAAAAGAATTATAAGGAAGATCCAAGCTCAGAAGTAGGATTGAATTATATCGCCATGTATGCGTTTGTGGAAGCGATGAAATCTGCAGGCAGCGTTGATGATGCCAAGGCCATCCGTAAGCATATGCAAGATGGACTTTCCAATATAGGGCCAGATCAAAAAATATACGATATTCCCTCGATTGATGAAAATGGAGGATTTGCATCAACTATTGTCGTCGGTGCAGTAGAAAACGGGAAAGTAGTCCCTATTCGTTAACTGGGTAAAGGAATGAGGTATCCTGGGGCCGAAGTAGTATACTAGTTTGGCATTTTATTATATAACTTGTGCGTGTATCGTTCCCAAGTTTGGGGACGGTACACGTTTTTTTATTGTTGAAAAAATCCTGTGGTGCAAGATCACCAAAAATATCTTGTATCCGAGTAATGAAAACGCTATCATTGAATATAATATGAAATATAATTTCATTATTTTCTATTAAAAAATGAAATTATATTTAAGTAATTGTTTATGGGAGGATTTAATTGTCTATGGAAGAACATTTGCGTTCATTAACGACTGAATTACGGAACGAAAAGACAATGAATATCGACAGTGTAAATACGATGGAAATCATTTCTGCAATCAATAAAGAAGATTTTAAAGTGGCAGCAGCGGTTGAGGAGGTATTGTCAGAAATTGAAACGGTGGTTGAATGGGCTTGCGAATCGTTAAAAAAAGGGGGGAGGCTCATTTACATCGGAGCAGGAACGAGCGGAAGACTCGGTGTGCTTGATGCAGTGGAATGTCCCCCGACTTTCAGCACACCGCCTGATAGGGTACTGGGAATAATCGCAGGAGGGGAAAAGGCGTTTGTTCGGGCTGTTGAAGGAGCAGAGGATAAAGAAGAGTTTGGGGAATGTGATCTGATGGATGTGGGCCTTACAGCAAATGATACGGTTATTGGCATTGCGGCAAGCGGTCGTACCCCTTATGTGAAGGGCGCTTTACGTTATGCAAGAAAAGTCGGGGCTAAAGCGGTTGCTTTATCATGCAATAAAAACGCGAGCATCACAGAAGCAGCGGATATAGGGATTGAAGTGGTTGTCGGACCGGAAGTGTTAACAGGATCCACGAGAATGAAAGCCGCAACCGCACATAAAATGGTACTCAATATGATTTCAACGGCAACCATGATCCGGCTGGGAAAAGTCTATGAAAATCTGATGGTAGATGTAAATGTCAGTAATCAAAAACTGAAGGACCGTGCAATAAGCATCATAGAAACTGTAACGAATGCTGACTATGATCAAGCATTGAATACGCTTGAAAAGGCAAATAATCAAGTTAAGCCAGCGATTGTCATGATAAAAACGGCAACAGATTATGAAAAAGCAATGGAGTTACTGGAAAATGCTGATGGAGATGTCAGAAAAGCCATCTCAATCTATGAAGATTAAGGAGGGAAGAAATGGCTACAGGAGGATTATCAATCATACAGACAATGTTGAGCAAGCTGCCGCAATCTGAACAAAAACTAGCAGAATATATTCTCAAGAATCCTCATGAAGTTGTGAACAGCACTGTACAGGAATTAAGTACGTCTGCCCAAACAAGCGGGGCTGCTGTTATTAGGTTGTGTAAGTCGCTTGGCATAAAAGGATTTCAAGATCTGAAAATAAGGATTGCTGGAGATTTGATGAAGACCGTTGAACAGGGCTACCGGGATATCGAACCTTCCGAATCACTGTATCGGATTGTTGAGAAAACAACGAGTAATTCGATTCAGACCATCCGGGACACATCTGAAATAATCGATCACGATAATCTCAAACATGCGATAACGCTGATGCTGAATGCTAAAACTGTCCACTTTTGCGGTGTCGGTGCTTCGAATATAGTTGCGGCTGATGCTCAGCAAAAATTACTTCGCATCAATAAAGGGGCAACGGCTTTTACAGATATGCATTTAGTTGCAACCTTGATTGCAAATGCTGATGAAAATGATATCGTTTTTACCATTTCATTCTCAGGGGAAACACCTGAAGTTGTCAATATATTGAAGCTGGCAAAAGAACGTGGGGTAAAGACGATTGGGCTGACTCATTATGGCCAAACAACGGTATCTTCTTTGTGTGACGCTACACTGTATACATCCTTTTCGAATGAAGCACCGTTTCGAAGTGCAGCCACATCCTCACGATTGGCACAATTATATATGATTGACATTTTGTTTTTGGGGATGGCTTCAGAGCAATATGAAGAGACTGTCCAATATATTGATAACACCAGGTCTGCCATTAAATCGATGACAGATCGATATAAATGATTGATACGAGATTTGACAAAGGGGGCTTTTGAATGGGTAAGAGGGATAAGTACGCCAGTTTAGCCGAAGAATTATTGGGGAAATTAGGCGGGGCATCAAATGTTGCCGATGCTGCACATTGTATGACCAGACTAAGGGTATTGCCAATCGATCGTTCGAAAGTAAAAATGGAAGATATAAAAAATACTGAAGGCGTTTTTGGCGTCATTGAAGAGGAAACGATACAAATCGTCCTCGGTCCAGGCGTGGTGAACAAGGTTCATGCAGAATTTGAAAAGCTTTTGGAAGATTATTCAGGCAATTTGAACTTAAAGGAAGTAGCCTCGAAGAATAAATCAGAGATTGATAGGAAAAATGCAAAACCTTTTAAACTTTTTTTACGCAGGATTGCAAGTATTTTCATCCCTTTAATTCCCGCCCTAGTGGCATCAGGTTTGATAACCGGTATTACAAAAGCAATCGTTCAAGCAGGCTGGCTAGCAGCAGAATCACAATTAGCCATCATTTTAACCGTTATCGGATCGGGGCTGTTTGCCTACTTGGGGATTTTGGTTGGGACCAATGCAGCAAAAGAATACGGTGGATCACCTGCACTAGGTGCACTTGCAGGCATTTTGGTCATCAACCCCGCTGTAGGTGACATTTCATTGTTCGGTGAAAATTTGCTCCCTGGCCGCGGTGGGTTGATAGGAGTCCTCTTTGCAGCTATTTTCATAGCCTTGGTGGAAAAACAGGTCAGGAAATTCATTCCTCAATCACTGGATATCATTTTGACGCCAACCATCGCTTTACTCATTACTGGGATTGTCACTTACATTGTATTTATGCCGGTAGGTGGGTTTTTATCGGATGCCATTACGACTGGGTTATTGAATGTATTGGATTTCGGCGGTGTTGTAGCTGGATTCGTCCTTGGTGCAGCCTTCCTCCCTCTCGTCATTACTGGTTTACATCAAGGTTTAACGCCTGTCCATCTAGAATTGATAAATTCGATTGGAGATGATCCACTGCTTCCCATTTTGGCGATGGGTGGCGCGGGCCAAGTGGGAGCGGCATTTGCCATCTATATGAAAACGAAGAAAGCAAGTTTGAAGAGAGCAATCGGAGGAGGCCTTCCTTCCGGGATGCTAGGTATCGGCGAACCTCTTATATTTGGAGTGACCCTGCCATTGGGCCGGCCTTTCTTAACGGCATGTTTAGGTGCAGGAGTAGGCGGAGCATTCCAGGCTCAATTCGGAATCGCAACGTCGTCCATCGGTGTGTCCGGACTGCCGCTTACCTTTTTAGTTCATCCAAATCAAATCGCTCTGTTCCTCGCTGGACTGTTCATTTCCTATATAGCAGGATTTATTTTTACTTATCTGTTTGGATTTAATGATGAAATGGCGGTTGAATTCAAGTGATCGGAATCTCTTTTTATCTACAAGACCCGCATGCAGAAACACAAATCAAACATGCTGCTGACCTGGGAGTGAAGAGAGCATTTACCTCGCTTCATATTCCTGAAGAAAAGGGCGAACTGGTAAAGAGAATGATCAGGCTTTTAAAGCTTTCAGAGTCCTGCGGAATGGAAATCCATGCAGATATCTCAATAAAAACGCTTGATCATTTGGGGATTAGCAAATTTACGGATTTATGGAGATTAGGTATTAAAGGTATTCGCCTTGATGATGGATTTGATAAAGAAACGGTCATATCCTTATCCAAGGTGTTTTCACTTTCACTGAATGCAAGCACGTTGAATGAAGATGAACTTTTAGCCGTGCTTGGAGGCGGTGTGGAACCGGAAAATCTGATAGCTTGGCACAACTTTTATCCAAGGCCTGAAACGGGCCTTGAGGAAGAATTCTTTCATGAACAAAATTAAATGTTCATGAAATACGGCATTCCGATCTTTGCTTTCATCCCAGGTGCAGGAAGTAAACGCGGTCCAATTCATGAAGGTCTTCCAACGCTTGAAAAACACAGGTTGATGAATCCTTACGCTGCCGGTATCGAGCTGTTTCAGCATGTGGAAGGAGTTTACGTTGGAGATCAAGGAACGGAGAATAATCTGCTTGAGAATCTGACTGCCTATAAAAATCAAAATATTCTAACTGTTAGAGCGGAATCCCGACTCTTACAAAGCGGTCAGTACGAATTGAGGCCAGATGTTTCTCAAGATGTTTTCCGGCTGCAGGATACCCGGGTCACAGCAAATGTTGAGCCGAGTAATACAGTTGCACGCAGCCTTGGATCCATAACGATGGACAATGATGGTTACGGAAGGTATCGGGGAGAGGTCCAAATTTGCAAGAGAGACCTAGAAGCAAATCATCGAGTTAATGTGATTGGGCGAATTATAGAAGAAGATATTCCCTTGCTGTTCCTTCTAAAGCCTGGTCAAACGATAAAACTTATAATTGAGTGACCAATTGGGCTCTATGAATCAATTATACGGGGATAATAGGATATATTTCATGATGGCTTGTTAAAAGAGGCGGCAGACGGGATTCCCAATGCTGCCTTGGTTTCTTTATAGGATCTATATAGTTCTTTTCCATTCATTTATACCCCTTCATGGAAGTGGTTATGGAATTGCTGCTAACAGAACTAGAAAGTATACAAGGGAGGAAGCCTAAATGATAAAAAGGATATGTGCCCCTGCTGGAATAGCATTATTCTTGGTTTTATCCATTCTGGGAGGGAATGCGACAGCAAAAGGATCAGAGACTGAAAAAACGGTATCGGATATTCAGGGAATCGTAGCAAACATGACAGTCGATGAAAAAGTCGGTCAAATGCTCATGCCTGATTTTCGTAATTGGCAAAAACAAGGAGAATCGAAGACGACGGGGTTTATTGAAATGAACTCAGAAGTTGCAAGCATCATCAAAAAATATCATCTGGGCGGTGTTATTCTGTTTGCAGAGAATGTAGTCGATACCGAACAAACGGTACGGCTAACCGATGGTTTGCAGATGGCAAGCCCGGACCTTCCGCTGTTCATAACGATTGATCAGGAAGGTGGAATCGTAACTCGCCTTCAAACTGGAACGAACCTTCCTGGCAATATGGCACTTGGTGCAGCCAGAAAAGAAAGTTATGCTTATCAATCCGGAGAAATCATTGGCAAGGAACTGTCGTCACTTGGCATAAATGTCAATTTCGGGCCGTCTGTCGATGTCAATAATAATCCTGGAAATCCCGTTATTGGAGTTCGTTCCTTCAGTTCTGATCCGGAACTTGTAGCAAAGCTGGGCATTCAAACGATAAAAGGATTGCAAAATCAGAACACGATAGCAACGACCAAGCATTTCCCCGGCCACGGAGATACAGCAGTCGATAGTCATTATGGTCTTCCCCTTGTTTCTCATGAAAAAGAACGTTTGCGTTCCATCGAGTTGATGCCTTTCCAAAGGGCCATTGATGCTGGAGTTGATATGATGATGACTGCACATGTTCAGTTTCCTGCATTCGATGACACTACCTATATCAGTAAAAAAGACGGTCAAGAGATTATGGTTCCTGCAACGTTGTCACATAAAGTCATTACGGGTCTATTACGTGAAGAAATGGGTTTTGACGGTGTTGTGGTTACAGATGCATTGAATATGAAAGCCATCGCGGACAACTTCGGACAGGAAGAAGCCGTAGTCCTTGCCCTGAAGTCTGGTGTTGATATTGCATTGATGCCTGCACAGGTTAATTCGCTTCAAATGGAAAAGAATTTAACCTCTGTATTCAATGCAGTGAAGGCAGCAGTGGCAAGCGGGGAAATTCCTATAAATCAAGTCAACCAATCTGTAACGAGGATCCTGGAACTAAAAGTGAAAAGAGGGATATTAAACCCTGATGAAACTCCGATCGATAAAAAAATCGAAACCGCGCTTCAAGTGGTAGGGAATGAAGATCATTTGAAAAAAGAACGGAAAATCGCGGAAGATGCCATCACCTTATTGAAAAATGAAGACAAAACATTGCCTTTCAAACCTAAGAAAAATGATAAAGTTTTAATTCTTGCTCCTTTTGATGACCAAGTTGAATCCATGTCCAGGAGCATCAGCGAATTAGCTGATAAAAAGAAAATAAAGAAAGTCCAAATAACGGGTATGAGTTTTTCAGGAAAGTCATTTACTGATCAAGTGGCAAGGCTCATTGATGAATCGGACTTTGTCATAACTGGTTCCTATGTTGTCAAAAACGATCCGGCTGTCAATGATGGAGTGATCGATGATAGCATTCAAGATTCTTCGAAGTGGGCAACAGCCTTCCCTAGAGCGGTCATGAATCATGCTAATAAGAAAGATAAAGAATTTGTATTAATGAGTTTAAGAAACCCTTATGATGTTGCAAACTTTGAAGAAGCGAAAGCGGTTCTTGCTGTTTACGGGTTCAAAGGGTATTCGAATGGGCGTTATAGACAGCCGAATATCCCGGCAGGAATTTCGGCCATTTTTGGAGTATCAAAACCTAAAGGTACGTTGCCGGTTGATATACCATCAGTAATTAAGCCCTCTGAAAGTCTTTATAAATTTGGATATGGATTAGATATTAAATCTGGAAGACCCATTAGAAAATAGGGAGGGAAGCAGTTTGAAAAGAATGATAATCCTATTTACCATTTGTCTGTTGACTTTCGGCATTGTTTCCTCAAAAAGTGTAACCGCTGTTAAAGAGAAGAAAAAACAAAAGGTCAGTCCCGGTATTGAAGTCCTTTTAAAAGAAGAAAAGAACGTGTTAAGCGGAAAGAAAGTCGGCTTGATTACGAACCCAACTGGCATCGATTCAAAATTAACCAGCATCGTCGATCTACTTCATGGTGATCCAGACATTAATTTGACAGCGTTATTTGGTCCTGAACATGGAGTGCGTGGAGATGCGCAAGCTGGTGCAAGCGTTGAATATTATATTGATGAAAAAACAGGGTTGCCTGTTTATAGCTTATATGGCAAAACGAAAAAACCGACGCCTGAAATGTTAAAGGATGTGGAGGTCCTTGTTTTTGATATCCAGGATGTCGGAACACGCTATTACACTTATATCTACACGATGGCATATGCAATGGAAGCAGCCAAAGAAAATGATATCCCCTTTATCGTGCTGGACCGGCCGAACCCACAGGGCGGGGAGTCGGTAGATGGGCCGGTACTTGAACCTGAATTCTCATCGTTTGTCGGTTTGTACCCAATACCGCTAAAGCATGGGATGACAGTTGGGGAACTCGCGACTTTGTTCAATAAGGAATTTAATATTGGTGCAGATCTAAAGGTCATCAAGATGAAAGGCTGGAAGCGAGATATGGACTATGATGATACTGGTCTCCCTTTTGTCTTGCCGTCACCGAATATGCCCGCAGTTTCCACTACTTTCGTATATCCGGCTACAGGCTTGATCGAGGGAACGAATGTCTCGGAAGGCAGAGGGACGACTAAACCATTCGAGTTGATTGGTGCTCCTTATATAAACAGTGATGAGCTTGCTGGGAAATTAAATGAATTAAGGTTACCTGGCGTAAAATTCAGGGCAGCCTCCTTTACACCTACATTTTCAAAACATGCAGGCAAACTCAGCCACGGAGTGGAAATTTATATAACGGATAGAGAGGAATTCAAGGCTGTCCCTACTGGACTTCACATCATCAAGACCATTCAGGATCTATATCCTGATGATTTCGAATTCCTTGCAGCCAAAAATTTCAATTTATTGATTGGCAATGGCTGGGTAATGTCCAGAATTGAAGAAGGTTCATCAGTAAATGAAATCATGAAGGAGTATCAAGTAAAGCAGGATGCTTTTAAAAAGGTTCGTAAAAACTACTTGCTCTATAAATAAGTGAAAAAGGAAAAGTCCGGTTGGACTTTTCTTTTTTTTATGAACTTTTGATGGAGGAGTAAATCGCTAAGACTTTATTTCTGAATATAGCCAACTTTATATATGAAATGAAGTTCTAAAATGGAAGGAACCGTTGTCTAATAGAATATGGGGTTTGCCCTAAATCAGTAATTGACAGGAGGAAAGCGGGATGAAAAAATATCTTCAAAAAATTGGACGTTCCTTGATGCTGCCAGTAGCCGTATTACCGGCAGCCGCCATTTTAATGGGGATCGGTTATTGGATAGATCCGGCAGGATGGGGAGCGGGAAGTCCTTTAGCGGCTTTCTTAATAAAAGCAGGTTCTTCGATTATAGACAATATGGCTATATTGTTTGCTGTTGGAGTGGCGTTGGGGATGTCGAAAGGAAAAGATGGAGCCGCCGCTTTAAGCGGGCTGGTAGCCTATCTGGTTGTAACGACATTGCTTTCCACGGACTCTGTAGCGATGCTGCAGGGAATTGATGCAAAAGATGTAAATCCAGCATTTGTGAAAATAGAAAATGCATTTGTCGGAATCCTCTCGGGCCTTATGGCGGCAGCTATGTATAATCGGTTCAGTAAGGTCGAGCTGCCGGATGCACTCGCTTTCTTTAGCGGTAAACGCCTTGTCCCGATCCTTACTGCGGTTGTCATGTTACTGGTTTCCCTATTATTATTCTTCGTATGGCCGCTCATCTATTCCTGGTTAGTTATATTTGGGGAAGGAATAAGTGAATTAGGAGCTGCTGGAGCAGGACTCTATGGATTCTTTAATCGGCTTTTGATACCAACAGGTTTACATCATGCGTTAAACTCCGTATTCTGGTTCGATGTGATAGGACTTAACGATATCGGTAAATTCTGGGCTGGAACAGGAGTAAAAGGAACCACAGGCATGTATCAAGCCGGATTCTTTCCCGTCATGATGTTCGGTTTGCCGGCAGCAGCTCTTGCCATGTACCATACGGCAAAATCACGGAAGAAAAAACAAGTTGCCTCATTAATGCTCGCAGCCGGTTTCGCTTCATTTTTCACAGGAGTTACTGAACCGTTGGAATTTGCTTTCATGTTTGTTGCACCAGCCCTATTCGTTGTGCATGCCTTATTAACAGGAATATCATTAGCTATTGCTGCGACTTTCCAATGGACAGCAGGTTTCGGTTTTAGTGCAGGATTCATTGACTTTGTTTTAAGTTCAAGGTTGCCATTGGCAAATGAACCGTATATGCTACTTCTTCAAGGACTGGCTTTTGCTGTCATCTACTATTTCTTATTCCGATTCTTGATTACAAGGTTCAATTTAATGACTCCCGGCAGAGAAGATGATACAGAAGATGAGCTTGATGGCGGAGGAGCGACTGCGGAAGCAGACAGCAGTCAAGGCGGGAATAATGAGAGTAAATTCTTTGGAATGGCTTCCGCTATTTATGAGGGATTAGGCGGAGACGCAAACGTTACATCTGTAGATAACTGCGTTACCCGTTTAAGAGTTGAAGTGGAAAATATGGGAGCTGTCGATCAAAATAAAATCAAATCAACAGGGGTTGCTGGAATCAATATCGTGGGTCCCCAAAGTATTCAAGTCATCGTAGGGACACAGGTACAATTCATAGCTGATGAAATTGAAAAAATCCGGCGGCAATAGGTCTGGATAAACTGCATTTTGCCTTTTAATGCAAAAATCTACGATCAGAATTATATTTTCTGATCGTAGAGATTTTTATGATAAGTACCGATTTTTAACGCAAAAAAGATTTATCTATATAACTCTGCTCTTAAAATAGAATAAAACGAATCAATGTTCTATAATATATAAGGGTATTGAATGAAGGATTTGCCATGAAGCGTGGAGAACTAGTAATGAAGATCCGCCAATCATTGATACATCGATGATGAAGGCTGTATACATATCAATCTAAAATACTGTGCAAGCGATATCTTATGAATTTTTTCTACCTTTTAATAAAAGGGAGGTTCCGGTCATGTATAAACAAAAAACCAAAGAAACTGACAGTAGTGTCATTGAGTTCATTGAGAACGTCGATAATCCGAAAAAACGTGAAGATGCATACGAATTGTTGGATGTTTTTACCGAAACGACAGGTTATGAGGCAAAGATGTGGGGACCGAGCATAATTGGGTTCGGTACCTATCATTATAAATATGAATCAGGTCACGAAGGCGATGCCCCCCTGGTAGGCTTCTCGCCTCGAAAAGCAAAAATCAGTTTATATTTTGCTACGGGAGACAAAGAAAGAGAAGAATTGTTACAGGCATTTGGTAAACACACTTCCGGAAAAGCGTGTGTGTACATCAATAAAGTGGCAGATATCGATATTAACGTATTGAAAGAATTGATTAATCAATCTGTCAAGTTTTTGAGAGATACATACCCGGACAATGAAATATAATAAAATGTATGTTTAAGAGGAACAAGAAAGCGAGTGGGAACGAAAATGAGAAAAATTAAAGTGGGCATAGTTGGATACGGATTGTCAGGAGCTACTTTTCACGCGCCGTTACTAAGTGTTTTAGGGCAGTTTCAAATAGCGAAAGTTGTCAGCTCCAATAAGGAAAAAGTCCAAAAAGATTTGAAAGATGTTGAAGTGGTAAGCAGCTTAGAGGAGATTCTTGAAGACCCATCCATTGATTTGGCTGTTATTACGACACCGAGTGGTTTACATTATGAAATGGCCAAGCAAAGCATGTTAGCAGGGAAGCATGTCATTCTTGAAAAGCCAATGGTAGTGGAAGCAGGGGAGGCGGAGGAGCTCATTAAGATTGCCGAGGAAAAGGATCTGCTATTAAGTGTCTATCATAACCGGAGATGGGATAATGACTTTTTGACCGTGAAAAAACTTATGGATGATGGAGTGCTTGGGGAAATCAATACATACCAAGTCCATTATGATCGATACCGGCCTGTGGTCAGGGATAGATGGAGGGAAAAACCAGGGCCGGGATCAGGCATGCTTTATGATTTAGGATCACATCTCATCGATCAAGCACTTCATTTGTTTGGATTGCCGCAATTCGTTTGGGCAGATGTATTTTCCCAAAAAGAAAATGCAGAAACGGATGATTATTTCCATGTAATATTAGGATATGAAAAGCTGAGAGTTATCTTGCATTCAGGCTCAATCGTTCCGTTTAATGGACCGCGCTATCAGGTGCATGGAAGTAAAGGATCATTTATCAAGTACGGTCTTGACTGCCAAGAGGCAGCCCTAAGTGAGGGAAAAAAACCGTTGGATGACTCTTGGGGTGCAGATGAACCCGAATTCTATGGTAAGCTGGTTACGGTTGAAGGTGAAAATGAGACACATGAAACCATTGAAACACTGAATGGATCTTATTTAACATATTACCAGGCAATTGCAGATAGTATATTGAGCGGAAAAAAAGCTCCAGTAACCGCCCAAGAGGGATTATCGGTCATTAAAATCATTGATGCAGCTTTTGAAAGCAGTAAAGGGAAAAAAGCCGTATATATTAAATGAAAATCATTTTCCCCTAATAACAATATAAATGAGAAAAACTGAATGATAAGCGGCCTTATTCTCTATTAGAGGAAAAAGGCCGCTTTTTGTTTTGGTCAAATAAAATCATTAACTTAAGAAGCAAAGGGTTTCGATTGTTACGCAAGATTTTGAGCTGTTTCCGCATGAAAATGGAGCGAATATCCAAGAGATTGAAGCGTTACTCGTGAATTAGAGCCATTTACTCGTGAATTCGGATCAAATACTCGTGAGATTCATCCATTTACTCGTGAATTTGACGCATTTACTCGTGAATTTGAATGTTACGGAAGATTTAGAGCTGCTTCCGGAAAATGGAGGGAATATCCGCGAGATTTAACTTTTACTTGTGAATATACAGTTTTGGAGGATTTCAATTGATATAAAAATCATAAATGAAAAACCCCCGAATGGCGGCTGCTACTCGGGGGTTTTGTTAAGGCATGAAACTTGAAATGCCTTCTAAGCTCTAGGATAATGCCTTCGCATGAAGAGATCGCTTTTGCCAAGCCATGGTAATCATCAAAGTAATGAATAAAAGGATAAGGCCCAACATGAACGGATAGGTAATGTGGACATCATACATCATTCCGGCAAGTGTAGGTCCGAGCACATTTCCAATGCTCATATACGCATTATTCATACCCATTGCAAAGCCCTGTTCATTCCCTGCCATCTTGGAAATCAGTGTGTTAAGAACTGGACGCAAGATGGAAGTGGAAAGGAAGATGATAAGCGAAATCAAAAAGAAAATCAGGTAACTTGTAGCAAAAAGTGATAGAAGGAAACCGATTGCTGCAACACTGATAAAGATATTCAGCACATTCACTTCCCCGAAACGCTGTACAATCCGGTCGACGACAAACAGTTGCACTATTACACTGACGATACCGGTGGCTGTAACCATGACGGCGATGTCCTTAGGACTTGAATTGAATTGATTATCAAGATAAAGACCAATTACAGATTCATATGCCATTAGGCCAAAGCTCATTACAAGAGTAATGATGAGTGGGATGAAATAAGGCATTTTCACGGATAAGGCAATCTTCCGAATCATTGTTTCAGTTTTTGCATCCATGGATTGTGGAACCTGTGCCGTTTCGCTTTCTTTTAAAACAAAAATCGAAAATACAACAGCTGATAGGGATACCAGAGCAGAAATCAAAAAGGGAAACTTCAAGCCAAAGTCAGCTAAAAAACCTCCAATTCCCGGACCGACTACAATTCCCAGGGACATGGCGGCAGATACTAAACTATTGCCTTTGGCGCGTTGATCAAATGTGGTGATATCGGCTACATAAGCAAAAATTGCGGGTATAAGCAAAGCTGCCCCGATCCCGCCGATGATACGTGAAGCATATAATAACCAAATGGAATTGACTGCATAAAAAATAAACATGGATAATGTCAAACCGACCAATCCATAAATAATCATTTTTCTGCGCCCGAATTGGTCAGTCCATTTTCCGGCAATTGGCGAAAAGATAAGTTGTGCACCCGCGAAAATGGCGATCATTAGGCCAGCGGCGGTTCCGCCTTGATTAATGGAGGCCAGGTATGCTGGTAAAATGGGAATGATGATACCGAAACTTCCTATTGCTATAAACATATTGATCATGAGGATAATGATCTTTTTGCGTTGTTCTGCTGACATGGACAGCCTCTCTCTCTCTTTAAAAAATCAATAACCAATTTAATTCGCATGGTTAATTTTTTGATACGTTAATTATGTTATAGTTTTAGATAGATAGTGTCAATAAGAAAGGATTGTCAAACATGAATTCAAGTGAATTGTATAATTTACATCTAGAGATCAGGGAACTAAGCAGACTATCACAAGAATTGGTTGAACCGTTATTGGTTAAATATGATTTAACTTCTGTACAGTATCGCGCATTGCAATTAATAGTCTTGAATGAATCCATAGCTGTTAAAGATGTTTCGAATCATTTGAAGATTAAACCTGCGGCAGGAACTGCACTAATTGATCGGCTTGAACGGAAGAAGTTGATTGAGAGGGTACATAGTGAGGATGATCGGCGGGTAGTTTTTATCCAATCCACTGAAAGTGGAAGGAATACCTATCATTCCATCAATAAGTGTTTTACCAAAATCTTTCGTGACTTTTATAGCGTCCTAAATGGAGAGGAAACGGAACGTCTCAAACAAATCGTTGGGAAGCTTACCGAACATCTGTCGTCATGCATAGAGAATAAAATATAGTCTTCCTGACGTGTACAGTTTCCATTATAATAGAATGAAGATGCACTATATATTTATTAAAGCAGTGAATTTCACTGTTTTAGGAGATTAATTATCAGAATAATTAAAAAATTTTTAGGTGAAAACGTCATTCAATGATTTTATTTTGGTGTAAGGAATCCATTAAAGAAGATATGTCGGCTGGAAAATGAATATGTATTAAAAGGATAAGAAGTTTTTTTCTCAGGATTCATCATGACGAACCAGGCAGGGTGCTGAATACAAAGAATCTGAAAAGAAGGAGATGGTAAAATGTTTTCCCCATTAACTCCAATGGATTGGAAGCGCAGGGCCGTAAAATATTATCCTCAAAAAGTGGCAGTCATTGATGAAGAGAAAGAGTTTACTTATAAGGAATTCGGGCAGCGAACAGATCAACTTTCCAAAGCATTGCATTCTTCGGGAATTGAAAAAGGCGACCATATTGCAGTAATGTTGCCAAATACGCATTATATGTTGGAATGTTTTTATGGCATTTGTCAAATGGGAGCGGTAATGGTTCCTTTGAATTATAGGCTTGCTGCAGAGGATTTGGAATATATCATCAAGCATAGCGATTCAAAAATGTTGATAGTCGATGAAGAATTCACCGCTCCAATCGAAAAGATCATTACTAGACTATCATTGGAAAAAATCATTATCGTGCCTGTTGAAGGACATGAAACCACTTTACCTGGGATAGACTATGAGAATTTCATTTTGCATGTAAATGATGGTGGTCTGCCAGAGGTTACAATCGATGAAAATCAACTTTTGACTATAAATTACACGAGTGGAACTACTTCAAAACCAAAAGGGGTAATGTTGACTCATCGCGGGAATTACATGAATGCCGCTAATTTCATTTATCACCTTGGAGTGAAGCATGACGATGTATACTTACATACCTTGCCGATGTTTCACGCTAATGGCTGGGGAGGTGTATGGTCGGTAACGGCTACTGGCGGGACCCATGTATGTTTAAGGAAGGTCGATCCCCCTCTTATCCTCAAATTATTCAGCCGTCATAATATTACATTGTTATGTGGAGCACCTACTGTCGTCAATATGTTGGTAAATGATCCTAAAGCAAAAGAAACAAATATCAAAGTGCGTCCAAGGATGGCAACAGCTGGTGCTCCTCCAGCAGCAGCGCTTATACAAAAGGCACAAGAAATCCTTGGTTTGAATATGATCCACGTATATGGATTAACAGAAACTTCCCCTTTCATCCTATATAACGAGTGGAAGGATGAGTTTGAAGCTAAATCGGCGGACGAACAAGCAATAATAAAGGCAAGACAAGGTATTGAATTGGTTTTCAATGGGGAAACGATGGTGGTCAATCAAGAAGGGAAAGAAGTCGCTTGGGATGGAAAGGAACTGGGGGAAATCATCACTCGCGGCAATGTTGTAATGGAAGGATATTATAAGGATCCGGAAAAGACGGCCGAAGCAATTAGGGATGGCTGGTTTCATACCGGGGATCTGGCAGTTACCTATCCTGATGGATATATTGAGATACAGGACAGGGCTAAGGATTTAATCATTTCCGGCGGGGAAAATATTTCTTCAACAGAGGTAGAAGGGGTATTGTATAATCATCCAGATGTTTTGGAGGCTGCGGTCATTGCCATCCCAGACGATAAATGGGGAGAAACGCCTAAGGCAATCATTGTGCTGCAGCCCAATGCAAAAGTGACAGAAAAAGAGATCATTACCTTTTGCCGCTCAAAAATGGCTCATTTTAAAGCACCGACAAAAGTTGAATTCGTAGAGTCTTTACCGAAAACGGCAACAGGTAAGCTACAAAAATACCGTTTGAGGGAAATCCATTGGAAAGGATCAAAAAAGGTAAATTAAAGGCTTTCATCGGAACGGGATATATATTGAGGGGGTGTCATAAAAAGGTAAATCAAATGAAGTACGGCAATTAACAAGACCAAGAATGCTTTTAAATAAGCATTCTTGGTTTTTATATTATGGAAAGCAACATTTCCTCTGTAATACTAGGAGGGGATAAATTAATTAACGAGGGCTTCTAAATGAAAGATTTGACTTAGTGTAATATATATACGTATTTTAGATAAACTTGGTTTATTACAACTAGCATAACTGATGCATGATAGGCGTGCTTTCCGGAATAATATGCTGCTATTAAACTATTTGGACTGCAAGCAAGTGCATCAGGATGTCCTCAGTAATAATAGCTGATCGAAATTAATTTTAAATGTAAAACATAGACATATTAATTTTATTTATAGCAATAATTATTGGATTAATTATATGGTTGAATAAAAAGAAAAAAGGATCTAAATCAGTTTATAGACAAAAGGGGTTCTATCTAAATTTTGAAACAAAGCTGATTGGAGCGAGTGTCTTGAGGCAATGTTCAAACCCCCTTTTGTCTGACTTAGAGTTAGTTTTTTTAAAAAAAAACTTATATCAATGGATTTTTGTGAATTCGTTAAAAAAAGGGCGGGAAGAAAAATAGATAATTTTTCTTCCCGCCTTTTTTATGAAAAGCACGAAAATTTTTAAAAAGCCTAATGAGATCATATTATATGAAGAAACTAAGAAGCACATAGAAAAACAAACGATATTCTATTAAAAATTCTGTAAACTTAAATCAAACATTATAACGTTATATTGATTAGTTCAGTGAAATATGATAATCTATTTTTGTAAAGAGAAATGAAATGAATTCTTATACAATTCAGTGTAACCGTATACAAAGTGCTTGCAATCGGTAGGAAGTATCGAAAAGGATGAGGGAAATGACAGATACGTTAGTTCTGAAGAATGTAAAGATGTTAGAGGGAAATGCAGCGGATATCATACTGGAAAATGGGATGATTAAAGAAATCGCACTTCCCGGAACTGCAACAGGCAATAAGATAATAGATTATGATCAAAAAGTTTATGTTTCGAGCGGATGGATTGATATGCATGTACATGCTTTCCCGGAATTCGATCCTTATGGTGATGAGGTTGATGAGATTGGATATAAAACTGGTGTAACAACGGTCATCGATGCGGGAAGCACGGGGGCAGATAGGATATCTGATCTAGTTATCAGTTGTGAAAATTCCAAAACGAATGTTTTCGCCTTTCTGAATATTTCGCGGATAGGTTTGAAAAGGATTGATGAGTTATCGGATATTTCATGGCTGGACGAAGGGGAATTAAGGAAGGCAATTTCCAAGTACGGGGAGTTTATCGTTGGACTTAAAGCGAGAATAAGTAAAAGTGTGGTTGGTCCAAATGGTGTCGAGCCATTAAAAATCGCTAGGAAGTTTTCGGCTGAAACTGGTTTACCATTAATGGTTCATATCGGTTCAGGGCCGCCTGATATTAAGGAAGTCCTTGATTTACTTGAGGAAAAGGACATTATTACACATTTCTTAAATGGTAAAGCGAATAATTTATTTGATGTAAGAGAAGAGCCACTGCCTGAGTTAAGTAAGGCGATTGAACGTGGTGTTCATTTGGATGTAGGTCATGGAACGGCAAGCTTTTCTTTTAAAACTGCCGAAATGGCAAAAAAGCGGGGGATCCGTTTCAATACGATCAGTACGGATATATATCGTAAAAACAGGGAGAATGGGCCAGTTTTTAATATGGCAAATGTGCTTACAAAATTTTTGTACCTCGGTTATCCATTAAAAGAAGTAATAGATGCCGTTACGGTCAATGCAGCAGTTTGGTTGCATAAACCAGAGCTTGGCAGGATTTCAACTGGGGATATTGCGAACTTGACCTTATTCTCGATCGAGAATGAGCCGACTCTTTTAGTTGATTCCGAAGGTGAAAAAAGGATGGCAGAAAAAAGAGTTGCTGTAAAAGGAGTGGTTATAAATGGAGAATACATTGAACGCTAAATACGGTTTGAAAAGAGTCATCAATGCAAGCGGAAGAATGAGCATATTGGGGGTTTCTGCCCCAACTGACACAGTGATGGACGCGATGAAAAAAGGTGGGCAAAATTATGTTGAAATTTCTGATTTAGTCGATAAGTCAGGCCAGCATATAGCGAATTTGCTTCATTCCGAAGCAGCGGTCGTCGTAAACTCAGCTTCAAGTGGAATTGCGCTTTCCGTAGCGGCGATCGTGACTGAAGGAAACAGAAGGAAAAGTGAAAGGCTTCACCAAGATCCCATTCAAAAGAATGAAATCATCATGCTGAAAGGCCATAACGTTCAGTATGGTGCACCGGTTGAAACCATGATTTACCTTGGTGGAGGAAACTTGGTGGAAGTTGGGTATGCAAATGAAGGGAAGGCAGAGCATATTGCTGATGCCATAAATGAAAATACTGCCGCCATTTTATATGTGAAATCGCATCATGCTGTTCAGAAAAATATGATATCGGTCGAAGAAGCGTGGGAAGTGGCCAAAACGAATAATATCCCTCTGATTGTCGATGCAGCAGCTGAGGAGGATTTGGAAAAATATGTACAATTCTCCGACTTGGCGATCTATAGTGGATCAAAAGCCATCGAAGGACCCACATCAGGTATCGTTGCTGGCAGAAAAAAATATATCGAATGGGTAAAGGTTCAACTGCACTGTATCGGAAGAAGCATGAAGGTTGGAAAGGAAACTACCTTTGGGCTGCTTCAGGCATTGGATGAGTATTTTGACAAGACAGATAATAGCGAAAAAGAAAAGGCTAGTTTACAAGTTCTCACATCACTTGACTCCATTGATGGCGTAAAAGTAACGATAGTACAGGATGAAGCCGGCCGTGCCATTTATAGAGCCCGCATTTCCATTGATCCTTTGATAACGGAAATAACGGCGAAAGAAGTGAACGAGCAGCTCAAAAATGGGGATATTGCCATTTATACACGTGATTATGGGATTCGGCAAGGCTTTTTCGATATAGATCCGCGTCCATTGCAAGGTGATGATATACATGTCATTGAAGCACAATTAAGAACAATATTAGGAGGAAAACAAGGATGACAAACATAAACAAACGGTTATTGAATGATCGTGTAGCCTTAAATGTACTTGCAAATAGTGTAGAAAATGCAGCGGAAGTCTTTGAAGCAGCGGAAGGCCATGTATTGGTGGGTGTACTCTCAAAGGATTATCCAACTGTGGAAGCTGGTGTTACAGCAATGAAAGAATACGGAGAAGCCATTGATGAGGCCGTTTCAATAGGATTGGGCGCGGGCGATAATAGACAGGCAGCAGTTGTCGCAGAAATAGCAAAATACTATCCAGGTAGTCATATTAACCAGGTTTTTCCGGCTGTTGGTGCCACCAGGGCCAATTTAGGTGAGAAGGATAGCTGGATAAATTCACTTGTTTCTCCAACTGGGAAAGTCGGTTATGTGAATATCTCCACTGGTCCAGTAAGTGCAGGTGCAAGTGAAACTGCCATTGTGCCTATAAAAGCTGCCATTGCGCTTGTTCGTGATATGGGAGGAAATGCATTAAAATACTTTCCGATGAAAGGCCTGAAGCATGAAGATGAATATCGTGCTGTGGCAAAAGCTTGTGGTGAAGAGGGATTTGCTTTGGAACCAACAGGTGGAATCGATTTAAATAATTTCGAGACCATTTTAGAAATTGCATTAGAAGCAAAAGTGCCTAAAGTCATTCCCCATGTATATTCTTCTATCATCGATGAAGAGACTGGTAAAACGAATGATGAGGATGTACGGAAATTATTGGCCATAACAAAAAAATTGGTTGAAAAATATGCCTAAAAGGATTGTGGCATTCGGGGAAGTTATGATGCGTTTGCAGGTACCAGGGTATGAATTACTATCACAGGCTAACACTCTGCAATACTCCTTTTCAGGCACGGGAGTAAACGTAGCTTCTGCGATGACAAAGCTTGGACATGATGGGTATGTTGTGACCAAGTTACCGGATAACCCCCTCGGGGATTCAGCGATCTCTGCTTTGCAGCGCTTAGGAATTGGAAGGGGCTACATCTCCAGAGGCGGCAAATACATGGGGATGTACTTTTTGGAAAATGGATTTGGACAGCGGGCGAGCCGTGTCACATATTCCAATCGACTGGAAAGCAGTTTTAATACAGCCACCTTATCCGATTATGATATGGATATGATTTCGGAAAGTACGGATATTATCCATTTTTGCGGAATCACGCTTGCAATGGCGGAAAATGTACGGGAAAGTATGAAGGCGCTGGCTGGAAAAGTCAAAGAAAAAGGCGGTACAGTCTGTTTCGATTGCAATTACCGTCCCTCTTTATGGGAGAGAGGTTATTCTGACGCAAAGCCTCATTATGAAGAAATGCTTTCTTTGGCTGATATCGTCATGATGAATGAGAAAGACGCCCTATATATTTTAGGAATGAAGTCAGAAGGCTCCACAAGGGAAGAGCAGCTTATTGAGTTGATCCCTGAAGTGACCAAGAAATTCAATATTCAATCGATAGCAGGGACACATCGTTCAATCAACAGTGATAATAGCCATACGCTGAGGGGGTATATATACAAAGAAGAGACATTTTACTTTTCCGATATCCTATCATTTTCCGTATATGATAGAATAGGTTCAGGCGATGCTTACACAAGCGGAATCCTGCATGGCGAATTGCTAGGATATTCCCCTGAAAAGACAGTTCGGTTTGCGGCTGTATCAGGAATGCTGGCATGTACTGTCGTTGGAGATACTCCTTTGGCAACCGAAAAGGAGATACTCTCGGCAATGGAAGGTAAAATGGAAGATATTAAGAGATAAAGGCAGGAGATTAGGAATGAATGTGAACAGAAAAAATGGACCGATGTATTTACAGATAAAAGAAATATTAAAGGATCGTATTTTACATGGGGTTTATGCCATCGACACAAACATTCCCTCTGAGCCTCTTTTGGAAGAAGAATTTAACGTAAGTAAGGTCACTGTCCGTAATGCAATCAAAGAACTCGTTCAAGAGGGGTATGTTGAAAAGAAAAGCGGCAAAGGCACTAGAGTCATAGCTAATGGTTCGATTGTCAAACTTTCCAAAGGAAAGCGTTTCACAGAGCTTTTGGTGGAGGAAGGGCACTCAATTTTAAAAAAGGTGTTAAATATAAGTCATGTTGACCTTTCTTCAGACTCTAAGCTGCATTCTTTATTTGGTGACCATTGCTTAAGTATTGAACGGATATATTTATTGGACAATGAGCCTTATATTTACTTTACACATTATGTTTCACTGGATTTAAACCAAGAAGAAATAGAAGAGGTCCAGATCAATTCTTTGTACCGCTTTTTGGAAGATCAAAACGTCAAACTTGAAATTTTCAGAGATGAGTTTGCCGTTGCTATCGCTCCGGATCACATTTGTGAAACACTGAAAATCGAAAACAATAGTCCAGTACTAAAGAGGATTCGGATTTCCAGTGATGGGGACGGAAATGTTATGGAATACAGTGAAGGATATTACAACACGGCTAAACAGAACTACATTGTGACATATAACGAGCCGGTACAATAATCCCATTTATTGTATTGGTTGGTTTGATTGTAAGCGATTTCTTGGGAATGGGGAGAACATATGGATCTATATTTATTAGGAATCACGCTGATAGCAATCGTAATAGTTATTTTGGGGGTATCATGGTGGAAATGGCATGCATTCATTAGCTTGACTGTAGCCAGTTTATTTTTAGCGGTTTTTTCCGGACTGCCAATGGACAAGATTGTTGGGGCTTATGAAACGGGTGTCGGAGCGGTCCTTGGTCACCTTATTGGAATATTGGCATTGGGTACCATCTTAGGAAAGATGATGTCCGACTCTGGAGCTGGTATGCAGGTTGCTGACTTTTTCATTAATAAATTTGGTGTGAAAAAACTGCCATGGGCCATGCTCTTATCTGGTTTCATCATTGGCATTCCGGTATTTTTCGAGGTTGGTTTAGTAATATTGCTTCCTTTGGTCATTTCCATTCGGAAATCTACCAAAGTGAACATCTTGTTAATTGGTATTCCAGTACTTGCTGGCTTATCGATCGTACATGGGCTGGTACCTCCACATCCTGGAGCCATGACAGCTATTGGAATTTATAATGCTAACATGGGACAAGTACTTCTGTACTCATTGATCATTGCATTCCCGACTGCTGTTATTGCGGGACCACTATTCGCAAAATGGATTCATAAAAGGGTTATTCCTGTCGGAGAACCGGAATTGATCCGGGTGGAAACAAAGACAAGTGGATTACCAGGCACTGGAGTTTCGTTCTTCATCATCCTATTGCCGGTATTGTTGATGGTTTTAACTTTAGTGGCGCCCTATCTGCCGATACCGGGTTCCATTGAAAAAATCCTATTGTTTATCGGAAGTCCAGTGATCGCCCTATTAATCTCCTGTTTTGCAGCTTACTATTTCTTGGGCTACAGACAGGGAATGGACAAATCGCTAATTAAAAAGTTGACGGAAGAATGCTTATTGCCATTAGCTTCCATAATCCTTATTATCGGTGCTGGCGGAGGCTTCAAGCAAATTTTAATTGATAGTGGCGTAGGGACTGCAATCGCTTCCATGTCAGAGGAAATTTCCTTGTCCCCAATCGTTCTTGCATTCCTTGTGGCCGGATTAATCCGGGTTGCCACAGGTTCTGCAACCGTCGCTTTGACCACGGCGGCAGGGATCGTTTCACCGGTCGTTGCCAATATGACGGGTGTTAATCTAGAATTGCTCGTTATTGCCACGGGAGCAGGCTCACTTATGTTTTCCCATGTTAATGACGCCGGTTTCTGGTTAGTAAAAGAATACATGGGATTAACCGTTAAAGAAACTTTCAAAACATGGACAGTGATGGAAACATTACTTTCCTTCGTGGCATTCGGTTTGGTTTTAATTTTCGATATATTCATATAATTAAAGAAAATTTTTGCAAAACCTGATTATGTAGCATTTACCTCCGTGAACTGTATTGTTGTGACAGTTCACGGAGGCTTTTATTTAGTTATGAACATACTGGGGAGGGAGAAAAGGACCGGCTGTACTCTTAAAGATAGGTCGTTGCAGAAAAAACAGTAATAAAATTCATTCAAAATCGTAGTTATTTTTACTATTGACAAGGGTGTAGTTTCATCCGGGTGACGTTTGTTTGGCTCCTCGAAGATATAAGTCCTGACAGAGACTTTTATATTGCAAGATTGACAGCTTGCCGTTTACATATTCATTCTGAATATAATCCAATAATTCATTGGCATGGTTAGGCTTTTGACGTTTTTCCTGAATATAATGGAGAATTAAAACTTCTATATTCACACACTCACCTTACTTGACAAGTATTTTTTTCCATTAACAATATAACATGGGTATTCAAAAAAATATCATTTTTTGAATATTTTAACTATCGACATATTTATACAAATAAAGGATTGATTCGGAATAAGCGGTGGAAAATTTTATCGGGAAATGCAAAAAGAACGATATTGTACCGACTTGATTTTAGGCACAAAAAAGCCCTTGATAATTCAAGGGTTTTTTTGTTGATTTAGGTCATAAAACTGATTTTGCAACGACTTCATGCTTGTATCTTTTGTACAGGTAAAGGTGATAAGCGCAGTTCTGCGGATTCTCTCTTAATGGAGAATAAATAAGCTGCCAAACCTAAGAAGGCTGTAAAAATCAGCATGGCGATCGATGAACTGAAGTCCCCGCCGGACAAGTCACGAAGCCATCCCATGATATAGCTCGAAAAGCCGCCCATGATATTCGTGAATCCAATTAGACCAGCGGCTCGTCCTGCTGTTTCAGGTGTTGAGTATTTTACCATGAGCATATTACTTAGATGGAACACACCGCCTTGACATCCCATTGCCAGTCCCATACATAGTCCGGCCAAAATAGGATTCGGGATGAAGACAGCTACCGTCAAAAAGACAGCCGTCAATGAAAATAGAATCGTGGCCATCAAACTTGGACGTCTGGTTTTGTCAGCCAGAAAACCGCACGCCAAGACAAATCCTAGAGCGAATAGCCAGGAAAGAGAAGTAATGCTCGACATTCCTTCCTTTTCGAATCCTTTTGCTTCAATGAGGTATGTAGGAAGCCAAATGCTGATTCCGAAAAATAAGAAGGAGCATACGAGCATGCCGAACCAAACGATCCAGAAACGATAATCTTGTGCGAAACTCTTCTTGTTCTCGGAGGGGGCGGTTTCTTTCATTTCATCATCCGTTTGGCGAATGAAAGCCAATTCCTCCTTACTTATACGGGGATGCTCTTCTGGTGTATTCCTCGTCATAAAGATGAACATCGGGATATTTATAAATAAGTTGAATGCTGCAAGCATAAAGAAAGCTGCTTGCCAGTGGAGTAAAGATATCACGAGCACCAAAAATACGGCTCCCATTGCCGGTCCTAAATAGTTTCCGGTAAGCCAAGATGCCTGGGCCCTACCCAATTCGCGTTTATTAAACCAGTTAGAAATGAGCTTTCCGGAAACCGGAATCATCATCCCTTCACCAAAACCAAGAATGATCCTGCTTATTAAAAACATTTCATATGAATTTGCCAGTCCTGACGTGATCATCGTGAGTGTCCAAACGAATAAACCGGCGATGGCTGTTTTTCGGGCCCCTAATTTATCAATGATGAAGCCCCAAAAAAGATTTGAAACTCCATAAGCAATGGTGAATACAAAAGATAGAAGACCGATCTTTGCATTTTTGTCATCGCCTGTCATACCGAGTGCATGCAAGAATTCCGGATCTGTTTGAATGATGGAAATGCCAACTTTATCAATTTGTCCAAAAAACCAAAAGAAAAAAATTGGAACGGCAATATACAACCATCTTTTTTGCCCATTTAACATAATACCATCTCCTTATCGCTTTTTAACATTCCTTAAAACGCTTACATTTGAGAATAAGTGTTTTTTCGGTTATCCCTTTAGAAAGGTACTAGTTTTGAATATTCATTTAAGAGCTATATCCCGCCTTTCTTTATAATTTTGATAGATAAAAAGGAATAGTGTGTTTTGTAAGGAAAACAAAGTTTTACTTTCTTAACGATAAATTAAAATAATTTGATTGTCAATTTAATATTTTGATAATTTTCTATTTTTAGAATATAAGCGCTTTCAGTTCGATATCGAACTTTGTTTCATCCTATGGAGTAGATGGAACTCTATCAAGCAAGGACTTAAAATGGAATTAATTCTACTTCTTTGTGTCCAAAAAACAAATTATTATCAAATTATCAAAAATTCTGACTTGTTGATGTTGAATTTAAAATCAGGAAAATCTATAATTCATTTATATTGTTTTGTATATGAAATACTTAATACGGAAAATTTCGTGATTTGACAGGGAATATCGAAGTATGAAATTTTTTTTATTTGTTTTTACCGCTGTGATTGGTTATATTTGGTTATATAACAACGAGCTTTTCTATCGAAACGTCAATTAAGCTAGGCCTTCCAAATAGTTTTATATATGTAAATATGCTTTAATTGACACATAAACACTATTCTATTTATACATGAAGAGTAAAGGATTGTAAGGTAGTAATGGTTGCCAATTTGCGATACTGATTCTTTAACAGGAATAGGGATAAGGAATAGCGCTTAAAGACCCCAGCTCGGTTAAAAGTTCCCGGCTTTTACTAGCCGTTTTCCGGAAGTGGTGAAAGCCTTGATTATATCTGATGTGACTCGTAGACCAGCTGTTGTTAGCAGGAAAGAAAGAAAACGGAAACTTCTGAATTGATTACAATCCATCGAAATATGATTGGAAGAACTTGCAAAGCAAAGGCCAGTGCATGCTACTGGCGCCAAAGTTCCTGTCTAGTTAAGGTAGCAAAAGAAAATAGGCAACGATTGAAGTATGCATCAAAACATCCACCAAATGAACGATCGGAAAAAAATGTACATATACACTTAAAGTTCTTCTTTCTAGGTACGAAGAAAGCTTTACTGAATGGGTTATAGTCAGGAGAAAATGAGATTTATTCACAACGGGGGGAATACTCGAATGGCAAGCGAAGAAAAAGAGAAAGAGAAATATAGTGCTAATTCATTGGTTAGGGGCTTGGAAATCATTAAGCTCTTTAATGAAGTACAGCCGAGCTTGTCTCTTTCAGAAATAGCAAAACAACTCGGAGTAAGCAGAACAGTACCATATCGTTTATTATTCACATTACAAAATATTGGTTACTTGTCTCAGGATGAACATACCAAACGTTATAGTTTAACTCCTAAAGTTCTTGAATTGGGATTCAGCTATTTGAATAGCTTGAAATTCCAGGAAATTGTCCAACCTTATATGGAGACCTTGCGTGATGAAATCGGAGCCTCCTGCCATCTTTCCATTTTGGATGGACAGGAAGTTGTTTATGTTGGAAGTGCCCCGATCAGAGGTGTATCCGCTGTCAATGTGAACATAGGTTTGCGGCTGCCGGCACATGCTTTGGCCAATGGAAAATTACTTTTGGCATATCAACCGAAAGAATTGCTCATGCAAATGTTCAAAATCTCAAACCTTACTCCTTATACAGACAAAACACTCACCGCGCCTGGTGAATTTCAAAAACAGCTGGAATCGATTCGGCAAAATGGTTATTCGATGACAAGCGGGGAATTCCACCCTGGCATCCGTTCCGTTGCCGCCCCGATCTTTGATAGGACTGGGAAAGTATTGGCTGCCTTGAATGTCGTAGCAACAGAATCTGCTTATCAAGAGGATTTCATCGATAAAATTGCCTTGCCGAAACTGTTGGAAGTTTCTCGTCAGTTATCCGTTTATATGGGATATAGCGGGGTTAAGCCTTATCAACACGAAGATGTCTGAACGATTTAAAATCGATTAATAAGTGAATAACCTCTTTCGAAAGTGTGGATCTCCCAATAGAGAAATCCACACTTTTTTTGTGTTAAGAAAAGCAAATCGTTACAAGTTTTTCCTATAGTGGTGAACGTTCGGATTATAAAAATAGTTTTAAATATTCTAAAAACTCATTGACAATGAAGCGGTTTCATTTTAGACTTAATTCATAGACAAAACAATGTTTTGCTTATGAAACATAATTCGGTTTAGAAACAACAAATAAGGGAGGAATTTTAAAATGACAAAAGAAACTTTCTCAGTGAAGGATTTTGAAAAAAAATATGTTGCCCGATTGAAAGACCGTACTCTTGATTGGAATGTCTTGAAGTTCCAAGAAGAAATTGATTCCGCTTATAGACGCGCACAGATGAGATATATCGGACGTGGTGCCACTGCCAATAACGATACGAATGTAATTGCAGGTGAACATTTCACTTTAAGTACGATGGTGCTTCCTCCGGGATGTATCGGTCCTTTGCATCTTCATGACGATGTTGAAGAAGTGTTTTTCATTCTTGAGGGTGAAGTCACGGCATTAATTCAAGAGGACAGCTACAGTGAAGTGCATGAAATTAAATTAAGTGCGAGAGACTGCATAAGCAGCCCACCAGGGGTTTATCGCGGAATTAGGAATGACGGGGATGTAGAGGCACGCATGCTCGTGATGCTAGGGGCAGTGAAGCCTAATTTACCGACTTATCCTGAAGGCAGTGAACTGGAAGAACTGCGTAAACAACGCTCTAAAGAAAGAGAAGCCATCATTAAAGATTGATCATTTAGCCGAAAGGGCACCTGCATTATGAAAATTAATGAGGCGCCCTTTTCGATTAGATTGTTAAATATGGCCAATGCGAATGATCAAAAGGGCAATCTAAATTATGGGAGGTATAAAAAATGCTTGGTATTACTCATTTACGACATATAAGCATGATAACTCCGAATTTCGACGATCAAGCAGAGTTTTATGAAAAGGTTTGGGGTCTGGATAAAGTGGATGTTCCGGAAGAGGAGAATACGGTTTATTTCCGGGGGGCTGGACCGGAACATCATATTCTTAGCCTTCACAAGGGAGAAAAACGAGGGTTGCACCATATAGCTTTTGGCATGGTCGATAAAAATGCGGTGGACCGTGCAGCAGGGATATTACAATCGAAGGGCGTTCGAATTATTGAACCGCCTGGATATTTGGATGAAGCAGGTGCAGGTTATGGCCTTCGGTTTATTGATCCGGAAAACCGCGTGATCGAGCTTTCGGCTTGGGTGGAAGTGCAAACGTCTATTTGGAGCAAGAAAAATGTTGATCCAGTGAAATTGAATCATGTTGTAATGAACACGAAGAACTTAGATATGATCGTTGAGTTTTATACGGACGTACTCGGTTTTAAAGTTACTGATTGGAGTGAGCACCAAATGTCATTCCTGCGGTGCAACAGGAAGCATCACTCCATTGCCTTCAATCAAGATGAGCATGCGTCAGTCAATCATATCGCATACGAAGTCGATTCCGTGGATGAACTGATGCGAGGAATAAGCAATGTCCGAAAAGCGGGCTTGTCAGAACTTTGGGGACCTGGGCGTCATGGGCCTGGAGACAATATTTTCTGTTATTTTCAAGACCCAGGCGGTTTTGTTATGGAGTATACATGTTATCTGGAAACGATCGAAGATGAATCTGAGTGGAGAGCACGTGTATGGAAACGGGTTCCGCATTTAATGGATCAGTGGGGGATTGCAGGGCCGCCGAAACCTGAAGCCCGCAAAGCAATGGGAGGAGATCCCGATCCAGGATGGGTTGATTCTCATATAGATGGTTCTGTCATGGCGGAAAAATGAGGAGGATTTTGATTTCCTCCCATGATTCTTGCGCGTAGTTAGCTTCTTGTAGATTAAAGGACAGCATTTGAGGAAAATGGCTTTGAAAAGGAGTGAAGAGAGTGGATTTAGGATTGCAAGGAAAAGTGGCTGTCATTATGGGCGGCACGTCGGGCGTGGGATTAAAAACAGCAGAAATGTTTTTAGCTGAAGGAGCGAAAGTGGCTATTTGCGGCAGAAGCGCTGAGCGTATGGAAAGTGCACAAAGTCAATTACTCTCATTTGGTGAAAAGGCAGATATTTTTGCATCAACATGTGATGTCACCTCAAAATCGGATGTGGATTCTTTCATTAATGGTACCGCTGAGAGGTTTGGCGGAATCGATATATTGGTGAATGCAGCCGGTCAAAGCGTGATGGGTCACTTTTTTGACATAACGGATGAGCAGTGGGAAGAACAGATTCAGTTAAAGTTCTTTGCCATCATATATGCAGTTCGTGCTTCGCATCCTCATTTAGTGAAAAGGGGAGGAGGGCGGATTATTAATATTAATGCGACGCTTGCTAAAGAACCTGAACGTCATATGGTAGCGACTGCAGCAGCAAGGGCTGGCCTCCTTAATTTAAGCAAAACCTTGTCCCAGGAATTGGCCTTTGACAATATATTGGTCAATTCAGTGAGTCTTGGATTGATCCGGACTGATCAATGGGAGCGAAGAAGATTGAAAAATGCGCCTGATATGGACCCTGAAGAGTATTACGGGGACCTTGCGAAAAAACGGAATATCCCCCTCGGCCGCGTAGGCGAAGCGGAAGAAGTGGCCAGTGTCATTGTTTTCCTTGCTTCAGACAAAGCAAGTTATGTAGCGGGTTCGACGATTGAGACGGCAGGAGCGATTGGAAAGGCACTATAAATATATTACTAAAAAAGGTAGGATAACGCGATGAAAATAAAAGAAGAAATAGAGTTTACGACCGCCGATTCCATCGTAAAGGAGCTTGTTCAAGCAGGAGTGGAAGCAGCTTTCGGGATTGTCAGCATTCACAATATGCCCATCTATGATGCAATTCTTAGAGAAGGGAGCATCAAACTCATATGTTCACGCGGTGAGAGCGGTGCCGTAAACATGGCTGATGGATATGCCCGCGCCACTGGGAAATTGGGTGTAGTGATTACCAGTACTGGAACAGGGGCAGGAAATGCTGCTGGTTCCTTGGTGGAAGCTTGGGCAGCTGGTGTTCCCCTTCTTCACCTTACAGGTGAGGTGGCTTCTTCTTATCTTGGTACAGGAAAAGGATACATACATGAGTGTAAAGACCAGCTTTCAATGATGAGCGGGGCTTGTAAAAATGCAGTGAGGCTTAGAAACCCTGATCAAACCGCAGCAGTAGTTAGGAAGGCAATCGAAGAAGCGTTAACTGCACCAACGGGCCCGGTTACATTGGAAATTCCCATCGACTATCAATCGGCGATCATAGAAGATCTTTCACTCGAAGGGCTACGAGCTTCAACATCTGAAACAAATCCATTGCCATTCATTCCTGAACAAGCTGTGCAAAAAATGGTGGGGGCACGCCGTCCTGTGATATGGGCCGGTGGTGGAGTCATCAGTGCCAATGCTTCGCAAGAGCTGCAAAAATTAGCGGAAATCCTTGGTGCAGCGGTTATAACCAGTCAGTCAGGAAAAGGTTCGATTCCAGAAAACCATGAACAATGCATAGGACATTTTGCGGCATATGAAACAACTAAAGAGTTTTTAAGAAATGCAGATTTATTGATTAGCGTAGGTGTTAGGTTTAGGGGGAATGAAACATCCAACTGGAAAGTGCCGGTGCCACAAGAACATATAGCGATCGATGCGGATTGGCAGGCCATTAACCGGAACTATAAAGCCACGTTAGGATTGGTTGGCGATGCAAAAGATATGCTTGCTGCCGTCATTGAAAAGCTTGAAGAACATTCAGTTCATGCGGAGCCATCTTATTTACAAGAAGTTCTTTCGCTTAGGAATGAAGTACGTGCCCAACTCAGGGAAACGCTTGGACCTTATGAGCAATTTGTGGATGGCATGAGGGATATATTACCAGACGATACTATTCTAGTCCGTGATGTAACCGTTCAGGCAAACGTTTGGGGCAGCCGTTTATTTGAAATCTATAAACCGAGAACATCCATTCATGCATCAGGGGGAGGAATTGGTCAAGGTCTTCCAACAGCAATCGGTGCCCAAATGGGTTGTCAAGATAAAACCGTCGTTCTTATGGCTGGAGATGGTGGGTTCATGGTTAACGTCGGGGAAATGGTTACGGCAGCCGAAGAAAACTTACCAGTTATTATCGTATTATTCGATGACTCAGGGTATGGGGTTCTTCGCAATATTCAAACAGCCGCATATGGCCGGCAGGTAGCCGTGGATTTATTGAGCCCTGATTTTGTGAAACTGGCTGAGTCCATGCATTTTGAAGCGGTGCGTATTGGTTCTGGAGATGAATTCATATCCGAACTGAAAAAGGCTAAGGAAAGACGTAAACCTTCAATGATCGTTGTTGATATGGAAGCTGTGGGGCCAATGGCCAAGCCATTTGGCGGACCGCCAGGAGCTGCAGAAGCATTCAAGCCAAAAAAACTATAAGGAGGATTGAGAATGATTTCGACATACCTATTTGTTTCAGGAAAATATCTAGTTAATGGAGAATGGAGAGAATTACCGGAAAAAGTCGATGTAGTGAATCCGGCAAATACATCGGAAGTAGTTGGCCAGGTGGCAAAATGCTCTGAAGAAATCGTGAATGACGCAATTGAAGCGGCGGAAAATGCTTTTGATACGTGGTCCCGCTCTGATATCGGGGAACGGGCAACCCGTATGAATACTGCGGCAGAAGAGCTTTCAAAAGTTATCGAGGAAAATGTTACAGTGTTTGTACGTGAAAATGGCAAAACACTTGTTGAAGCTAAAAAGGATTTATTGCGCTGTGTTGAAGTCATGAAGGGCTGTGCAGCAGAGTTACTTGATTGGTGGAAGCCTGAAGTCCTCCCAGGAAAACAAAAAGTCCAAATCCGAAGAAGGGCAAGAGGTGTCACGGCAATAATCACACCATGGAATTCTCCGATGATATTAACCTTTAAAAGGGTCATACCTGCGGTTTTGGCAGGCAATGCCGTTGTCGTAAAACCTGCAACGAATTGTCCCTTAACGATCATGACCTGTTTAAAAGTAGTTGCCGAACATTTTCCTCCAGGAGTCATCAATATAGTCTCAGGATCTGGAAAAGCAATCGGCGACACACTATGTACCGATTCACGCGTACGGACATTGGCGTTTGTCGGAAGTACGGAAACCGGGAAAGATATCATGCAGAAATCATCTGGAAATCTGCAAAAAGTATATATGGAACTTGGCGGCAATGATCCTGCCATCATTTTGGAAGATGCCAATATGGATGAAGCGGCTATCAAACGTTTGAGGATGGGGATTTTACGAGCTGCGGGTCAGGTCTGTTCTGCTGTAAAAAGAGTGTATGTCCAAGAATCACGTTATGATGAAGTTGTGGAGAAGCTGACCAAAGAGTTTAGCCGGATGGTAATCGGTGATGGCATTCAGCCTGATGTAACTATGGGTCCATTGAATAATAAAGCACAATATGACTTTGTGAATAGCTTGATCGAACGTACCGCTAAGTCAGGAGGAAATATAATCACAACCGGCATCCAGCTGAATCCGGAAACTTGGGATAAAGGTTATTATATGCTTCCTTCCATTATTACTGGCGTCAATCAGCAGAGCGAATTGGTTCGAGTGGAACAATTCGGGCCCATCATTCCAATTTTACCTTTCAAAGATATTGATGAAGCTGTAAAATTAGCGAATGATAGTGAGTTTGCGCTGCGTGCATCTGTTTGGACCGAGAATGAAGATAGCGCTGTCGAAATGGCAGATCGTCTTGAAGCTGGTGCTGTTTTCCATAATAATCATACCGTTTTCAGCGACTTGGCCCTGGATTTCCCTGGCTTAAAAGAAAGCGGTGTTTCTCGGGAAACAAGACATTGCGGGTTGGAATTCTTTGCGGACTCATACGGGTTTGCTGATTGAGGAAGGATGAAACTACATGAAGTTAGGTTTAATAGGGTGCGGTAATATCGGAAAATTTCTGCTTCAGGCCATTAATAACGACGGGCTTCTTCCAGGTGGGAGAATCGTTGCGATTTATGCCCGCCGTGAAGAAATTGCCTCACAATTAGCAGAAGAATTCAGGACACAGTCATATGGTGATGTCGACGAACTTCTTGAATCCGATGTAGATTTAGTCATAGAGGCTGCAACGATTGAAGCAGCTGAAGAGTATGCATTGAAAGTGCTTAAAAGCGGGAAGGATCTCTTGCTAAGCAGCATTGGCGTTATGGCGAATTCTGCCTTTGAAGAACAATCAAACCAGATTTGTAAATTGAATAACGTGAATATTCTCCTTCCGTCTGGTGCGATTGGAGGTCTCGATTTACTTAAATCGGCAAAAGCGGTGAATGGCCTTGAATCTGTTTGCATCACCACAAGAAAACCGCCAAACGCATTGCCCGCAGGGTCTTCAGTGACAGAAGAAACGTTATTATTTGAAGGATCTGCTGCAGAAGCGATAAAACAGTTTCCGAGAAACATTAATGTTGCGATTGTGCTGTCTATGGCTGGTCTTGGATCAGAAAAGACGAAAGTGAAAATCATTGCCGATCCAAATGTGTTAAAAAACAATCACCTGATAGAAGCGTCAGGTTCGTTCGGGAAACTGAAACTGGAAGTGGAAAATGATCCGATGCCTAATAATCCGAAAACGAGTTATCTAGCGGCATTAAGTGTTTTGGCGACTCTGCAAAATAAGGAAAAGAGCGTTCAAATCGGGTAATGCATTATGATGTAAAGCTTGGAAGGGAGAGAAAAAGTATGCTTAAAACTGAAAAATCCTTAGAAGAAATGTCGAAACAGCAAGTTGTTAACTATTTGAACGAAACGGTTAAACCAGAGGAAGGCGTTATACCTGCATACCTCCTTGGAGACCCAAAAGTTTATGATATAGAACATGAAAAAGTGTTTTTGAAAACATGGGTTTTTATCGGTCATGAATCTGAAGTACCGAACAAAGGAGACTTCATGACCCGTGAACTTGCTGGCTACTCGCTCATCATAACTCGTGATGCTGAAGGGGAAATCAGGGCGTTTTATAATATGTGCACCCATCGCGGAATGAAACTATGCCGTGCAGATAAAGGGAACAAGTCATTATTTACGTGCCCTTACCATGGGTTTAATTTTAAAAACACTGGTGAGCTCGTAGGAGTGCCATTACAAAAGGACATATATGGGGGGAACCTTGACCGCTCGGAAATGGGACTCCACAAAGTGAAGCTTGAATCCTATAAAGGTCTTTTATTTGGAACTTGGAATGAAGATGCAGAGCCACTTGAAGAGTTTCTTGGAGACATTAAATGGTATTTGGATATCCTTGTAGGACGTGCAGAAATGGAAGTGATCGGGGTTCCGCAAAGATTCGTTGTTAATTCCAACTGGAAAGTTGGTTCCGATAACTTTGTTGGTGATTCCTATCATACGATGGTCACACACGGATCCATTGCAAAACTGGGCATGGTGCCCAATGCTACCTATTCAAAGCGCGGTTTTCAAATCCATACGGATAACGGGCATGGACTAAACTTAGGGACACCTAATCCTGACTTCGCTTTCCCGGAAGAATTGAAAGATGAATTTAAAACTAATTTGTCTGAAGAACAATATGGAGTGTTATCAAACTTAAAGAATATGATTGGGAATGTCTTCCCTAACTTATCATTTTTAATATCCCATACAAAAATCAAAGACCAATTCATCTCCAACACTTCAATAAGGATGTGGCGGCCAATCGGTCACAATAAAATGGAAGTGATCGCTTGGATGCTCGTGGAAAAGAACGCCTCCCAAGATTGGAAAGATAGATCAAGAGATTCATTTATCTTGACTTTTAGTCCATCCGGTATTTTTGAACAGGATGATACGGAAGTTTTTACGGATATTACTGAAGCAGCCCAAGGCCCAATGCCTTTCCTAAAGAATCTAACCTACAATTATACAATGGGTCTTCATCGTGAACCAGTTGATTTTATAGGACCTGGTGTTGCATACGATGATAAATTCACTGAAGCGAGCCAAAGGAATTTTTACAAATACTGGCTTGAATTGATGACGAAATGATAAGTGGGAGGGGGGAACGGAAATGAATGTGGAGAAAATGTTGCTCAAATGTGAATTTGAACAGTGGCTGTATGATGAAGCTCAATTATTGGATGATATTGAATTTGATGATTGGTTCGATTTAATGCACTCGAGCTTACGCTATCAAATGCCTGTACGTGTTAATAAAGAAGGGGTGGAACGCCCGGATTATTCAACGGAAATGTTTACATTTAATGATGATATTGAGCTGCTGAAACTGCGAGTGGATCGTTTGAAAACGGATTATGCATGGGCGGAAATACCGCCATCAAGAACACGGCGTTTTGTCTCAAATGTACGCGTTAAAGACTATGTTGAAGGTGAAAAGGCAGTCGTCAAGAGCTATCTGCTTATCTATCGGAGCCGCAGCACGGATATTCAGCATGATTTGATTTCAGGGGAACGAAATGATGAATTCATTTTCGAAGAAGGTAAATGGAAACTTTCAAAACGGATATTCATTGTTGATCAATCAACGATAAATACCAGAAATCTTGCTATCTTCGTATAATATTGACTTGAATAAAAAGAGATAACAAGGAGGCTGGTTACAATGGCAATGGCGTTAAAGGATAAAGTAGTGTTGATTACTGGAGGCAATTCAGGTATAGGAGAGGCTGTCACTAGACGTTTTATACAAGAAGGGGCAAAAGTCAGCATTATCGGACGCTCGATAGAAACGCTAAATAAAATGAAAGAGGAATTTGGTGAAGAAATCCTCATTAACCAAGGTGATGTAAGTAAATATGAAGACAATGAGAGGGCTGTTCAGGCCACTGTCAAGCAATTTGGAAAGCTGGATGTTTTCGTTGCCAATGCAGGAGTCTTTGATGGATTTGCAAAATTTGCCGACGTAACGCCAGATGCACTTTCAGAAGCATTTGATTTTCTGATCGATATTAACGTTAAAGGATCTTTCTTTGGTGCTAAAGCCGCTCTTAAAGAACTGCAAAAATCGAATGGCAATATTATTTTCACCGTATCCGGTGCTAGTTTCTATCCGGATGGCGGCGGGGTTTGGTACACAGCAAGCAAGCATGCCCAAATAGGGCTGATGCGCCAACTTGCTTTTGAACTTGCTCCTGACATAAGGGTGAATGCTGTAGCGCCTGGTGGCACTCTGACAGCATTATCGGTCATTCCTCCCCTACGTCCATTCGTTAAAATCGTGGATAATGAAACGAAGGCCAATAGCATTAAAAAAAGAAACCCTCTTCAGCTTGCACAGATGCCCGAAGATCATGTAGCTGCTTATGTCCTGTTAGCATCTGACGCTGCTCGTGCCATCACCGGCGAAGTCATCTCCAGTGATGGAGGATTGTCAGTTCGCGGATTAGGTTGAGTTCATAACAAAATAAACTACCGGAAGAAGGTTTATAGGTATGACTGAATCACTATTGGGCAATAGGATCATTAATCAACTCGCATTTGTTGTAAATGATATTGATGCTGTTAATCTAGCTTTCACAAGATTGCTGGGCATTAAGAAGGCAGAACCGTTTCTAACTGGTGACAGTTCTGTTTCGAAAGTCACCTTTAGAGGTGTACCAACGGAATCACAATCCAAACTGGCTTTTCTGAATACACCAACCGTCCAATTTGAACTAATAGAACCCGATAAAAATCCAGGAACGATGCGTGAGTTCCTGGATGAAGTAGGTGAAGGGATTCACCATATTGCTTTTGATGTAGACTCTATCCAAAAAAGGCTGCCAATAATGGAGAAAAGTGGATACCCAGCTTTGCAAACGGGAGAATTCACTTCAAGTGACGGCCGATATGTATATGTGGATACACTAAATGATCACAAAACGTTAATTGAAATGCTTGAAAGTGCGGAGCCGAGAGAAACGGAATGGGAAAGACCAGAAGATGCTAGCGTTCAGCCGCTAATAGGGACTAACAAAGTGGAACAGATTGCGTTAGTTGTAAAAGACCTCGATGCGGCTGCAGAAGCATATTGTAAGTTGTTGGGGATTGAAAAACCTCAAATCATCCATTCTGGTTCAACCGATATTACAAACGTGATTTACAAAGGGAAGCCCACTGAAGGTAAGTCAAAATATATGTTCATCGATACGCCGTTAATTCAAATTGAATTAATCGAGCCGGGTGAATCACCCAGTACGTGGAAAGACCATCTTGAAACATATGGTGAGGGTGTTCACCATATCTCTTTTGTCGTTAAAGACATGGAGGCTAAAATGAAGATGTTAGAAGAAATGGGCTATCCGGTCATACAGACAGGTAACTTTTTTAACGGAAAAGGCCGTTATGCCTATATGGATACAACATCGACATATAAAGTCATTATTGAATTGCTAGAACGTTTTGATGAGTAAACATGTACCAATTGATCATCAAAAGGTGTTCTGGATGCAATTGTCTGGGCATTTGGAACTTACATAATTTAAAATAATGAACTCCGCAGGTCATTAAATCAAAACCTAGCAATTTTTCCACCTAATCAGCTGATTAACTTACTAGTAGTGAAAACGTAAAAAGTATACAAGGCAATGGGCAGGAAGGGGACTTCAACCATGGCCTTGTACGGTTGGAATAAAAGTGAAAAATTTAACAACAAATGGGGAAATGAAAAATAATTCATAATATTAATATTATTAAAAAACACAAAAAGGAACCCATTTATTAAATTTTATTGTGATACAGGCTTTATGTAATCTAGGTAATATCATTTGGATATGGATCGTATTGACCTTTATTGCTTTTTCTGCATCTTTGTCACGAATGGCATGGATTACCTGTAAGTGCTCGTTGTTTCGTTCCTCATACCAAGATTTATCAACCATTGTAACATCTTCATTACGGGCGGATAAAAAGGAAATTCGAAAAGAAAGCCATAATGAATCCGTAGTCCTTTGGAGAAAGTTATTTCTCGAGTAAGAATATAATAAGCGGTGAAATTCAATGTTCGCACGGCTTGCCGCTATTCGTTCATTACTATTAATTGCCTGTTGCAGTTTATCCGTTGCCCATTCCAGTTTTTTAAATTCCTCTTCCGTAATTCCTTCACAAGCTTTTATATCGAATAGTTTTCGAGCATTTTCCTGAATTCCAATTCCTGCTGTAAAAGTTCAATATCCACATTGGATATGACCATCCCTATACCAGGTTTCACCTGAAGCAAATTTTCCTGTTCCAATTCCTCAAAGCTTCACGAACCGGTGTACGGCTACAATTGAATTGCTGGGCGATATCATCTTTCGTTAAACGGTCTCCAGGCAAAAATATCCCTTCAATGATCGCATTTTTGATAACAAAAAATATTGCTCCCTTAAGGGCTTAGAAGAATAATGTTCTATTTGATCAGTAATAAATTGATAGTGATTGGTTTCCATGGTGCTCCTTTCTAAAATCCAATTATATACAAGTGTATTTATTTTATCTTAAACCGATTTAAGTCATTTCAATGCTTCATACTTTTGATTATTTATACAATTCAATTGGATGGATGAAACTATTATTGCTAAAGACTCTCACAAGGCTATCTTTACATATTGGCAGGGGATAAAATTCATGGAATCCCCATCCATGCTGAAATTGGGGAACTGCTGATACTTTTGGGGAACCAAGGGTGTCATAAAGTAAGAGGAAGCTCACAGTTGTTTTATTATCATCGGTTTATATTGGTAACATTGCCGTGATGAATGATGTATATGGGGATTCTTTTTACAGATAACCATACAAGAGGTGAGATTCATGTTGCTCGATTACATAAAGATGCTATGATTGAAATCGAAGCTTATACTAAAGTAAAGAATACATCAGATTGATATTTTCTTTAATATACTACATAGAGGATACAGGAGGAGTTTTAAAATGAATTTAGCACAATTTCCTAGAAAGCGATATACACCGACATATACACCAATTGAGAAATTAGGTCATTTTTCTGAGGTTCTTGGGGGACCATCCATTTACGTTAAACGAGATGATATGCTTGGTTTGACGGCTGGGGGAAATAAAACAAGAAAACTGGAATTCCTTGTTGCCGATGCATTGGAAAAAGGTGCGGATACGTTGATTACATGTGGAGGAATTCAGTCAAATCATTGCCGCTTGACACTGGCTGCTGCGGTTAAAGAGAAAATGAAATGCATCCTTGTTTTGGAAGAGGGACTTTCAAAAAATTCAGAGCCGGATTTTAACGGTAACTATTTTCTCTATCATTTATTGGGGGCTGAACAAATTATAGTTGTACCTAATGGAGCGGACTTAATGCAAGAAATGCAGAAAGTGGCTAAAGAGGTAACAGAGAAAGGACACCGACCTTACATCATTCCGGTTGGGGGATCCAATGTCATTGGTGCAACCGGATATGTTGCATGTGCTCAGGAGATCTTGGCACAGTCCTTTGAGCAAGGAATTGATTTGAAAGCAGTTATTTGTGTAAGCGGCAGTGGGGGAATGCATGCTGGCTTGGTGGCAGGATTTCATGGAAATCAAAGTGGAGTATCAGTAATTGGAATAAACGTAAGCAGAGGAAAAGCGGAACAAGAAGAGAAAGTTTTTCAGCTTGTTAAAGAAACTTTAACACATATCGGCATTCCAAATTCAATTCCTCGTGAAGCTGTTACATGTTTTGATGAGTATGTCGGGCCGGGTTATGCTCTGCCTACACCTGAAATGGTGGAAGCAGTCAAGCTCATGGCAAGAACAGAAGGGATATTGCTGGATCCGGTATATACGGGTAAAGCGGCAGCGGGACTCGTAGATTTAATACAAAAAGGCACATTTAAGCCGGAGGATAACATCTTATTTGTTCACTCTGGTGGTGCTTCATCTTTATATGCCAATACTTCTCTATTTAATTGAAGTACTGATCATGCAGGAGGCTTAATCTCACATTTTTCAATAAAGTAGGCATGGTTATTAAGCGAAAAACATATGTCTAACGCATTGGCAGCGGATAGACAATTGTCCATGGTCAAAAGAGGATTCTACAGTTGTAGAATCCTCTTTTAATGACTATTTTACTTATCGATTAGAGTCGTCGAATGATCAAAAACAACTTTTCCATCAACGATCGTTAGCTGTACCTTTGTATTAGGGATTTCCTCTGCCGGTACTTCAAAGAGATTTCGTTCTAATACTATGATATCAGCAAGTTTGCCTACTTCTAATGTACCCAGCTCCTCATCTCTAAAAGAACCATAAGCGGATCCGGCTGTATAAGCTTTCAATGCTTCGGACAGTGTGATGCACTCATGTGGATGCCATACCGTTTCACCGCTGCTGTCGAATCTCGTTACTGCACGACCTATACTAAGCTTATTTTGCATGGCTTTATCTCCTAACCAACACTGAATTTATAATATATTAATAACATAATTACCCACTATTATTAAGTAGTGATTCTTGTTGTGTATAGCTGGTAGTAGGAAGATTTGTACCACGTCCATAAAATTGCAGTCACAAACTTACCGTCCAGTATTCGATTTAAACTTGGTTATCCATTTAAATATAAAGTCAATGGACGTTCAAAAAGACTGAAAGTTTAATCTCAAAATAAAATGATTAATAAGGAATTTGTAATGAGGGAACGTATGTTTTATAATGTGCTTTGAGAAAGTAATTATCTAACGGAATAGGGGAGGTATTATATGTATAGTACAATTTCGGATTTTATTAAAGAATGGAATAAAGAAGCCATACTGACTCAGAATGTTTTGGATAGTTTGACAGATGATTCATTAGAACAACAAGTGTATCTCGAAGGTCGCACTTTAGGAAGAATTGCCTGGCATTTCACTACGAATATTCCAGATTATCTAGCTCATTTCGGGTTAAAGATAGACCGGATAGAAAGTTCGGAAAACGTCCCATCTTCAGCACAGGAAATTGCTATCACTTTTAAAAATGTAAGTTCTCACGCAGCCAAAATAATTGAACAACAATGGACGGACGCATCCCTAGAGCAAATACAAGAAGCGTTTGGTAGACAGGAAACAAATGCTTCCATCCTTATGGGGCTAATCAAGCATATTGTTCATCATCGCGGACAAGCTACGGTTCTGATGCGTCAAGCAGGAATAAAACCTTATGGGGTATATGGACCGCCAAAAGAAGATTGGATTCATCTAGGTGTGGAGAGTCCACCACTTTAATAACTTATGCATGCTTAAGTAATGACCTTAACTAACGGGGCCATTAGCGAATAATTAAATCCCAGTTTCAATTTTATAACCGAGTTAAATAATATGTTAAAGCATCCTTTGAAGGGTGCTTTCTTATTTTGTCAAGAAGGGTTTAAATAAAACCTGCTAATTAGAGAAGATGTTTTAAATGGCATTTTCCTTTTTTTAATTAAAGCTATTGAAGTAAATGTAAAAGTAAAAGGTGGAATGGGTTCCAGTCTTTCCCTTTGAATAGGCTATGTTAAACCATTATTGCAGAATAGTTCTTAAGTAGTATTATTTATAATTATGCTATATTAAGCTTCCATATCCTGAACCCCACCGTAATTGCCACAACCATCGGCACAACTATATCCGTCAATGATAAGGAGTTAAACAAAACGACTATAATGACGAGATCTTTACCAAATCAATTAAAGCTGACTGAAAGTGTATAGATATAGTGCAGGACTTATAAATATCAGTATTTTGTTGAAAAATGTCGTTATTTGCGAATATCATTATCGTCATTTCTGAGATATTATTATATTGAATTAACACATTGAAGTGATAATGCAACTTTTATGTCGGGGCTCAATTAAGTGAGTGGGGGAAAATAAATGAGTGTAATCATCGAGAAGAAACGAGTGGAAAACTATACTCATATGGAAGATGTAATGTTGGTTGGGAAAATCCATAATGGTGATGAAGATGCACTGGACTTTTTAATTAAAAAATACAGATGTGTCGTTCAATCAAATGCTTTGAAGTATTTTTTAACGGGTGGAGATAAGGAAGACGTCTATCAGGAAGGGATGATTGGACTATATAAGGCCATTCGGGACTACAAGAATTGCAAAAAGTCATCTTTCAGATCATTTGCGGAACTGTGTATTACAAGACAAATCATAACGGCTGTTAAAGCGGCTATTTGCCAAAAGCACTCTCCCTTAAATAATTATGTTTCATTGTATAAGCCTAATCAAGGGGAGTCGGAACAGTGCCTAATTGATCTAATCCCTGAAAAGAGACAAAATGACCCAGTCACGATCTTAATTAAATCAGAAGAAATTTGCGATATTGAGCTAATTTTAACGGAAGTCCTTAGTGAGTTGGAAACTAGTGTTGTGGACTTGTACCTGGAAGGAAAAACTTATTTTGAAATATCAAAGGAATTGAATGTTCCAAAAAAGACGATCGATAATGCACTTCAGCGGGTAAAAAGGAAGTTGGAGCGGTACTTCGAGTCCAGGAGGTTGGAAGCATAATAACTATAATTCTTTGAATTTTCATTCATTATTATTTGCAAAACTTCGAAACGATTCAGTAATAAAAAATAGAATGGATAAAAACAATAGTTAAATGCATACATTCCTGGTAATGGGGCTATTAGTGCAGTGCTATCCTATGAGAAAATAAAAATCCCTCTAGGTAAATGCCGATGATAAATTCCCTGAGTATAAACACAAAAAAGCCCAACTGAAACAGAAGGGCTTTTTACTATATTCATTTTTTAATCCACTCTATTCAACTGTAGATTGTATCTCAATGTTTCTTCGTCTGAATATAATTTGTATCCAAGTCCATCACTGTAGTTAAGAAAGACTTTATCTGGAAGATGCTTTTTAGACTCACTTGATATTAAGATGGGGACCCCATTAATTATGAATCTCTCATCATCTTCATTCTTATTATCAATTTTCAATTCGTGTTCCACATAAATCGAACAGCTTCCAATATAAATGGCTTCGATACGAACACCTTCATTCTCTTTATAATCCACTTTTAATAGTTGCTCAATCGCTGCTTCTTTAATCTCAATATTCATTAAACCCGCTCCCATACAAAATTGATATTATTTTTATCTATACAAGGAAAACAAAAATCAAGCCAAAAAAGATTGCTCTAGTTATTCGTATACCCAATTGTTTATAAGTTAATGTGTATAAGAAAGACAAGTTGGGATTTACTCAGACTTCTTAATTAAGTATATTTCCTTAACGTAGGCAAACCTCGGCTTTATTGTCGAAATTTACTTAATGCAACTTTTTCCCGTTTTGGTTACATAAGCAACCTGTTAACAGCGTGCTCCCGGATTTCCCAGTCTGTAACTTTATAACAGCAATCTTCGCAAAGATCATCCTATCGGCTTTGCTTTCATGGGCCATTTTTTGTTTAATTCAGTTATAAAAGTCTTGACATTCTTTTTATCTTCCATAATTGGGGAATAGACGTACGAAAGTGTCCTGTTAAAGGATTCATTTTTTACCTGAATAATAGAAAGGATTTTATTTTGTACATCCCTTTCAATTACACTTCGGGAAAGCAGAGCCAGCCCTGCGCCGTTTTTTATAAGTGTTTCTTTAATTCCTTGATTACTGCTTATCGTGAGTATCGATTTAATTTTCAATCCGTTTGATCGTATGACGTGATTAAGGTATTCACGAGTACCAGATCCAACTTCCCTGGTTACCCATGCTTGGTCATGTAAATCAGTAATCTCCACTTCTTCTTTATTAGAGAGTACATGATTGTTAGAAGACACAATGAATAGCTCGTCTTGCATGAATGGGTGGACAGAAAGCTCTTTTTCATTAGTTTGACCCTCGATTAAGCCAATATCCACTTTGTATAGCCGAACGGCTTGAACGATTTCTTCCGTGTTTCCAATTACGACTTGAAGTTCGAGTTCAGGATAGTCCTCTTGAAGGTCGATGAGTAAAGAAGGAAGGATATACTCTCCTATTGTAAAACTTGCCCCTATCTTTAATTCGCCCTTGATTGAACTATCGTGTTCCTGAATGTCTTGTCTGGTCTGTTCATAGATTGTGATCATTTGCTTGGCCCGGTCGTAAAGAATTTCTCCCGTCAAGGTGACTTTTAGGAATTTAGGAGAACGGAGAAATAATTTCGTTTGGAACTCTTCCTCCAATTTTTTTATATGTAAACTTACACTTGGTTGGGACATAAGAAGCATTTCTGCTGTTTTTGTAAAATTCTTGACCTCTACAAGGGTCACGAATGTTTTTAGAGCATCGTAGTACATAGAAATTTCTCCTTATTATTAATATTCTTAATAGTTACAATAAATTATATATATTTTACTAATGATGTGACTTCCAGTAAAGTTTTAATGAGAAACTTATTTTAGGAAGAGTATAGGCTGAGGAAGACTATTGTCCTTTATAACCTTATTTTTTATTTGTTGCGAGCTATGAACCTATATGACTATTTTTTTTGCAGTTAAAACCGACTTGGTCTATAGGAGTAAACGAGTTAATTAATTTATGGATATAAAAATGATCAAACCCACTCGTTATACATAATAGTCAACTAAGATAAGTTAATATCCCTTTGTGAGGTGGAAATCGTGCAACTTCAGGTAAGTAACAGTCCCTTTAATCAAGAGCAGGCAGAGCTCCTTAACAGCCTACTGCCAAGCTTGACAGAAACACAAAAAATTTGGTTGAGCGGTTATCTGACTGCATCTTTGTCAGTTTCGAATATCAGTTCAGCCGTCGCCCCGGTACTGGAAGCTCAAAGCGGCGGGAAGACAATATCAAAAGAGGTGACCATCCTTTTTGGTTCACAGACGGGTAATGCTCAAGGGCTGGCAGAAAAGGCGGCGAGTAAGCTTGAGGGTAATGGCTTTCAGGTTACCATTTCATCCATGAGTGACTTTAAAGTCAACAATTTGAAAAAAGTCAAAAATCTTCTGATTGCCGTTAGCACGCATGGAGAAGGTGATCCTCCGGATAATACATTGTCCTTCCATGAGTACCTTCATGGCAGGAGGGCACCAAGCCTTGAAGGTCTCCGCTTTTCGGTATTGGCGCTAGGAGACAGCTCATACGAGTTTTTCTGTGAAACGGGAAAACAATTCGATAAACGCTTGGAGGAACTTGGCGGGACACGTTTATTTCCGAGAATGGACTGTGACCTTGATTATGATGAGCCTGCTAGCGAATGGCTGGATGGAGTACTTTCTAGTTTAAGTGAAGGGGAAGTCAGTTCAATTGCTGCTGTTCCCGCATCGAAAGCCTCAGTAAGTGAACAAACGTATTCGAGAACAAATCCGTTTAAAGCGGAAGTGTTGGAAAATATAAATTTGAACGGCCGTGGCTCCAATAAAGAGACACATCATCTTGAGTTATCTCTTGAGGGCTCAGGTCTTACATTCGAACCTGGTGACAGCCTTGGTGTTTATCCGAAAAATGATTCGGATTTAGTGGATATGCTTCTTACGGAACTCAATTGGGACCCTGAAGAAACCGTGAAGGTCAATAAGCAGGGAGACCTTCGACAGCTTAGGGAATCGCTCATCTCCGATTTTGAAATTACGGTTTTGACAAAATCGCTCATTGAACAAGCGGCACAGCTTTCAGGTAATGAGGATTTAAAGGAGCTTTTAGAGCCTGGTAATGAAGAAAGGTTAAAAGAATATCGTGAAGGCCGTGATTTGCTTGATTTTGTCCGTGATTTTGGCGCATGGGGCGAATCGGCGCAAGAGTTCGTATCGATACTCCGGAAAATGCCAGCCCGTCTATATTCGATTGCGAATAGCTTATCCGCATATCCGGATGAAGTGCATTTGACAATCGGAGCTGTCCGGTATGAAAGTCACGGACGGGAAAGAAACGGTGTCTGCTCCATTTTATGTGCGGACAGATTACAGCCAGGGGATACGCTGCCCGTTTACATTCAGCATAACCAGAACTTCAAGCAGCCGGAGAACCCAGACACTCCAATTATCATGGTTGGACCGGGAACGGGCATTGCTCCGTTCAGATCCTTTATCCAGGATCGCGAAGAAGCTGAAGCGACAGGAAAAACGTGGCTCTTTTACGGCGATCAGCATTTCGTGACGGATTTCCTTTATCAGACTGAATGGCAAAAGTGGTTGAAAACAGGTGTACTTACGAAAATGGATGTTGCCTTTTCACGAGATACTGATGAAAAAGTGTATGTTCAAAACCGGATGCGCGAGCACAGCGGGGAATTATACGAATGGCTTCAAGAAGGTGCAGCTGTATACATTTGCGGTGACGAGAAAAACATGGCACATGATGTGCATAATACGCTTATTGAGATCATTGAAAAAGAAGGCAATATGAGCCATGCTGATGCGAAGGCTTATCTTGAAGAAATGCAACAGAATAAACGCTATCAACGTGATGTGTACTGAAATTTGAATGAAAAGGAGATAACAACATGGTGAAAACACTATTAAAAGCACCAGAAGGCCCGCCCAGTGATGTTGAGCAAATTAAAGAAAAAAGCGATTATTTGCGAGGTACACTTGGAAAAGTGATGCAGGATCGGATCAGCGCCGGTATTCCGGATGATGACAACCGATTAATGAAACATCACGGCAGCTATTTACAGGATGACCGGGATCTGCGCAATGAGCGTCAAAAACAAAAGCTTGAGCCTGCCTATCAGTTTATGTTGCGTGTCCGTATGGCCGGCGGGGTAGCACAGCCTTCTCAATGGCTTGTTATGGATGACCTCGCTCAGAAATACGGAAACGGAACTTTGAAATTGACAACAAGACAGACGTTTCAAATGCATGGTATTTTAAAATGGAATATGAAAAAAACCATTCAGGAAATCCATGCTTCCATGCTGGATACAATCGCTGCATGCGGAGATGTAAACCGGAACGTAATGTGCAATTCGATTCCATTTCAATCCGAAATCCATTCTGAAGTATATGAATGGTCAAAAAAATTGAGTGATTATCTATTGCCGCGTACAAGGGCGTACCATGAAATCTGGCTGGATGAAGAAAAAGTGGTTGGTTCTCCTGAAGTGGAGGAAGTCGAACCAATGTACGGAAAGCTTTATTTGCCAAGGAAGTTTAAAATAGGCATTGCCGTACCACCATCCAATGATATTGATGTTTACTCCCAGGATCTTGGCTTCATAGCAATTGTTGAAAATGGAAAACTCGTTGGTTTTAATGTAGCGATCGGCGGAGGAATGGGAATGAGCCACGGTGACAAGGCGACATATCCTCAACTAGCCAAGGTAATCGGCTTTTGCCAGCCAGACAAAATACTGGATGTGGCTGAAAAAATCATAACGATTCAGCGAGATTACGGGAACCGATCCGTACGGAAAAATGCTCGGTTCAAGTATACGGTAGACCGGCTTGGGCTCCAAGCGGTAAAGGCTGAACTGGAAAATCGTTTAGGCTGGAAGCTGGAGGAAGAGAGAACATATCATTTTGATAATAATGGTGACCGCTATGGTTGGGTAAAAGGAATGCAAGGAAAATGGCATTTTACACTATTTGTCGAGGGTGGCCGAATTGCCGATATCAATGATTACAAGCTGATGACCGGTTTGCGCGAGATCGCAAAGATCCATACGGGTGATTTCCGTTTGACGGCCAATCAAAACCTTATTATTGCAGATGTGTCAAGCCAGAAAAAGAAAAAGATCATAGAATTGCTTGAAACATACGGTTTGACGGATGGTGCGCATCATTCGGCGCTCCGACGCAGCTCGATTGCATGCGTGGCGCTTCCAACATGCGGGTTGGCAATGGCCGAAGCAGAGCGTTATTTGCCGGTTCTGCTTGATAAAATCGAGACCATCGTTGATGAAAACGGCCTGAGGAACGAAGAAATCACAATTCGCATGACCGGTTGTCCGAATGGATGTGCCCGGCATGCACTTGGGGAAATTGGTTTTATCGGTAAGGCACCTGGCAAATATAATATGTATCTAGGTGCTGCATTCGATGGAAGCCGATTAAGTAAAATGTACCGTGAAAACATCGGTGAAGAAGAGATATTAAAAGAGCTGCGTGTACTTCTTTCCCGTTATGCAAAAGAACGTCAGCAAGGAGAGCATTTCGGCGACTTCGTCATCAATGCAGGCATTGTCAAAGAAGTGACGGATGGAACGAATTTTCATGATTGATTAAAACAAACGAGAGACAATAGAAGTTCGGAATGCTTTCACCCCGAATATAAAAGAAAACTTGATTTTCCAACATGATTTTTTGCTTAATTGTATGATGAAAACCTCTCTAGATTAAAGAAATATGCGACACTCCTGCCGAAAAACTGGCTAGCCGAGACCCCACAGACGCTTGCTTTGATGAGGCTTGGCAGACAGTCGGCGGAAAGGGAGCGAATTTCAGAAATCAGCTGGAACTTTTATAACAGGAAAATTTGAAGGTGAACTGGTTCTTCTCTCAGTTTGTAGACAAAAGGGGTTCTATCTGTATTTTTAAAAAAAGTTGATTGGAACGGAAGGTACGAGATTCCCGCGGAAAGCGAGTTGCCCTACGTTCCAAACAACGTTCAAATTGTACAGTCTGTGAGACAGGAATAGCTTCCTGTCTCTTTTGGTATTCGAAGGTTTTCCGAAGTGCCTGGAACCCCGATATGCTCAATCATGACCATACACATCTATCGCCTATTTATTTGACTTGCTGCTATTTTGATAGGCTACTTCTGCTTCAATCTCAATGAGGAAATCCGGCGAAACCAGACTTTGCACCCCTACAGTAGAACGGGCAGTTTTCACTGGATTTTCTTTTGTATTAAAGAACTGAGCATAGGCATCGAACCAACCTTGATAGTCTGGTGCATCTCCTTTGTTCGGATCTGGCGCGACATACACACGCAGAAAGGTTACATCAGCAAGGGAAAGTCCTTTTGTTTTCAGATCTGCTCCTAATTTCTCTAAAATTCCGATTGCCTGCTTTTCTGTATTGCCATACCTCTCATAAGTGGTTTTTCCATCCTTGTTTAAAAGAGGGGCTACTGTACCGCTAAACAATATCCGGTTATAACTTTGAGGTACAGCAACTGAACTGGAAATCTCAGAAGTTGGGGACCCAAAGAAGGTCACTTTATCCGATTTCAATTCATCTTTTTCGTTATCTGCGGAAGCAAAAGAGAATCCTGCGATTAAACTCACACTTAATACTGAGGCAGCGATGATCGGTTTCATAGGTGTTTTCAAAAAGTCACCTCCTGTTATTTATGTAACAACGATAGGTAAACGAATCTGATTCATTTTTGCTGCTATAGAAGGGACTTTACCTTCCTTTAATAATTCTGCAGGAATCCGGCTAACCATGTTTCAAATGCACCTGCAGTCAACCAGTTACTTCGCTGTTCACAATTTGATTTGAAAGTAGTTTTCCAAACAGATGAAGAATATTAAATGGCCTATCGATATTTCATCATTCTGAGACCCCGGTTTGGATGATGTTAACTTTAGTTTCTATATTAATGTCCATCACCGGATAAATCTTTTTCCAATGTTCATAGGTCAGTTTTTTATTTTTGGCGTGATATTTTTCCTTAAGGCCAATCGGATCAAGGGATTTTTTCTGAAGATCTTTAATAAGTCGGTTTGCTTGCTTGGTTAAATCAGCTTCCATTTCCTTTTCAATTTTCTTAATCATCTTTCTATTGGTTAGGTTTTCACTGCGCATGGATTCCTTGATTTGTCCTTTAATTTTGATCTTAATCGTGATAGAGGGATTTCTCTCTGAACTTGATACCTCATAACTTGAACCGCTTCGGATACTTTCCACTACGATATCGCTTTCTTTCTTATCTTTTAATTTGAATTTATATATTCCCCGCCTATGATGCTGAACTAATGTTTTGAAAATGAACATATCATCGGTTCGAACTTTCGTGACCATCTTATTTTCATGAAATAGGGCCACTCCAGAAACAGCAACTTCATTATTAATTAATTTAATTAAAGGAAGATACGAATCGCCGCCAGTTTCTAGAGCGTTTCCTAAAAAAAGATGGAGGTTAGTATCGGGTCCGTTCCCCGTTTCATTTTGTTGATTAATCAAATCCGATAAAAAGATTCCAATATTCACATTCGTATTTGGTGGTTTCGTATTTATGACATTCTTGACCTTTCCTTCAACGATGGCCAAAATGACCCTGTTTCCAAGTTGCGGCTCACGGTAGAGATAATCGGTCAGTTCTGTCATTCCGATTTCACGAACCATTTTCTCGCTGAATAAAATGATGCGTGTCTGTCCAAGCAATACCGGCTTATCCGCTTTTTTGGAAACGACAGCCTGGACATCACTCGTTGTCGTCGATGTTCCAGTTAAGGTTTGATATTTACCCATCTTGTCCTGCTGGAAGATAGGGATGACGAACATTCCTTCGACATGATCATTCTTCAGTATATCGTAGCCAATGGCTTGGGACATATTGACTTCGTCAACCACCCTCGGCTGGGCGCAGCTGCAAAGGAGGGGAAAAGTCAAGATAACAGAAAATAATTTTCTCATATACGTTTCCTCATTTTCTTTATATAGATGATGACCAAAAGAAGAGGCAAGTATAAAGCAATAAAGAGTACGCCGTATGGATCGATTATTTTATTCAAGAAATATAGGGAATCGATATCAAAAACAAATATATTGGTAAGCAGGATAATAATCGACATCCCCCATAATGGATACTTTTGCTTAACATTGAATAAACGCTTGAAACCCCTGCTCGCTGCCCAAAAGGCGATGGTCATGTTAGGTATGATAACGATGGCCCACCAAGAAACGTCTATATATTCAAATCGCTGGATAAAGGGCAATTCGACAATGCTGGTCAATGACAGCGTCGGCCATATAGTCAGTTCCAACTGTTTTTGTGAATAAAAAACAAGTGAAACCAAATAAACGAATACGGTCATTAAGGTTGTCGTTAAGGCCCCTCCATGAGCATATTTTTGTGAAGTTTTGGCATCTTTAATGAACGGATAATACATCACGATCATTTCAAAACCAAGCAGCGTTAATGAAGTGCTCCTGGTTCCTTTCAATATATCCAATAGAGTGTGGTGGAAAACAGGAAGCAAATTGGTGAATTCAGAGTATTTCATGGCATAGAATAGGACAAATAAAAGCCAGTATGTCAAAATGACGCTTAAAAAGGCAATACCCGTAATCGTTCGGAATCCTCCCGTATGAATATAATAAATCAAAACTAGGAAGACCACTGAAAACGCCCAAGTTGGTACCTCTTCAAACATCCATACATGTATGACATTTATATAGCTAATCATGACAGTCAACCCAAGGATCAAAAAGTAAAGAATGAATAATAGACTGAAGAAATTCCCTATCCATTTCCCGAATGCTTGATTATTTGCAGAAATGATATCCCCAGGAACGATACTGAAGATTTTATATATGACCCAAATCATTATATGGACGATCAGGCCGGCTAGCAGTATCGAAATCCAGCCATCCGTTCCCGTTGACTTCGCTAAAACTCTTTGAAAACTCAAAACGCCTACTCCTGTTTGCATGGAATGCACTAAAAAATACACATAGAACGGTGACACTTTATACTTTTCATTAACTCCAGCTTGGTTCATATAGGACCCTCGTTTAGATCATTCATTAAAATCATTTTTTTTGATTCTTGCTTTTTTGGGCTGTTGCTGTCTGGATATATCATCAGGACGTAAATTTACAGGCCGTGACTTGAAAAGATTAAAAGGAAGCCGAACAAAGCTGTCTTTCCAATCTTGCATGCGAAATGGGTATATCGGTTCGAGGTACGGGTGTCCCATTGACGTTAATTTGATAAGGTGGGTCATCAAAAACACGGCTGCTATGGTAATGCCCAGCAGTCCCCAAATTTGGGCCCCGATTAAGAAAGGGAACCGCAGCAGCCGAATGGCATTACCCATTTTATAAATGGGAGTAACAAATGATGCCAATGCCGAGAGGGCAACGATGATCAATAAGATATTACTGGTCAAACCAGCAACAACGGCTGCTTGACCGATAACGATACCGCCGACGATACCTAATGTCTGACCAACCTTTGTTGGCAGCCTGGCAGCCGCTTCCCGTAATAACTCAATGGAAATCTCCAGGAATAGTGCTTCAATCAATGGCTGAAAAGGTATTAAGTTCCTGGAAGTGACGATCGTTTCCAAAAGATCTTTAGGAATGAGTTCATAGTGATAGGTCAGCACGGCTACATAAATGGGAGTGGCAAATATCGAAAAAGCTACCGCGAATATCCTTAATAAACGAAATGCAGATGCGGGAATCCACGGCATATTATAATCTTCCATCGTGATAAAGTATTCCAACAAAATGGTTGGAGTAATAAGGGCAGAGGATGACCTATCGATCAACAGGGCTACTTTACCTTCAGCCAATGCACTTGCGATGCGATCAGGTCTTTCCGTATTTAGAAAAAGGGGAAACAAGGTATTTGAATTATCATAAAGCATTTGCGCGAGATAGGACCCGTCCAATATTTCATCAAACTCTACGTCGTTGATCCTTTGGATAACATTATCAACATTTTCCTGATCAACGATCCCTTCTAACGATAAAACTGCCACTTTCGTTTTAGACAATGATCCCACAGTCATTTCACTTACTCGCAATCCAGGGATAGGAAGCCTTTTTCTGACTAAATTCAGATTGATATCAAGATCCTCAACAAATGCTTCTTGAGCACTTATGATTCCAAATTCAAGTTCAGGTTTCTCAACTTGTCTTCCTTGTTGGGCCGCAACATTGATTAATAGGCATTCATCAAGATTTCCATCTAAACGAAGTGCAATTTCGCCTCTCATGATCCTGTCTTCAATTACAACCCTGGTACTGGTGATCAGTGTATTTTCAATAGGGACGTTTTCTTTTATTTGCTCCAAATTTATCGTTTCCAGAGTCGGTATGACAGAAAGAATACTTTCGTGAAGTACCTGTGCATCGATTAAAGAGCGATAAAAAGAGACCCAATAGCCTATGCCATTATATATTCCTTGATGGTTTATGAAATCATTGGATGAAGATAGGGTATTGAATAGGTCCCTTACTTCCGAAACTTTATTTAATTCTTCATTTTTTCCGTTTGGTTGATTTGGCTTTTTTTTGAACGTTCTGCGGTTAAACAATGTTGTCACCTCTGCACTAAAGCTTATAATCCTAGCATTTGCAATTTAATTACAAATTAACCATTTTGGATGCTAATGTCGCTCGCTATAGAAAGGGATATCATTAATAAAATGGTGTAAAAGCTGCCTCCATATCCTGTTCGCATAAAAAAAATGAAAATAGAGGAAACTGATACAATAAAACCCCATTTAACCAAAGGAGTTCTCCATGAAAAGTAAACTCTTGCATATAAAATTGGATCAAAAACAGGAAAAATTGAAATCTGAATTGAATATGCAGGCTGATGTCGTTTTTAAAGAGGTATTCATTCCCGGTTATGAAATTTCAGGATTATTCGTATTTTTAAATGGAACGATGGATTACCCTGCATTCAATGATATAGTCCTGGATTTATCAGCTGCGCAAGTCGAAACATCGCACCCGGTTTCAATCGAGCAGCTCGTCATTTCCAAAATCTGTTCAGTCAGGGAACAGGATGTTGAAACATATGAAAAAGGCATAGAGTATATTTTTGATGGGAAAACGCTTTTATTTATAGATGGAATTGTAAATGGTTATGTCTTGAATCTGGAAAAGGAAAAAGTTCGTACACTGGGTGAACCTTCAACAGAGAGGGTTGTCAGGGGACCGAAGCTTGGGTTTATCGAAAGTCTTCAAGAAAATATCGGCTTGATAAGGCAATATTCGAACCATCCCAACCTTATCGTCCAACAACAGAAGTTCGGGACGATGGAAAAACGGGAAGTTGCATTGATCTATTATGAAGGAAAAGCTAGCGATTCTTTGCTAAAAGAAGTGAATAAACGGATAAATGAAGTGAAAGCTACTGATCTCCAAGACTCGGGGATGCTCGAGGAATTAATTGAAGATACAGCGTTAACCCCTTTCCCGCAAATCCAAAATACGGAGCGTCCTGATAAAGTATTGGCTGCACTGCAGGAGGGAAGGGTGGTCATCATGGTTGACGGCTCGCCATTTGCGCTGATGGCACCAACGACGATGACGATGTTGCTGCAGTCACCTGATGATTATTATGAAAGGTGGGTAGCGGGTTCTTTTCTACGTATACTTCGCTATTTATCATTATTTGTTACCGTATTTCTTTCAGGGATTTATATCTCCTTGGTTTCGTTCAACCCTGGATTGCTTCCGTCAGAACTGGCGATGACGATCGCGGGTACAAGGGAGAACGTTCCCTTTCCGCCGTTTGTTGAAGCTATCATCATGGAATTGACGATTGAACTGCTTCGCGAAGCAGGTATTCGGCTCCCATCGCCCATTGGTCAAACAGTTGGATTGGTTGGCGGGGTCATTATTGGACAAGCGGCAGTTCAAGCCAATATTGTAAGTTCCCTGATGGTCATAATCGTTTCGATCACGACGATTACCTCTTTTACGGTCCCGCAATATAGCTTTGGACTGGCGTTCAGGGCATTAAGGTTCGGGGCGATGATTTTTGCCGCCGTTTTAGGTTTATACGGAACCACATTATTCTTTATCATCGTTATCAGCCATTTGTCAAAATTGACGAGCTTCCAAGAACCTTATTTTCAACCAATGGATTTTATCGGTAAAAAGACCTGGAGAGATGCGTTCCTGCGGTTACCGAAGCGGAAAAAAGGGGGGGATTCTTTTGAGCCAGTCCGACGGCAAAATTCTTAGTGGCGAATTGGCTGCGATCATTTCTTGCAGTATGTTAGGAATTGGAATGCTGACCCTTCCGAGAACGTTAACGGAAAAAATCCATTCGACCGATGGATGGATCGTCTTGATTTTAAATGGGATCGCTATTGCCCTTTTGTTATGCTTATTGGTTGTTCTGTTAAAAAAACATAAGGTCGCTAACTATTACACGTACATGGAGGAGGCATATGGAAAGTGGCTCTCTAAACTTATTGGGTTGGTAGTGGTGGTGTACTTTATAGGCGTGGCCAGCTTTGAAGTTCTTGCGATGAGTGAAATGGTGCGGTTTTATTTGTTGGAGGAAACACCAGTTGAAATCGTGATACTTTCCATGATTTTAGCGAGTGTGCATCTTTTGACCGGCAAAATAAAAGCCATAGCAAAGGCTTGTGTCTTCTTTCTTCCTTTGACAATCGTCATCGTCTTGCTCATTTATTTGTTCAGTCTCAGGATAGTAGAGTTAAAAAACCTCCAGCCTGTTCTTGCGAAAGGATTTCTACCTGTCATGAAAGGAATGGGCTCCGGAACTTTGTCTTTTTTTGGAATTGAACTTTTCATCTTTTTGTTTGGCGTCGTTAAAAATCAAAACAAGATAAAAAGTGGCGTTTTAATCGGTTTTTTCATACCGCTGATTTTATATGTGATTACATATGTATTGGTAGTGGCTACACTGACTGTCCCGGAAGTCAAAGCGGTTACTTTGCCAACCATTTCTTTTATTCAGTCCTTTGAAGTAAAAGGGATATTTTTAGAGCGTATGGAACTATTTCTCTTAATCACTTGGATTCTTCAGTTTTTTTTAACACATGCAATTTACTTTTACTTTGCAGCAGAAGGAATGACGAAAATATTTAGCAATTCATATACAACGAACCTTATTGTTTTGGTTCCCGTCGTTTTTCTTCTGGCCAAAATCCCTAAAGATATAACTGGAATTTTAAAAATGAGCGATTTGCTAGGATATCTATTTCCGGTTATATTGATTGGCTTACCAATTATTACATTCGTAATCGTTCAATTGAAAAGGAGTAGAAGAAGCGGATGAAAAGATTATGGTTGATCTTGCTTATTCCTTTGCTTACAGGCTGTTGGGACAGTAAAAATATTGAAGAGTTATCCCTTGTAGTTGGAGTGGGGATCGATAAAAGCAAAAAGAAGGACGAAATCATGTTAACACAGCAAATTCTGGTGCCTCCAGGAAATAGTGTTCAGGAGAATCAGGCCCAACTAAAATATAAAAATGTTACCGTCAGTGCCAAAACACTTCATGAAGCAATTAGGGATTCTTTACTCATAACCAATACGGTATTAACCAATCATCAGCGTATCATCCTTATTAATGAAGATGTATTAAAGAAAATCCCGATGGAAGCGATCATTAATCAGTCAATACGCGATAATAATACAAGGAGAAGCTGTCATGTTTATTTAACAAAGAGACCGACGAAAGAAATTTTGGGACGATCCGAAGATGGGGAAATCCCTTCGAATGTAATCTATGAATTGAAAGATAATGAGAACAGAACGAATAAGATACTTCCGCCTTTAACACTGGGCAAAGCATCCTCAAATTTGCAGTCAGATGGAAGCTTTGCCATTCAGGCCGTTGATATTAGGGGCGGGAAATTAATTTTGGAGGGTGCAGGGGTAATCAACAATTCAAAGTTGGTCGGGGTCATGAATGATGAAGATATAGCTGCATTAAATTGGTTGAACGGAGAAGTAAAGGGCGGAATAATCGAAGCGGTCCAACACGGTAAGCCTTTAAGTGTTGAAGTGATCAATAGGACAAGGAGGAAAATCACGACGGAATTGAACGGTGATCATTTGACGATCAATATTGAGGTCGGGTACACAGGAAGACTTTCGGAAGATTGGTATGGTAAGGAGAATTCTTTTGAAAAAGCCTATTTAAAAGAGGTTGAGCGTATTGCCGAGGATGAAGTGAAAAAGGATGTAAGGAAAATCGTATATAAATTACAGCATGATTATAAAACAGGGGTAGCAGGATTGTATCGTTATGTGCAAAATCAGCATCCAAAGTTTTGGGAGAAAAATAAGAATAAATGGGACGAAGTTTTCAGTAAAGCCGATATTAATTATGAAGTGGACATAAGGATCGTAGACTTTGGTTCAAAAGGAGGGATAAAGTGAATGATCATAAGAAGAAAAACCTTCCAAATGGAAGGTTCTTCTGTCAATGCACTTAAGTTATCGTTTATTTAATGGCCAAAGAAAAGGAACAGTCAAGGCAGACCGAACGTTCTTGGCAAATTCGTCACTTCATGTGCAACCCTGATGCCGGATTGAATGGCTCCTTCAATCCAAGCAGGTACGGTTGATGTATGCTCACCAGCGAAGTGGACCCTTCCTTCAGGGGTTGGGATGTATGGAAACAAGTCCGTCTCCTGACCAGGTTTAAACATGGAGAAAGCGCCGTAGGAATACTGATTCAGTGTCCAGCTATAAGAAGCTCCTGATAAAAAATGATCATATACTTGTTTTCCATGGATCACTGCCAAATTTTTCAATGCATGTTGTATACGATTATTTTCTGGAAGGATATCCCATAAAGTGGCGTCATCTTCCCATGTATAACTTGCTAAGATGAGACCGGATTCACTCTGGTTACTAGTTTGGCTGGGGTAATAAGAAAATCTAATTGGTAAATCAGTCGTCAATTTACCGCCGAAGATTCCTTCCTTTTCCCAAAACCTATGCGTGAACTGGAGTCCAATTTTTGTGGAAGCGGCATAATGGAGTTCCCTTATTGCCTTCCACTTATTATGGGAAAAGGAATTCCGGGGTTCAATATCTATAAATTGCAGCAATTGAAGAGGGATCGTCACGATGGCAAGGTCACCAGTAACCGTTAAGGGGTTTTGGCTTTGAGTATGTTTGGAATGGATGGTGACTTGATTATCATGTTGGATGATCTTTGTCACTTCATATCTGAAGTTTAAATTATCCTTCAATTCCGGTAGAAAAGCATATGGAAGCCGGTCGTTTCCTCCGTCGATTGCATAAAATTCTATGTCTGGATTAAAGAGCGGCATTAGCTCCCGAAGTATGGCAGGAAAAGAAAGTTCCGGGAATCCTTCTAAACCCATCAGGACTTTGATGCTTTCAATCGCCCCTGTTGAAAGACTGATTCCGACTGGATTGTACTGCAAAAAGAAGCTCATGGAATACTTATCAAACTCTTTAATGACTATTTCCCAATTTCTGCGTGGGTTTTGAATGATGAAGTCAGTCACAGGCTTAATTGCCATGTTGAGTAATTCTTCAGCTGTTTTACCTCTTTCATGGGGAGCTACAGGGTACCTAAGTATATCCGGGTTCCGTTGATATATGGCAGCGGTCGTCTTGATTCCATTGGCATAAATGGGGTCATTAGGAGTCGCATTCACAAAAGTGTTGACACGTAAACCATACTTCTTGATGTATTCAGCAACTAAGTAATGATAATTCGGAATGCGCATGGCACCGGCTTCAAGGTAGGAACCTTCTGAAAATGGCTCCCGTATGGTCAAAACACGCCCTCCGACCCTCCCGGTTGCTTCCAATATTGTTACTTCGTGCCCCGCTTTTTTTAAAAGCGATGCTGCAACCAACCCAGACATGCCGGCACCAATGATAATGATTTTTTTGGGGATTGGAGAAGGCCCCAGGCCATTTCTGATCACAGCAAGCATTTGATCGGGTGATAGCGGATCTTTGAAAAAGGACAAAGTGTTTTTCTCCTCTCTTGTTACACTTTCTATATGGGATTTACGCTATCTTATTCCTATAGGGTCACCTTTTATGAAGAATCTTCAATAATTTGTCATCTAAATGCTTAGTGAAATTTTATTAGCGCATTGCTGAAATCCACCACGTAATATATATACCAAAAATAACCTCGATAGAATATATTCTAAACATTCAACCAAAAACATCATTAAGGAAAAAGCTGACCTTCTGTAAAACCTATGAAAACTTAGTTTGTGGAATATTATTAAATATTTTCCTTTCTAGAGGAGATACTACCAAGAGACAAAGGTTAGAAAGGAAGACAGTATGGATCATATACAAATGGCCCGTGCGATGTTCGGGACGAATATGGCTGTACATATCATATTTGCAACGATCGGCGTCGGGTTGCCGATGATGATGTTGGCAGCGGAATTGATGTATCAAAGGACAAAGGATTTACAGTATGTCGTCATGGCTAAACGCTGGACGAAAACATTAGGGGTTCTGCTTGGGGTCGGCATTCCGACTGGTACGATTGCTGGTGTGCAGCTGTCACTATTATGGCCTGGGTTCATGGAAGTGATTGGACGTGTCATGGCGCTTCCATTCCAGATCGAGATTTATGCATTCATGGTTGAAGCGCTGTTCATGTCAATCTACGTGTATGCTGCTGAAAAAATCAAGCCATGGGCCCGAATCGTGAGTTTATTCTTTGTTGCATTCGGAGCATTGGCTTCGGCTGTATTGATTTCGAATGTCCATGCTTTTGAGGGGACACCGGCTGGGTTCCGGTTTGAAAATGGGGAGATCGTCGATGTCGATCCTTGGGCGGCATTTTTCAACCCAAGTTTCTTGGTGACGGCGGGACATACGGCCCTGACTGCTTATACTACAGGCGCTTTTGTCGTAGCATCCGTTGCAGCCTATAAGATGCTGAAAAATAAATATGGCACTGCTGAATTTAACTTTCACCAAAAAGCACTGAGACTCAGTATTGTATTGGGTTTGGTTTTTTCTTTTTTGACGGCATTGAACGGTCATGCGACTACACAGCATTTATATAGGGAACAGCCGGAAAAACTGGCGGCGGCAGAAGGGTTGTTTGAAACACAGGACCATGCCGGACTTACCTTGTTTGGTTATACCGATAGGGAAGCACAGGAAGTGAAGTATGGGATTGAATTCCCATGGTTATTAAGCTTTCTATCTGGTAATAGCTTTGATACGGTCGTGACCGGTTTAAACGATTTTCCGGAAGAGTATTGGCCCCCGCTTTATGTCCATATCTTGTTCAACGCCATGGTCATCATTGGTTCAGGCTTAATCGCGTTGGCACTGTTTGGATTGGTATGGAATAAATGGCTGAAAAAGGAGACATATCCGAAATGGATTCTTTGGCTGTTTGTTGCGTCAGGGCCGCTTTCTGTGATTTCAATTGAATGCGGTTGGATTTTTGCCTGTACAGGCAGACAGCCATGGACGATATACAGGATGCTGACCACGGAGGATTCAGTCACTTCGTACGAAAACCTTGGATTTTTATTCACGATGTTCATTATTGTATATATCATTTTATGCGTTTCTGTCGTGTTTACACTTTTGTATTATTTCAAACGTCATTCCGTGATGGATGATATATATAAGGCCGAACAGAAAGATGTAAGGCTTTTCGATTCGAATTCATAAAAGGGGGGAAGGCGAATGAGTGATGCTCTTCTTGCAATAACACTGGTCTGGGGCTTTATTTTTCTTTATGCCATCATGGCCTCTATGGATTTCGGCGCTGGCTTCTGGGCAATGACTTACATTAAAAAGGAAGAAACGAATGCTACCAAGATCGCAAATAGCTATTTATCACCAACTTGGGAAGTGACTAATACTTTTGTCGTTGGTCTTGTCATTGCGATTTACAGTTTATTTCCAGGTGCGGTTTTCCCGATAGGGGTAGCCTTGATCGTTCCTGCAAGCCTGATACTTGTCCTGCTATGTATTAGGAGTGCTTTCTTGGTTTTCTCGCATAGCGTAGACAAATATGAAAAAGCGTTAACGTATATTTCAGGATTGACGGGATTGATCATACCCGGGCTATTAATCAGCGTATTGCCAATCACCCACCTTGGATTTGTTGAAGGTGTAAGAGGAAATGAAGAATTGAATCTATCTAAACTATTCACGAGTCCAAATGAGTATGCATTTGTGGGGTTCGGAATTATGAGCACGCTTTTTTTATCATCTTTGCTCCTGTCCGATTACTCAAAACAGGCCGATGAAATGAAAGCATACAAAATATATCGCAGAGATGCGATGATAACGGGCCCGCTTATGTTGGTCATGGCTTTGTTGGTTATGCTCACGTTAAGAAACGAAGCGAATTGGATTTACCAAGGAATGATGAAAAACTCTGGATTGTTATTCGTCTCGCTCATTTTTTTCGTCATTAGCGGGATAGCACTGTACTTACCCTATTTTTCTAAGCAGGAGGTTAAAGGGATGCCTCGCCTCGCTGTAATAGCGATCATCATACAGTATTTAATCGGAAGCTATGTTTATGGTATCGCACATTTACCTTATATCATATATCCAAATGTCACGATTCTTTCAGGATTTACCGATCCAACCTCATTCCGGGCCGTGTTTGCCACTTATATCGTGGGCTTTGCGATATTAGTGCCAGGGTTCTATTATTTCTGGTCCATCTTCATGAAAGATCAGCGTCGAAAGTTCAAACGGCGACAAATGTCAAATTAGTTCATCTTTGAAAAGCGAGGTTATCACTATGAAAAAGTTAGATCTGCTAAAATATGCGGTTTTAGTCATCTCACTATTTTTGAGCTATCAAGCGGTTGAAGCCCATGATAAAAATTTTCAGGTAGATGGCACATATATTTCAACAAAAAGAGATGTAACAGGTGACCAGAAAATAGACATCATCCAGGTTCAGGGACTGCCATTTGAGGAAGGAAGCAAGTTTCTGAAGAAAATTGAGTTAAGTGTGGAAAGCAATCGCCGTACAATCAGCGTCCCGCTGGAAGCGGGGTATACTCCAGACCTAAAGGTGGCGGACTTGAATAATGATGGAGTCCAGGATGTATTGGTCACGGTTTTGATGGAAGGCAGAGAGCGGTTGATATCCAGTTACGCCTATACGTTCAAGGATGGAAAAGTGAAGGAACTGGAAGTCCCTCCATCCGTTCCCGTAATAGCACAATTTCTTGACGGATACAAAGCGGAAATCATTATCGAAGGTCAAAAGCCTGTGGTGATAGATGTCAGTTCCAGAAAACAAGCGTACGATGAATTAGGCATTTATCAAAATGGAAAACTAAATGAACCGACAGAGCTTTTGGTTGATCCATACTCCTCATTGGATCCCAAGACCGTTTTTGGAAAAGGAAAAGCACTTATGGGAGTCCAAAACGTAAAAGGTTCCGATGAACTTGTTCCGATTTTGAAGATTAAATCAGTATGGAAGTATGACAATGGATGGCAGCTTGTAAAAGCACAGGTTAAACCGGTCAAGGGTAGTGAATGACAATATGTATCGCTGCATTACTAAATAAAGTAGGTTGACAGCTCTTGGTTTTGAGGGCTGTTTTTTTATTGATAATTAAAAATTGACAATTTTTAAATATTTGGTAAAATCTAAATAAATCCAGTTAACTACATAACCACATCTTCTTTATGTTGTTAAATGTAAGCGGATACAAGAAGGAGGTGCAGTCTTACGGAGTTAAAAGAAAAAATAATTGAAACATCGTTGACGCTCTTCGATCAGCATGGTTTTCATGGTGTCTCCGTTAACGAAATCGTTAAGGCTTGCGGAACTAGCAAGGGAGGTTTTTATCACCATTTCTCTTCCAAAGATGAACTTTTATTTGTCATCCATGATTACTTTATTTCATATGTTTTAACAAAAGCACAGGAAGCCATCTCAGAAAGTACCCATCCAACAGAAAAAATGCAAAAGATCATTCAATCATTTGTTAAAGTTTTTGACCTCTATAAACCACACATCTCAGTTTTCTATCAAGAAAGCATTTACTTAAAACCGCCCTATGTTGAAGCAATCAAAAAAAAGCGCCAAATGTATAAAGAAATCATTTTTTCCGTTATCCAAGAAGGTATTGACAAGGGAGTATTCCGCAGCGAATTGCCAGTGGAAATTACCGGAATGTCAATTCTGGGCATGGTGAACTGGTCCTACAAATGGTACAAAAGGGACGGTGGAAAAACGATAGATGAAATCGGTGATATTTACGTAGATTTAATTCTGAATGCCCTATTGATAGATAAACAAAAAGAAGCGGAAATCACCCAGCCATTTTTACTGAAGAACCAAGTTGTTATGGATTAAACTATAAACTTGATTTGTACAGACCAACTAGTCGGTCTCAATAGAAAGGGGAAAGAATATATGGATTTTTCACTTACAAAAGAACAGCAGATGATTAAGGAAATGGTTAGGGAATTTGCCGAAAAGGAAATTAAACCCATTGCTATAGAGTTGGATGCAAAGTCCATGTTTGCGGAGGATGTATTCAAAAAAATGGGGAAACTCGGGTTGCTTGGAATTCCGTTTCCTGAAGAATATGGCGGTTCGGGCGGAGATACGGTTTCGTATGCCATTGCAGTTGAAGAGGTTGGAAAGGCATGCGGGGGAACCGGCTTAAGTTATGCAGCAGCCGTTTCGCTCGGGGCAAGTCCAATTTACTATTTTGGAACCGAAGAACAGAAGCAAAAATATCTGGTTCCAATCACGACCGGTGAAACCCTGGCAGCTTTCGGGTTAACAGAGCCTAATGCTGGTTCCGATGCTGGCGGTACGAGAACTACTGCCGTGTTGGAGGGTGATGAATATGTGATTAATGGCGAGAAAACATGGATAACAAATGCCAGCTATTCAAGAACGGTTACCGTCACGGCTGTATCGGGCAAAGATTCCAAGGGCAAAAATATCATCTCGGCATTCATCGTGCCAACCGATACCCAAGGGCTGACGATCAATAGCAATTATGAAAAAATGGGAGTTCGAGCTTCCAATACTTGTGAAATCATTCTGGATAATGTCCGGGTGCCAAAGGAAAACTTACTGGGAGATCCAGACAAAGGGTTCAAACAATTCTTATTCACGCTTGATGGAGGAAGGATTTCCATTGCTGCTTTGGCCGTCGGTATCGCCCAGGCTGCCTTTGATAGAGCTTTAGCTTTTTCAAAAGAGCGCGTTCAATTCGGTAAAACCATATCCAATTTCCAGGCCATTCAATTCAAGCTTGCAGACATGGCGATGGAAATTGAATTGGCGAGGAATATGGTATATAAGGCTGCATGGTTAAAAGACAATAAAAAAACTTTTGCAAAGGAAGCGGCATATGCCAAGCTTTTTGCAAGTGAGACCGCGTTCCGGTCCAGCAATCAAGCTATTCAAATACACGGCGGATCTGGTTACATGCGTGAATATGAGGTGGAGCGCTATTTAAGAGATGCTAAGTTATTGGAGATTGGTGAAGGTACATCCGAAATTCAAAGACTCGTTATCGCCAGGCAATTAGGCTGTTAATCTTTACGGAACGTAAAATGAACAATGATGCTTTGGTTCATTTTGGTGAAAAGCAGATGTTATCTATACAGCAAAAAGCGTTCATTCTTACTTTTATTTGATTAGGAGGAGTTTGATGTCTGATTTGCTAGATGTTACTATCGGGAAACTGCTTGAAAGGACAGCTGAACAATATGGTGATAATGAAGCGGTTGTTTACCATGAGCTAGGCATGCGCCATTCCTATCGCGAATTTGAAAAGATTTGCCGAAAGGCTGCCAGGGCGTTCATGTCACTAGATATAAAAAAGGGCGAACATATCGCCATTTGGGCATCCAATAAACCGGAATGGCTTATATCCCAATTTTCGACCGCGAAAATGGGCGGAGTGCTGGTAACGGTCAATACTAATTACCGTACAAGTGAACTGGAATACCTGCTCAAGCAATCCGATTCGACGACGATCATCCTGATGGAACAATATAAGGATCATTCATATATAGATACGCTGTACGAAATCGTTCCTGAATTGAAAAATGCAGAACCAGGAAAATTACAATCTGAGAAACTGCCAAAATTGAAAAATATCATCGTTTTAGGTGAAAAGCGTTATCCCGGAACGTTTTCGTGGGATGAAGTCATTAGCAGGAGCGAATCCGTTTCGGAGGAATCGCTGGACATGAGGATGGAGGAATTGGCTCCCGGTGATGTGATTAATATGCAATATACATCAGGGACGACAGGATTTCCAAAAGGAGTGATGCTGACTCATTCCAACTTGGTCAATAACGGATTGAATGTCGCGGAATGCATGAAGCTTACCGAAGCTGACCGGCTTTGCATCCCGGTTCCGTTTTTTCATTGTTTCGGCTGTTCCCTTGGCACGATGGCCTCTGTTTCAGTAGGGGCAACAATGGTGCCAATCGTGGAATTTAACCCACGCGTTGTCCTTCAGACGGTTGAAGCTGAAAAATGTACGGGGCTTCATGGTGTTCCGACGATGTTCATTGCTGAACTTAATCTCGATGACTTTGACCAGTATGATTTAAGTTCGTTACGGACTGGTATCATGGCAGGATCCACATGTCCGATCGAAGTCATGAAAAGCGTGGTGAATAAGATGGGCATCTCGGAAATTACGATTACTTATGGTCAAACGGAATCTTCTCCAGGAATTACGATGACAAGAACGGACGATCCGATCGAACTTCGTGTTTCTTCAGTGGGAAGGGCTTTGCCGAAAGTGGAAGTGAAAATTGTCGATCCAGCTACCGGGGAAGAAGTCCAGCGGGGCAAACAGGGTGAACTCTGTTCTAGGGGTTACCATGTAATGAAGGGATATTATAATAACCCGGAAGCCACTGAGCAGGCGATTGACCGGGAAGGCTGGCTTCATACGGGAGATTTGGCGGTGATGGATGAAAGGGGTTATTGCAAGATTACAGGCCGGCTGAAAGATATGATCATTCGCGGAGGGGAAAATATTTACCCCCGTGAGATTGAAGAATTCCTCTATCAACATCCTGCAATTGTCGATGTCCAGGTACTCGGCGTTCCGGATCAGAAGTACGGGGAAGAGGTAGCGGCATGGATCATTTTGAAAGCAGGAGAAACTCTTACGGAGAAAGAATTGATAGAGTATTGCAAAGGGAAAATATCTTTTCATAAAATTCCCCGTTACATTCAATTTACCGATGCTTATCCAATGACTGCATCCGGAAAAATCCAAAAGTATAAGCTTCGGCAACAAACTCTTGACCTACTAACGGAACGCACTAAATAAGGAGGATATCGAATGATTCGAAAAATTCTTATCGCAAACAGGGGAGAAATAGCATCACGCATTATTCGTACATGCAAAAAGCTGGGAATACTTACTGTCGCTGTCCATTCGGAAGCAGATTCGGATTCGCCTTTTGTGGGATTGGCGGATGAGGCATATTTATTGGGTGGCCCGAGAGTACAGGAAAGCTATTTAAACGTAAATAAGATTTTGGAAATAGCTAAGGAAACCGGAGCGGAGGCCATTCATCCTGGATATGGTTTTCTTAGTGAAAATGCAGATTTCGCACGTTCATGCGAAGAAGCCGGCTTGATATTCATTGGTCCCAAACCAGAGATCATCCAGCAAATGGGCAATAAAGTCGAGGCGAGGAAAAAGATGGAGCAAGCGGGACTTCCATTGGTGCCTGGATTTTCACGTCCGTTAATTGATAGTGCAGAAGCGGCAGCCGTTGCCGAAAAGATTGGCTATCCAGTCATGTTAAAAGCAGCAGCAGGCGGCGGGGGAATCGGCATGCAGGCGGTTGCTAATGAAGATGAACTTACCAAAGCCTTCGAAGGGAATCAAAAACGTGCCCAATTGTTTTTTGGCAATGGAGATATGTTCATAGAAAAATTGATTGAGAAGCCTCGTCATATCGAAATTCAGGTATTGGCGGATTCCTTTGGGAATGCTGTTTACTTATGGGAAAGGGAATGCTCCGTTCAAAGGCGCCACCAGAAGGTCGTGGAAGAGGCTCCATCTTCTTTCCTTGACGAAGAAACAAGAAACAGGATGGGAATGGCTGCAGTGAAAGCAGTAAAATCCATCGGTTATAGCAATGCGGGCACCCTCGAATTTTTAGTTGATGCAGATAAAAACTTTTATTTCCTGGAAATGAATACACGCCTTCAGGTAGAGCATCCTGTCACCGAAGAAATTACGGGACTGGATTTGGTTGAACAGCAAATTAAAGTTGCCTCTGGCGACAAATTGGAATTCACGCAAAGTGAGATTAAACAGGATGGACACTCCATTGAAGTGCGCATATATGCTGAAGATCCGAAAACCTTTTATCCAGCACCGGGGAAAATCACAAGCATGGAACTTCCGAAAGGGGAAGGGATCCGTCATGAATTGGCTGTTCATGGAACTTCGGTCGTATCCCACTTTTATGATCCGATGATCGCCAAATTGGTGGTGAGCGGTGATTCAAGGGATAAAGCGATCGAGAGATTAAGAGAAGCGCTCGCAAGCTATAAAATTGAAGGAATTAAAACAAACCTTCCTTTGCTGATGGAAATCATTTCTCATGAAGCTTTTTCCCAAGGAGATACGACTACGGATTTCATTGCAAAATATATAAAAAAACTGACTGTATAAATAAAACATAATGATCAGGAGGAATGTAAGATGACAGAATTAAAGGCAAGCATGGCAGGAAGCGTTTGGAAAATCGTAGCGAACGAGGGGCAAAGTGTAACAGACGGACAGGATATCATTATCTTGGAATCTATGAAAATGGAAATCCCCATTGCAGCCGAGGAAGCTGGCACCATTAAAGAACTTAAAGTGAATGAGGGGGATTTCGTGAATGAGGGCGACGTTTTGGCCGTCATTGAATAAGGGGACGGAGGGGTAAGATGAATTGGCCTGAAAAAGTGACAATTAAGGAAGTGGGTCCGCGTGACGGACTGCAAAATGAAAAGGTCATAATACCTGCAAAAAGCAAAATGGATTGGATCGATCAGCTCTCTGATACAGGTTTATCTTATATAGAGGTGACTTCTTTCGTCCATCCAAAGTGGATTCCCCAATTGAGTGATGCTGCCCTGGTGGCTAAGGGAATTAAGCGCAATCCCGGTATCACTTATGCGGCCCTTGTACCCAATCAAAGGGGACTGGAGTCGGCTCTAGAAGCCAATATCGATGAAATTTCCGTGTTCATGTCATCCAGTGAAACGCATAATCTTAAAAATATCAATAAGTCGATTTCCGATACCTTTCCAATAATGAAGGATGTTATCGGGACAGCAGCTAACAGCGAGAAAACGGTTAGGGGCTATATTTCAACCGTTTTCGGCTGTCCTTATGAAGGGGAGGTTTCGACCGAACAGGTTTTCCGTGTTTGTGATCAACTTTTTGAATATGGAATCAATGAAGTCTCATTGGGTGATACCATTGGGGTCGCTTCTCCAAGACAGGTTGCACTGTTCCTGGAACAAGCTGTAAAAAGATATGATATAAGCCGGATTGCCCTCCATTTTCATGATACAAGGGGAATGGCACTCGCAAATGTTCTAGAATCACTTAATTATGGTGTGGATACTTTCGACTCTTCGCTCGGAGGTTTAGGAGGATGCCCGTATGCACCAGGTGCGAGCGGAAACGTGGCAACGGATGACCTAATTCATATGCTACATAAAATGGGAATTCACACGGGAATCAACTCAGAAAAACTAATGAAGGCTGCGGCCAAGATGCAGAACTTTTTAGAAAAACCATTGCCAAGCCATCAGATGGCTGTTTATAACGCACAATAAGAGAAATTGAGGTGAAATTATGACTTCATTAGTTGAAATAAGTACTGAGGAAAAGGGAATTGCCCTTGTGACTTTGAATCGGCCGGATGCTGCTAATGCCTTATCCACAGAATTGCTTCATTGCTTGGTTGAAGGGCTGGAGGAATTGAAAAGTGATTCCAATTTACGAACAGTCATTATAACGGGGGCAGGTGAAAAGGCGTTTTGTGCAGGTGCGGACCTTAAGGAACGAGCAGGTATGAATGAGGATAAAGTCAGGGAGACAGTCAAGTTGATTGGAGATACGATTACGGCTGTAGAAAACCTTCCAGTTCCGGTCATCGCCGCGATTAACGGTTCGGCTTTTGGCGGAGGGCTGGAGTTGGCACTCGCTTGTGACATACGAATCGCATCGGAAACGGCGAAGGTGGGACTTACAGAAACATCGTTAGGCATCATCCCAGGCGCCGGCGGTACTCAGCGCCTGCCGCGGATAGTTGGAATGCCGACAGCGAAAGAACTGATTTATACGGCAAGGAGATTGGATGCAAAAACGGCACATGCCTTGAAAATCATCAGTCATGTATATTCACCCCAGCATTTACTTGAGGAAGCGAAAAAATTGGCTAAGGAAATTGCGGTCAATGCCCCATTGGCACTAAGGGCTGCAAAAGCGGCAATCAATCAAGGGGCTGAGACTGACTTGAAAACAGGATTGCAAATTGAAAAAGACTGCTATCAGACAACTTTAAAAACCCGTGACCGACTGGAGGGTCTGTCAGCATTCAAGGAAAAGCGCAAACCGGTATTTAAGGGCCAATGATTTCAATTGAAGGAGGAACAGGGATGGTAACGACGGATAAACTAACCGAAACGGTTGAGACGATTAAAAAAGGCGGTTTAGAAAAATATCATCAGAAAAACGCTGAAAAAGGAAAGCTTTTCGTACGTGAACGGCTCGAGCTGCTTTTCGATGAAGGGGTTGAAATAGAGGACGCTTTCTTTGCTAATTGTGCCAGTGAGGGTCTGCCTGCGGATGGTGTGGTTACAGGCATCGGGAAAATCAATGGTCAGAGGGTCTGTGTCATGGCCAATGATTCGACTGTAAAAGCTGGTTCCTGGGGAGCAAGGACCGTCGAGAAAATCATTCGCATTCAGGAAACAGCTGAGAAGTTACAGCTGCCCCTTCTTTATTTAGTCGATTCTGCCGGGGCACGAATTACAGATCAAGTAGAAATGTTTCCGGGACGCCGCGGAGCAGGACGCATCTTTTACAACCAAGTAAAGTTATCAGGAAAAGTCCCTCAAATTTGTCTATTGTTCGGTCCGTCTGCCGCCGGCGGGGCATATATCCCAGCTTTTTGTGATATCGTCGTAATGGTTGATGGCAATGCATCCATGTATTTAGGTTCACCGAGAATGGCAGAAATGGTCATTGGCGAAAAGGTGAGTGAAGAGGAAATGGGCGGGGCGAAAATGCATTGTTCCGTTTCAGGATGCGGGGATGTGCTTGTCAAGTCAGAAGAAGAATCGATCGCGTTCGCGCGCAGGTACTTAAGCTATTTTCCAGGAAATTATCAAGAAAAGCCTAAAGCCACAAAGCCTGAGCTGCCTGCGGATTTCGAAAAAACATTGGAAGAACTGATTCCAAAAAATCAGAATGCAGCCTTCAATATGTATGACCTGATCGATAGGATCATAGACAGGCAATCGTTTTGTGAAATCAAGAAGCTATTTGCTCCTGAATTAATTACTGGGCTTGCAAGGCTAAATGGGCAAACGATAGGGATCATTGCCAATCAGCCGCGAGTCAAGGGCGGCGTCCTGTTCCATGATTCAGCTGATAAGGCAGCCAAGTTCATCAATTTATGTGATGCTTTCCATATACCGTTGTTGTTCCTGGTGGATATTCCAGGATTCATGATCGGGACTAAGGTCGAACGGGCAGGGATCATTCGCCATGGTGCAAAAATGATTTCGGCCATGAGTGAAGCCACGGTTCCCAAGATTTCTGTCATTGTCCGTAAGGCCTATGGTGCTGGACTATACGCGATGGCCGGTCCAGCTTTTGAACCGGACTGCGTTCTGGCCTTACCGACGGCATTGATAGCGGTCATGGGGGCAGAAGCTGCGGTCAATGCAGTCTATGCCAATAAAATCAATGCAATGGAACCAGAAGAGCGCCCTAAATTCATCGAACAGAAGCGCAATGAGTATAATGAAGACATCGATATTTACCGCTTAGCCTCCGAGATGATTGTTGATGGCATCATCCAGCCAAATGACTTGCGTGATGAATTGTGCGCCAGGTTTGAAGCATATAGCAGTAAACAATTGACATTCACCGATCGTAAACATGGAGTCTATCCCGTTTAAAGAAATCGATAAACAAGCCCGGTCATCATGACCGGGCTTGTTTTCATGTGAAAAATAAATGATTATTTAAATAATTAGAAAATTTTTCTGATTTAGAGTTGCTAAATCAGACAAGGAAGAGTACTATAATTAGTAATTAATGATTTACTAATTACTTGAATTCCATACTTAGTGAAAGAAAGTGAGAGTTGCCATGGCTCAGCAGGAAAAAAAGAAATATATTACTCCAGATGGATATACGGCAGATATTGCGATCTTTACGATTACTACGAAGAAAACGGCAGAGAAAGCTCCGCCTGAAATGTTTTTGAAGCTATTATTAATCAAACGTGCCACAAAAGATAAGGAAGGAAGCCCGAATGTTGAAGGAGATAAATGGGCTTTACCCGGAGGTTTCGTCAATGCTGGCGAGACTGCTTATGAAGCTGCCAAAAGAGAATTGAAAGAAGAAACGGGCGTAACTGGATTCCATGTCAAGCATTTCGGGGTTTATGACCGGCCAGGGCGCGATCCCAGGGGATGGATCATATCCAATGCTTTTTATGCAATTGTCCAGGAAGAGTTTCTTCATCAAAGAAAAGCGAATGACGATGCAGCCGAGGTTGAATTGTTCACGATTCAGGAAGCCTTACAATTAGATCTTGCATTCGATCATTATACAATTATTAACGATGCGATGAATTTAATGAAAAAAGAAATGGTGCAAACGACGATAGCCCAAAAATTCCTGCCGGATGAATTTACACTTTCTGAGCTGCAACGGGTTTTGCTGACAGCCAGAGATGATGCAAAAATCAGTGCAGACTCACTTTTTTATGCAAAAGCCCCGAAGCTCCCGTTTCTGGAAAAAGTCTTGGATGAAAAGGGAATGCATAAGAAAACGAAACGGAATTCGTATCGGCCTTCACAGCTTTACCGATTTAATGCAGAGGTTGTCATGGACTCTATTTACTATTGAGGGGGAATTGATGATATGGGGAAAAAGGCATTGATCAATATAGATTATACGTATGACTTCGTGGCAGACAGGGGTTCCTTGACCTGCGGGAAGCCAGGTCAGGATATCGAGAAGGAATTAGTCAATATAACCAGGGATTTTATAAAAAGCGGCGAATATACGGTATTCGCGATTGATTTACATGAAGAAGGAGACCGCTTACATCCCGAATCGAATTTGTTTCCACCGCATAATATTAGCGGTACAATGGGTAGAGACCTATATGGGGCGTTAAAAGAAGAGTATGAAACAAATAAAAATCAAAAGAATGTTCATTATATAGATAAAACGCGTTATTCGGCATTTGCAGGAACGGACCTAGATATCCGCCTAAGGGAACGCCACATTACTGATGTATATTTAGTTGGGGTTTGTACAGATATTTGTATTTTGCATACGGCAATCGACGCTTATAATCTAGGCTATAATATCTTTGTATATGAAAATGCAGTGGCCTCGTTCAATGATGCCGGTCACCATTGGGCGCTTGGACATTTTAAAGGATCTCTTGGAGCAACCATTCTATAATATCCATTCAAGCAACAGAATAGAAGGGAAGCGATGCTTCTCTTTTGGGAGGAACTATCCATGGAAAAAAAGTACAACGACGACAGTTACGCATTACACACTGACCTTTACCAAATCAATATGGCCCAAACTTATTGGCAGGACAAAACGCATAACCGAAAGGCAGTTTTCGAGATATTTTTCAGAAAGCTTCCATTTAATAGCGGATATGCGATTTTTGCGGGACTTGAAAAAATTGTCCATTACCTTCAAAACTTTTCCTTCTCGGAAAGTGATATCGACTATTTAAAAAATGATCTGCACTATGATGAAGAATTTTTGGATTATTTGAAGAACATTCGTTTCACGGGAGCGATTCGCTGCATGAAAGAGGGAGAGCTCGTTTTCGGCAATGAACCGATATTACGGGTGGAGGCACCGCTTGGTGAGGCTCAACTCATTGAAACTGCGTTGCTTAACATTGTGAACTATCACACACTCGTGGCAACAAAAGCTTCACGCATCAAACAGGTAATCGGTGAAGAATCTGCCCTTGAATTCGGTTCAAGGCGGGCGCAAGAAATGGATGCTGCAATTTGGGGAGCGAGAGCGGCCTATATTGCTGGCTTTGATTCCACTAGTAATGTACGTGCTGGAAAGCTGTTCGGCATTCCGGTTTCAGGGACGCATGCACATTCCATGATCCAAGCTTATAAAGATGAATATACAGCTTTTCATAAATACGCTGTTTCCCATAAAGACTGTGTATTCTTGGTTGATACTTATGATACATTGCGTTCTGGCATCCCGAATGCAATCCGTGTTGCCAAGGAATTGGGCGATAAAATCAACTTCATTGGCGTTCGTCTTGACAGCGGTGACTTAGCTTACTTATCAAAAGAAGCACGGCGTATGCTTGATGCTGCAGGGTTCCATGATGCGAAGATAGTCGCTTCCAATGACCTTGATGAATATACGATCATCAATTTGAAACAACAAGGAGCAAGAATTGACATTTGGGGCATCGGAACCAAATTGATTACGGCTTATGACCAGCCAGCGCTCGGTGCCGTTTATAAAATGGTTTCAATAGAGGGCGAAGATGGGAATATGAGAGATACCATCAAAATTTCTTCTAACCCTGAAAAGGTTACGACACCTGGCTTAAAACGAGTATACCGAATCATCAATAAAGTGAATCATCATGCTGAAGGTGATTATTTGGCGATGGAATATGAGAAGCCGCAGGAACAGGAAAAATTAAAGATGTTTCATCCTGTCCATACCTTCCTAAGTAAATTCGTCACGGATTTCGATGCAGTTGATCTGCACGTGGATATTTTTAAGGATGGAAGTTTGATTTATGAATTGCCGACCATAGATGAAATTAAGGCCTTTACGCAAAAAAATCTCCAAGTATTATGGCCGGAATACCTTCGTGCACTGAATCCTGAGGAATACCCGGTAGATCTAAGCCAGGATTGTTGGGATAATAAAATGAGGAATATAGATGAAGTTAAAGCAAATGTAGAAAGAATGCTAACGAAATGACCAATCTATTTTATTAGAAAGCGGGGCTATGCCAATGCGTCCATTACAAAAAGAAATCGTAAAAAAATTACTTGTCCAACCAACGATCGATCCTGAAGCCGAATTCAGGAAAAGTGTTGATCTTTTAAAAGGGTATATGAAGAAAAATACGTTTCTGAAAAGTTTTGTACTTGGGATATCCGGAGGTCAAGATTCAACACTGGCGGGGTATATTGCTCAAACCGCTGTCAATGAATTGAATGAAGAAAAAAATGGCAGCGACTATAAGTTTGTTGCTGTAAGCTTGCCATATGGAGTACAGGCTGATGAAGATGACAGGCAGCTGGCTTTAAAATTCATCAAGCCAAGCCAAACGGTTACTGTTAACATCAAGGAAGCGGTGGATGCTTCAGTAAAAGCTGTGGAAGAAGCGGTTTCTGAAAAGCTATCGAATTTCTTAAGGGGAAATGTCAAAGCACGTGAGCGAATGAAGGTACAATATGATTTAGCCGGACTGTATAAAGGCGTTGTGCTTGGTACGGACCATGCAGCTGAAGCGATCACAGGTTTCTTTACGAAACATGGTGATGGTGCAGCGGATATCCTACCTTTATATCGCTTAAATAAAAGGCAAGGAAAAGAAATCCTCAAATTCGTCGGTGCTCCTGAGCGTCTTTATACGAAAATACCAACGGCAGATTTAGAAGATGACAAACCGTTACTTCCTGATGAAGTGGCTTTAGGCGTTAGCTACGATGAAATCGATGATTATCTTGAAGGCAAGGAAATCAGAACGGAAGCTGCCGAAATCATCGAAGGATGGTATACTAAAACCGAACATAAACGCAATGAAGCCATTAATGTTTATGATACTTGGTGGAAATAAAAGAACGAGTGAAATCTGAAATAAGTTATCCCGCATCACATAAGATGCGGGTTTTTTGGCAAGACCTAATGAGCACCTTGGCCAACACATCGGTTATGAAAATTTTACCGGCAAGGGGGAAAACGAAATGTCGACTCTACATATGGATATTTCCAGGATTATTGAAGAAACATGCAAGGAAATTGAATTCTCGGGTGTTATCGGTGTGAAAGCGGGAGATGACCTGATTCATAGCTCAGCACATGGCTATACCAATCGAGCGGATGAAATCATGAATACGGCCGAAACAAGATTCGGAATTGCTTCCGGTTGTAAACTGTTTACGGCGGTAGCCATTTGCCAGTTAATACAAAAAGGAGAACTTAGGCTGGATTCTAAGCTTATAGACTGTCTTCCTATCGTGTTTCCTGATTTCCATCAAAATGTAACCATTCATCACCTCTTAACACACACTTCGGGCATTCCTGATTACTTTGATGAGAAAGTGATGGATGATTTTGAAGAGCTTTGGCAGAAAAATCCGATGTACCATATCAAAAGATTAAAAGATTTCCTCCCAATGTTTCAAGATGATGTGATGATGTTTGAACCCGGGGAAAGATTTCATTACAATAATGCAGGCTATATTTTATTAGGATTGATTGTTGAGGAACTAACCGGACTTCAATTTTCTGAATATATCGACAAGAACATCTTTCTTCCTTGTGAAATGATAAATTCCGGTTATTTTTCCATGGACCAGCTTCCTAAAAATACTGCATTAGGGTACATTGACGAAGAAAATGGAGCATGGAGAACTAACGTTTATTCCCTTCCCATCAAAGGCGGTGCGGATGGAGGAGCGTATATTACCGCATCAGATATGTTCAGGTTTTGGGATGGGTTATTTTCCAATCAGTTACTGAATCAAGAATATACCACTCTCTTATTGGAAGCCCATATTGCAACTGGAGATGAAGGGGAATACTATGGATATGGTATATGGATCCGTAAAAAAAATGACGGGATTTTCAAATATCATACTATAGGGTATGACCCGGGTGTAAGTTTCAATTCTGCGGTATATCCGGCAAATCGATTGAGAACCGTCATTACTTCAAATAAAAGCATGGGTCCATACCATATTACTTCCGCGATTGAGGAAGAATTGTAAAAACAAATGGAACCTTTCCACTAATGAAGGGTTCCATTTATTTACAGTCGATGTGAATTCATTCAGTATTTTTTAAGAAAGGGGCGAATTAGCATTCAATTGCTCCATTGGTTCCAAAACTTCTGGATTTTAAAAGGGATGAAACTTCACCTGGACCTTTATTCAAGAACGAGGCTTTAATGATATGGTTCATCACTTTTCCATATATGGTCTTGTGAAGCTCGTTAAGGAGGTAGATTTCTTTAGGTTTCAAGGCTTTTCTAAACAAAGAATTTGTATATTTAAATATCTTGAAGTAGAGTATATTTAATATACATTATTTTAACCGGTATTTTCCGATGGAGGTTCTTTTTACTTTATGAAGGCAAGATATGAACTCGCGAATATGAACTTAACAGTAAGCAATGTGACTTTACGTAATGCTGCGGATAGCTATGTCCTCTTGAAAGCTGCAGATGATCAAAATAATGAAATCACGATCAAGCTTTCCCACGAACAAGCGGAATTTCTGGAAGCGGAATTAAGGGAAGTAAATCGCCGCCGCAGGGAAAATAGTCCTGATATAACAGGAAATGACCAGGAACGTATTAATGACGACGATTCTTTTAATCTGTTCAGTATTGATTTATTCAATGAAAATGAATCGAAGTAATTCCCCGAATCAAATTTGCTTCTCTGTAACCTTCCTTTTCATTTAAGATGCTGCTACAGAGAATTTATCATTCCCGCCAATACAAAATCCGAATTTCCAGTTATTGAAAGGCATTAGGAATGTTTTAAGCAAGGTGACCTATCGTTACCTTTATTTTGATTGCTTGAATAAATTCTTCACCAATAGGAATATGGATGATAGTACAGCAAAAACCATGAAAAATACGATGAACCCCCATAGGCCTATCGCCGCATCTTGAAACTCCATATTTCCCCTGCTGGTAAGGGCTTGCTGTATCTCAATGGCAAATACTAAAACAACCATGACTGTAAAGGTATAAAGGAAAGAGAGTATCGTTATCCCAAAACGCATCCGGGCAATTAAATTAGATAAAAATAACACGAACAAAAATATGATGATACCGATGATTCCCATTATCCAAAAATGCAAATCTTTGTCCGTTGCATTTGAATTTAATGTGTCACTTACAAAGAATAGGATGAAATCGTGAAGATTATTGACGATTTCAGCTAATATCTGGATGATTTCTTTCATTTTTTCACACCTCCAATCCTTAGATTATAGCAGGTTATAAATCTATATAGAAGAGGGAAGGTCCTCGGGGTTGCCAGACTGACCTTTGGTGGAAGTAATGTGTAATCTTACACATGCTAAGAGAAGTATATTCTGGGAAACGTATAAAAAGCATATGTGAATGAAGAAGTCAGGACATGCAAGTTCAGTTAAATAAGGGGAGATTGAACAAAATACATAGAAAAATAAAGTAATTCATGGAAAGCAGGAGTACCTATTTCCAATGTTTTTAATGCCTTTAGCAACCTTAGCCATGATTGTTTGATCGGTTTCTTTATTTATAAAGTTAGTAAACCTTAATGCTTAGAGTTGGAGGAAAAAAGGATGAATGATATACATAATCATGTGTTAACAGTAATTGATTTTATGAAAACCGGACACAAAACTTGTTTTGTGAAAGTTATCGGTTTTGATGCTGAATCCGGACAGGATTTTGAAGGTGAAGTTAAATTTGTCGGTGATTTGCCTTTTGGCGATTTGATACATCCCGAGCGGTCACATTTATCTTCCTCTTGCAGGGAATTTGTTCGGGATGACTTACTGCGCAGATACAGTCAAGGGCAGTTTGAATGAAGTGTCGGAAATTTTTATAGAGAATCTAATAAGATGACATTCTGCTAACTTGTTTAAAATTGGTAAAATGCCGGGTATAAAGAATATGGTATGTAGGAACTTTTGTATGCCAATCTTCTCTTTTAACTGACAAAATAGCATATTTCTCCCTATTTAACTCTCGGACTATAATCCTTATAATATTAAATAGGAAAATATGACATTTAGTGTAGGATTATACTGTTTCTGAGGTGAGTTTCATGGTTTATGCAGATATTTTGAGTAATATACACTCTGCTATCTCCGGTAAAAAAGCTGATTTGAATGTGAAAATAGAGCGTTTAGAAAATGCGAAGAACGATATTATAAAAGAGCAAAGCATGTGCTTAAGCGAGATTAGGAAAATAAAAGACCCTGAGCTAGGTGGCAGCTGGACAGGGAATCGCTCGGATCAATTTCAGGAAGCCCGTCATGATGCCTATAATGTGATGTTTAGTATCATTCATGACGATTATGATGATTACCAATGGAAAATCGAAGCGATGATTACAAAGCTGAATGCAGAGAACACGCTTCTGAGCATAGCGGGGAATATAGCCCAAGAAGCCGATTCCCTTTTGAGCAAAGGTGAAGAGGCATTTGAGCAGCTGGAAAGTAAAATATCCGATTTAAAAAGGCGGTTGTTTTAATGACGACAATCAAACTGAATCATCCTGCCGTAACGAAGCAAGTCGATCAGGTGAAGACGGCACTTGGTACAGTCACGCTTGGAAATTTGCCGGCAGGCGAGCTGGGCAACAATAAATTGGAATTCACTTCGAAATGGATCGACCGGGAAACGAACTTGGAGAAGGTCTTTGAACAATATATCAAAATCGTCCAGAAAAATGTGGAAGATACCCGTGCCAACATTGACTTATTAAAAGAACAGGATGAAGCCATCGCCCATACGTCTTCACATGGGTATCCTACGCGATGAAAATATATGAAGCCGAGACATTGACGGCCGCAACCAAGTCGCGCGCCAAGCAATATGAAGAACTAAAAAAGGAAGTCGCAGCCCTGAAAAAGGAATTTCAGGGCATCGTCGGCTTGGATAACGAGTTTCAGGGAGCCGGTGCTACCGCCATCAAAAGCTTCTATGAAGCGCAAATCGAGGTGGCGGACGCCTGGATGGAACTATTCACGACCCAGATCAGTTTTTTGGAAGGCATACCTGCCACCCTGGAAGAGGCGGACCTCTCCGGAAATACGGTGGTCGAGGTTCCCTTTTTAGATGGCGAAGTGTCAAACGGCATCAACCAAGCGAAATCGCTTGTCGATGAACAAGCGAACGATCTCCAAAGAATCCTGAACAGCATTGACGATATCCTGCCTCTTGATATGTTCGATCAAAAGGACTTTAATGAAAAAATCACGCTGGCCGGACATAGACTGGATGACACCGTGACAAAGGTCGAGAATGTCGACCGGCAATTGGTCGAGGAATATGATTTGTCCGTTGGACAGGAAAACGTGGCCGTTGGCCTCTTCCGTGCCTTGCTTGATGCCACCAAACAGGACGGCAACGTTTCGCCGATGACATTCAATCAATCGGCATTCAAAAGCAGTGATGTCTATCAAGTGAAGGATGAAGTCGCCGGTCAGATGAAAGACTATCAAACCTTCAAAAAGCAGCAAGCCGAAGCCCGGAAAATCGAACAAGAAATGGAAGAACTCGAAAACCGCCCATGGTACGAAAAAGCCTGGGATACGACAAAAACCTTTACAGGGGAATTCACGGGATATTATGATTCTATCAGGGCCTCAACCGGAGTCGATCCAGTAACGGGCCGCAAGCTGTCCGATGCCGAACGAATCGCCGCAGGCGCCATGGCCGCCGCTGGATTCATCCCCGTCGTCGGCTGGGCCGGCCGGGCCATCAAAGGCGGAAGCGCCCTATACAAAACGGCCAAAGGACTCAACGCAGCGGACCACGCGCTCGATGCCTATAAAACGACAAAAGGCTTTAGCCTCCTCCAGAAAACCGAATATGGAATATACGGACTCCTCGCAGCCAACGGCCTCGGCGAAGCGGCCACAGGCAAAGACATGTTCGGCAACCAACTGACCGAGGAACAGCGCCAGAACGGGCTGTTGATGGCACTCGGAATCGGCGGTGTGGCAGGTGCTGCTAAAGTCGCCGATAAAGTAGCAAGTGGTACAAAATTCGTCCCTTACAGCAAGGAATTTGCGCAAAAGCAGGTTCAGAAGGTTCAAGCTACAATAACAGACATAGCTAGATCAGGAAAAACCACGTTAAAAAATATAGTTAATGAAATAGGTAAGAAAGAAATCCCTAAACGGATAAGTATGGAACAAGTTTCCCTCGCAGGAGGACCAAGCCTTCCCCACATTGTGATGGAAAAGCAGACAATTAAGGAAGCCTATCAGAAATTTACTGTTAAGGATAGCAAAGTAGAGGCTGCTTCAGGCGAGAGTGTTCCTAAGGGTAAGGTTAAGGGTATTACAAAAGGTGAATATAAAAACCTGAGGAAAAAGACACCAAGTAACGAGATAAGAAAAATGGTTAATCCAGATGGTCCTAAAGTAGACCCAGTATACGGGTATGAAGTTGAAAAGTTTGAAGCAGACCATATTGTTTCAATGAAAGAAATAACTGAAATCGAAGGATTCAGTAGGTTAACTAGAGAACAACAGATAGAAATTCTAAATCTAAAAGATAATTTTGTTGGTCTTGGGAAATCTTCGAATGCCTCTAAGGGGGCTCATAGTTGGGCTGATTGGAAAGGACATTCTAAGATGGGAGAGGTTCCTGTTAATGTTAGAATGGAGATGCTAGAAAAAGAGGAACAAGCTAGAGAAGCGCTAAAAGTAGCTATAGAGGAGCGGTTGAAGTAATGAAGAAATTTGAAAAGATTATTATGGGTAAAACCATTGTAGTGACTGCCGAAAAAGAATTAGAACCTCAAATAGAAAATTTGTTTGCTATATTAGAAAAGGTAGATTGTAATAAATTAATTCATGGATTCTCTCTTCAAGTTGGTTGGTCTGTCTATTATTTACATGAGAGAGAAACCGGGAATTTTATATTGACTTCTCCTGATTACTCTAGAAATCCATTTGAAGATATAACAGAAGATTTAACTTTAGCATTGTGGGTACAACTAGAACAAGGTCATTTTTTGAGAAAGATAAATGTCAATGGTTTATCAATAAAATTTAGTGATAAAATCATACTTACTAAAGGTGTACTAGAACTTGAGAAAATATATTTACAAAGAAATGGAGATGTTGAAAAAGGAGATTCAGGTTGGTATATAGGTCCTGTAGAGGATAATAATACTACAGAGTTGTATGCTCTATATGCTTATCAACTACTAAAAATTAAACCAGAAATCATTCAAGTTCTTGCTTTACCAAATGACTATATGGTTGTTTTTGAAGGTAATGAAATAGAAGCAGTATTAAACGAAAACGATGTAGATGTTTTTAAAGGCTCTATATAGATTTCATTTACGGGAATTTAAGTTACACAACTAAACTATACAGGAAGTAAAACATTGAATAAAGCACTTGATTGTCAAACGGACAACAGGTGCTTTTTGTTTTATGTGAGAAATTGCTATGGACGACATAAAAAATGCTAATGAAAAATTCATAACTCATGATAGTTGTACCATCAAGGCATTCTGTTTTAATACTTGGTTTGTGAAAATAATAAAGATAAATAGGCGAGATGACATTTTACATGGCTGGATGTGCAGTTTAATCGGCTAAGAGAGCTTACCGAATAAGGTGCAACTTGTTTTTCTTTTATATGACCTTAACCCAAAAGTTAAGGTCTTTTCACTTTTGATATGAATATGTATCATCTTAAGCCATACAGGTTCCTCAGATAATAGGCCGTGAGGCCTTAAAATCATATAGAATTACTTCAGGCAAGTGTGGCTAAGAAAAAAATAGCAAGTGGTACAAAGTTCGTCCCTTACAGCAAGGAATTTGCGCAAAAGCAGGTTCAAAAGGTTCAAGCTACAATAACAGACATAGCGAGATCAGGAAAAACCACGTTAAAAAATATAGGTGAAGCAATCGGTAAAAAAGAAATCCCTAAACGGATAAGTATGGAACAAGTATCCCTCGCAGGAGGACCAACCCTTCGCCAAGTTATGATGGAAAAGCAGACAATTAAGGAAGCCTATCAGAAATTTGCGGTGAAGAATAGCAATGTAGAGGCTGTTTCAGGGGAGAGTGTTCCTAAGGGTATAGATAACGTTAGATATGGTGAACAATACACGAAAGTAAATCGTAAGAAGACCTTAAAACCCAATGTAGAGTATACAACAAAAGAAGGATATAAATATACCACTGATGATAACGGACGTATTGCGATTGCTGAAGCTAAATTAGAATTGGGTAAAGCAAAACGAGATCCTTATGCCCAAAGAAAGGTTGGAGGAGACGATAGACTATCAAACGATGATGGTGGACATTTAATTGCAAGTATCTTTAAAGGTTCTGGTGAAATAGATAACTTAGTACCCATGAATGCTACTTTAAATAGGAGTGAAAATAAGACTCTAGAGAATACATGGAAGAAGGCTTTAGTAGAGGGTAAAGAAGTAACCATTAAAGTAAAACCCATATATGAGGCACAATCAGCTAGACCAAGTGAGTTTAAAATCAACTATGTAATAGATGGTAAAAAATATTCAGATAGATTAACTAATTATTTAGGAGGTAAGTAGATGGAAACCAAAATAATGGAGCAGACATATCAACAAATTGCGAATACATTAATTAATATAATTCCAGAGGATTGGAAACAAATCTTTTTATACGCTGAATTTAGAGAAGGTTATAAAAAAGTTTTTTTCTATTATTACCCTGAAACTGGAGGGGAACCAGTATATAGTCTGGATATAACAGATTTATTTAATGTTGATGAGGAAGAGTTTGATGGGCTTGATGATGATTTGTATAATTATTTTTCAAGATTGCGTGAAGAATTTAAGGAGCAAGAACAGGAACTATGGACAAACCTAACTTTCATTTTAGATAACACAGGAAAAATGAAAATTAATTATGGATATGAGGATATTTCAGAACTTAGCCCAGTAGAAAAACAAGATAAATGGGAAGCTGAATATCTAAAGTAAAACATTATATAGAATGAAACCCCTTGATTGGCTAAACACCTTTCAAGGTTTCTTTTTTTGGGAGCTACCTAGTGCCGAATAAATAGTTTGGTACTAAGAGAGTAGAGATAACACTTATTAGTTATAAATAATGTTTGACAAAAATTTATCGTACATAAAAACAACTTTAAAAACAGGTACCCTATTTAAGCCCTATGGGTACCTCAGATAAAAGGCCGTCAGGTCTAAAGTGGTACAAAGTTCATCCCTTACAGCAAGGAATTTGCGCAAAAGCAGGTTTAGAAGGTTCAAGCTACAATAACAGACATCGCGAGATCAGGAAAAACCACGTTAAAAAATATAGGTGACGTACTAGGTAAAAAAGAAATACCTAAACGAATAAGTGTGGAACAAGTTTCACTCGCAGGAGGACCAAACCTTCCCAAAATTGTAATGGAAAAACAGACAATTAAGGAAGCCTATCAGAAATTCACGGTGAAGGATAGAAAAGTAGAGGGTGTTTCAGGGGAGAGTATATCTAAGGGTATAGATAATGTTAAACCAGGAGATAAGAGTTCTCTTGCACCTGGTGGTGGACTGGCTGTACATGAGTCAAGAGGTGGGCATTTGATTGAAAGACATGTTGGGAAAACTGATGAAGAATTATTTAGAAAGGATAAGAAATAATCCAAGAATTACTGGTTCTTCTACTTTTATAGATAGGCATACAGCTGAGAAAGTTGCTTATACAGTCTTAAACAATCCCAAAAATATTGAGAAAATACAAAAGTGGCTTTCAGAACCTAATAGTAGACCTACATTACCATTAAGATACAAGGGTGATGGAGAGATAGTTGGTAGCAAGAAACTCCGAAGTTGTAGAGAATGTTACAAATGCAAAAATTGTACTTAAAAAGGATTCAAACGGTAATTTTATTCTAACAGGATATCCAGAAAAATAATGAAGCGAGGAATTTAAATGGACGAAAGTTATGATTACTTAGAAGAGTTAGAGGATTTTTTAGGTGGAACATTCCACCAGGATATTAGTTCGCCTGAACAAGCATTAGCTGAGTTTATAAACGAAGCTAATAAAGAATGTTTGCTTTTTACAATAAAGTATTGTGACGATTTTCTAACTAGTAATAGAACAAAACAAGAAAAGGAAAACTATATTCAAACTAATGCTGAAATTTATTATCCCGCAATTGGATTAACTCCTATACAGTGGCTTAATAATGTCGTAGAACAAATAAAAGAAGCTGTTAAATCAAAATAGTATTTTTTTGAAAATCTTGGTTGGTAAATAAAAGGACCTTAACGTATGTTGTTAAGGTCCTTTTATTATAGTGACTGAAGGACTATAGCCTCCTCCAGAAAGCCGAATACAGGATATACGGACTACTCGCAGCCAATGGCCTCGGTGAAGCAGCCACCGGCAAAGACATGTTCGGCAACCAGCTAACCGAGGAACAGCGCCAAAACGGCCTGTTGATGGTGCTCGGAATCGACGGTGCCAAAAACTAAGCATTTTAGTTTAAAGATAATGTTTGTAATGAGTTAATTTATATAGCTAATAATAAATCACCAGTTTGCCTTTTAGGCAACGTTGCTTTTTATTTATTCTGAGAAGCAATTCAAGTATAAAACACATTAAAAAAGGAATTCTCATTTAAAGAATTCCTTTTTGCATATTATTTGTCAAGAAATGATTTTTCGAAAAATTTCAGAAGGTGCTCTAAAGTGATTGGATCACTGTAGGTAGATGCTTTACTATTTATTTCAAATATACGATCGTTTTTAACAGCAGGTATATTTTTCCACGTTTCGGTCTCCACAAATGAGTTAACCACATCTGGGTTTTTACTAAAGATAATATAATCTCCAGTATACTCAGGAAGCACTTCAGATGAGAGTACATAAATGCCGGATTTAAGTGCCTTTTCTTTTACTTTTTCAGGCATTTTCAAATCCATTGCTTGATACAATATTTCAGTTCCGCGTGCATAGTTATTTCCAAATACATAAAACTCCTTAGCATCATTTTCAATCACAGAAACGGTTGCATCTTCACCAATTTTTGCACGTATCGCTTTTCCTGCGGATTCTGCACGCGTTTCGAAATCATTAACCCATTCTTTTGCTTCCTTTTCTTTATTTAAGAGTTTTCCGATTTCTATTTGCTGTGATAAATAATCTAATTTTCCCCAAGTGAATACTACAGTTGGAGCAATTTCATTTAGCTTTCCAATATTTTTCATTTCGGATCCCGCTATGATTAGATCCGGTTCCAGTTCAATGATTTTCTCGAGGTTATCTTCTGATACGACTTCCACTCCCTTTAGTCTTTCTTTAAAAAGGGGATTCATATTAGTCCATTGGTCTATCCCAACGACATTACCTTCTAAAGCCAATACATTAGGTCCATTAGAGAGAGCAATTATTCTTTTTGGTTTTTTAGGAATCTCAATAGGGCCAGTTTCTGATTGATATGTAACTGTTTCTTTTTTAGCCTTGGATGCATTATTTTCGTTCGCTGTCTCTTTGCTCCCACAGGCACTAAGAATAAGTACGAACAAGAGTAGGAAGGGGATGAATAGCTTTTTCATTCTGATTTTGCTCCTTATTAATTATAGAGTAGGTTAAAAACATACCAAAAAATGTCTAATTAATAATGATATTCATTTTCAGTGACTACATCAATATATTAATAGTAATGATAATCATTGTCAATAACTTTCGCCAGATGGCTAAACTCTGTGTACTACAAAATTTCGGTGTTCGCAATCATCATTTTCTGCCTGCGTCGTTAAATACTTGATGTTGAAGTCTTCCGTTAAATTTTGATTAATCTATAATATTCAATTTGATAAGTAATTGTTTACATAACTATATTATGGTCTAATCGTTGAGAGGTCATATATATTTAAACTGAAATTTGAAAGTATATATAATTCTATAAATATAGTATAGAAAGGAATAATTATATTAAAAAGTTAAAAAAAGGGTTTTTAATCGGGTTAGCAAGTTTTTGTTTTTCAATACTAAACATTTCGACACCGGTTTCAGCTCATGAAGCTAAATCAAAACGAACGGTAATAACCAGTGAGGATGGATCAGTAGTTCTAACTCAAACAAAAAAGGATGTATGGGTACATACAACATATACGGAAATCCAAGGTAATAAGATTGGTGCGAATGGTCTGGTTCTTAATACTTCAAAAGGAATCCTCTTAGTTGATGCAGCTTGGGACGATACACTGGCAAAGCAATTATTGGATATGATAAAAAAGGAATTCAAAAAACCTGTCAAACTGGCTATAATAAGTCACCACAATTACGATAGAATCGGTTGTATACAGGCATTATTGGATCAAAAAATAAAAACGGTAAGCACTTCTGAAAAAGCAAGGTTGGCAAGAGAGTTCAACTATCCTATGCCTGATCCTTCACTGGATTCAATGGCATCAACTTTAAAAGTTGGGAATATGAAAATCGAAATTTACTTCCCCGGGGAAGCCCATACTTCTGATAACATGACGATATGGCTTCCAAAGTATAACTTATTATTTGGTGATATGATTTTTGCACTGAAACAAAAGAATTCGGGGATCATTGATGAAGCTAACATGGAAGCTTGGCCAAATACGATGAAGAATTTAATGTATGTGTATAAAGATGCGAAAATCATAATTCCTGGTCATAAAACTTGGGGAGATTTCAGTTTGCTTCCACATACATTGGAAATTGTCCAGGATCATGGAAAATGAATTAATTAATTCTCATTCACTTCTAATCTTTAAGCAACTTGTCCACACCTTCCATCAGTCCAAGCATATACAAGAGTAAGGAGGGTGTTAGTATGCAGATAAATTGTTGTTATGAAGAAAAATGTTTTGAGAACAATGACCCAAGTACAGTATGGTTTCCTGGAAATCGTTGTAAATGTAAGTGCAAATGCAAAAAAAACAGGCGCCGTTTTTATTAATCACTAAATGAATGACTGGACATGAGTTGTTCAACAGAGGCAGGCCTAGTGGCTGCCTTTTTTATTTGGACTTGAAGTTGATGGTGAGTAATGCTCTGAAATATAAAAGCTTAAAAACACTCAACCATGATGGCTGAGTGTTTTTAAGCTAGTCTTTCTTAAGGATCTGCCTGCTTTGCTGAATGATTTCATTATTTTTATTAATCGCTTCAACATTGTTTAATTTAACATGGTCATTGATCATTTCATTGTCTTCCATATATTCAAGTAACAGTTCGACGGATTTATCCAATAATCTTTCCAGTGGGATTTCCCTTTCTTCTGCCAAATGAGTGAGCCGCATGTTTAAATGAGAAGCGAGTGAAGAAACGAATGGATCTCTACCTTCGTTCATTTGCCATGCCCCCTTCCTCTTTAATAGCTTCATTATATTATGGAAATGATTGGAAGGCAAATGGGACAAAATTAATGAAAAGCTGTTTAGATCGATTGAAAGTGTGCTGGTAGCTGGATGATTTTTGGATTGGTTTTTGATAGTTATTTTGCATAAAAAATAGAAGCTACCCAAAATAGATAGCTCCTCATTTGTTTTATTTTATGACAATTACAAAACTGGTCCATTAAGACTCTCGGTTTTCGAACCGACTATATTAGTATCTACTACCTGAAGTCCCAAGAAATTGAACAGCAGTTTATGTAACGGATAGCACAACCCGAAAGTCTTATTTTAGTTTAACCAAAATAAGACTTTGGTCATCTTTACGTTGGTCAGTGTCCTCTTCATTTCTAAGCGATTGTATAATTTCCTCTTTAAGTGTAGATAAAGGGGCAGCCGAAAAGGTCTTTAACAATGAGCATAAACGGTCTGAACCTAGAGGTTCTTCAACTCCATCTGTATAAAGGCACAGCATACTGTCCTTATTGTATGTAAGGGTATTTGTTTTAAAAATAATTTCTTCAAACATCCCGAGTGGAGGCCGATTAGAACGCAACTGATATTGTTTTCCGTTTATATCCTGTAAAAGAACGGAAGGATGGCCTGCATTGATATAATTAATTTCTCTCTTATCAGTATCGATTAAAAGGTAGACGGCTGTGCAGTAATGCCAAGTTTCATTTGTGTTTTTGAATAAAGAATGAAGGTGATCATCTAATTCCTTCATCACAGTTTTCACTTCAGAACCTTTTAAAATTAATCTCTGAAATATGGAATGAAGTGACATGGTTATGAGAGCTGAAGAAAGACCGTGCCCCATCACATCAAGTAGGATAAGTCCATACCGTTGGGCGTCAATTTGATAAAATCCATATAGATCACCTGATAATTGATTGGAGCCTTTATAATATGCTTGAATTTCAAGATGTTCATTAATAATAGGAACTGGTAATAATGTCTCTTGGATTTTTTTGGCAAGACCCAGTTCTCTTTCTGTATCTACTTTGTATTTTTCATTTTTTTCGTTTAATTCACTAAGTTTATCCTTTTGAACTTTCATCGTTTCATGAGCATTCTCTAAATCAGAATAAGCCTTATTCATACCATTTAGAGCTGTCACTGCCTCTTTTTTCGCTATAAGAAGCTCATTTTCTAATTCGTTTCTTTTTCGCATTGGAATCACCACACACTCAATAATAGTTCTTCCATCACGCTCTCTTTGAACAGCGTTTAGTAACACAGGTATTTCTTCATCGTCTTCAGACTTTAAGGATATGTATATTTCCTCAATCTGATTTTCTAACTTGATCAGAGGAACCAGATAAAGCTGATGAAAGAGTATAGCAGAAGCCGAAAGGATAAAATTAATAGGCTGCCCTTGCAATTGATCGAGATTATACCCCAATAATTTAAGTAAGGTTTGATTAACGGATAAAATATCATCTTCTTCTGATAAAGTAAAATATCCGCAGGGTGCCTCATTCAGTTGTTCATTCACAAAAATTCACACCCATCTCTATCTATAAATCGTTTGTCGGAAATTCATCCAAAAACTGTCTAATTAAGAATATCGTCTCTTCAGGATGACTCATATGTGGACAGTGTCCTGTTGCTTTCATCACTTTCAATGTACTATCAGGAAGATGCTTATGAATATATTCTCCTACTGCTGACGGAGCAATAACATCTTCTGAACATTGCAAAATGAGTGATGGTACTTTTACTTTTGGTAAGTCTTTACGGTTGTCTGCAAAAAAGGTAACCTCCGCAAATTGTCGAGCGATAATAGGATCAGTAGAGCAAAAACGATTCTCTAGATCCCGTTTAAGCTCTGGCCGATCTGGATTATTCATTACCGTTCCAGCAAAGGCGGTTGCCCAGCCTATATAATTTTTGTCCATCATATCAATCAATCCTAAAAGTTGTTCTTTTTCGAATCCCCCGTAATAATCATTAGGCAGATTCAGGTAGCAAGGAGAAGGACCAACCAGAACAAGTTTAGAAAAATATTCAGGATGTTTAATTGACGCCAGCATGCCAATCACACATCCAACAGAGTGTCCAACAAATATAGCATCTTTTAGGTCTAATGCGGAACAAACATCAAGTACGTCTTGTGCATACCCTTCAAGAGTACTGTATCTTTCCACGTTATATGCCTGTATATCTGAATTACCTGACCCAACATAGTCAAATAGGATAATTTGGTATTCATCTTCAAAGTCTTTTGCAACTGATTGCCAGACATTTTGATCACAACCAAAACCTGGAGCAAATATCATTGGTCGTGTACCACTTCCTTTAAACTTTACATTATTACGCAATAAAATATTGGGATTCATAATTAGCTCCTTCAATAGAAGATATACTTACTATATGTTAACACTAACCTTATTCGAATTAAAGAATTACACTTTAGTACTAAATCGGAGGAACTTATCTTTAACTTCACCAGGATTTACTTGAACTGGATTGTCTAAGCATCTATTTACCTTAAAAGTTCTGTCATCCTTGTACCATTGTAAGTAATGATCGGTTTTCATAGACTCACATTTGCTGGTCAGTGAGTATGAGGAACCCGATTATCTCCTCAAACCATCATATAAGATCTATTAATAAGCATGAAATAAACATTAATCTACTGATTTACAAAGGCAGTAAGATAAATTTACTTGCTTCAAATGACTTGGGATCGGGGGGAGATTGATGAACTTCGTGGAGTTCCAATACTTTAGGAAACTCTTAAAATTACGTATACACGAACTTCTTATACCCGGAAAAGGCCGACAACGTTCCTTTATAATTAGCCTTTGCAAAGCCTAATTATAAAAGGGTTATGTATAGGGGATCCACTAGGGATTTTTTTAATTAGATCGAAATATATGGCCATGATGTGATTCATTCCACTGTTCTAGAGTGTAACTTCTTTTTAGAAAACATTTTGTAGAGAGCAAAGATAAGTGGGGTTTAGAGAAGTATGTACTGATCATGTGAAGTTCTTTAATTCAATTTATCTATTTTATAATCGTGATAGAAACGCTACAAAAAATATATAACCCTAATTTATGTCTATATTTGAATAGATAAGATGGGGGTTTTTATAATGGTAATTTAAACTTCTCCCTTTTTCTGATTCAAATCCTTCAATATGGATTCACCCCATCTTTAAGAAATTTTCTGATGACTATTTGGAGATCATTAAAATGTGGCTAGCTTCAATTTTTTTTCGCAAAATAATTATTTAAATAATAAATCAATATCGGACGCCTTCTTTATTTTTCCTGTATAATAATACTATATTTTACATTTGGGAGGAATTATTTATGGATCAAGCCAGTAGTTTAATAGGGCTTTTTGCAATCATACCGATTTTGTTCTATTTGGGACTTATTGTATTAAGTGTTTATTTCATAATTAAGATAATTAAATTCATCAATGCAAAGACAAGATTAGACCAAGAAAGAAATGAAAAGCTGGATGAGTTGATAAGGGTAATTGCTAAAGATAAAGAAGATCAAAATATGCCTTTATAATAGATTAAAAGCACAGCCCCATTTAGGGCTGTGCTTTTTTTATTTAAGAACGATGAACCTATACTAGGTCCTCATAAAAGGGCGTTTTTTTGTAACGTCAAGGTAGGTGTACAAGCATTTCCTAATTGGCACCATAACATATTAGGAGGTGATAAAATTGACAGTTAAATTAGAAACTTTATTGGATCGTTCAGAAAAGAATATGGGCAGCGGAATTCATCCAGTCGTAAAAGAATCGGCATTGGAAATGGTTAAACGGGCATACCAAGAAGGAATTTTCGTGCAAATCAGCGCAGGTTATCGATCTATGGAAGAGCAAGCAAAGCTATATGGTCAAGGTCGCCTAGGATATATCTACGATGGTAAAAACTATAGTGATTTATCGAAACCGAGAGTGACCAACGCGAAGCCAGGTCAATCTTACCATAACTTTGGACTAGCCATTGATTATTTCATCGTCAGCGATGATGGAAAGAATGCAATATGGACGGTTGATACAAAATGGAAACGGGTAGCGGCAATTGGTAAATCCTTGGGCTTTTCATGGGGAGGGGATTGGTCAAGCTTTAAAGACTATCCGCACTTGGATATGACGGGCGGACTGACTTATTCTCAGTTAAAAGCGGGAGTGAAGCCTAGACTGGTATCAAAAGTGAATGGAACCACTCCACCAGCTACACAAGTCGAATCCGAAGTCATAGTAAAAGATACGCCAGCAAAGGACAGCGGCAATCATACTATCAAGTCCATTCAAAGGACATTAAATAGCAGGTATAATGCAAAAATAGATGTTGATGGTTATTATGGTCCCAATACTAAAAAAGCGCTGATCAAGGGTTTTCAAACCGAATTGAATAAACAATATGGTGCAAAGGTTAATGTTGATGGAATATGGGGACCCCAAACAAAAGCAGCTTCACCTAATGTTAGGGAAGGGGCGGAAGGGAATATCACTTATATCCTTCAAGCTGCACTTTATTTGGAAGGGCATAATCCACATGGAATAGATGGTATCTTTGGAAGCGGAACGGAAATAGCGGTGAAGGCATTTCAAAGGGCTAACGGATTATCTGCAGAAGGGATCGCCGGTGAAAATACCTTTGCAAAATTATTTGGATGAAATATATGAAATGTAATAGAATATAATGCTTAAATGCTATTATTCATAAAAAGTGAATACTCCAATAATTTAAATATCGAGCTGATGATAGATTTAAGGTGAGGAAACGAAAGCAGCTGTGAAAGCTTATCAGAAGCGAAAAAGGTTAGTTGTTGACGGACAACTCTAAAAAAACCTTTACGTATCCTTTAATATCTCAATTTAAATAGTCATGACGTTTCCCAACCATTTCTGCAACTTCACGACTATCTACCAGCAATTGTTCATGGTGATTTACAACCTTTAATTCAATTACCCTTTTTCGGAAATCCGAAGGCTTCAACTTCACAGCTCCTCAGATTTTCTTATGCGGTCTTTGTGGTGAGCTAAAAATGATGTATAATGAAAGCGTTTTTAACACTTTGAAAGTGGGTATGGACAGCATGGAAAGCATTTCTAACATCTTGCATAAACCGGAAACAAATAATGAAATACACTTTATAGGAAATACCGAAGATGAGATTTCGTTTGTGAATAGTAAAATCAAATTTTGGGGTAAAGGAAATCGGTTAATCATTGAACGCGGAGCTGAATTTAAAAATGCAACGCTAAATTTTAATGGCAACAACTCGCTCATAATCATTGGGAAATCAAATCGCAATGCAACAATGAGCGTCAGTGTTTGGAATGATAATACATTCTTCCTTGGTCGCAACTATTCATTTAATGGTTTAGCGAGATTTATTCTCTCTGAGCAAAAGAATCTATTCATCGGTGATGATAATATGTTTTCAAGTGGTGTAGTCGTTCGTTTGGCAGATCCACATTTGATCTACGATGTAACAACTCAAAAACGGATAAATCCAACAAAGAGTGTGTACTTAGGTGACCACATTTGGATTGGACAGGACGTCATGATTCTAAAAGGAGTAGAAGTAGGTACAGGTTCAATTTTAGGTGCAAAGTCACTAGTGGCAAAATCCATCCCATCAAATGTAGCAGCTGCAGGAAGTCCTGCACGTGTGGTGCGGAAAAGTGTTTTTTGGGCACGACCATCTGTACATGCATATACTGAAAAAGAAACAGTTGAATCACAAAATTTCCCAGATGGCCGTTTTGTTTATAAGCCAAAAGGCTCGACAGCGAAACATTTTGCGAAAATTGAAGAACAGCTTAATACCGCAATTTCTGTAGAGGAGAAGACTGACATCTTAACGCCTTATCTTAAAGTAACAAATAAGAATCGTTTCTATCTTCCTGTGCCTCCTGAGAAAAAGAAAACATTTTTCGATCGAATCTTTCGCAAATGAGGCAAGAAGTAAATGAATGAATTTATCTCAAAAAATAAATCAAAACTCTGAGTTGTTTTCGTTAACCACAGGAAAATTTTTTGGTCATTGATACACTTAACTTATTACAGACAACTCTACCTAAATGGAAAGCACGAAAGGCTCTTCGTACATCTATTACATTTTTCTTCAAAGGAAACATTGTTATTTAAGTTATCAAAGTGAAGATGTCCTAAAAGTTATCCTTTCACAAATATGAATTGTAATATTTATCGAGTATTTATGCTCATTTTTGTTCACTTAAAATTGACTGAAATATAATAGTCTTTTTAATTTTCCATCATATTCCTCCAATAAAGTTAAAGCAGGACATAACTTTATTGGAGGAAAAAATGAAAAAATTATGGAAAAAGCCCATTTTGCCTATCGCCACTATTAGTCTAGCATCTGTGATGATTGTAAATGCCATTCCAGAAACTCCAGTTCATGCAGAATTGAATGCTCAATTACATGTTAAGAATCATGTGCTTCCGTTAGGAACACCCAATTTGATTGAGCAAAGAACTTCCATGAATCCAGCACCAGGAGTGACGTATACCAATATCCATCGTGGTGAAGCATCTTCTAAAGACTATTTCACAGTGGATGTGGCATTTGTAAAAACAAAGAAGCAGGCAAAGATATTGTTGGGAAATTTAAAGAGAGATGGTTTCAAAAAAGCTCGTATCATAAGAGAAGCGGATCGGGCCATGGATGATGGGGAAAAAGGTCCACTTGGATACATTGTCCGCATCGGCCAATATCAGCTGGAAGCGGATGCAGCAGAAATGAGAAACAAGTTATCGGAAAAGGGATATTCGGGTCTACGGACTGTGTATACGGGAGAAGACGGAGAGAAAACAACAGGACCATGGGTAGTGAACGTCCTTGAAGTGGATCAGGATCGATTTCAAGGGCATGTGGAACCTGAATTGGCAAATGATACAGTGACAGGGAAAGAAACATTGACCAAAATCGCTGACAGAAATGATGCCATTGCAGGAGTTAATGCCGGATACTTTGTTGTAGGAGAGAAGGATGGAACACCAGGCGATCTTGCCGGTATATTCGCCAGCAAAGGTCAGCTTGTCAGTGAGGCGATAAATGGCCGTTCAGCTCTAATTTTATCTTCTGTTGAAGAGAAGGCAAACATTGCGTCCGTTTCAACGTCAATTCAGGCTACGTCATCTGATGGTGCGGTCAGGGAAGTGGATGGGGTAAATCGGAAGCCAGGATTAATCCGCAATTGTGGCGGTGTTGGAGGAGATACGACAACAGAACGGGCAAAACATGATTTTACTTGTAATGATGAAAGTGAGCTTATCCAATATACGCCCGTATTTGGAGGAAAGACAGAATCGGGCGACGGTGTGGAAGTAGTCGTAAATCATGCCGGAGAAGTGACGGTAATTCGTAACCATCGCGGAGGAGTCATTCCGGGCAGTGGTTCTGTTCTAGCGGGAACAGGGGAGGCAGCAGAGTGGCTTCGTGACCATGCCCGACAAGGGATGGAGATTCAGGTGAAGAGTGAAATCATCGGGGATGCAAAGCTATTAAAATTAGACCAAACCACCAGCATGATTAATGGAGGTCCTCGTTTAATGGAAAAAGGGGAAATTTCCATTAATGCCGTAGAGGAAGGCTTTCACTGGGAAGAAGACCCTGGGTTTTATTATCGTTTTGGGGAGCGCCGTAATCCTAGAACGCTTGCAGGAATCAAAGAAAATGGCAATCTATTATTTGTCACCATCGATGGACGCGCACCCGGATGGAGTGTGGGAGCTAATTTTGAAGAAAGTGCGAAAATCATGAAATCATTAGGGGCAATCGATGCCATCAATCTAGACGGCGGCGGATCGACGACCATGACAGTTGGGGATGAGCGAGTCACAAGACCCTCTGATGCAGCAGGTGAACGCCCGATTGCCGACGGTATAATGTTAGTAGAATAGATGGGCAGAGATTAACGACTTCAATTATAAAATAAACTTAAAATCTCTTCAGATAGGTTTCTGAAGAGATTTTTAACGGAATCATCCGATCAAGATCACAAAGAAGTCAGCTATTAATTGTTTGAACTTCAGGCATAATATAAGGTCTAAAGATACTCATGGGGATTTTTTTTGTTGAAGAACCTTTTTACTGTATTTTAAGCGCTCGATTGTGGAAGTTCCTCATTTAATCTTTATTCAAGATATGACCTATTAAAACGGTAGACTAGCTACAAAACTCCCTTACAATCTGGTTCTTTATTTCTTCTACCGGAAACCCTTGTTGATAGGTGGATATCATCAACATAATACCTTGTAGCACAGATGAAAAATATAACGATCGTTTTCTTGGTTCCTTTTCACCCATATTTTCAAATATTTTACATTGAAACTCAAATTGTCTAGCATTTTCTTCAATAATGAGATGACTGTATTTTATCAACTCTTCATCTGACTCTGGCTGAGTTTGAAGGTGTAGATAGAAGCGATGGATTTCCGGTTTTTGGTGGATATAATCAATGGCACCATTGATTATATATTCAAGCTGTTCACGAGGTGTATTTAAGGCGAACGCTACTTTCATGACTTCCACCACTTCCCTGATTCTGGCTTCAACCATTTCAGAAAGCAGTTCTTCTTTTCCTTTGTAATAGTTATAGAGTAACCCTTTCGAAATGCCCGCCTGATTGGCTATCTCGCTTATGGAAGTAGCGTAATATCCTTGTTTCATAAATAACTCCATGGCTGCAGTACGAATATTTTCTTTTGATGCTTGACGAATACGGTCATTTTCTTCAGGTGTACGTGGCATTTTATTTTCAATCCTCCATAAAAGCAGTGAATTCTCCATATAAAACTTCGGAATGGGTGAGGGGCAGCATATGATCGGCATCCTTTATTTCGATGAAACGGATATTTGGAACCTTTCGGAAACAATCAGCAACTAGAAAATTGTCTGCCAAGTCCTTTTTGCCGATAAAAAATAAGGTTTCGGCGTTCAATGCTTCTAATCGTCCTATTGCTGGCGGCTGTGGCCATTTCATGCAGAAATCAGCGGGCCACTTAAGCATGCGCTCAAAATGATGCCTGAGCATTTGAACAATGAGATCTTTGTGCGGACTATCGATTACCACCTGATATGTTGGTGATTGAAGGGCAAGCTCTAACATCTTATCTATATTGGGTGCACTTTCCAATATTCTGTCATGATATTGTTCAAACTCCTTTGAATAGGGAAAACCAGTTAAAGAAGGAGCAATTAACACAAGTTTCGATACTCTTTCAGGGAAATTAAGAGAGAAATCAGTTGCAATCTGCCCGCCTATGGAATGGCCAATAATCGTTGCCTGATGAAGTTCCAGGTAATTCATTAGTGCCAGTACTTCGTCTACATAGTTTACATGTTTTATAGGGGATGGTGATTTACCGGCACCACGGCCATCAAAAGCAATAACTTTGTAATCCTTAGATAAAAGAGATGCTAAAAATGTCCATTGCCTCAAATCATTCCCACCACCATGAATAAGAACAACAGGACGACCATTGCCATAAATCTCGAAATGTAAATCCAATGCAACCCCTCCATTTTTAACTGAATTTTCAGTTTTGTTTTATTATTGAATGAATGTTTAGTCAATAGAAAATGTAATTTAATTCCTTATGATCTTAGATACTATTTCCATTCCGAATAATGGCGTTAACCAATAGAAAAAGCACAAAATTATTGAACAAGCAGGGAAGTAGAGCTTCGGAATCTCTCCATTACCTTTGCAAAAGCCGATTCTAATCGGTTCCTAATTTGTTTATTTCCATTTTTCTATATCTTAATCTTACGTTACAGTGATTAAAACTGCCAAGCTTCATGCCAATTCTGCTTCAGGTGTATGCTCGACTAACTGGGCCGTGGCTTCGGTGACTGGTGGGTCTAAAAGCGTTCCTGGATTTCCATCTCCTCAGGTTTTCTTATACGATCTTTGTGTTGAGCAAAAAATATTGCATAATGAACACATTTTTAACAATTTGAAAAAGTGGTATGAGAGGCGACTATTGATTTATTAATTAGTTTTATTACTTGTTATAGAGTGCAATACCCATTAGTGCAGAGCCCGTTATTCTCTTTTTTTTTAATTTTTGCATCAGTCCTGAATTTGTCCATACGTATGATTCCCTTTTTGCATAAAATGGTAAATGTATAATTCGAAGGAGGACTATACTTGAGAAAGAAACTCTTAACGACGAGCTCGGAGGGTTTGATGGAAGATTCATATCCCTACCAGTTGTATCAAAAGGCAAAAAAGTTTGGAATTTGGAATCCCCAGGATATCAATTTCTCACAGGATCAAGAGGACTGGAAAACACTATCTGTTAAAGAAAAAGACTGGGTGCTGAAACTTCTCGCTCAATTTCAAGGAGGGGAAGAGGCGGTTACTCTTGACTTACTCCCATTGCTTAGGGTGATTGCGAGAGAAGGTAGATTGGAAGAAGAGATGTTCCTTACAACCTTTTTATGTGATGAAGCTAAACATACTGAATTCTTTCGACTGGTGTTAAATGCTATTGGTGAAAAAGGCGATCTTTCCCACTTGCATTCTGAAACCTATCGTAAGTTATTTTATGAAATTCTCCCCGAAACAATGGAACGGCTATGGCATGAACAAACCCCTGAGGTAATAGCTGACGCAGCTACAGTGTACAATATGTTTGCAGAAGGAGTGTTGGCGGAAACTGGATATAAATCATTTTACGATGGACTTAAAAAGTTGGGTAAAATGCCCGGACTTTTAGAGGGCATTGACCACTTAAAGAAAGATGAATCAAGGCATATTGCATATGGAACATATCTTCTTCAGCGCTTGATTTGTGAACATCCTCATCTTTTTGACAGGGTGGTTAAGAAGCTTGAGGAATTGGCACCAATTTCTATCTCCTTAAATGCAGAGGGCGTTATTGGAGAAGGGGAAAAAGTAAAGGAATACCATTCTGATATTAAGAAATACTCAGAAAAACAGTTAATGGCAAGAATTGAAATCCTTGCACGGGCGAAGGGACAGACAATCGAAGAAATTTATCGATCTGGAGGAAACTCAAAACTAAAAAAAGGTTCAGAATGACAGATTTAGAAATCACCAGTCAATATGATTGGTGATTTTTTTAATAAAATTATCATTTTTTTACTTTTAATGAAAAAATAAACAAAAATTATTTTTCGTGGTATAATTTGTGTTTTTCCCAATTGAAATTTGGAAGGGAGATGGACAAATATGTTAATCGTTTTTTAGTATAAGTATTAGTAGGAGTGTTCACGTTTAGTAATATTAATATTTCTTTTGCAGAAGAAACAGATTGGGATTGAGCGGAGTTTGAGAGATTGAAATAATTAGATACCATTGAATTTCAAGGAGAAGCCGCATTCTAAAAGAGTACAACAAGTGAAGTTATATATAATCCCAATGAAGATGGAACGACTTTGGCTGTAAAGTAGTGGACAACTAAAGACAAAGACTCTAATCAAGGTTCAATATGCTAAGAGTCATGATTCTAATAGTAGCACTAAGGATACGTCAACAAAATCCATAGGGTTGTAATTAACAAAACCAAATCAACTAGGAGTACTCAATATTCCTTATCCTTTAAAAACTAGGAGTGAAGAAAATGAAAATAAAAAAATGCCAAAAATTCGTACAGTTAGACATAAGGAATTGGGATAATACAGAGTTAGTAGAAAGATTATATGAGATTTGCGAGACTAGTAAAGAGTATGAAAATGATGAAGTAGAGGTTCATCAGGTTGTGGACTTAGGGAAACTTAAAAACGAGTGGAGATATTTAATCATTCTTAATATTTCACAAGACTTGGATAACCTAGGAGCACCAGTAGACCATTATTAAAATCTAAAATAGCAATTAACTCTGCATCAATAATATCCTTTAGTGGCAACATCCTATCCTAATAAACAGACACAGATTCAGCATCAAAATTCCTTAATAAGTTATGTTTTAAGGAATCGATTAACGGATCATCTAGTCATTTATTCAACCTCTTTTGATGATATGTTGCTCGCCTTCTAAGTGTTATTAATGCTTCTAGGTACGGCATGCTTTTATCTGTTATATAATGAGTTCCTATTTCCCTGAGTGATGGCATTGGAAAGGGTTCATCAGGTGTAACAAGTAACTTAAAACTGTTTTTCATTTATTTACCCTCACTTGAAAATGAGTATACATAAAAATTCATCCATGAAATGTTAAAGCAGGAACAAACTGTGCGGTAGGTTAGAACTTCTTTTATTTAAATTTATTTTTCCTGATTTGATATTAGGATATAATAGAAAAAAATGAATAAAAGGTGTGATTTTTCTGACGGAAGCACTAAAAAAGCAGCATAGAAAGTTATCTAGTTTGATAATTATCCAACGGACCATTCTTATTACAATTGGTGCTTTGCTAATGGCCACGGGATTGGAAATCTTTTTAATTCCCAACCATGTAATTGATGGTGGCATTACAGGTATTTCAATTATGCTTTCTCACATTACTGGGATAAAACTAGGAATCTTTCTTTTTCTATTGAATCTACCATTTGTATACCTGGGATATAAACAGTTCGGAAAAACTTTTGCTATATCTACTATATATGGAATTATAATGCTTTCCATTTTTGCAACATATTTTCATCCTATTCCACCCTTCACTGAAGATATCCTTCTTGCTACAATTTTTGGCGGCATTTTTTTAGGTGTAGGTGTAGGAATAGTAATTCGTAACGGTGGTGCACTTGATGGTACAGAAATACTTTCGATTGTAATAAGTAAAAAAGTGCCTTTTTCTGTTGGCGAAATTGTTATGTTCATCAATCTATTTATACTTGGTTCTGCCGGATTCGTTTACACATGGGATAGAGCTATGTATTCAATCTTAGCTTATGTAATAGCTGCTAAAGCCATTGACATTGTTATTACTGGAATGGAAGAAACAAAGTCAGTATGGATAATTAGCGATGAAGCAAGAGAGATAGGTGATGCAATCAATAGTCGCTTAGGACGGGGTGTGACATACTTAAATGGTGAAGGTGCCTTTTCTGGAGAGGACAAGAAGGTTATTTTCTGTATAATTACCAGACTTGAAGAATCTAAGTTAACTACTATTGTTGAAGAGATTGACCCTTCATCCTTCTTAGCAATAGCAAATATTGCAGAAGTACGTGGAGGACGGTTCAAAAAGAGAGATATTCATTAATTTAAAAAATAATACTTATTAACCGGGCCAACATTTTGATGCTGGCTTTTGTTTATGTTTTTTAATCTGTAGTAAGACTACTACACGGGAATCTTCTGTAGTTCCTAAACATATATTCACAGAACTTGGGTCAAATGCATAGTGTAAATTGAATATATTATAAAAGAGGGGAATGTTCCCAATGTATGATAATTACTACAATAATCAAACGCCTTTATATAGACAAAGATTAACCATGCAACAGGCACAAGAAATCGCACTTCAGAGAGTGCCTGGCCAAGTTCTACATGTTGATATGGATATGGAACATGGTGTTCTAGTATACGAATTCTTTATTTTGACAAATCAAAACAGAATTTATGAGGTTGAGATAAATGCAAAGACAGGAAAGATTCTGAAAGTAGAAGAAGAAGATTTGGATTAGGGAAGTTAATGCGTTGAAAAATGCTTGAAAACTTGCGATAAATCAACAAAATACAAGCCGTCTCTTAATGAGGGAACGGCTTTTTATTATGCAATGAAAGAAGGGATCCGCTTTAGGTGAGAAATTTACTTACAACGTTGAAACATCCGAGGGGGTAGTTCAGTGGTTTACAGAGTCAAAAGATTACGAAGCTGCTGAGGATTATATTTGTGAATACCGGGTGATTAACTAAATCTTAATTTACATTAGGGGATGATATACAGTTCCCCTAATAAAAACTAGGGGGAGTATTAATAGAAGAAAAATAAAAAATAGGCAGTCACGAAGACCGCCATAATCGGGATACAACACAGGTATAGTGTGACTCTAGAGTCACGTTCCGGGTCACAAATCATCAAATTTTCTTGTGACTCGGTTTTCATCAACTTTTATTTATGATTTTTTCAATTAGTACTTGTAAATCATCCGGCTTATGAAATTCAATCGGGGAAACGCCTTTATCGAACTCTATTGTATTCGATTCTATCATCAATACATATTTCCCATTAATCTTTCCTAAATGAATGCTTTCGCCAAAATCGGCTAACAGTCCTTTGACGGATGTACTGCCAAGCTTCATTCGCATTTCGGCTTCAGGTGTATGTTCGACAATCTGGGCTGTGGCTTCGACGACCTGATGGGTTTCAAGGCGTTCTTGAATTTCACGCTTTTCACTCGTTTCCCAGATTTCCAGGTCTTGTTCGAACTTGTGCAGTTCGTCACTGTTTTCTTCGAATTGAGCGGAGACATGCTCATGGACCATATGGATGACCTGGTTTTTCATGATTTCCGGCATCGATTCGCCATATTCGACGAATTTCAAAAAGTCCTCGAAGTAGCGGGCATGTGATGCTTGATGGATTTTCAGCTCGCCTTCTTCGACCATTCCTTCTTCGGGCATGTAGGGGTATTGAATGGATTTCATATTTTTAGTGGTGATTGCCATTTCAACGTGCCTAATCAAAGTCCGTTCATCCGATATGGAAGCAACTTTCGGCTCGAAATCACATTTTAATAAGAAAACGAATGGTTCATCAAGATATTTCGTTAATTTTGCCGATGCGATTATGAAGACTCCGCCACGGACGGCACTTGTATCGATATAAGACCGAGTGAATTGTTCATTTTCCTCCTGGAATTCCTGTTTTGTTTTAGCATATCGAACACGGTTAAATACATTGTAATTAGGGTTGGAATCAAGTGCATGTCCTTCTTCGACAATAAAAGAACCAATTTTCGTCGGTATTTGTTCAGTTTTTGGATGACGGTCGACTTTCCGTTTGGAAATCTTCATCAATTCCCCATCCAAAAAATCCTTTAGAGGACTTTCTTCGTATTCTTCAGTATCAAGAGTTTGGAAATGTTTAAAACGCTTATCAGCCTGATCGCCTTTTCCTTCGACTTGGATTAAATAAAAAGACAGATAGGTAATCTCAAAATCCATGAATGTCACCTTCTTCAAATATTAAGCATAATTCCGGTACTTTTTTTAAGACTTAATAAGTATAGTGATGTACTTTGATTCCGTCAAACTATTGGTGCATGAATGATCAGAATAATATTGAAGTGTTATTTAATAATAATAAATAGAGAAAAATAAATAATGATTCTTTATAGGGTTAAAAATATTAGAACTCTTGCAAAATTAATTAATGGAATACAGTACATACACCAAAAGCTCCTTTATTAATATTAAAATAATGAATTGTTAATCATTCTTTGTTAATTATGGATAAAGCTGTTGAATATTAAAGCTTGCCTTCCAAAGGAAATAAAAAAACAGAATTTTAAAATAATAAATCATTGACGTTAAAAAGGTTAATACGTATAATTTAAAAGTCAGATAATTCAGGAATTGCAGAAATTTGTCGAAATTTCTCTGATATAAATGGTAAGTGAAATTATTTGTCTATAGTTTTCAGAATAATTATAAAATTACGGAGGAGAGAACATGAGTATTTTTAGAAAGAAGTCCATTGAGGACTTGTTGAAAAACGCAGGTTCCGGCGGTAAGGGATTGAAACGAGAACTGGGAGCTTGGGATTTAACGATGCTAGGAATTGGAGCGATTATTGGGACTGGCATTTTCGTTCTAACAGGCACTGGTGCAGTGAATGCTGGTCCTGCACTTTCATTATCGTTCGTCATTGCTGGTCTTGCCTGTTTATTCGCTGCACTTTCTTATGCAGAATTTGCAGCTTCCGTGCCGGTATCCGGTTCGACTTATACGTATGCTTATGCAACTTTAGGTGAATTCGCCGCTTGGATAATCGGCTGGGATTTAATCCTTGAATACTTATTGGCTGTCAGTGCCGTATCGGCGGGGTGGTCGGGCTATTTCCAATCATTTTTAAGTGGATTCGGAATTAACTTTCCGGAGAAATTGACGGCAGCACCGGGATCGGTCGAAGGAGTCACGACTTATATGAACTTACCAGCCTTTTTGATAGTCATGGCGATTACCTTTTTGATTTCCATAGGTACGAAACAAACGACTAGAATCAATAATATAATGGTCGTTATTAAAGTGTTGGTAGTCTTGTTGTTCATCGTTTCTTCTATATATTATGTGAAACCGGAAAACTGGCAGCCTTTCATGCCATTTGGAATCGATGGGGTATTTTCAACTGCCGCATTAATGTTCTTTGCCTTCATCGGCTTTGATGCAGTTGCATCTGCGGCTGAAGAAACAAGAAATCCAGGTAGGAATTTACCACGGGGAATTCTTGGTTCATTAGTCATTTGTGTAGTGCTTTATATGGCTGTAAGTTTGATCATGACTGGTGTGGTACCGTATGCACAATTCAGCCAGGCTCTTGACCATCCGATTTCTTTGGTATTGCAAAGCGCAGGACAAAATTGGATTGCAGGTATCATCGATCTAGGTGCCTTCCTCGGAATGACAACGGTAATCTTGGTTATGTTGTATGGACAAACCCGAATCATGTTTGCGATGTCACGTGATGGTCTGATGCCTAAATCCTTATCAAAACTTCATAAAAAATATAAAACACCTTATGCGGCTTCATGGATATTCGGTTTATTAGCGGCCTTATTGGGGGCATTCATACCGCTTGGTGAATTGGCTGAGCTGGTCAACATTGGAACATTGACTGCGTTTACGATGATTTCCATTGCGGTCATCGTGTTACGGAAAACAAGGCCTGATATGAAACGTGCTTTTTATTGTCCGGCTGTACCGCTCGTTCCAGGCCTGGCCATCGTTTTTTGCGTATTCTTGATGGTTCAGCTAGGGAGTCATACATGGATGAGGTTCTTGATCTGGATGGCTATCGGAGTAGTCATTTACTTCACTTATTCCCGTAAACACTCGAATCTTAGCCAGCAGCAGGAAAATGAACATTGAAAAAGACACTCTCTGGAGTGTTTCAGTTTGTAGACAAAAGGAGCTCTATCTAAAATTTTAAACATAGTTGATTGGAGCGGGTGTGCGAGACTCCTGCGGGAATAGCGAGTCCAAGGGAGACCCCACACAGGCGCAAGTGCGCCGAGGAGGCTCCCGGACCGCCCGCGGAAAGCGAGTGCCCTACGTTCCAATCAACGTCCAAATTTGTAAAAGCAAAAAACTGTAGATACTCTTTGGGAGTGTCTTTTTTTATTTGGACATAAATAGTTCATAAGTCTTGTGTGTAAGAAGAAAATTTATCAAAGTGAATTAAGATTAACAGACTTTATGTCGAAATAGTATATATGGGTAGAAAAAATTGGAGGCAATTCAATCATGAAAAGTATATGGAGAAGTAAACAAAAGATAGATTCGATGGACTATATGCAATATAAGGAACACGTCGGTATCAATATCAGGGAATATCCGAGCGTATTGAATCAAGTGGAAATGATTCATTTGACGATGGGGGATTTGTGCATAATTCGTTCTTTACAGGAAGAAGTGAAGAAACATTTGACCCAAATAGTAGGAAATTTCTATAAAAATCTAGAAAATGAACCTTCATTAATGAAAATCATATCAGACAATAGTTCTGTTGATAGGTTGAAAAAGACACTTCATCGTCATATGTACGAAATGTTTAGCGGGAACATTGATGATGCGTATATTAAACAACGTTATATTATCGCACAAGTACATGTGCGAATTGGATTGCAGCCAAAATGGTATATGAGTGCTTTTCAGGATTTATTGCAGTCATTAATCATTCATGTGATTTCCAATATGAAAAATATTGAGCAATATCAAGAAAACATTCTGGCTGTCACTAAAATTTTTAATCTGGAGCAGCAAATAGTTTTAGAGGCATATGAACTTGAAAATGAGAAGATTCGCCAAAAAAACCAAGCAGAAAAAGAAACGATTAAACTGCAGGTCAATCATAATGCAGAGGAATTGGCAGCAATCAGTGAAGAGACTAGTTCATCAACTCAATTAATGGCAAATAAGGTAGTCGAAATTCATGATTTCACTAAAAAGGGCTCAGAGATTGCGATACATGCAGAGGGAAAATCAAAAGAGGGAGTCGAACTGTTACAGGGATTAGAGAAAAGATTGGTAAAAACGCAGGAGCAAATGACGATCATCTCAAAAGATATGGAACAGCTATCCAATACTTCAAAGGAAATTGAACGAATCGTCACGATCATCACTTCAATTGCAGAGCAAACGAATTTGTTGGCGTTGAACGCAGCGATTGAAGCGGCAAGAGCTGGTGAAAATGGTAAAGGATTTGCGGTTGTGGCTGGTGAGGTAAGGAAGCTGTCGGAAAATACCAAGGATTCAGTTTCGGAAGTAGTGAAACTGGTTAATGGAATTGCTCATTTTACCAATGTCATGAACACATCAATTTCCATGGTTAGCGGGGAAATTACTAAAGGAACGAAACAAGGAAAAGAAACTGGCATATTTTTTACTGATATAGCAAAGGACATGCTTTCTGTTAAAGAGCAGAATATTAAAATCACCAAGGAAATGACAGAGCTGAATGATATATTCGACGAAATTAATGAAGCATTCAATCAAGTGGCGGTTTCCTCGGATCAATTGACTCAAATGACGATGAACTTGTAATGAAGTTCAACATTTTTATAAGAACAGCTTAATGGTGCTCATTCGTATTTAATAAACAACTCGATAGAATATTTCTGATCAAACCCCAAGCGGTTTATAGAATAGTAATAAGGATGCCGTTACCAGGCTGTTCAATAAATCACTTGATATAAAATAAGATTAATGTTATATTAATAAAGCGATGAGCTAATTTGTGTAAGTCGAAGAACATGCTTTTAGCTAAACGTCGGGATGTGGCCTGACGGTTCTGCGCCACAAACGCATCAAAGACGCCTGCTGCGTGCAGGCGTCTTTTTCATTTTATCGATTCTTTTCTTGCAGCTTGTACGTCATCCTTGAATTCCTCTTGTATTTCTTCTGTTATTCCCTTGGTTGCATCCTTAAACTCCCTAAGCGAGGTGCCGACTGCCCGTCCGATTTGAGGTAGCTTGTTCGGTCCAAAAACAATTAAAGCTAAAAGAAGTATTAAAATTAAACCGGGAAAACCAATGTTTGAAAGCATAACTAGTCACTCCAATCAAATCTGTTAGTTAATATTATAGACTCCTTCCATGTATTTGCCAATGTTATTTAGGATATATTATAGAGTTCAGCAACCGATGATTCTCACAAGACAACACTTTCAATTCCGTCCAATTTTATCTTGCACATTCTATCTAAAAATTACTTACCCAAGTATGCTATTACATAATAATTTATCAATGAAAGTGGGGGACGGTAACATAAATCAGAGTGCAGCCGTTAGTTTTGCCGTTTGGGCATGAATAATCTGGCTCCACCTGTTTAATGTGTAATATGAAATTTTTTTGTTGTCTGGGAATGATTTAACTTGCAAGAATGAAGATATTTCGGTATTATAACTATACAAGCTGCGTTGTTCGTAATGATAATTAAGTTTTAACCTTTAAGCTGTAATAGGGAGTTTTATATTGAAACAGGAATGTTATGCCTCGTCACTGACTTGGACAACAGGATTGCTTCTGCAAACACCCACTTTGAGGAGTGGTGGTTTAAAACTTTCTTACTTGAATACGGCAATGGCGGCTTCCTACTTCACTAATTAGAAACCAGTTCCGATAAGGGACTGGTTTTTTGTTGTTTTTACGCATGTTCAAAACTTGTAATTAACGATAGCATCAGAAAACATATTAAGATTTTATGAAAAATATGCGAAAGTTTTTATTGAAATATCAGATAATTAGCATTTATAATAACAATTAGATAACTCGGTTCACTATTTATATAAAAATAAGTGAGTCGAATATTTTTTACATGATTACGTAAGCGCTATCATTTGGATGGAATTATTGCAGTCACCTAGAGAGGAGAAAATTTTATGGCTAAAATTAATACGACCGAGGTAATTAGCAACAGTAAATTTAACCGCTTTCATTTTGGATTGCTGGCATGGTGTTTTATCATTATCCTTTTTGACGGCTATGACCTTGTCGTTTACGGTACGGTCGTCCCGTTATTGACGGAGGAATGGAACCTTACTTCCGTGGAAGCGGGGGCTATGGGCAGCTACGGTCTATTTGGAATGTTGTTTGGGGCGATCTTCTTTGGTACATTAGCAGATCGGATTGGCAGAAAAAACGTAATCGCTATTACACTCATTTTATTTAGTTTATTTACGCTTTTATGTGGATTTGCGGATACGCCTACGATGTTTTCAACTTTCCGATTTCTAGCGGGATTAGGGCTTGGGGGCATCATGCCGAACGTCATTGCCTTATTGACGGATTATGCACCGAAAACGATGCGGAGCATGGTCGTTTCAATCGTATTATGCGGTTACTCATTCGGAGGGATGCTTGCTCCGATACTGGGTATCCTGGTTATGCCGACACTAGGTTGGGAATCAATATTCTGGTTTGCAGGAATACCATTGTTATTTTTACCCTTCATGATGAAGCGTTTACCCGAGGCTTCTACGCATCTGATCAGAATAAACAAAAAGGAAGAACTTATCAGAATATTAACCAAGGTAAGTCCTGAAAGTAAATTCGACATCAATGCCGAACTTGTGGAAGTGAAAAAAACAGAAGCCAATATGCCGATTGTTGGATTGTTTAAGGATTCCCGTGCCCTTAGCACATTGATGTTCTGGATCGCCTTTTTCATGTGCCTATTGATGGTATACGGATTGAATACATGGCTTCCAAAGCTAATGATCGAGGCAGGGTATGCGCTGAATTCAAGCTTAGGTTTCTTGATCGTCCTTCAAGGGGGCGCTATCGTAGGCACGCTTATCATCGCTAAACTTTGTGATCGTTATGGATCCAAGAAAATGCTTGTGCCGATGTATGCGCTTGGGGCTGTCAGTTTGACGCTATTGGGAATGGGCGGAAGCTCCTTCGTGATTTACACATTGGTAGCGGTTGCAGGAGCCTGTACCATTGGTGCCCAAAACCTTGTACAAGCCTATGTCTCCCAGTACTATCCACCAAATATAAGATCGACTGCACTAGGGGTGGCATCTGGTATCGGAAGGATTGGCGGTATGCTCGGGCCCATACTCGGCGGATTTTTATTATCCATCTCGCTACCCATCCAATTGAATTTCATTGCCTTCGCCATACCTGGTCTCATTGCTGCGGTTGCCTTATCATTCGTTCCAGTGAAAATGGCTTATTATAAACATGATCATTCGGAGCCAACTGAAGAAATGGTCGTAGAATCAAATAAAATGAACGTCTTGTGATTTAGATGCATGAAATGCAGTGCTGGGATACCCTCGCTGTCATTTCATGCTATTTTTATTAGTTTCCTTTTTTTCCTTGGCAAAGGGTCTATATAAAAACTGCAAATTTACAAGAATTAGTGTAAAGATTTTCCGGGAATTGTTTCGCTTGACCTATCCTTGAGAAAAGTTGCTTAAATGTTCATAATTTCGCAATATGAGTCACTCTTAATATAAAGAATAAATGTTAGAATGATGATATGGATAATTAATTCCTCCTTGAAGTGGAGCGAACTATAAATTAATCTCATCTTTTGTGAGGAGTCATTACTTTGAAAATTTTAAAACATGTAATTTTTTGGTTAAGCATTATAGGGACATTATTCTCTATGATTTATTTCTTTGTAGCGGACATTCCGTTATATGTTAAATTGTTAGGCGGAGCCATTATCCTTTATCTGGGTTATGATCTTATAACAGAATCAAGGAAAAGAAAACGTAAAGAAGCCTTGGACGCTTAATCTTATCTTCATTAAAAAGCCCTCTTTGATAAGAGGGCTTAGTTTGTGTCCAAAAGGGTTTGGAATGGGATAGACAAAGGTAAATTAAACAAGGTAAACTATGGAAGGGCAGAATGACACATCAAGAATAAGCTCTTTAATGGCCATATAGGGGATAACTCTTTCCTTTGCACTGATAGTCATAAGAGTTATATTCAGTTCGCCCATGATTTTCGTTAGATCATAAGCGTGTACAAAGAGGAAAACATGAAGAAGGAATATACTATATTCAACACATAAATTCTGTTCACCGCTAATTAACGAAATGAATGAATAGGTTTAATGGTATGGCGATAAATATATCAGTACTATATGTATGTTCTAATGGATGGAACTCCTTGAAAATCGCTGTAGCCAGGACCACACAGCCGCTTACGCTGAGGAGGCTTGACAGACAGCTGGCGGATAGGAAGCGGATTTCTGAAATCAACTGAAATGTTTAAAGAAATATTGCAGGTAAGCTGGAATTTCTTCCAAGTTTGTCTATAGCCTGAACCCTCTTCGATAAGAGGGTTTTTTTGTTGATTAATAGGCAAATTAACAATGATTATTGACAATATTCTGAAAACTAAGTTAATATATAGTGAACATAGTTCTATATACGTATAATTTTTTATGTAATTAAATGTTAGCTCGAACCAAAAAAAGAGAAATCCTTAAGACTACGTCAAAAGGAATAGCAGAAAGAGGGGAAGGAAATGCGCACGATCCAAGTGTCTGAAATGATGGATGAACAAAAATTTAACCGTTTTCATTTACAGATTTTATTATGCTGTATCTTTATCATCATCTGTGACGGGTATGATATGTTCATGCTTGGGACGATCCTGCCATCTTTGATGGCGGAGTGGAGGATAACTGCTGTAGAGGCAGGGTTATTCAGCAGCTATGCTTTGTTTGGAATGATGATAGGAGCGTTGGTCTTTGGACCGCTGGCCGATAAATCCGGCAGAAAGAAAGTCATATTGATTTGTACGATCATTTTTTCCGTATTTACATTTACTTCAGGTTTCGCCGATGATCCAATATCTTTTGGAATACAGCGTTTTATTGCAGGACTAGGCTTGGGAGGAGTCATGCCTAATATAATTGCAATCATTACTGAATATGCCCCTAAAAAACTTAGAAGTACGCTGGTAGCGATCATGTTCAGCGGACACGCTCTAGGGGGAGTTGTAGCATCACTGGGAGCGATGTACCTGATTCCGAACTTTGGTTGGCGGGCAGTGGTTTGGCTCGGTGCACTTCCATTAATATTCATGCCAATATTATATAAATTGTTGCCAGAGTCAATAAGTTTTTTCATGAAAAATAATAAAAAAAGCAAATTGATGGACGTTCTGAATCAAGTGAATGTAAACGGTCAATATACGATGAATGATCATTATGTTCTTCAGGAGCAACTCAAAAGTGAAATGAAAGGGTTTCCAGTAAAACAGTTATTCAAAAATGAGAGGACTTTAAGCACGCTCATGTTCTGGATAGCATTTTTCATGTGTTTGTTCGTAATGTATGGCTTGAGTACATGGCTTCCAAAGATCATGGGTGGGGCAGGATATGAATTAGGTTCAAGCCTGACATTCTTAGTCGTATTGAACCTTGGAGCGGTTTTTGGAGCGATCGTTGGAGGGAAGCTTGCAGACAGATATGGTTCCAAGAGGATACTGGTTACTTTCTTGGTCATTGGATTCATTACCCTTACGATGCTGAGCTTCAAGCCAAGCATGATCATGCTTTATATACTGATTGCAATTGCAGGAGGTACGACAACAGGTACACAAATTGTAACGAATGCATATGTATCTCAGTATTATCCGAATGAAATCCGTTCTACTGGAGTCGGATGGGCATTGGGTATCGGCAGAATTGGCGGAATACTCGCTCCTACTTTCTGCGGGGTCCTGCTTGATATGAAGTTATCCTTGCAAGTCAATTTTTTAGCTTTTGCCATACCATGCATCATTGCAGCAATGGCGATTTGGTTCATTCAGGATAACTTCAGTAATATGACCGCCAATAGGCAGGAAAAGAAATTGATATAATAAACACCCAGCTTAATCACTTTATGAAAATGTTCAAATGAAGATAGGCCCAATCAACAAGTGGAGATCTTGGTAAAAGAATTAAAGGGCCTTATGCCCTTTAATTCTTTTATTGTCTGGGGCCCCATATAATGACTGAAACTCCGACCAAGCAGATTAAAGCTCCAATCCAATCATATAAATCAGGGGTTTTCTTATCGATGCCCCATCCCCATAAAACCGATAAAACGATGAAAACCCCGCCATATGCAGCATAAACACGTCCAAAGGTAGGGAACGTTTGGAAAGTTGCAATGATGCCGTATAACACCAACCCAAAACCTCCGGCTAAACCTAGATAAATGGATTTACCTTCTCTTAACCAAAGCCAAATAAGGTAACCGCCGCCAATTTCAGCTAGACCAGCCATAAGGAATATTACGGTAGTAACTAACATATATGTATACCTCTCTTCCTGCTTGAAATTTTATCATATATGAAACTGCAAATGACATACTTTAAAGAGTTCTTAATAATTGAAAGTTAACTGGAGCATTTTCATTAAGGCATGAAAATGATCTTAATCTTTAAAAAGTTATTTTTTAAAAGGTTGGTTTTGTTGATAGTTGAACAGTTTAGCTTAAAAAAATGCCATATTTATTTTTTGACTCTAACTTGGATTGCAATACAGATGCAAAGGGTACTATACCTAAATAGGAATATAGTAATTTAGTTGAGGAGTTGCAGCCATGAAAACCCGAACATTTGCATACATGTTAGCGCTAATTCATTCAAGTATTGTCGGCCTATCTTTCTTATTTACGAAAATGGCGATTGCAGAATCGAATCCGCTGGATACTTTGGCGTTCCGGTTCTCCGTTTCTTTCGTCATCATTTTATTCCTGGTCGTCTTTAAAGTCATTAAGGTGAACTATTCCTGGGAGTCGGTTAAAAATCTTGTTCCGTTATCTTTGTTATTCCCAACTCTTTTCTTTGCCTTTCAAACTTTCGGACTTAAGTATTCGCAATCCACCGATGCTGGAATTCTGTCTGCAGTCACCCCGATTCTAACATTGATGATAGCTGGGTATTTCCTTAAGGAGAAAACATCTTTATATCAAAAACTTTCGATTGTCTTGTCGGTAGTTGGGGTATTATTCATTTTTGTGATGAAAGGGAGCACAATCAATTTTTCCGACATGCTAGGGATGGTGTTGATCCTGCTATCCTGTATTGCAACTGCATGTTATACAACGATGACCCGTTCCCTTGCCAAGGACTATACACCAGGTGAGATGTCCTTTTTCATGATGGGAACAGGCTTTGTCATTTTTAACGTAGCTGCGCTCTTCACCCACTTAAAACAAGGAACGATGCCGAATTTCTTTACACCATGGTCGAGCATGGAATTCATCAGTTCCATTTTGTATTTGGGAATATTGGCTTCATTGGTCACTTCGTTATTATCCAATACGATCTTATCAAAAATCAAAGCGTCCCAAATGAGTGTGTTTGCAAATCTTTCCACTGTTGTCACGATTGCAGCAGGGGCTCTCATTTTAAATGAAAAGATTACAATCTACGATATATTGGGTTCGATACTAATCATTTTAGGTGTAATAGGAACGAATTATTTTGGAGTGAAGAAAGAGCATTCAATAAAAGTGAATCTTGAATATAATGAAGGGAAACTGTGAATGAATGAAAAAGGTCCATCCCATTTGGGATGGATCTTTTTCATTTCCACCATCTTGTTTGAGGGAAATCCGTTGAACCAATGACCACTGGTTCGCCTATTTGAGGTGTGCAGACCTGGACTCCAAGATCATTGGCCGCTTTTGTTACCCGTTCTATCGGATCTGTCCAGTCATGAAAAGACAATGTGAAACCAGCCCAATGAATGGGGAGCATCCGTTTTCCTTGTACATCTATATGTGCTTGTACAGTTTCTTCTGGAATCATATGGATGGTTGACCAGCGTTCATCATATTGGCCGCATTCCATTAAAGTTATATCAAAAGGCCCGAATTTTTCGCCTATTTCTTTAAAATGGCTGCCATATCCACTATCTCCGCTAAAAAATACCTTTTCTTGTTTACCATTAATTACCCAAGAGCACCAAAGTGTCCTATTGCCATCGCGTAAACTTCTTCCAGAAAAATGTCTTGCAGGCGTGCAGACAAATCGCAAACCCTTGAATGAAACCTCATCCCACCAATTATGTTCCTGAATCAGTTCTTGTTTAACTCCCCATCTTTCAAGGTGTCCGCCGACACCTAGTGGAACAATGAACTGACTGACCTTATCCTTTAGTTTCTTTATTGAGTAATAATCCAAATGATCGTAGTGATCATGTGAGAGCAGGACGGCGTCGATAGGAGGCAGCATATCCAAATCAATAGGCAGCTCCCCGCTAAAACGCTTGTTCCCGAACCAAGGAAAGGGGGTTGGTGCTTTGCCAAACATGGGATCCACTAAAATGGTTTTCCCATCTAATTCCAACATGAATGCAGAATGACCAAACCAGGTAATTATATTGGAATTCATAGATACAGGTTCTTTTGTTCCAAGTACGATTGGCTGGTCGGGCCTCCTTTTTGGATTAGGTTTTATGAAATCACGTAAAATTGAACCAGTATGCTTAAGACTCATCGCTTGACTGGCTGGAATTTGATTTTGGAATTTTCCCTTGGAAAAATTCTCTTTTGTAGTGAAACTTCTCACTTTTTCTTTGTTTGTCCGTCTTCCAAGTGGAGGATAGAGGTTTAAAAAAAGTAATAATATTATAAAAGAAGAAATGAGGATCTTAATATTTTTCATCATGATAGTTTCCTCCCATATTAATCATGCCTTTTTATTAAAACATATCATATCACAGAATATATAGGGTTATTTACTATGATGTCATTCAGTTAGTGAAAACTTCTGGCAAGTGTTTAAGTTTCACCCGTCTTAGGCAGGGAATAGTGGTATATATAATGAATAATATAGAGAGCGGGATAATGAATGTAGGTGCTGAAGGGTAGGGTGATAAATCGATTGTTAATGTTTTTCAGAGTCTTTGTATGGGTAGTATTTATTGCTTTATTGGCATATGTCATACTTTCTTGGAAATATAAGGACAAGGTAAGTAAAAGGATTGAAGCGATTCGAAAAACCTGGTATATCATTTTTGTACTGGGAGCTTTGATTTATTGGAATTTCTATCCGATGAGCATTTTTAATGAATGGAAAAATTTCTTGATTATGGCTATCGTATTCATCCTTATTGATATGTTTGTATTCTTGAGCATGTATATATCGAAGATTGGCGATAACGAGCTGTCCTATGCAACAAAAGCGGTTGCGGAAAGTGACAAACTTTTAACGGATAATAGGGAAAAGGTCAAAAATATGTTTCATCTCCTAAAGAAAGAAGGAATACCTGAGTATTATCAATCGAATAAGGAATACTTGGCATATTTGAGCATTCTCCTTCAAGCATATGCAGCTAAGGAAGGGATGAACGTGAAAATTCTTCCTTTCAAAACGGAACAGGACAAGCAATTGGTGATTAATGGGCATCCGAACTTGAATGGCAGTAACATCCGTGCTACATTGGAAAGAGAAGATACGTATTATAATGATGAAGAAAAAATGGCTTTGCAGCCAGTAAGCATTTTGATGGAACCCTATATCCTTGACGTTAAATCGGAAAGCTTCGTTTCAGAAGTCGATTGTTTATTAATAGCATTACTAATCATGATGTTCGATATGGTCATAAAACAAAAACCAGGTGGTGAGGATAAATGAGCATTTATGATAAAGCCGGCAATGATGTGTCAGTTGCCGTAATCAAACCACAGGTGAAAATACCTGATGTAGGTTTAAGTCCCCACACTAAAAAAGTGATGAAACAGAACGAACGCATTATCCTGAATCAAAAAGAAAAAGCTGCACGCTTCAGCCGGTTAAAAAATGTTTTATAAGGGGAAGGGGTTTTTCCTTTCCTTATGATATTTAATGGAAAACCCGCATATACTATTCAAAATCAAAGAATAGGAAGGGTCTTTCAGAATATGAACAAAAAACCCGAGAGAGTTAACATTCCGATCCCCTCCGCTTCACCATCCGAAAAACGGATACATAAGGGAAATGCTGATCTGCTCAAGCTTTTGCAAAGGCTGAAAGCTAAACGTTGGATTTTTTTAAGGTAAAAGAAAGCCAGTCTCTAAGGAGAACTGGTTTTTTTATTTTTAAGATAATCACTGCGGGTGGTAGTATTGAATATTCTTACGGCCGGATTTCTTAGCCATATACATGGAACGGTCCGCTTTTTTCAAAAGTGAGTCCATTTCCGTACCTTGATGAGGGTAAAAGCTTATCCCTATGCTAGCTGATACAAATTGATCATTTCCATTAATGGTAATGGGCATGGTGGATAAACGGTTCAATATTAATTCAGCGTTTTGCTGAGTGCTTTTCATTAAATCCTCACAATGTGCTGGATGTAATAATACAATGAATTCATCACCACCAATTCGAGCCACATGACTGCCTTCGGGAACGGCTTGCAAAAAACATTCGGCTGCCTTTTTAATAACTTCATCACCAGTATCATGACCATAGGAATCATTGAAAAATTTAAAATGATCAAGATCGATGTAAAGAAGAGCCATTTCATCGTTTGTTTTATCTTTATGATAATCAAAATAATTATAAATGAAGTTCCGATTATATAGACCTGACAAAGGATCCCTGATAATCCCTTTTTCAAGATTGATGGTATGACTAATCAAAGCTGCCATAGACTTAATGAGGATCAGATCATATTCTTTAAAATCATGAGGTTTAATGTCGAATGCACATAATGTTCCAACGATTTCACCCTCAATAGTAAGGGGAGCTCCCATAATACACCCATTTCCTATAAGCTTCGTTACGGGGTGACAACTAGTCAATTCATGTTCCCCCAAATTCGGGATAACGAGTGGTTCCAAGCCATTCTCAGCAACTAATTTGCAATAAACCATATTATAAGGAAGGATGTCACCTTCACAAATCAACTTTGCATTTCTATTTAAGGATTTGATCATGAAACTATGTATCGGATTCAATATAGAAACGAAGAATGTATTGACCTCGATGGTTTGATCTAATAGTGCTAATACTTCTTTAGCGATGGAATCGAAATTCTTATAATAGTTGATATCTTGCTGAATCATTCTCAGGCTCCTCATTTATTTATAGTCTTTTTAGATTTCCGGATGTTAATTCTCATATTGAACGCCAAGGACACAAAATCGGAATCTCAATACCGTGACAGTTGTCCGAATTTCCACTAAACTCAATTAAGGGGATGGATTCGTTTTATGGATGAATAATGTTATCGAGAAAGTTTTAAAAATTGACCTTTACTTTATTTTCGGCTTTTTTTTAATATCATTAAATTTTAATTTACCTGATTACAAAATTACTAAACCTATGTATCCATTTCCGGGTTTCCGGGATGGGCATAAACCAAAAATTCCAAATCAATGATCAGTCTATTCTTCATGAATTATACTTTAAATGAATTGGTAAGAGTAACTCCGAGGTGCATATTTGGTAGCTTTTGCATATTTACCTTGGAGAGAATAGTATTTGGCATTTCTTAACCTTCTCATGATAACAGAGCACTTGAATTTAAATAGATAAAACGAATATACCCACGCTCATTTTAAACAATAATTTGGGGAGGATAAAAGGAAGTATTAAAGTACATATTGGATAATTCAAAAGGGGATCATTATGGGAAAATTAGAAAGTATATATCCTATTGCGATTGAGAATACAAAGGAAAAAATAATCCAGGATATGGATTTTTATTTAGAGAATCAAGAGACAATGCCTTCTTATTCAGCATATATATCAGACAGGACGACCTTTATAGAGCAAATTTGGATAAATGTTTGGATAAATAAAGCGTCAAATGATGTGCCCAGAAAGGAAAAAAAGGCATTTTTAAGTGAAAGAGGCTTTGTAACGGAAGGTTCAGATCATAAACTGATCAATAGCATGTTCCGGAACGAATTAAAGAAGTATCGCCCGTTTGATAGCTTAACATGGATTAAAAAAACCTTTGCTGACAATCAAGAAGATTGGGAAAAGAGATATAAAAATGCAAGGGAAAAATTCTTTAGGCGACAAGAAGAACAGCGGCTTGCCAAGCAGCGTTGGAAAATACGTGCGAGGCTTCAAGAAGAGGCAAATACATTTTTCGAAAATAACTCCCTTCTATTATATTTACATGCCAGGTATTATATTGCCGGTATATTGACAAAAGATCTTAAGAATAAGCCTAAATTCCAATATGTCGATCCATACTTGCTTGAAGAACAATTGGTGGAAGAGGGTGGCTTTCAAGCTGCCGAATACTTAATGGTCACTGATTTTTTTGAAGAGCTGACAGGCGATATTCACTCGTTAGTCGGTTGGGGAAGGAACCGTTATGAATATGAAAATTACTTCTTCAGGTATGAAAGATTAGTTTCGGATTTCATAATGAAATTAGCCCCTGACAAATACTTGAACAATCTATCTGCTGCACTGCATCATGATTTTTTAGAGTCATATGGGGAAAGGCTGACGGTTGAAGCCCTTCAAGGTATACTAAGCGATGAATTGGCCGATTTGTCTCAGTCCTGTTTTGATGAACTTCAGGAAGAATACCTTTCTGATTTACTGAAGCTGGAAGGAATTTCTTTTAATGAAACATTGCACGAAGAAATATACGAAAAAGACGTGGAGAACAGAGAGAGAAGAAAAGCTGAAGTATTGGCAGAGCAAGCCAGGAAGCTAGCAGAAGAGCAAAGGATGATCGATGACATCATCGGTAAGGCCTATACTCCATCATTAGGGAAAAAAGTTCGATATGTTTTGCATATAGGAGAGACAAATACCGGGAAGACGCATAAGGCCCTGGAAAAAATGAAAGAAGCGGAAAGCGGTTTGTACCTAGCTCCACTTAGACTGCTGGCCCTTGAAGTGTTTGATAAATTAAATGCTGACGGTGTACCTTGCTCATTAAAAACAGGTGAAGAAGAAAAGGCAGTGGCGGGTGCGAAACATGTATCCAGCACCGTTGAAATGTTTCATGAAAAGGATTACCACGAAGTAATCGTCATAGATGAAGCCCAAATGATTGCCGATAAAGATCGAGGCTTTTCATGGTTTAGGGCAATCACGCAAGCTAATGCGAAAGAAGTACACATTATCGGGAGCAATAATATCAAAAAGATGCTTTTGAACCTTCTGAATGAAGCTGATTTGGAACTCCACGAATACAGACGGGAAATACCGCTTGAGGTAGAACAAAGGGAGTTTGGCCTGAAGTATACGAAAAAAGGAGATGCGCTTATTTGTTTTTCGAGAAGGCAGGTACTCGAGACCGCGTCCCGGCTAAAAGAGAGTGGACATAATGTGAGCATGATATACGGAAGTATGCCTCCTGAAAATAGGAAACGGCAAATAGAGCTATTCAATCGCGGTGAAACATCAGTTGTGGTTGCCACCGATGCAATTGGAATGGGATTGAACTTGCCAATACGCCGTATCGTCTTTCTTGAAAATGAAAAATTCGACGGGACACGAAGAAGAAGGTTGACTTCTCAAGAAATCAAACAAATCGCAGGTCGAGCGGGCAGAAAGGGGATTTATGACACTGGAAAGGTAGCATTTACAGCAGATATCAAAATTATGAATAAGTTGCTGGAACAAGTTGATGAGCCAGTTCAAACCTTTACAATCGCCCCAACTTCTGCTGTATTTGAACGTTTTCAAAAATATTACCGGAACCTAGGGACATTTTTCGAAATGTGGGAGAGGTTTGAGCCCCCTAAAGGCACGAAAAAGGCATCACTATCGGAAGAAAGGGAGCTTTACGAACTAATACGGGATACTGAAATCGAAGCGCGTTTTTCATTAATGGATTTATATGGTTTCCTGCATATTCCATTTTCCGCAAAAGAACCAAGTCTTATCAGACAGTGGCTGGAGACAGTCGAAGCGATTGCCGAGAACAGTGACCTTCCTGAACCGGTCATCAAAACAAGGAATCTGGAGGAATTGGAGCTATCTTATAAAGCGATAGGTCTTCATCTATTATTTTTATATCGCATGGGTAAGCGGACCGAAGCTGTTTATTGGGAGCGTATCCGTGAAGAAATCAGTGATGGCGTTCATGATCAGTTAAAAGACGAAATGTTGAATTATCAAAAAAAATGCAAGCGCTGTGGAAAAAGGCTGCCGGATGACTCGCGTTTTCAAATATGTGACGCTTGTTATCATAGAGGGCTTAGGAAGACGCACAGATTCAATTAAACGAATCTTTCGATAGTAATAACCCGAATAAGATGCACCTTGTGCTTCATTCGGGTTATTAGTGGTTGTCTAAATCACTTAGTTGTTTGTTTCGATTTAGAAATAATTGCTGCTTGCTGCTTCATTCGTTTATCAGCTTTCTTATCATGCACCACTAAGATTGCATGAATTAAACCAGGTACATAAAAAAATAGTGTGAGGACCAAATTTAGCACTGCCTGAACGGGTTTACCAGCTAATAATACGGCTAATGGAGGGAAAATAATCGCAATTAAATAAAGAATGGTGAACACTCTCCAATATAAATATTTTTTATCTACTATTACAGTATAATTCTCTCTTTTTGATAATTTTTTTATTCCGTTTTTCTGATGATACCTCTTGCTATCGACTTGATAAATATATGCTCGAGAGTAGGATTCATACCAACTGAGCCTTCTGGCTCAAAGAAGCAGTCTTTTGCCCCCGATAATGGCAGGAGAGGGCTATGGCAAATGATCGTTTTTCCCGGAGCGGTCAATGTACCGCCGCTTTTTGTGTTAGAATAATCAGAATACTAACTGATGAAAGCGGGAGATTTATGAAAAAAAAGATAGGCTGTTTGCATGCACACTATACAAATATTAAATACATCGAAGCCGCATTCTCGAAATTTGATATTGAATGGCTTCATTTTGTTGAACCGGGATTGATGCATCGGGTGTCATCTGATGCAACTTTTAACAATTCGGATGCTCAAAAAAGGGTAAAAGAACAAGTCGAATGGATTGCCGAATGTAAAGTGGATGCCATTCTGATAACCTGTACAAACTACATCGCCTTTTTAAACGAAGAACAACTATCCTTACCCATGCCTATCATTAAAATCGATGAACCATATTTTGAGCAAATTTGCCAATTGCAGCAACCGCAAATGATTTTATTCACGAACCCAGCAACTGTTGAAGGAACAATCAAACGTTTAAATGCCCATGCTGAAGAATATGCCGCTGTGGATTTTGAAGTTATCATTATCGACAATGCCTTTGAATTGATTATGCAGGGATTGGGAGAGAAATATAACCAGGAAATCATGAACTTCCTTTACAAGTTTAATAACGAAGAAAGACCGATGTCGGTGGCTCAACTGTCAATGGTCGAAGCAGCTATGAGTTATGAGCTTGAGACAGGAAAGGCAGTTTTAAATCCATTACATGCATTAGTGGATTACATGATCGATCAACTGGAACTAAGGTCATTGAGTGTTGAATAAAGGATTTCTGGTGTCGCATGATCGTAAATACAAAAAAATATGTGTTTATATATAATAGGAAAGAAAAATTCCCTGCATGATTAGGTTAAATCCCGATCCAGGGAATTTTTTATTATTCCTTTGTGCGGATTTGTTCACGGATGTTTTCAAGTTCTTCAAGGGATAGGTTCGTTAGGGAATTTTTTATTTCTTCTTCGACCCGTTTTCGATCAAGCTCCCTATATTCGCTCCACCAATCACGCAGCCCTTCGGTGTTTTCGAGAAGATACTCTATATCAATTTCTTCTTGCTCATCATCTGATAAATATCGCATGACCGCACCTAGTAACCGATTGAGTTTGGCTGTTTCGCTTTCCTTATCAGGTGAAGCCGTGGTATCTTTCACTTCTGCATCATCTTTAGCAGGAACATTCCGAGGTGTCATAATATCCTCCTGTTTTTAATACTAGTGTGCCTAAAAAGGGCGGTTTTCAATATATGTTTTTCGTATTGTTAAAATTTCTTGGTATATAAATTTTAACATATACCTCGCTAGAATATATTAATAATATCATCATCCTTTAATAGGTCTAACAAAATAATAGGTAGGTAAGGGGGGAGGATAATAAAAGGAATAGCTTAATTGCTATTCCTTACATCAAGCGACTAATTTTCTGCATTCTTCTGCACATCTCAAGCAGGCCTCAGCACATTTTTGACAATGTTCATGATCGTGTTTTTTACATTCGTTTCCGCAGCTTTCACAAATCTTGGCACACACTTCAGCCAACTCTGAAATAAACGGTGTTCCTCTCCCGATCGCCTGTCCTAAATAAGAGCAAATATCCGCACATTCCCGATCCAAGCGAATGCATTCCACCATCATGTTTACATGATCTTCTTTTAAGCATGCGTCGTAGCAATGATTACACGCGGTCATACAAGCATTTAAAGTTTGGATAACAGATGAATGATACTCATGTGACATGAACAAATCTCCTCCTAAATATGGTCTCACCCTTACTATTAACCTTTAAACTACCCTTTAAACTTCTTTTAGGATAAAGGTAAAAGGTTCATTAAAACTGAACGGACAAGTGATGGACTTTAGGGAATGAATGGAAGGGACAGTGCATAAATTTAAATGAAGGGAGTGGATATATGAAAATGTTTATTAAATTAAGTGTTGCCAGTGTCTCCGGAGCCGTCGTGTATTTGATATATAATGTCAACCAGACACTGCGTAAAGGAATGGGAACGCTTGAAGAAACAAATAAGACACTGGAAGAGGTAAGGAATGCAGTACATGGATTGACGCAAGAGTCTAAACAATTGATCCACTCTGCCAATCAAATTACAGCGGATGTAAAAGGGAAGATGGAAAATGTCGATCCATTACTAGAATCCGCTCAAGATGTTGGGGAAATGATTCATAATGTAACCAATTCCATGAAAGAAGCCAGTTTGGAAGGCCGCCACAAGGAATTATCCGCTCCGACAGCTCCTTTGACTCGAACTGAAGCTGAGGGGGTTCAAATCAAAATCAAGTAGTACCATTTAACATAAAAAACAGGCACCCCGGGATACACTAACATATTTGAAGCAATCGTTTCTATCATTTATTTTAGAGGGGGAGCTTTATCATGATTATTGAATATAGTGTGGCTGCGATAGCCTTAGCCTTCATTTGGTTGGTCGTATTTTTAATCAGTACCCTTCAAAAGGGAATGGCCACGATAGGAGAAGCCAATCAAACCTTGGCTGAAGTGAGAAATGCCATTCATGATCTATCCGGCGAATCGAAACAACTATTGCAAACTGCAAATGAAATCACAGACGATGTAAAAACTAAAATGAAAACGGTTGAACCATTATTGGATTCTGCACACGATGTTGGTGAAGCGATACATTCAGTTACAGACTCTGTTAAAAAAGCCACTAATGGTTTCCGTACAGATTTTTCTCCGAAAAAAATCAATGCCATCAAACCCAAAAGCCAATTTAGATAAAAAGAAAATATTAAAAAAGTGAAAGACACTACCGGGAAATGGAGTGTCTTTTTTGATGATATGTATAATAGGCGTGATATGGATATCGCCCGTGGTTTGTTATATATAAGACCCATTTCTCTCATACAGATCACTTAACACCCTGTATGAGAATATGGAACAAACATAAAATTATGGGCTTTAGGACAAGCAATTATTTATCTGTCTTGTCACCTTCAGCATGACCGGATGCTTTTGAGTCATTGGAATGTTTGACGCCTTTACTTACATATGGTTTGGCGCTTTTTTTCTTATTGGCACTTGTTTTCCAACGATTCCAGCCCTTCTTGCCCGTTCCTGTGCCGGTACCTTTACCCGTTCCGCTCTTAGCCTTAGCTTTACTCATGAAATCACTCCATTACTATTGTATGGTTAGTTTAAACCATTTTACTTGATTATTACCCAAGTATGTTGAAATATACAGTAACGAAGGTGATATGTACAGGGAAAGGCTCAATTTTTTTAATCTAAATCTTTATATATCAATAACAGCAAGAGATTTTGCTTTGGTTTTTGCCTCACTTTATCGATATCGATCTTGATTTCGTCAGTAAGATGCTTATGCCGATTTTTTTGCAAATGGTCAAGTAGTGCATGAAAGTTAATAATACAGCACCAGTATTCATTCCTAAAATGATTCCTCCCATATTAAGAGAAGCCTGGGAGCCTAGGATATACATCATTAAAAAGGCAACAATATGGGACCATACGGTATGAATGAAAGCATCCTTCACTAAACCAAGGCCGATGAGATAGGCTTGCATGGGAATGACAAAAAAATGAAAAAGAAAATAAGGACATAATAATTTTAAATAGTATGCGGCAGATGTTGAAGAAAAAAAGAGGGAGGTCAAAGGTTCCGCAAAGAAATAAATGAAGATCACAGCCGGAACTCCATACAGTACGGTGAAAGACATCGATTTTTGCAATAAAACCCTCAATTTTTCCTTATCCTGCCTTTTGTAAGCATTCGAAACATTCGGAATGAGCATGATCATTAAGGAATGTGCGATAAAGGCTGGGAAGAAGCCGATCGTCATCGCTACTCCAGTAAGCATCCCAAAATGCTCTGTAGCCACTACCGCACCGAATCCTGCCGAGAGAAGGGCAGTGTGGATCAAAAAAGGTTGGATCGCATTTGTTATCGCATGAAAGATCCTTAACCCCATGGTGGGCAGCGAAACCGCCAATAACTTTTGCCGGGCATGTTTACCGGTTGTCCGTGAGTTTGTACCGCGCCTCATGATTCGCATTTGAAGAATCAAAAGGTTGATCAAGTATAGAAAAACGAGGAACTCACTGCCAATCAAAACAAAAAAGGCCATCAATAATGACTTTTCCTGGTTAAAATGAAATAAGTTAAAGATAAGGAAAAGCAAGCCGAATTGAATGATATCCTTCAAAAAGTTGGAAAAAGCAATCTTCCCCATTTGCTGGACACCCATGAAATAGCCTCTTGCAATCGACGAAAAGGCAACTATTGGGATCACTGTGATGAGCAGCCATTTAATATAGGGATGGTATTTGTCCATTATGGATGAGAAGGAAAGTATGAAAGGCATGACTACACACATTACCAATACGACGACTGCAGCCATTTTAAGTGCATGAACGATAAGATTATAATGCATTGCCTGTTTATTTTCCGCGACGAATTTTGAAATGGAAATATGTAATTCAAGGCTGGCGATCACATATATCAAAAAGAAAATTGGCAATATGGACATATAAAGCCCCATGCCCTCTTCGTGTAATTCCCTGGCTAGGAGCATGTTCACTAAAAATTCGATACATTCACCAAAAAACGCTGCAACAATCAAAATGAGCGTTCCTTTATAAAAAGACTTCATGTTGGACCACTCCTAACAAGGTGTTTGTATAAAGATATGAGACATGCCATGGAATATTCATGAGGAACTGCATATCCCGGCGATACAAAATGCGGTTATGCCTATGGCAATCCTTATTAATCGCTTAAAAATTAAATCAGGATAAAGGTGGAAAATTGTATGAAATCGATTGGTTACATTCATTTATAATGGGGAAATCCTTACCCATACATCTTCATCAAAAGGCTTCATATGGTGAAATTACAAACAAAGGCAAGTTTTTATGTCATTTTCCTTTTCAAAAGTGTCAGATGAATCATGAATATAAGAATGGGACATGAATTTCGCTTTGAAATTCATGCTTTATTTTGCTATCCTTTAGCAGAGGGGATGATCAATATGAAATTCACATCTATTAGTCAATCAAATATAGATGAATTGTGCATTGCGTTTGAAAGTTGTCTTACGAAACATGACATTACATTTAAGTATGTAGATATGACGGAAGAGAACGGAATCATATCGTTCATTTTTTGTGATGACCCGGAAAATGCGAGATCGGTCGACATGGAAAGTGAACGCTTCATTGGATTGGATACCGATTACATAGCCAAGGAAATTTTAGAGCCAATCCTGCCTAAATTAAAAGAATTTGCACAATATAAAATCATCGATTAAGATGATTTTTTTTGTTTTGATATTTGTTTTTATTGCCTAGATGGAGCTGGAAATTTAACTTCCTATTATATGCGCATTATTATAGTCAGGGTATAGTTTGTGGAACTAAAAAAGCTGGAAGGGAAAAGGAAGAGTTCTTACAGCGGTTTACAATTGACTAGCTATGCAGGAAATGGTGATTATATAAAAGAAATACCCTGGGTGTGATTACATCCAGGGTATTTCTTCTTTGAAAAGCCAAAGATCGCTTTTCACCACTAACTATACTCCACGGTATTCTGGATCAAATGACCATTTTTTTACCGGCATTTAATTCAACTTCCTGCTTGGGAGTTTCAATTTTCTTGATTTTCTTCACTCTAAAGTGATAAACCGCATAACATCCAATGAAGAATGCTCCCCCGCAATAAAGGGCCATTCGCTGCTCAGGAACAAATGCTAAACTGATCATTACGATGCAGTTTGTTATTAATGCAAGTATGGGGATGAATGGGTATAGCGGAACTTTAAATTTCAAATCTTCTATCTTTCCGCCTTGGCGGGTATAGGATCTTCTAAAAGCAAGAAGACTAGCCGAAATGGCAATCCAGCCAATTTGTGCACCTAACCCTGCAAGGGAGAGAAGAAAGACAAATATTGTGTCCGCAGCTACTACACTTGAAAGTAATGACAAACCGGCAATCGCCAGGGTGATGAGCAGGGCATTGAGCGGAATCCCTCTCTTATTCACCAAACCGAGCTTCGGACTTGCCATACCTTCCCTTGAAAGCGAGTAGAGCATACGTGTCGCAGCATAAAGACCGGAGTTCGCCACTGACAAAAGTGCTGTAAGAATGATGAAGTTCATGATGTCAGCTGCATACGGAACTCCGAGACTATCAAGTACAACAACGAATGGACTTTCTGAGATACCGGCTTTTTCCCTTGGGATCAGCGCAGAAAGTACAGTGACAGAAAGAACAAAGAAGAAAAGGGTTCTCCAAACGGTTTGTTTGATGGATTTTGGTATGACCTTTTCCGGGTTTTCACTTTCTCCTGCGGCTATTCCGATTAATTCAGTGCCCTGGAAGGAAAAGTTCACTGTAATCATTGTGATTAGCAGGGCCGATATCCCATTGGGGAAAAGACCCTCAGCGAAAAAGTTTGAGAAAAATGGAGCTTCTTGTCCACCTTTCATATCAATCATACCAAACATAGCAGCACCGCCAACGATGATGAAAAGAATGATGGCCAATACTTTTATGCTGGAAAAAACAAACTCCGATTCGCCAAATGCCTTTGCTGATAAGGCGTTTAGTGAAAAGATGAGAAAAGCAAAGATTGCACACCACATCCATACGGGTGATTCAGGAAACCATCTTTGCATTAGCTGTCCTGCTGCCAGAAACTCTAAGGCGACTGTAACGGCCCAACCTAACCAGTATAGCCATCCGATGGCAAACCCGGTTCCTGGACCGATGAACTTAGTCGCATATGTCTGAAACGAACCGGAAACAGGCATGGCAACGGATAGTTCACCTAGGCAAAGCATCGTTAAATACATGATGAAGCCGCCGACTATGTAAGAGAGGATGGCACCGAAGGCTCCAGCTTCATGAATGGTATAGCCTGAACCGATGAAAAAGCCCGTACCAATACATCCCCCTATTGAAATCATAAATAAATGTCTTGCTTTCATGCTCCGTTTTAATTCATTTGGTTGATTTTCTGCTGTTTTCATTGAAAAACTCCTTTACCTGATGGGTGCAAACGGTTTCATTTATGTTGGGACGTTATTAGGGAATTTGTGTTCTTACAAGTCTAATAGCTTTTGATTTTGATTCTTAGATGATGTCGAATTCCCTCCGAAAAGAGATTACTTCTGCATTAAAGAAGCATGATTCAATGAACATAGGTACCTATGCAGAATTAATTTCGAAAGCGCCGCTTAATAAAGAAAGAGAAGCCAAGCGTCAGGAAACTAGGGATGTAAATTGATTCATGTCGATCATCCGCCAATGGGAAGAAGCTCATAAAAGAAGTATGGGCTTTTCCCTATGGAGCATCACTTTAACGAACTCTCTATATTTCTATCAAAATCATAGAGTCCGATTATTTAACATGAGCCAATAAATCAGGAGTGATATGATCTTCCGCTCCATATAATAATTTTTCCCCAAGCAATGAGCCCATTAATGCGACAGCAACTTCAGCCGTTTTATTATGCTCGTCCAATATTGGGTTTATCTCAACAAACTCTGCTGATGTAATGATATTAGCTTCAGCTAGCATTTCCATGGCAAGATGGCTTTCGCGGTAACTAATACCTCCCATTACAGGCGTTCCTACCCCTGGTGCATCATCTGGATCAAGACCATCAAGATCAAGTGATAAATGGACAAGGTCCGTACGTTCTTTCAGGTAGGCAATCGATTCTTCCATCACTTTTGTCATACCCATTCTATCAATCTCATGCATAGTATAGACTTTAATTCCTTTTTCCCTGATTAACTCTTTTTCACCTTGGTCTAAAGAACGGGCACCAATGATGACAATGTTCTCTGGTTTGACTTTTGGAGAATATCCGCCAATTTTAGTCAGTGCAGGGTGGCCAAGGCCCAAACTTACTGCTAGGGACATACCATGTATGTTTCCTGATGGGGATGTTTCGGCAGTATTTAAATCTCCATGTGCATCATACCATATTACCCCTAAGTTTTCAGAATGCTTCGCTAAACCGGCTAATGTCCCGATAGCAATGCTGTGATCTCCACCTAAAACTAAAGGAAAACGATTTGCTTGGATGACTTCATCCACTTTTTGACTCAATTTTTCATTACCTTCTGCTACGTCCTGCAGATTCTTTAAATTTGTGTCACTATCACTTTGTGCTCTTTCCTGTATTTCTACTTTAATATCACCTTCATCACGGACAGTATAGCCAATGTTTTCAAGTCTTTCACTCAACCCTGCATATCTAATGGCACTAGGCCCCATATCTACTCCTCTTCTAGTTTGACCAAGATCCATCGGCACACCAATAATTGAAATTTCCTTCTTCATATGTAATTCCTCCTTCGATTTTTCTTCCCTAGTATAAGGGTAAAAGGAGTGATGACTCAACTCGACATTTTTTTGAATATTTATACGATTGAGAAAAGGGTAAAGGTCCTGGGTTAAAATTCCTATTATTGATTTTTTATGAACATAATATTATACCTTAAGGGGTATTAGTGACAATGGATGATTCCTTGTAAATTCTGCAATTGTTGAGATTTTTATTCCAGGAATGGAAGTGATAGCGCTGCCAATCAGAATCTTTCGCCAAGGGTGATTCAGGAGATATTGAATATAATTTACTAGATACATTTATTCAGGAAATGGGGCCGTTACACCTATAATGTATGGAAGGATTTTTCATTTTTATATGGAATATATAAAAAAAACTAAAAATATTTTAGTTGCAGTTAGAATATCACGACTTTTTTTCATCTAAACACACTGAGTACTTTGTATTTAGACGCAGTTTGAACTAGGAGGTATTCATGTTGAATAGCAATGATAGACAGAGTGGAAAAATGGAATCGAACCAAAAGAATGAGAGCCTTAAGTATTTATCGAAACGCTGGTCAAGCAAAATTAATAATTTTTTGGTTCTTTGCATATATGAGCAAAACAATCAATATCATGATTTCAATAATAAATTCAAAACACACAAATTAAAAAATTCGAAGGGGTTTCTAACCTTTAAAGATGGATTGAACAATAAAAGTTTTGTTATTTGGGAACAAGCATATAAAGAGAATGAAGAGCTATTTGCCAAACTGAGGTTAACGGCGAGAAACGAAACATTGTCACATATTGCCCAACATGTCGTATTCTATCTATTAAGTGAATATGAAAGGGTTTCTACAAAAAATCATGCTGTTTTAAAAGAAAAACATTTAATGGAAGATTCAATTTACCAAATGGAAAAAAAATTAAAAAATGAAACTTTTTTGGCAGAGAGATCGGTTTGGGAGGAATTTTACAGCTGGTTTAGACTGCTAGTAAAAGAATGGGTCCTTGAAGAAATAGCCTTATCAATAGGCTTTAATGAAATGGAAAGACTTGATGATCAAGCATTAAATAAGTTATTTTACGAGCATCTCACAAAACATTTTACTGAAAACACTGGATTTTTATCGAGAGTAACAGATATCGTTAATGAATATATTAAAGAGTGGATCGATAAAATCATGAGTGAATTTAATATCGAAAACAATACGATCGAAAAGATAGAAAACCTGCTATGTTTTAAGAGGGATTTTCAGACATCAGATTTATTAATATCCACAATGAGGGATTTTACTTTCAACTTTACCGTCCAAGATCATTTGCTTGTTATGAATAGTGCTCCATATCAGTCAGTTAGAGATGCAATTTATAAAAAAAATTTCGAAATCATTGGAAACATTCCTTGGCCTGCAACCCCAATATTAAAGGGTAATACAGAAGGCTTCATACAAATAATCCCTTTTGGTAACGATCATATAACCTATGGACAGACGAATGTGAAAGAAGCCTGGAACCGAGTCCACTCTTTATCTGATGTGGATGTAGATGTTTTTGATGCTCTTTGCAGCCTTTTCCTGTCAAAGGCTGCTCATAATGAGGAAACAGTGGAAATTTATTTAAATGACCTCCTTTCAATTCGAGGATTAAAGCCAAAACTTGGTGGGTTTGGGCGTCGAGGTGGTTACGAGGCCAAACAGCGTGCTCAAATTTTGAAATCGCTTACAAATATACAAAGCATATGGATTAACATTAACAAAGCTACCATCTATGAAAAAGGTAAGCCTGTTCAGACAAAACTACAAGGGAGGACGTTTATCTTTAAAGATCGTAATGGCGTTGAATATGATATATCAGAAGAAGCAGACAGGAAAAAGATAACGTTCACGATCGATAAGGTTTTCGCCAAATATCTCAATGGTTCTGCACGGCAAGTTGCCCTACTTTCAATAAAAGCACTTCAATATAATCCATATAGGCAACTTCGGGAAAAACGGCTTACAAGATATCTAAGCTGGCGTTGGAGGACCCAAGCAAGAAAAGGTGACTTTTTACAGCCGAATAAAACCAGTACCCTATTGGAATCGATCGGTGAAAAATTAAATGACCGAACACCATCCCGAACTAGGGAACGTTTCGAGAAAGCTTTGGATGTTCTACTGGATGATGGCGTAATTGCATCATGGCATTATGAAAAGTGGGATGAATCCATAGCCGATTATAAAGGATGGGCCAGTATTTGGCTGAATTCGATGATATTAATAGAACCGCCTGATATCATAAAAGAGCAATATCGCTCCATAGAAAAGAAACAAAAATCACACACTGGCAATCGTCTTGCAAAGCAAGACCAGGCTAACCTGAAGAGCAGCGATCATATTGGTGAGCAAATAAGAATTACAAGAAAAAAACTCAACCTCTCTTTATATCAATTAGCAGAAGAACTGGAGATATCAGCCCCATATGTCAGTAACATTGAGAGGGGGATGAAAATTCCATCCTCCAAAATTCAAACGAAAATGAAGAAATGGCTGGAAAAACAGGAACATATTAATTGATCATGAACAAATTAACCCTATTCCTTTATCAGGAGGAGGGTTGTTTGTGTTGCTATATACATAAAAAGCATTGGCGTTTATCTTGTTCCAATGTCGGGGCTATGAATGTAAGAAGTCGGGGTCATCCAGAACACATATTTTTCATTCTATTCTTTTAACCCTGCTGTATATGAGAATTTTCGTCTTTTAAAAATAATTAACTTCCTAATGTTTTAAATGAATTTAACAAACTATCAATTTCTAGAATATTAACCCCCTCCATGTAAGATTAGTTCAAAGATATCTTTTTTTAGTAGGGGGGAAGATTCATGATAGAAAATAAACATTCAAACAATTCTCATGAAACGCTTGAGCCGTTATTCAATCCAAGATCCATCGCAATCCTAGGTGCCTCCAAGAGTGAATACAAAATCGGGAATTTACAGGTCAAAGCCCTTTTGGATGGTCAATTTAATGGGGAGATTTACCCAATCAATCGTAAAGCAAAAGAGATTGAAGGGATTAAGTGCTATGAATCTTTGTCCGATGTTCCGAATGAAATTGATTTAGCCATTTTTTGCCTTGGGGCGAATCAGGTGCAGCAAGGATTAGAGGAATGTGCACGAAAGAAAGTGAAAGCAGCCATCATTTTTGCTGCTGGTTTTTCTGAAACAGGAAAAGAAGGCATCAAGCAACAGGAATTGTTAACAGATATTGCAAGAAAGAATGGAATACGGATAGTGGGTCCCAACTGTGTTGGATTAGTGAATTTGTCGAATGGCTTGATTGGCACTTTTTCCCCTGCCATTCAATCAGTGCCAATAAATGACCAAAGAGGGGTAGGATATGTCTCCCAAAGCGGTGCGTTTGGTGTTTTGACTTATATGGCAGCAGCTCAGAATGGATTGAGTTTCAATTATTTCGTGAGTGTAGGAAATGAAATGGAAACTGAATTCTCGGATGTCATTGAATATATGATCCATGATTCAAAAACAAGTGTGATAAGCGGCTACTTGGAAGGTGCAAAAAAACCGGAAAAATTACGAAGCCTGGCAAAAGAGGCATTGGATAGAAATAAACCCATAATTGTCATGAAAACCGGAAGGAGCAAGGCTGGAAGCAGAGCTGCTGCTTCACATACAGGTTCACTTGCGGGATCGGATCAAGTATATGATGCCTTTTTTAAGCAGGCTGGCATCGTAAGGGCCGATGATTATGAAGATATCATATCTTTTTCAAAGCTATTCCTATCAAAGAAGCTTCCAAATGGACGCAATACGGTTATTATCACCAGTTCAGGCGGGAGGGGAATAAATGAAGCGGATCGCTGTGAATCATACGGACTTACCATCAACCCACTGAGCTCAAAGACAATAACAGAAATCAAACGTAATATACCCGAATATGCAAGCGCTTCCAACCCTGTGGATTTAACAGCGGCCGCATCTGTTTCCAATCCTGAGTTATTTCTTGCACCATTGAGGGCACTTGTAGAAGATCCGGATGTCGATAACATCATTTTTACTGAGTTTCCCTTTAATTGGACTGCCGAGCACCCTTTACTTCAAGAGTTTATTGAAATTTGTACAAGCTCAGATAAATTTGTTTTCATTACCACTTTTCCATTAGACGGCATGACCCTTCCCCTTGGTACCGATGAGCTCGTGAAAAATGGCATACCGGTGATCCCTGGGAACCTTAATCCGATAAGAGGGCTGGCGAAACTAGTTGAATACAGTGAATTTTATCGAAAAAATCTTGAAAATCAAGTTTCCAATAGTACAAAGAAAATAGAGAAACAAAACTTACAGGACATGCTGAAGCCCGGTACTGCTTTAAGTGAATCCGAAGCTAGTATGGTTTTGGAAAGATACAGGATTGCTACCACGAAGCGTGTTATAGCTGCAAATGAAAACGATGCAGTACAAATCGCTAACAGTATCGGTTATCCGGTTGTGTTAAAGGTCGATTCACCGGATATACCACATAAGACGGAAGCTGATGCCATTCGATTGAATGTAAAGACCGATCTTGAGGTCAGGAAAGCTTTTACAGATATTAAGCGGAATGCACTAAATTATAAACCTGAAGCTACAATAAACGGCATTTCCGTTCAGGAAATGTTACCTGATGGAGTGGAAATCATTGTTGGTGCAAGTGATGATCCTGTATTTGGACCGGTTATCATGTTTGGTCTAGGGGGAATATTCGTTGAGATCTACAAAGATATTTCGTTTAGAATTGCTCCACTGTCAAGGCAAGATGCACTTGAAATGATTGAAGAAATCAAGGGCAAGGACATTTTAATGGGAGCACGCGGGAAAGCACCGGTTGATATTGAAGCCATCATTGATGTGTTATTAAAGGTTTCCTCTATAGTTACAGATTATAAACATTCCATTGACGAATTGGATATTAATCCATTGCTGGTCTATGAAAATGGAATCAAGGCCGCTGATGCCATGATTGTTGTAAAAAATAATGTGGATGATAATACCGTTATTAGGGGGTAGAGAGCAAATGGAACTTGATCATTTGACCGGATTAACAGGAGCTGAATTTATATTTGAAGTCGAAAAGAGGCATATCCGCCAATTTGCTGAGGCAATTGGTGATTTTAATCCCTTATATGTGGATGAAGAATATGCTGCGAAAACTTCATATGGTGGCATTATAGCACCGCCAACCTTCCCGATTGCCATTGGTCAGGATAGCGGCGAAAGCCTTGACTTGGGCCTCGAACAAAAGAGAATGCTGCATGGTGAACAGGAGTTTATTTATTCCCGCCCCATTAGGCCAGGTGATAGATTGCATTGTCAGATGAAAGTATCAAATGTATACGAACGGGAAGGAAGAAAAGGAAAGATGCAGTTCTTGGTACTTGATACAGAAATGAAAGATGAGTCAGGTGAAATGGTGGTCATAAGCCGAACAAATATCATCTATCGGCCCATTAGGAGTGATCACGCTCCTGTCTGAAAAAACATGATGATATTTAATGGCATTAAAGTATCAATATCAAATTCCAGCAAACTGAAAACAGGAGGAATCAGGGATGTTGAACTATGAAAGTTTACATGAAGGTCAAAGACTTGAATCTCTCTTCAAGCCACCTGTAACCAAGGTACAACTTGTTAAATATGCCGGAGCTTCAGGGGATTTTAATCCATTACATACCGATGATGCATTCGCACAAGAGATTGGCATGCAGGGTGTGATTGCTCATGGAATGCTTGTAATGGGCTTTCTCGGTGAATATGTAATGAAACTGGCTGGTGATCAAGCTGTACCGGCAAATTTTAAAATGAGATTTGGTGCTGTAACCGTACCAGGAGATCGGATCACGTGTTCTGCTTTCGTTAAAAATTTGTATGAAGAAAGAGGTCAACGCTTTGTAAGGCTCTACGTTATTGCAGAAAAGGAACCAGAACAAGTTGTCGGTACAGGTGAAGTGGTTTTACGGATTAAATAAAGGTTACAAGTTATCAAATAGTAGGAGGGTTTATTATGGAAAGCATTAAAAATCGCTATGCCATTGTCGGTGTAGGGGAAAGTGAGCGTTCTAAGAATTCCGGTACAACCCCGTTACATTTGGCGTTGGACGCTGCTCGAGCTGCATTGAATGATGCTGGGCTTCAAGCGAAAGATATTGATGGGTTCATGAGCTATTCGGAAAACGATTCTTGTACATCTCATCAATTAGCAACATATTTAGGGGTCCGTCCCAAATATGTTAAGGATATTTTGGGCGGGGGAAGCAGTACCGAAATGCTGATAGCTGACGCTGTTGGATTAATCGAATCAGGTCAATTGAATACGGTGTTGATTTATCGTTCCATGAATGGACGCTCAGGCGTAAGGATGGGCGGAGGCGGATGGGATGTAAATATGCTTCAAACAGCCATAGAAGGCGGAAGCTTCATCATTCCTTACGGTGCTGGCAGTCCGGCTCAGTGGTTCGGACTTTTTGCGACGCGACATATGCATGAAACCGGGCTGACAGAGGAACATCTTGGGCATGTCTGTTTAGCTTTTTACGAACATGCTCAAAGGAATCCTAAAGCATACTTTTATGGTAAACCATTAACGATGGAGGAATATCTTAAAACGCCCTATTTAAGCTATCCATTTAAAAAACATGATTTCTGCCTGGAATCCGATGAAGCAAATGCAATCATTGTCACTTCAGCAGAACGTGCTGAAGGATGCAAGTCCAGACCGGTATACATCATGGGTTTATCTGCTAGGCAGTGTGTGTCCCATGCACATTATTGGAATGATTTAACCGAAGTGGCTGCTGACTATGTCGCGCCTGAAGTATATAAAATGGCTGGAGTGAAACCTGAAGATATTGACGTTGCATCCATATATGACTGTTATAGCTGGGTTGTACTTCGGCAGTTGGAGGCTTATGGATTTGCACCGCGCGGAGAGGTCGGTGACTTTGTAGCCGAAGGAAACTTGCGGATCGGCGGGAAATTACCTTCGAATACAGCAGGAGGAATGCTATCGGAAGGATATACACATGGAATGAATAACGTATTGGAAATCGTACGTCAAATTCGTCACGAATACAAAGGAACCGATCGGCAAGTGGAAAATTGTGAAATCGGAATCTGTACTGGCTGGGCTGGACCGGATATGGCCGGTGCCATGATTTTAAGAAATTAGGAGGGAACAAAATGGAATACCAAAAACCTATTCCGCTAAAAACACAGGATAATAGTCCATATTGGGATGGCGCAGATCGTCATGAACTGATTCTTCAAAAATGCAATTGCTGTCATCAATATTCCCATCCTCCCGGTCCGAGCTGTGCAAAATGTGGCAGTTCGGAACTTAGCTGGGAAAGCCAAGGCAGCGATATTAACGGTAAAGTCTATTCATATATCGTTTCCTATCGGCCCTTCTTACCTGGATTCCAGGATGATTTACCGCTTGTAATTGCCATAGTCGAATTAGATACTCTGCCCCAGGTCAAGTTAATCGGAAATATTCTGCATTGTTCACCAGAAGATATTGAAATGGGTATGCCAGTTAAGATGGTTTGGAAGGAAATTACGGATGAACGGTCACTGCCGCAATGGATTCAGTCATAGAAGTGTAATTTGCAAGCATTAAAGGAGGAAGATATCTATGGATTTTTCGTTTACAACCAAGGAAGAAGAATTCCGTCTTGAATTGAGAGCGTGGCTTGAAGGAAATTTACCTGAAGGTTGGCATGAAGGAACCAGTAATGTTTCAAAAGATGAAAGAGAGTATGCCGTTTTCCTCAGGAATTGGCAAAGGAAATTATATGAAGGAGGCTGGGCAGCGATTGCCTGGCCAAAAAAATATGGCGGACGAGAAGCGACGTTGATGGAGGAAATAGTTTATCAACAGGAAATGGTTAGAGTAAAGGCTCCGGCGCTTGTGAATTATGTAGGCATCCATATGGTGGGACCCACTCTAATGCAGATTGGAACGGACGAACAAAAAGCAAAATATATCCAAAAAATTCTCACAGGGGAGGAAGTATGGTGTCAAGGATATTCCGAACCGAATGCTGGATCCGATTTATCCGCCATTCAAACAAGCGCCGTAAAGGACGGAGATCGGTGGATCATTAATGGTCAGAAGGTTTGGACAAGCTTTGGCCACTTAGCTGATCGATGCTTTTTACTGGCTCGGACGAATCGTTTTGATAAAAAGCATAAAGGAATAACGGTTTTCCTATTGGATATGAATCAGCCGGGGGTGGAAACAAGGCCCATCATTCAAATGGATGGTCAGCATGATTTTAATGAAGTCTATCTGAATGATGCGATTGCATACGATGCTGAAATAGTTGGGGAGGTAGATGAAGGCTGGAAAGTTACGATTGCATTGCTTATGCATGAAAGAACGGGAATCGGAGCACAAGTTTTTACATTGGAGCAACAATTTAATGAACTTGTAGGGTTAGCTAAAGAATTGAAGGAAGATGAAGAGCCATTGATGGACAATCCGCTTGTTCGTCATACAATGGTAGATTTATATACTCGCTCACGCGGTTCACTTTTGAACTATTATCGTAATTTAACTAAGACATTAAAAAATGGTCATCCTGGTGCAGAAGGTTCGATGGATAAATTGATGGTAAGTGAACTTACTAAAGAGCTGTTGTCCCAATCCATTTCATTACAAGGACATAAGGGTATTCTGTGGAAAGAAGATGCAATCACCTCCAACTCATATTGGCAGGATAATTATCTTTATTCTTTTGGACAAACAATTGGAGGTGGAACGAGCGAAATTCAAAAGAACACTATTGGGGAAAGAATTCTAGGTCTACCAAAAGATATGGGGCGTTAAGTTGAAAAGGGGGAATGAAGGTGGATTTTTCTTTAAATCAAGAACAAGAAATGTTCCGCGGATATGTCCGGAAATATTTAGATGGTGCCGGGCAAACAAAAACGGCCCGTGCATACATAGAGGGTGAAACTGGATCTCTAAGGGCCTTATTTTCGGGGCTTGCCGAATTAGGATGTACAAGCATTAATATATCGGAAGATTACGGGGGAATGGGCTTAGGTCACCTTGATTTAATACCTGTACTTGAAGAAACCGGCCGTTCTTTATTCCCGGGTTTATACTTAGAAACCAATGCACTAGCTGTGCCATTATTAGAGAAATTCGGTACTGAAGAACAAAAAGGTAGGTATTTAGCAGAAATTTCGGCTGGTACAAAAACATTCTCGCTAGCTTGGTTAGAACCAGGTGGGAGTTACGGTCCTTCTGGTATCAACCTGGAGGCAAAATCCCTAAACGGTCAGTTGATATTAAGCGGAGTGAAAACAATGGTTCCCGATGCTGAGTTGGCTGATCATTATATAGTGTTAGTCCGCACAGGCAAAGGTAACCGAAATGAAGGGATTACATTACTTATCGTCGATCGAAATGAAACGAATTTGACGCTTGAAAGCCAGAAAAACATTGACGAAACCCGACAATTGGCAGCATTGGCCTTCAATGATGTTGAAATTCCAATGGATCAGGTACTTGGATCGATGCATCAAGGGTGGGATGCCATCCAAGAAGGATTACTCTCTTTCAATGCGGCTCTCTCGGCAGTAATAGTCGGGTGTATGGAGAAAGTGGTGGAAATGGCAGCAGAGTATGCGAAGATTCGTGAACAGTTTGGTCAGCCGATAGGGAGATTCCAAGCGATTAAACATAGGATCGTCGATATGAAAATGGATCTCGAAACAGCCAGATCTTTAGCTTATTATGCTAACTGGGCATTGGAAAGCGGTGCAGAAGATCGAGTTCAAGCCATATCCTGTGCACGAATATTTGCCACGAAAGCATTCATACGTATTTCGTCAGACAATATTCAAATTCATGGTGGAATCGGGTTTACAGAGGAAATTGATTGTCACCTTTTTGTTAAGCGTGCAAGGTTCTATGAGAATTATTTAGGAAGCACTGAACAATATTACAAACAGGCCGCTACGGCATTAGGTTGGTAGAAAAGCAGAAGGGGTTACATTCATGTCTTACTAAGCCGAAGGGTGGAGATGAAGGTTGGAAATTTCATATAAAGTGAAAGAGTACAAGAATATGATTAATGGCGATCTGGTTCCCGCTTCTTCCGGGAAGCGGATTGAGAGCTACGATCCGTCAACAGGCAGGGTTTGGGCAACCATTCCTTGCAGTATGGCTCAAGATGCTGAAGCGGCGGTAGAAGCAGCCCGGAGCGCTTTTGCCGATTGGTCTTCGAGACCAGCTATGGACCGGGCTGCTTACCTGAGGAAAATAGGTGACTTGGTCGTAAAGCATGGTGAAGAGCTAGCTGAGTTGGAATCGAGAGACAATGGTTGGGTGATCTGGGAAACGAGCCACGGCCTCATTCCCAGTTTAGCAAGCCTTTGGTATGATGCAGCAGGTGCTACAGCTATTGGAAGTAAGGGAGATACCGTCCAATTGGGACCTTCAAGTGTAGGTTATTCATTGAGGGAACCTCTAGGGGTAGTAGTAGGAATCCTTCCATGGAACTCACCGCTTTTCACTTTTACCATTAAAGCGGCTTATGCGATTGCGGCAGGAAATGCTGTCATTATCAAACCATCTGAATTGGCTTCTGTCGCTTCATTACGATACGGAGACCTGATTAATGAAATCCTCCCGCCAGGAATCCTCAATGTCGTATCAGGAACTGGAGCGGAAGTGGGAGATACTCTAGTAAGCCATCCAGATGTGAACAAAATCAGTCTGACCGGTTCTGGAGGAACGGCAAGGGCGATAGCACAATCGACCGCACGAAATCCTAAGCCCATGATTTTGGAACTTGGCGGGAAATCGCCAAACATAGTCTTTGCGGATGCAAACCTTGAAAAAGCAGCACAAGGGGTGACAAACTTTGGGATATTTAGCGGCAACGCAGGCCAACTATGTGTAGGCGGATCGAGGATTCTAATTCAAAGGTCCATATTCGATGAAATGATCATTAGGATGAAAGAAGTGATGGAACAGCAAATTCAACTGGGTGATCCAATGAATCCAGCCATTTCAATGGGACCGATCGCTAACGCTGCTCAATATGAAAAAGTCCTCTCATATATAGAATTAGGCCAAAAGGAAGGAGGGGAAATCATCATCGGTGGCCGTCATGGAGGTGTAAGCCTATTACCTGATGAACCCAAATTAGCTGACGGCTATTGGGTTGAGCCAACATTGATCAAGGTCAATAGTAATTCTCTCCGTATCTGTCAAGAAGAAATCTTCGGTCCGGTAGCGACCGTTATCCCCTTTGATACGGAAGAGGAAGCCATTACCATAGCCAATGACAGTGATTTTGGTTTAGGAGCTGGAGTATGGACTTCGAATTTGGATCGGGCACACCGTATGGTCCGCAAACTGGAATCGGGTAATGTGTGGGTGAACTTGTTTCGCAGGGTGGGGCCTGAACTCCCATTTGGAGGCCAAAAAAGCAGTGGATTTGGAACGGATACCATTCTTGAATATACCCGTGAAAAGACCGTTTATATGGAAATAGGATGATTTCTTATGAGATTAGCAGGGAATTTGCTGTAAATAGTGGACTGGGGGTTCTGTAAATGGCACAAGATTCTAAAGGCATTTTTTATGGATGGTATGTAGTGTTGTGTGGCTTTTTCATCATGTTCGCCGGTTTCTCGATAATAAATTCCCTGCACAGTTTGTTCATGGTCCCGGTTACAGAGGATTTAGGAATAAGCAGAACCACTTTTTCCATTGCACTTTCCATTGCTGGCCTTGGAGTGGCCGTTGCTTCTCCGATCATGGGTAAATTACTCACTAAAGGGAATATGAAATTGATCATGTCAATTTGCGTAGTAATGGCCGGAGCAGGATTCATGTCATACTCGCTTGCAAACTCAGCTGTATATTTTAGTATCATTGGCTTTGTAATTGGCATCTGTGTTGCAGGCTTTTCCAATATTCCCATATCAATCATGTTAACCAATTGGTTTTATGAGAAAAAAGGGAAGGCCATGGGTTTGGCATTTGCGGGATCTGGAATTGGGGCAGCGGTACTCAGTCCGATCATTACAAAATTAATCTCAAATTATGGTTGGAGAACGGCCTACGTAATAGCAGGGATACTGATAATTGTCTTAACATTACCCTTGGTTCTTCTATTTGCAAAGAAAAGTCCCGCAGAAAAGGGCCTTGTTCCATTGGGCTCTGACAAAATGGAAATGGCCGAAACTAATGTGGAATCTGAACAGAATGGCTTAACGATGGGGGAAGCAAAGAAGACAGCAATGTTTTGGATTTTCGTACTTGGAATCGTTTGTTTTGCATTAGTCGCTGGCGGGGTGCAAATGCATATCCCGGCATACTTGATCGATATAGGGCATCCAGCCATATTTGCTGGCACCATTTTTGGAATACTATCTTTGGCAAATACGGTTGGGAAATTGATTTTAGGAGCTGTTTTGGATAAGTACGGTACGGCAGGCGGCGCCATTTATGTAGGCGCCTGCATGACGATTGCTATGGCAGCGCTATTGTTAGCGAAGACACAGGCATTCGCATTCTTATTCGCCATCGCCTTTGGCTTTAGCATTGTGATATCCACTCTTGGGCCTCCCTTCATGACAAATGATATCTTTGGAAAGAAGGACTTCGGCTCCATCTTTGGCATAGTGCAAGTTTTTTTTGTGGCGGCAGGCTCATTGGGTGTGATCGTTTCGGGTGTAATCTATGATTTGACAGAAAGTTACCGTGCAGCATGGATCTTCTTTCTTTGTTTATTCATCTTCAGTATGGTTTGTGTACTAGCGGCAAATAGCATGAAAAAAAAGACGATCAGAAGAATCAAAAATATTTCCGACCAAAAAATTGGATAATTTGACAGGGCTAAAAGTCATATGGAAGGGTTTGTTTTCCATTAAACAAAACAGGATAAAGAGCGGCAGGCTGGATTGCTGCTCTTTACCTTACTGTTAAACTATATGATTGTTTTAAAATTTTTCACTCCATTCCTCATCTTCAAGCGGCACACCATTAGTACTGATATATTCTACAATCATGTTTCCATGTTTAAGGACTCTATCGTTTTTTAAGGCATTGATGACTGCGGTAAAACGGTCTTCATCTGCGTCCTGTTTCTTACGTGAAAGGGTAATCCGTATGGTTGGGGAAACATCATAATCTTTATAGCTGGCCGGTATATTCGGATCAATCTTCAATTCTTTCCCGACACCCTCATCAAACACCAAGAGTAATTGATTATAATCGCCTATTTCTTCTTGAATCTCCTCCCAATCTTCATTCTCTGTAATATCTCCCAGTTCCTTGGATATCAACACGTCACCTAGTTCTTTTTCAACATAAGGCCGGATTTCTTTTTCTGCATCATCTTGCCATTTTTCAGATAGGAATGTATCCTCCATTTCCCCTGTTTCATCATTGAAGAAAACTAGAAATTGAGTCCCATATTTTTCAAGTTTCACTTTAGCTGCGTATTCAAAATGGCCCCAGTTTCCCATATTATCGTATAAGACATCATATATTTCGGTTCCTTCATCAAAAGTTTTCTCTAAATATCGTTCAGCTTGATCCCGGACTTTCTTTTCTTCATCAGGATCTGCTTTCATACTTTGTGTGAATGAAAACATAAGAAGCATCACACCGGACAAGATGATTAAAAAAACACCTAGTAAAGCCAGTAAAATCTTTTTTGTTTTACTCAAGGAACACCCTCCTGTTATCTCTGCTATTTCTCAATAATTCCCATATTATTCTAACATTTTTACCGCTTATTTTACTATGCGAAATCTAAATTACCTTACCTCCAAAATATCGGGATACTTTGTTACAATATTTAAATGGTTAATACCCAAAGGGGGAGATCAACTTGGAAACCTATCAAAGAAAAATGAATCATAATCGGGATGAATACAGAAAGTTGCGTTGGAAACAGCATCGTCTACAAGTTACAGGTTTATTCGATGCCGTATTTTCGAAAAAAGCGTTCGTTGATAAAGTGGCTATCGTTGGTGCAGGCAATTGCGATGATTTGGATTTAGAATATCTGGCAACTAAGTGCAACTCCATATATCTATTTGATATTGATATGGAAAGTATGGAAAAGGGTACGGCGAATTTGCCTGAACGTACCCGTGAGAAAATTCAACTTGTTGCAATCGATGTAACAGGCCTCGATAAAGTGGATTTTGATCGCCACCTATCTTCCATGCTGAATCGTGGTGAAACGGCAAAGGGAATTATTCAATATTTAAAGGATACCGAGAATCGGTTAGGTCAGCTTTCTGAAAGGGTTTTTGCTAATTATTATAATGATTTTGATATCGTGGCAACTTCCGCCATTTATACCCAACTATTTTATAATTGGGCCAAGGAACTGCTTTCTGATCATGCAAACCACTATCAGAATAAAGACGCAGAAGAGCTGAAAAATGGAATTTTAGATTTAAGGGATGAAATCGTTCGTACAATGAATCACTCTATATCTAAATGTGCCAAGCAAAAAGGATTCTGTATTACATGGTCTGATATCTTAAAAATCGAACCTGAGTATATGGATACCATTAATGAAGGGCTGAATGCCATCTTTGCATTGGCCTCGAACGTGGGATACGGGGCAGCATTGATAGGGGTAAAAACGTTTATTGAAAAAGTGGAAAAAAGTGAATTAAGCCTTCGATACTGGACATGGGATTTTAATGCTAACAAACAGTATTTGACCATTGGCATTATCGGGAGATTGAATGGGTTGTAAATTGAAAAATGGAGGGATAGATAGGCATATCAGCAGCTATCTATCCTTTTTTTTGTCCTTTAGGCGACTGGGCCAGCAAACCATTGGAAATAAGACATAATTATATAAAAGGTATAAAAAAACAATTGAATTTTTGACTATTTGTCTAATGATTTCACTAACTGGTGTGGATATAATGAATCTATTAAAAACAGAATATTCCGATATGTGAAAGTGGAAGGCAGTAAATGATGATGAAGTGGTAATGAGTATGACCAATAAGGAAGGGGTGTGTTGTTTGAAAGCAGATATTGTGTTCATAAATGGCGAGGTCATAACCGTAAATCAAAAAAATGAAGTAGCAGAAGCCCTTGCTATTAAAGGTGATCGTATCTTGGCAGTCGGAACGAATCAGGAAATCAAGGTATTTATCGGTGATGAAACAAATGTGATTGATTTGCAGGGAAAGTCATTACTACCTGGATTTATAGATTCTCATATTCATCTTATATTGTACGGTGTCAATCAATTGGCAGTAAGTTGTAAAGCTGAGCATATCAAATCGGTAGAAGATCTGTTAGTCGATCTGAAGAAGCAAGCTTCGACAATCCCTAAAGGTGAATGGATTCGTGCCTGGGGCTTCAATGAGACTGCTGTGAAAGAAAAACGTTATCCTACAATAGCGGAATTGGATGCTATTTCAACGGACCATCCCATTATTGTAACCCGTACATGCAGCCATATTAGTGTGGTGAATAGCAGGGCGTTAGAGATTGCCGGAATAGATGAGAACTCAGAGAATCCAACTGGAGGGATCATAGAAAAGGATAGGAAGGGAAGAATTACAGGCAAACTCATTGAAACAGCAAATATGATAATGGCCGACAGAGCAAGTTATTCTGAGAGTGAACTGTTGAAAGCAGTGAAAATAGCATCTGAGCATTTCATAGCAGCAGGCATAACAAGCATTCATGAAGCAGGTGCCCATGGTCCTGAAAGTTTCCGTTTAATGCAGCAGGCCATAAAAAATAAGGATATTCGTGTCCGAATCTATGCGATGGTCGGTTCATTGAATAATTCCCATGAATTTGTAAATAAAATGGTGGATTCGGGAGTCATAACCGGAACTGGGGACGAAAGATTCAAAATCGGACCAGCTAAATTGTTTACGGATGGCAGCAGTACCGGACCGACAATTGCTACCCGTAAGCCCTATTCGAGTGATCCAGGTTATTCCGGAATTCTTTATTATAAAGAAGAGGAAATCTATCAAGTATTAGGTCAAGCACATAAAAAAGGCTATCAGATCACAGTCCATGCCCAAGGAGACAAAGCGATAGAGATGTATTTAAATTGCGTGGAAAAGGCTTTGAATGAATCGCCAAGAAAAGATCATAGACATAGGATCGAGCATGCCGGAATATCTTCTCCAGATTTACAAATGAGGATGAAAGAACTTGAAATCATCCCAATCCCCAACCCCCCATTTCCTTATGAATTCGGTGATATATATATTGAACATTACGGTAATAGGGTCAACCACATGTACGCCGCCCGTGATTTTATTGATAATGGAATCTTGGCCGCAGGCGGTTCCGATGCTCCGGTTACTGATCACGACCCTTTATTAGGCATACACGTTGCAGTTAATAGAACAAGCAGGTCAGGTACGAAAATAGGTACGGTTCAATCGATTAGCGTATTGGAAGCCATTAAACTATACACTTGGAATGGCGCGTTTGCGAGTTTCGATGAAGATGTCAAAGGCAGCCTGGAGGCAGGTAAGCTGGCCGATCTAGTAGTATTGAATGATAGTATATTGAAAGTGGATTCCCAAAATATCAAGGATTTGAAAGTTGAATCAACGATTCTGAATGGGGAGATTCTTTATCATAGGGAAACATTGGTAGAAATATAATCTAGCGTAACTACTCTAAAACAACAAGACCTTCACTTTCATTTTTTTGGCTTAAGCGAACGTAAGTGGGATTTAGCAAGTTATTAAAAAAGGGGGATATACGCTATGAAAAAGCAAAAATTATTAATTAATGGTGAGAGGCTGAGTCGAACGCTTGAGAAATTTGCTGATTTTGGACGAACAGAAAACAACGGAGTCACAAGGCTATCCCTTTCCGAAGAAGATCGATTAGTCCGTGATTACTTTTGCGCTTGCTGTAAAGAATTGGGTATGACAATTAAGGTTGATGATATGGGGAATATTTACGCTACTTTGGCGGGACTTGAAAATAAACCTCCTATTGTAATGGGATCACATATGGATACAGTAAAAAAAGGCGGTCGGTTTGATGGTATCTTGGGTGTAGCTGCTGGCTTGGAAGTCGTTCGGACTCTGGTCGAAAATAATATCCAACCTAAAATTCCGGTAATGATCGTCAATTTTACGAACGAAGAGGGAGCCAGATTCGAGCCTTCCATGATGTCGTCGGGAGTTCTTTCAGGTAAATTCGAAAAATCCATCATGCTGCAAAAGACGGATAGTGAAGGAACCACTTTCAAGAGTGCTTTGAATGCCATTGGATATGCAGGGGATATAGAGTCTCGTTTAAAAGAAGCGACTGCATTTCTAGAGTTGCATATTGAACAAGGGCCCATTCTTGAACGTGAATCTCTCACGATCGGTGTCGTTGAATGTGTCCTTGGTATGGTGTGCTATGAGATAGAAGTTACAGGCGAATCCGATCATGCAGGAACCACCCCAATGAATATGAGAAAAGATGCTTTCTTCACTGCGAATAGCTTGATTATGGAGGCTCGTCAGAAGCTAGGCATGCTTGATGACGATTTGGTTTTCACGATGGGCAGGGTGAATGTGTTTCCCAATATCCATACGGTGATCCCTAATAAAGTGGTTTTTTCGCTAGAGGCAAGACATAAGGATTCCAAAGTCATCGAAAAGGTGGAGGAAGTCATTAAAAGCCTTATAACTACAGGTTCAGAAGACGGCTGCGACATCCAAGCGAAAAAATTGTGGGACAGGGATACCGTTTGGTTCGACAAATCCATTTGCAATTTGCTTGAGCAATCGACCAATTATCTAGACCTACCCTATAAAAGAATGGTAAGCGGTGCAGGACATGATGCACAGTTTATAGCTAGTTATATACCTACTGCCATGGTTTTCGTTCCAAGCATCAACGGTAAAAGTCATTGTGAAGAGGAACTTACTAGTTGGGAAGATTGTGAAAAAGGCGTCAATGTAATACTGGAAACGGTCCTGGCCATCCAGTCATCTTAAGACGAAAATATGGTCGATTGTAAGCAGGTAATGAAAGTAAACAAAGGGTGCTTCAAACCATCAGTTCAGTATGAAAGTCAGCTTGACTAATGGTGATGCATCCGTGTAAGGAACCTAAATGGGGGAGGGTATAATTTGGATGCTATTAAGCTATTGCTTTTTGTTCCGTTTATAGGGTTTTTAGGTTTATTGCCCTACGCAAATAAAATAGAACCGTACATATTGGGGATGCCTTTTTTGTTATTTTGGGTTGCATTTTGGATGGTGATGGCATCGATTATCTTAATGATTGTCTATAAGTTCGATCCTGATAATAAAGGGAGTGATTCTGAATGAATATCTCATTACTCATCATTTCCATCTTCTTGGTTCTAGCACTTTATTTAGGGATAAAAGCAAGAAAAGGAAAGGATATGGACATGGAGCAATTTGCCGTAGGAGGCAGGGGCTTCGGTACATTCTTCATTTTTCTGCTGATAGCAGGTGAAATTTATACAACTTTTACATTCCTGGGCGGAAGTGGGTGGGCTTACTCGAAAGGTGCCGCTGCTTATTATGTTCCCGCCTATATATTCTTAGCCTACGTCCTATCATATTGGCTCGTTCCTAAAATATGGAGATATTCAAAACGTCATTCCATTATCTCTCAGCCAGAGTATTTTGCGGCTAAATATAAAAGCAGGTCAATGGGAATGATCGTTGCTGTGTTGGGAAGCTTAGCCCTCGTGCCGTACATAGTCATACAGCTCAAAGGATTAGGTATCATTGTTTCCGAAGCGTCTTACGGAGCAATTTCACCAGTTGCTGCAAGTGTCATCGGTGCTGTAGTTGTAACTACCTATGTGATGATCTCAGGCATTCATGGTTCAGCATGGACAGCCATACTGAAAGATTTCATGATTTTGGTTGTCGTTATCTTTTTAGGGATTTACATTCCATTTCATTATTTCGGAGGCATACAGCCAATGTTCGAGACCGTGCAGGCTGCTAAACCGGAAATGTTGGTTTTGGCAGATCAGGGATTGAGTCAGTCCTGGTTTGTGTCCACCGTTTTGCTGAATGCACTAGGATTTTATTTGCTGCCACAAACATTCATGGTCGTTTTATCGTCTAATGGAGAAAGAACCCTTCGCAAAAATGCGATTGCTTTACCGTTATACACATTGTTATTGCTTTTCGTTTTTTTCATTGGGTTTACAGCCATCATGGAAATCCCGGGTTTGCAAGGAGCTGATGGGGATCTCTCACTTTTAAGGCTGGCGATCCAAACATTCGATCCATGGGTGATTGGGGTTATCGGAGCTGCAGGTTTATTGACGGCACTTGTACCGGCTTCAGTCATGCTAATGGCTGCATCGGTAGGTCTGACAAATAGCTTTTATAAAGTTCTGGTTCCCGCTGCAACTGAAACACATCAATTGATTGTCTCAAGAATCATTATTATTGGTATCTCAATCATTGCTTTAATTGTAACGGTAACGGGCGGCGAGGCTTTGGCCATCTTGAATATCATGTCATACAGTTTAATTACCCAACTGGCACCTTCCTTGTTTTGCAGCTTGCCAAAAACAAATATTATCAATAAGTATGGTGCAATGGCAGGAATATTGGCAGGCGTCCTGATTGTTTTATATGCGACAATTGCAGATGTGAAGGTTGCTACATTCCTGCCGGATACCCCACATGTAATTAATGATATCAGTACAGGCGTCATAGCTTTATTGATTAATATACTAGTAACATTCATTGTAAGTGCACTGACTAAACATATCTCTATGCAACAGACCGAAATGAATGATCTGGATAAGATATCCTGATTTCTTTTAAACAAGACTAATCGAAGTACGGATAAAAGCATGATTTGGGAGGGCTTTTGTGAAAATTAAAATAACGGCTTGTCAATTTCGTGTAGAAAAGGTGTCAACCTTCAATGAATTTCAGGAACAAGTAGAAGAGTTGATTACCCAAGTTCCCGAAAACTCGGATTATATCATTTTTCCTGAACTGTTAACCATAGGGTTATCAGCGGCCTTTGGAGAACAGGATGCTTCGTCCCTTACCAGGATTGATGAATATACCAATCAATACAAAGATCTTTTCAGGTCACTCTCAAGAAAAAGAAAACAGGTCATCATTGCCGGCACGCATCTGGAACGACGCGAAAAGGAATACTTCAATATTGCATACATTTTTGATAAAGACGGATCAGTCGGTGAGCATAAAAAAACTCATATCTTTCCCGCTGAAGCAAATTGGCATACTTCTGAAGGTGATGATTTGGAAGTTTATTCCGTGGGTCCGGTTAAGATAGGGATAGCGGTATGTTATGAAGCGGAGATACCTGAAATTTCAAGGATTTTATCAGTGAATGGGGCCGACATCATTTTTTGCCCATCATACACATTTACAGAGGCTGGTTTTTGGCGAGTTCGCCATTGCGCTCATGCGCGTGCAATCGAGAATCAGGTATATTTTGTTCATTGCCCCACTGTTGGAGAACCAGGGGCACCCCTGCCGAACGGGTATGGCAGCGCCAGTATTCTTAGCCCCTGTGATAGCGCTTGGCCAGCAAATGGAATAGTAGCCGAGGCGGTAATGAATGAACATACGATCATAACCGGTACAGTCGATATGGACGAGCTTTATGAGAATCGAAAAAGTGGTGCAGCAACCACTTTCGAGGATCGCAATCGCCGAAAAGAGTTGTATGCGAAATATAAGCCGTATGAAGGGCTGAAATGATCTGTTGGATCCCGAACCATAGCCCGAATAATGATTGTGAAGGCCGAATTAATCCATGAACGGCCGAATAAAGTGCGGGGGAAGTCGAATCATGACCCTATTGCGCAGGAATCGGTAATTGACTTAATATACAAAATATATTGTCAAATGCTGGCTATATATATTAGAATATATGTAACCATTTCATATTGTAATAATATAGATAGTCACCCTATTTATACCTGTTATGATGTCTGTAATGGCAGGAGGCACAATAAGTATGTTTCAGCAGAATACAGTATATATAGTCGGCGAATCGAAGGCGGCGTCCAATAATCCAATTACACAGCAATTCAACTGCTTTTTTATCGGGTTCGTCATTGATCGAGAAACGCATGAAATAGTGGATGCGGAATGCTCGACCACGATATCGATTACATCACGCTTCATTCATTCCATGTTAGTTGGTAAATCCATTCTTAGGCCCGATGAATTGGAGAAAGAAATTGAGCAACGGTACTTTGGTTCATCTCAGAAAGCACTGACCGTCGCCCTAAGAAATGCCAGCATTAAATATCAGCAACTTTATAAGTTATAGCTGCTTCTTTTGTCAATCGCAATTGAAATCCAGCTGTTAAAGAGTGTGTAGGCGCTCTTTGGCAGCTGGATTTTTTTATGTAGGGCCATGAAGACTTCATTGGCGGGTTTGAATAGATTTTATTATCATGAAATCCCCTAAATCCCTAAATATAAGGAGGTATGGAATATGATTCAAGATGGTGTGATGTTTGTCTGTTTTTTATTGGCATTTACTGCCGTGATTGCCGTAGCGGAAAAAAAGATTGGAGGAAAGTTCTTCAAGTATGTTCCTGGGATTGTCCTTATTTATATTGGAGCGGCTCTGATGAAAACATTTGGGGTCTTTTCAGATAGTGAGTCAGTCGAAAGTGCATATAGCACCATACGAGGACTCCTGCTGCCAGCCATGTTGATGCTGATGCTTTTGCAATGCGATATGCGGAAAATAATCAGACTTGGCCCAAAGATGCTGTTAACATTTTTTGCAGCTTCATTCAGCATTATTGGAGGGTTCACACTTACTTACGTTTTAATGAATGGCTTTTATGCGGAAGGAACTTGGAAGGCATTCTCGGCTTTGAGCGCAAGCTGGACAGGGGGATCTGCCAATATGGTGATCTTGCAAGGCATACTCGATGTGCCTGAAAATATTTTTGGCTATGCGTTGATCATGGATACAGTCAATTATTCCATTTGGGTCATGTTCTTGTTTTGGCTGGTGCCTCTTGCTGGAAAATTCAACATTTGGACTAAAGCGGATACATCTTTCATTGATCAAATGACTTCCGAGCTTGAAGCCGGTGAAACCGCCAACGCGGAATTTGGATTCGTGGAATTGATCGGTTTCTTGGCGCTGGCATTAATTGTTTCAGCAGGGGCAACAAAAATTGGGGAGAGACTGCCGGTACTCGGTGCCGCTGTGAATGGAACCACTTGGACGATCATCATCGCTTCTACCTTAGGTTTAATTCTGGCTGTCACAAAGGTTGGACGTATTGCCGGTTCTATGGAAATTTCCAAAGTCATGCTTTATATAGTCATTGGATTAATTGCTTCCCATGCCGATTTTTCACAGCTGTTTCAAGCACCTGTATATATTTTATCCGGATTTATGATTCTATTCTTTCATGGATTGATCATGGTCATTTTGGCCAAGATCTTTAAATTGGATCTATTTACAATGGGAGTTGCCTCATTGGCCAATATAGGGGGTGTGGCATCAGCTCCTATATTGGCAGGTTCTTTCAACCGGGCGCTAATACCGGTCGGGATATTGATGGCTGTACTGGGCAGTCTTCTGGGCACCTATTTTGGAATTCTTACATCATATATACTCTCAAGCTTTTAAGGAAGGGTTGTTAATATGAAGATAGAAAGATTACAAGTATCAGTGGAAACCTTGCCGCTTGTCAAGCCATTCAAGACTGCATTACGTACAGCAATGGAAATTGAAAATATCATGGTTTCCGTAAAGTTGGAGGATGGGACGGAAGGTTTGGGGGCTGCAGCCCCTACGGTTGCCATCACAGGTGACTCTACAAAAGGAATCATGACGGTCATTGAAGAAGTGATCACACCACATCTAATTGGGCACGACATCGAGAATATCAATGCATTGTCTCAGCTTATCCAACGATCCTGTGTAGGTAACACAAGTGCAAAAGCGGCTGTTGAAATCGCTATGTACGACGCAGTCAGCAAACGATGGCAACTCCCTTTATATCAATATCTTGGCGGTAAATCGAACGTCCTTAAAAATGATATGACAATCAGCGTTGGAGAACCCGAAGAAATGGCAAAGGCGGCATTGTCCCTCATTGATGGCGGGTTTTCTACGATGAAGATAAAACTGGGGAAAGATTGGGAGAGTGATGTGGAGCGGGTTGCCTGCATTCGTGCTGCTGTTGGCGACCAGGTTATGATCAGGATTGATGGAAATCAAGGGTGGACAACAAAACAAGCGATTTCCATTATTCATGAACTCGAAGAAAGAAAGCTGAATGTTGATTTAGTGGAACAACCCGTCAAAGCCCATGATATCGAAGGGTTGAAAGAAATAAAGAGGTCTGTCCAAGTGCCGATCATGGCCGATGAAAGTTTGTTTTCACCTCGTGACGCCATGAAACTCCTTAATGAACATGCTGTTGATCTCCTTAATATCAAATTAATGAAAACAGGCGGAATTAGACGTGCACTCCAAATTGCCGATATGGCAGAAGCAGCCGGGGTGGAATGCATGATCGGGAGTATGATGGAATCATCCGTGAGTGTAGCGGCCGCGGCTCATCTGGCAACCGCCCACCCAAATATAACGAAGATTGATTTAGATGCCCCATTATGGATTAAGAATGAGCCATATGTAGGCATTCAATTTATGAAAGATCAACTTCTAATTTCCGATAAACCTGGACTGGGAGTCAAGAGGAAATCCTCTTTTTCTCAATAAAAACAAATTCGAAAGGGTGATTATTTTGAAAAGGTTAACCGTTTTTGTGCTGTCTTTATTTGCTATTGGTATTTTAGTATTCAGTCCTAATGAAGCTAGTTCAAGAGAGAAGGAGAGAATTGCCTATGTTGATGTAAGCGTGGCCACTCTTTGGACTGAGCCGGGATTACTAAGGGAAATCGATGCTCCTTCTGCATCGAATCCCGTTGATATGAATGCATGGATCGGCTCGATGAAATATGAAGACAAGCTATGGCTTGTTGGTAACCTGGAAACACAAGCAGTATACGGTTCTAAAGTGACGATTTTAGAAGAACGGGGTGAATGGGTGAAAGTAGCCGTTGCCAATCAACCAACGCCTCGCAATGATATTGGTTATCCAGGATGGATGCCAAAGGCACAATTAAAAGACGGAAATTCTTTTGAGAAGCAATTTAAACGAGGATATGCCCTTGTAAATGCCCCAAAGACTTGGCTTTATTCGGATTCGAAACTTCGGTCCAAATTCATGGAGGTCAGCTTCGATACCCGCCTCCCGTTATTGCAGGTGAAAAAAGATAAAGTGAAGGTGATGACACCGAGTAATGGAGCAAAATGGATAGAAAAGCAGGACGTATCAGTCTATCAAAATGACAAACAAATAGCTGCTCCAACCGGAAATGACATCGTTGAATCAGGAAAAGGATTTTTAGGGCTTCCTTACCTATGGGCTGGAATGTCCGGTTTTGGATTTGACTGTTCGGGATTTACCTATACAATGTACCATGCTAATGGAATAACGATCCCAAGGGACTCTTCCGTTCAGGCGCAACATGGCAAAAAGGTAGAACAAGAAAATCTTCAACCAGGTGACTTACTATTTTTTGCCTATGAAAAAGGGAAAGGGAGGGTCCATCATGTCGGAATGTATATTGGTGACGGCAAAATGATCCATTCGCCTAACAGCTCAACACATGTAAGGATAGATGAAATAAAAACATCGGGATACGGGGAGGAATATGCCGGAGCAAGAAGATATATCGATTGATGCTTAAAAAGCTTAAGAGCCCAATACTCTTAAGCTTTTTTCGTATTTAAACTTGCTTTTAACATCATTATATCGGATGACAAAACGCTGAATAATCGTTTTTCCAAAATAGAGGCATAGTTACATAAGTTTTTTTACTAGAATAGCAAACTAGAATCCTCTGCTTCCATAGACAGTTTACTTATACCACCAAGGAAAAATATGGTATAATTAACTACAGATTTTTCTTTATATTATAAATGTGAGGGGCTGCCAAAATGATCACTTTTCCAAAATCTGATGTTGAACAATTTTTACGAACTTTTTCCATTGCTGATTTTGCCGTAAGTCCAGATGAAAAACATCTGGTTTTCAGTACCAATTTGAGCGGCAAGTATAATTTATGGGGAATGGATTTGCCAAACTCCTTTCCTTATCCGCTTACATCCATTGATCAAAGCTGCCAAGCACTGATATATGATAAGAAGAGCCGGTTCATAATTGCTGGTTTCGATCAAGACGGTAATGAAAATACCCAGTTTTACGGGGTTCCTTTGAATGGCGGGACAATGAAGGGAATCGTTCATCATGAAACACGTAATTTCATGCCGAAATTATCGAATGACAGTAAAAAGCTCTATTACACGACATCCAGAGGAAATGCTTCCTTTCTAAATGCCTATTGTTTAGATTTAGAATCAGGACAGGAAAAGCTGGTATTGGAGGGGAAGGATGCAGCGACCTATTTATTTGGCTTTAGCCCTGATGAAGAAACCTTACTTTACTATAAACACTTTTCCAATACAAATACCCTACTCTATGCAAAAAATGGGAACGAAGATATCCTGCTCACTCCGCCCACTGAGAAACAGCACACAGTGAGTGATGGTGTTTTTGTTTCAGATTCGATGATATATTTATTGACTGATTATGATTCGGACTTTACCTATATGGCTTCATACAACCTTGAAACAAATAAATTCTGTAAAATTAAAGAATTGGAGAATGAGAGTTTTACTGCCATTAATTATAGTAAAGAGAATCAACTTTTATATATAACCAGCCAAAAGGGTGTAGAGGATCAATTATATGAATTCAATCTGCAAAATGAAAATTGGAGAAACATCCCCGTACCATGCAGCGTCATTAATAAGCTTGAGGTTGCTGCATCAGGCACGCTTTACTTATTTGGCATGGGCGCAACAAAACCTCATAATATCTATAAAAATACAGGTGATAAGTGGGTATCATTAACTAAATATACTGTTCCTGGCGTCGATTCTGATGCATTGGTTGAACCCGACATCATTACATACACTTCCTTTGATGGCCTGGAGATCGAGTCGTTATTTTTTAGGGCAAAAAAGGAAAATGACAATGGTGAAATCATTTTTTGGCCTCATGGAGGACCTCAAGCGGCAGAACGGAAGTCCTTCAGAGCTTCATTTCAATTTTTCCTGAATCACGGTTACAGTATTTTTGCGCCAAACTTCCGCGGTTCCACTGGTTATGGTTTGGAATTCACGAAAATGGTAGAGGGAGATTGGGGAAATGGGCCACGACTTGATAATGTAGCCGGCCTTGATTGGCTAATAGACCAAGGACATGCACAAAAAGGTAACATCTTATTGATGGGGGGAAGCTTCGGAGGGTATATGGCACTTCTGCTCCACGGAAGACATGCAGATTATTTTAAGGCAGTTGTCGATATTTTCGGTCCATCCAACCTCTTCTCATTTATCAATTCCGTTCCAGAAGACTGGAAGGCAATCATGGATCAGTGGGTAGGAAATCCGGAAAAAGATAAAGAAAAACTAATCGAGTATTCGCCTATCACCTATTTAGAATCGATGATAAAGCCAATGCTCGTCATTCAAGGAGCAAACGATCCCCGTGTCGTCAAAGAGGAATCAGATCAAATCGTTCAAGCCTTGAAGGGTAAAGGAAGAGATGTCGATTATATGCTTCTGGAAGATGAGGGACATGGATTTTCCAAAAAAGAAAATGAAATTGCGGTCTACCAAAAAATACTTTCATTCTTAAAGCGATTCACAGCAGTAACAGAGAAGGTATAATCCGTACCTAAATACTTCATTTATTTGAATTATCAACCCTGCCACTCACGTTCAAGGTGATGAAGCAGGGTTTTTCATGTTGTAAAACTGGATGTTTATTTTATTCGGCGGTTTGGGGTGTAAGTAAATAAGGGATTTAAAATTCAGAATTCCCTGAATAAACTCTAGTCACCTAGTCATAAAGTGCTATATAATATACGGAAAACTATTTTTTTGTTAAACGGAGTTGATTCGCATTGCCACGGGAGTTATTGTTATACATACTCGTACTTATAATAGCAGGTGCTTCAAGCTTGTTTCTGTGTTTATTTGCACAGTTAAAGATCAAGGATGCACCTGGAGCAAAAGCCTATATTCTCGTGACATTATTGTCTTCCATCTTTACTTTTTCTTATGCTTTCGAACTTTCCAGTACATCGTTAGAACAAATCATATTCTGGTTAAGGGTCGAGTACTTGGCATTACCATTCATCCCAGTATTCCTTTTGTTGATGTGCATTGAATATGTAGGTCAGAGAATTAAGAAGGTCTGGCAATATGCACTCTTCATCATACCGTTCATCACCATTTTCATGCATTTTACAAATGACCTTCATCACTTATATTACAAATCAATGGAGTTGAGAAGCAATAGTCCTTTTCCAATTATTAAACTGGTGGGCGGCCCTTGGTTTTACGTACACTCCCTGTTTCTTTTTTTATGTGTGATGATAAGTATAATAATATTGCTAAAACAGGTGAAAAAATCTTCATTCAGATTCAGGATGCAAATATCAATGATGGTGGCAGGTCTTCTTATTCCTATAATAGCAAATTATTTTTATATAAATGGACTAAGCTCATATGGTATCGATCTTGGTCCTGTATCCATGAGTATCACGTTTATCTTTCATGGTGCGGCACTTTTGACTTTTCAAATGTTCAATGTAGCCCCGATCGCTCGGGAAACCGTCTTTGAAAGTATGAAAGAGGGAGTAATCGTTTTAAATCAACAGGGGTTGATTGTCGACTATAACCGTGGAATGCGCAAATTTTTGCCCATGTTGGATGAACATTCCATTGGTAAATCGATTACAAGTGTGCTAAATGGGAATCAACTTCTTAGGGGAATAATCGACCTTAAACAGGACAGTGACTTTAATTGCAGCATAAATGGTGATATGGTACATTACCATATTGGTTTTTCACCCGTGTTCAACAAAAACAACCTGTCTATCGGACAGATCATTACCTTCGCCGATGTAACTGAAAGAGTACTCATGCTGGAAAAGATGAAGCAACTTGCCAGCTTGGACGGATTAACCCAAATATTGAATAGAACATTTTTTATCAAAAAATCGGAAATTTTATTTGATGCTCTAAGCATGGAAGGCGGCAATGTTTCAGTCATCATGTTTGATATCGATCATTTCAAAAATGTAAATGATACTTTTGGACATGAAGCAGGGGATGCGGCTATAACGCTTGTAGCGAATATTGCAAAGGAAAACATTCGGGAAGGAGATTTGTTGGGGCGTTATGGCGGTGAAGAATTTATCATATGTTTGCCGAATACCGCTTTACCCGCTGCATATGAGTTGGCCGATATGATAAGGGAAAAGGTTTCTGAAAGTATTGCAGTGGTTAATGAAGAGATGATTTCCGTTACCTGCAGTTTCGGGGTGACTACTGCATTAATTGAAGCTGGTGACCGAAGCATTTCCATCAAAACATTGATGCCACGGGCCGACCAAGCCTTATATGCCGCAAAGAAGAATGGCCGAAATTGTGTACAGATCATCGTCTAAATAGGACCATCCCTTTAAACCTTGAACTTGTTCCAGGTTTTTATCATTGTGTTCAAGATTCCAGACACATATTAAGCTGCCTTATTCATGATGAATGCCCTATTTTTTACTTGCTCTGTATACTCTATAACCGAGGCTGTTTCCGTAAGATAAAATGAGGCGGTAATGTGCGTCCATGACTCGTTCCAAGGATCCATTCAAAGGCTGAATGGATCTATTTGATGCTGAAGAATTCATTAATTCCTCTAAGACGGTACTTGATTTCAAGATTTTTAAATCTGTAAATCCGTTTTGTTGGAAGGCCTTTAACCATTCGGATTGCGTCAATAATTCCCTTAAATTATAAAAGTTAATGATTTCTTTTTTTGAGACAGGATCAAGGCTGGTTTCCGCTGTCATATCAATGGTTAACAAAGTTCCTTCTAGTTTAAGGACCGAATGAAGAAATTATAAAAAACCTGAAAATTTTTCAGGTTTTTATTTTGTTCCCATCGGAATTCTACCAAGAAACTGGTAATAAATATGAATAGATGTACAACTAAGATAAAGCTTTGAGTTTTGAATGGATATGGCTTGTTTGCTAAGGTTAAAAAGACCGGGCAAGACGGAATCCTAGGTCGTCTATACAAAATGTCGGATGGCTGCGCCGGCGACATGAAGCTCCACAACCTCTAGCATCCTCAGCCCAGCTCCCCCCTCGAAAAATACGGTAGGTGCCGTACACTTGTTCATCATATAAGTCCCAGCACCATTCCCAAACATTCCCTAACATATCATGCAGCCCCCATGGATTCCGTTCCTTTGTTCCTACTTCATGGATCATGCCCCCTGAATTTTCGTTATACCAGGCAATCTCATTCAGCTCTCCGTATCTATAACCAGGAGTCCCGGCTTTACATGCATATTGCCACTCCGCTTCTGAAGGAAGTCGAAAACCGCTTGATTCCCAATCACAAACAATGTTTTCCCCATTTTTAGAATAACACTCTCCCAGTCCAGCTTTCTGTGAAAGCAGATTACAAAAAGAAATTGCATCATTCCAAGAGATATTCACAACAGGTTTTAGATCCCGATCAAAAGAATTAGGTGATTTATTTGTAATGGCATAGTAGAAATCCATAGTAACAGGATAACGTGCAAGAAGGAACGGTCTTATTTCAGCTTTCCATTTGCTTTTAATTCTATCGTCCCTTAATTCTATTTCGCCCCCTGGAATTTTCTCCATTGAATAGTCAATGTAACTCATTATTTCCTTTGACAATCTACCTTCCTCCTACCGACCTTAATTTAAAAGTTTCACCACTTCCAGAACTATTAAATCAATATAAATATAAGGTTGGTTTAAATTTGTATTAAAATGACCGTTTTTAAAGCGACTCAAAGACCCCATTAATTTGTTGGTGTGTGAGTAATCTGAAGGTATAGGATCAAGCTTAGGCTTCATTACGCCCCATTTAATTTATATTAATATGTTTGTAGGTTTAGGAATACAAATTATAAGTGAGTTTCTTATGCTTTAAATTATGGGGGAGAGAAAATGAACGAGTTTTTGGAGAAAACAGCAAGATTCGAGCATCGGTTTTGGCTGCAAATCTTAGGAGACCATGCCAGGTTCATCCATGAGTCTTTAGCGCCGGTTGAAGTGGAAAACATTGAAATTGCCTCTGAATTCATTCAAGTTTTTGATGCTCTCCTTGGTCAAGCCAATTCGGAAGAGATCTCGCAACTTACTGCCATCGCAGAAGAAGAGACATTAAGATTTCGGGAGTTTAAGCTAAGCCTAATTAAAGAACATCTGGTAGGTAAAATAAAAATACATCTTTCACCTTCATTCATTAATCATATGGTGAACGAATTAGAAGAATATTTAAGATTATTGAAATATTTCAATTCAGATCAAATGCCGCCGGTTTTTCATGAACTTCATCACCATTTAGTTTGGCTATTAGATGCAGCAGGACATGCAGGTGCAATATCATCCAATATGGATGACGTTGAAAAAAGGTTAAAAGAGAAAAGTGACCAATATAAAAAACATTTTAATGATTTTTATTTAAAAGCTGTTGAAATGGCTGGATTTTTACGAACCAATCTGTCAACATTCCCAGCATTGGAAAAAATGAATGCCGACGTCACATTGGAAATTAAATTCTTCCAGCACTTCCTGCTGGAATTGGAGGAGCTTGACCTTAGTGCGCAGGCTCTTGGAACGCTTTCGCCATTAATGGCAGATCATATGTGGCGAGAAGAATGTTATTATTTAACGAAACTCGCTGAATCGACAGACACGGAAAAGCCAAACTGCGATCCAGCGAAACCGAGGCTAGTTGATTAAAAAATACACATGGAGCCCTTTATATAAAAGGGGCTCTAGATCTGTTGCATTTTTACCGCCAAAATCAGTAGAATATGGAAAACACTTAGAAGAAGCGATCTGACATTAAGTCTTTTTGAGCTTTTTCCATATAGGAAAATACGTTTTTCTTGGCTGGTTAGCATTAAAGGAAGTTAATTCCTATCCTTATGTTATACTAAAAAAACCACAATTAATTATAGAAGTATAGGAGTGCTGAAAGATGTTTGGAAATACTTCCAATTTGACAGATGGCATTTATTTTGGAGAATCGTTACCACAACAAATCGCTAAACACATTTTAAAAAAAATAATTGAAGGTGAAATAGAAGCTGGTGAGAAAATCGTGGAAGAAGACATTTCCAAAGAATTGAATACTAGCCGTGCACCAGTACGCGAAGCCCTTTATTTACTGCAGGTTGACGGTATTGTTGAGAGAATACCTAGGCGGGGAACGATCGTCAAGCCATTTTCACAAAGGGAAATCATTGAATATAATGATGTTACGATCGGACTGATCCAGATGGGCATTGAATTTTCCCAAGGGAATTGGCACTCAGAAAATAAGCAATCATTACGAAAGCATTTGGAAAGTGCAACCGATGAGTGTGAAAAAGGTAATGTTATCGAGTATCAAAAAAGGGCAACACAGATATTTCGATATATTTTTTCAATCGCTAATAACAAAGCATTAGCAAGATTTTTTGAAGAAGCCAGTCATATCCTCATGGTTTTTGCCCAAAGTCAATGGAATACGGAAACGATGGAAAGTTTCCATTTCAGATTAAAGATGTCTATTGAGGCCATTCTAGAAGATGATTTAGTTAAAGCAAAAAATGAAATTCATGAAGCCTTGAATCGTGGAGTGATGTAGAGTCTTTGACTCTAAAACCAAATTGTCGACAATCGACAAAAAGAATGTTATTATGTAATCGTATTCAAGCAAGAATATTATCACCAAGATCAAGGGGAGAAAGGGAGAATATTATGCAAGCATTTGATTTTACAGAAAAAGTAGCAATTGTTACCGGTGGCGGCGGGGGTATCGGCCGGGCAGCTTCTATTACACTTTCAGAAAATGGTGCCAAAGTGGTTGTTGTAGACCTTTCCGAAGAGGCTGGCATGCTAACGGTAAATGAAATCAAAGAAAAAGGCGGCGAAGCCAAATTCGTTAAAGCCGATGTTACAAAGGAAGACGATATAAAAAATTATGTTCAAAAAACGATAGATTTCTATGGAAAAATCGATATTTTCTTGAATAATGCAGGTTGGGAAGGCAAAATAATGCCGCTTATCGACTATCCTGCTGAGGTTTTCGATCAATTAATGTCAATAAATGTACGAGGTGTTTTCTTGGGCATGAAACATGTATTGCCCCATATGATTGAACAAAAAAGCGGGGCGGTCGTGAATACAGCTTCTGGAGCTGGTTTACTGGCAACGCCAAACATGGTGGCGTATGGCGCTAGTAAACATGCGGTTCTAGGAATGACGAAAACAGCTGGTGTCGAAGTAGCTCCACATGGTGTCCGGGTGAATGCCGTCTGCCCAGGTGTCGTCAACACGGCTATGATGCGGTCGATTGAAAGCGGATTTGGTCAAGGAGATTCCGCGGCAGCTGAAGCGGCTAGAAAACAGTTGGAAGCAACGACTCCGGATGGCCGGTATGCTGAGCCGCAGGAAATTGCAAATCTAATGATGTACTTAGTATCCGATCTTTCCAGCCACATTACGGGTCAAGAACTTGTAATCGACGGAGGGGCCATTTTAATCTGATAAGCAACAAACTTTGTTAAAGGGGGACGAATACATGAGTTTACAAGGAAAGGTCATAATTATTACAGGAGCAGGCAGCGGAATTGGAAAGGAAACGGCATTTAAATTAGCTGATCAGGGAGCTATTGTCGTAGCGGCTGACTACAATGATGTTGCCGCTAAAGAAACGGCTGAAGCTATTCAACAAAAGGGAGGCACGGCATCTTTCGTGAAAGTGGATGTAGCTAGTGCGGAAGAAGTGGAAGCGATGGTCGAAGCTGCAATTGCCAATCATGGCACCATCAATGGCATTTTCAACAATGCTGGAATTGGACTAGTAAAACCATTTTTGGAGATGGATCCAGAATCATACCACAGAGTAGTTGATGTTGACCAACACGGCGTTTATTATGGCATGTATTATGCAGCAAGGAAGATGGTCGAGCTTGGTGTAACAGGCGCAACGATCGTTAATACAGCCTCAATATACGGGACGATGGTTTCTATTGGCAGCTTTAATTACCATGCTGCAAAAGCAGCAGTCATCGCGATGACTAAATCCGGTGCAATTGAACTTGCTCAATATGGGATTCGTGTTGTCGGAGTGGCACCAGGATTTATCGAAACGCCGATCATTGGTGAAGATCAAGAGTTCCTGGACAGTTTGGCTCAACTTCATATGAGGAAAAAATTGATTCAGCCAGAAAAAGTTGCTGAAGTTGTAACGTTCTTGTTCTCTGAAAAAGCGGATGCCATTAATGGACAAGTCATTCCAGTTGATGATGGATTCTTAAGCTTTAAGGGGTAATCAGTATAATTAAATAAATTTTCAAGATAACTTAAAAGGGGAGTTTTAACATATGAGCGAAAGATTCGATGGCAAAGTTGTAATCATTACAGGGGCAGGATCAGGTTTAGGTCAAGCAGCCGCATTGGAAATGGCTAAAGAAGGAGCTAAACTTTCATTAGTTGATTTAAACGACGCATCTTTGGAAGTGACAAAAAAATTAATCTTAGACTTGGCACCAAACTCGGAAGTGCTTCTGGTCACTGCAGATGTATCGGATGAAGAAGCAGTAAAGAACTATGTAGACCAAACAGTCAGCAAATATGGCAGAGTCGATGGATTCTATAATAATGCGGGTATTGAAGGTAAACAGGCCCCTATGGCTGAATACGATAGCAACGTTTTCAACAAAGTAACGGACATCAATATCAATGGTGTTTTCTATGGTATGAAATACATTCTGCCAATCATGAAAGAACAAGGATCAGGGGCAGTGGTGAACGTGGCTTCTGTAGGCGGAATTCGTGCTGTGCTTAACCAAGCTGCGTACGTTGCAAGTAAACATGCTGTAGCAGGCTTAACAAAAACAGCTGCCATAGAATATGGCCAATATGGTATCAGCATAAATGCCATTGCACCAGGAGTAATCTTAACAGCGATGGTAGAGGGATCATTCAGGCAAATAGGCGGAGAGAATTGGGAAGAAGCAATGGCGGAATTCGTCAGTGTGAATCCTAAGAAACGCTTCGGTAAACCTGAAGAGGTCGGCCGTTTAGTCGCTTTCCTATTATCAGGGGAATCAGAGTTCATCAACGGTGTAGTCATTCCGATTGATGGCGGACAATCTTCACAATACTAATTGAGAAAGGGAGTGACAGTAGGTCACTCCCTTTTTAATTGTATCCTTTTAGTTAATGAACAAACGGATTTAAATTTGGACAAAACGAAGACTTTTTCGGTTTTCGTTTTTTTGCATATTCAAAAATCAGTTCATATGAAACTATATACGATCCTTTAGAATTTGAACACATAGAAAAACGCCATAAAAGGCGATTTACAAATATTCAAGAAACCCCATCGTTACTTTTCTTTATCGTGTAGCTTATCTTCATATTCAGTTTCCAACATACCATATAGACCATTCATTTCTTGTTCATCTGGATCTGCCCCAAACTCGTTTCTATATTTCCCCTTTTTATCATCAAGGAGTTCTTCTTTTTCACTCTTCTTGTCCATACATATCACCTCCAACCAGTAGGGTGTCTCATTGACCTAAAAATATGCACTGTGTGACTCTGTTCCTTTTAAGATTTTGCGGCGGCTAAGTTAAGTGGTTGAGAAAATACACTAATTACAATTAATGCTAATCCTGTTTGCAGAACATTTAATTGGGTATTCTAAATAGTTATTACTCTTACAATTTGTTAAGATATAAATATATTAACTTAGAGATAACGGAGAGAGAATGTGAAGAAGAAACGTAAGAAATCAAAGAAAGTTTTTAACATTTTCATCCTGATTTTCGTATTTTTGCTCATTAAGGAGATCATGCAAACCCCATATTCCGAAAATGTTACCACATCAGTAAATACGCTTGATTCCTTTGCGAACGTGAAAAAGTATAGTTCACTTCTGCAAGACGAGTTGACTAAATACGGACTTGAGGAGCATACTTCGACATTGATTGCTTTGATGCAGCAGGAAAGCCGAGGGCGGGGCGGTGACCCAATGCAGGCATCTGAGTCAGCGGGCCTTGATCCAAATACAATCACTGATCCAACGGAAAGCATTAAGTATGGAGTGAAACATTTTAAGCGGATCAATGAATATGGCAATGAAAAGGGCGTTGATTTTGCCACGATCCTTCAAGCATATAACATGGGAATTGGTTATATTGATTTCGTTGCGAATGAAGGGGGCAAGCATAATGAAGAGCTTGCAAAGAAGTTCTCCATGCTTCAGGTCGAAAAAAACCCCACGCTCTATGATTGCGGCGGTGACAAAGATAATTTTCGATATCCATATTGCTACGGTGACTACACATACAGTGCGAAGGTATCTAAGAACATTGAGGAGCTTGGCGACAGTATATCGGCTCAAGCTGATAGTGAGTGAGGGAGAACAAAAAGCCTACTGAATGAAGTAGGCTTTTTGTATGTCATTTGTTGTTCAGCCATGGAAGGAGGTCTTTATGTTTATAGAGCTTCTCGGATTCTGAAATGGTTTGTGAAAGAAGAATATCAATGGAATCAAGTAAGGAGATTAGGGCTTGTTTAACAGAACCACTCTCAAATTGCTCTAATGGCACAGGTAACTCTTCCTCGTCTAAAATAAAATATTCCCCACCCGGAAGCACCAATATATCTATAATCAAATCCTCAAAGGATACCAACTTATCAGCCATATATGTATTTCTTACAATATTAAAATAGGATCCTAAATAATTTCCGTCGTTATCTCTCCAAATGTATAAATTATAAGGACGGTCTTTCCAATAATAAGCAATTGTATAACTGCTTACAGGAATGGTTAATTTTATAGAACCCGCTTTCATCGTGAACGAATCCATGATTTCATGAAAAAGCACGACATGTTGATTTTGTTCTTTTAACAGCAAACAGTTATGTTCTACAACTATGGAGTCGTAACGGATTTTTCTTTCTATGATTTCATCGCCATGTCGTAGTGCTGGTATAAATATATTTTCCATTGTATCTATTTCTCCCTTAAAACCATTTAAATCATTTATGATAATATACTTAAGAAAGTTTATTCTTACTAATAGGGGCTATCGCCAGGAAAATGCGGATTTAAACTTTTAGGAAATTCAAATATCAAAACCTAATTTCACACCTGCAATTCCGAGAAACTAGGTTTTAGTTACTTCAAAATCGTATGATTTTCAGGAATGAATACAACTTTACTAGATAGATGTTTCTTAGGAACCTAACCTATATACGCCTGCTTTAAAGTTTTAATGTCAATTTTCTTCATTTGGAGCAGCGCTTTCATAACTCTTTCCGATTTTTCAGTGGCGGAGTCGTTTACCATCTCGGTTAGATATTCAGGGACAATTTGCCATGACACACCAAATCGATCTTTCAGCCAACCGCACACTTGCGCCTTTTCATCTCCACCTTCAGAGAGTTTTTCCCAATAATAATCCACCTCTTCTTGATTCTCGCAATTGATGATAAATGATATTGCCTCGGTAAATTTGAATTGCGGACCGCCATTTAATGCTACGAATGCTTGTCCGTCCAGTTCAAAATCCACGGTCATCACTGATCCCTCTGGTTTCCCGTGGATTTGATTTCCTGCATTACCATAGCGAGTGATTCTTCCGATCTTAGAATTTTCGAATATGGAAGTGTATAACTTCGCCGCCTCTTCAGCTTGTGTATCAAACCACAGGTTGGTTGTGATCTTTTGAATCTTATTTTTCATAATTTTTTCTCCTTTATTGTTCTCAAGTTTAGCCAGGAAAACTAAACTCTGCTATTATCATGGAAATGCGAATTTATTCGATAAGATTAAATACCTTGAAGGTACCCTATTACTATATACCATTTATCATGACCTATTGTAAGGGTTAGGGTGCCATTTGTGTATTCCAACCGATCATTAAACTAATCGCGTTAATCCTTTGCTAGTTACAATATCCTTGCCTGAAACACAAAAGGATATAGAAACTTTTCACCAGTGAAAAGCACTATATCCAAATTCCATTTCTCAGCTCTCGAAGTTAAATTGCCATTTGATTCCGAATTTATCGGTTAACTGACCGTAAATTTTACTCCAGAATGTTTCTTGGAGCTCTACACCAACCGTACCGCCTTCACTTAGTTTGTTAAAAATCGATTTAATTTCATCCAAATCATTACTGACATAAGCCAGGCTGATATTGTTTCCTTCAACAAAAGGCATTCCAGGAAAAGTATCTGAAAACATGATATTGCTTCCATTTATATTTAGCCTTGTATGCATGACTAAATCTTTCGCTTCTTCTGGAAGAGTAAAATCCGGATTAGGCGGTGTTTCCCCAAAGGTCATGATATTTGGTTGTTCCGTTCCAAAAACCTCTGCGTAGAACTCTACTGCTTGTCGACAATTCCCATTAAAATTAAGATATGCATCAACTGACATTTCTTTCACTCCTACTTTTTTATTTGTTATTCAATGCTCCAAATTTATTACATAATGCATTATTACCTTACGAAAAATTCCGGCGGTTCAATTCCGAGTGTTCTAAGGTAGATATAACCCTGGCCCCTATGGTGGATTTCGTTTTCCAAGGCATATTGAAGTCTATCAAAGTGGCTTTGTGAGGGACCGAAAAAAGGATCCTTTTCGACCACTCCAAGCGTTTCCTCGGTCATTTCCTCCCACAGCTTCCTCGTATCATCCCTTACTGCTTCGCATGCTGATACAAGTTCTTCTTTGGTAGAAATTCCGGCAAACGAATCTGGAAACTCCCAAACACCCAGTGCAATTCCACGCATATATGCAGTTTCAATGTTCATGATTTCTTTAACCATCTCTGCGAAAGGGCGAAGCTCCCTGGCCGGTGCATAATTAAACAATTCCTCTTCAGGGAAAGCTTCAACCACCCTCAACGTCAAGCTCCTGTTGCCTTCCAATATATTTAACAAACCCTCTTTCGATAGAACCACCATTTCACTCTCCTTTGAGAAATACTCTGTATAGAAGTTCTGTGAAAAATCAAAAAGTCCTGCTAATTACTGTATTTAAAGATTGCATAGCTTTTTTTATCTACCGGTGTAGACTTATAAGTAACACTTAAATAATTAATAAAGGGGAAATGTCATATGTTCGGTTCCTTAAATAGAACAAAATTAATAAAAAATGATTTAAAAAGCATTGCGAAATTAATGTATCAGGATGTATCAAAAGATACTTGGGATCAAGAGAACCTAACAAAGAGAAATTTAGATTTCACTATTGAAAGCATTCGCTATATAGATGCTTATACGAAAAGATTATGTACTACTCAAATGGGTAGTGAACTTTTAAAGAATCATTTTGATAATTTTGTGATAAGAATAGGTGCCTATATTGGAGAAATTATAAAAAGGAATATAAATCAAGATTTTAAATGGTATGAATATGATTCTGTATATCATTTTTCTTCTGCACTTGATGGGGTGCATAGGGGCATTAAAACAGAAACGGTTCTTTACTCTAAAAAGAGAGATAGAGTTATAGTTCCTTTAACTGTGGTAGCGCAATATCTGGAAGGGAATTCGACATATACAGATTTCTTGAAATACGTAGAAGAAACAATTAAGCAAAATTCGTAAAAGATAACTGCTTTTCTTAAGCAATCGTGCAGGTTCAAAAACCTCCCAAAAATTCATTTTTGGTAAATATTGATTAAATCTAGCATATATAATACGATTTAATCAGTTATATATTTCCAACCAACATGATGCTTATACATAAATGATTCAATTAATAACGGAACCAGCAGAAAGGGAGAGAAGCAAATGATTAACAAAGTCGGGCAAATTATGTTATATGTAAATGATCAAGACGAGTCATTGAAATTTTGGACGGAAAATTTCGGTTTTAGCGTAATTTCTGAAGAAGATAATGGCCAAGGGCTAAGATGGATTGAAATAGCCCCAACAAAGGTAGCAGAAACGAGTATCATCCTGCATAATAAAGAATTCATTGCAAAAATGCAGCCTGAATTAAATCTTAATACACCTTCGTTAATGTTTTACTCGGATAATCTTGATGAATTATATAAAGACTTTTCAGAGAAGAATATCAAAGTGGGAGAGCTTGTAACTATGCCATCTGGAAGAGTCTTCAATTTTGCTGATAATGAAGATAATTATTTTGCGGTCATGGAAAAGAAGTAATTCATTTGGCTAAAGATTAAAAAAACATCAAAACAATTGTTTTGATGTTTTTTGATTAAACTGCGACACTTACGAAACTATTCAGTCGGCAGGCCTTGGCCCAGCAGGAATTCCAGAGTTTTCTACCGTCTTGATCGGCCGAACGGTAATGTCTCCATTCACGTAAATTTGACAAGATAAACGTAAATGATCTTCCATTCCTTTTTCCTCAAAGATCTTTTTTTCTTTATGTGTGACCTCCAAAAAATCACCCGCCAATATTTCAACTCTGCAAGTTGTACATTTAGCCTTCCCGCCGCATCGGTGGAGAATATTTATACCGTTATCTTCCAATGCTAATACTAATTTTTTTCCCATTTCAACTTCAAATGTTCCTTGGTCAAATACGGTTACATAAGGCATCCAATACCACCTCTTATATAGAATATCTTTCAACAGGTCATTAACATATCTATTCTTTTACCTTGTCCATATGACATAAAAAAATGTGAAGTCATTACTTAATTGATAGTAAAGATGAATAATTAATTATCGTGAAGACAAACTTTAAGTACATTCATAATTATTAATTTAACTAGGCATAACTAGAGCTACGAAAAATAAGATTGGTCTTTGCGAGGCCAATTAAGATTTATTGAAAGAAAGAGAGTGAAATAATAAAGGGGAGGTGCATGACTGTGAATCATGGCAATTGTGATTTTTCACCAATGAAACAAATGTTAAAAGAGGATTTACGACAAGTAATATCAGCATTACAGGATAACTTAGAAGCAATGGGTGATGAAAATTATTGTCTTCTTGGAAATTTCGAGAAAATAAAGGATAAATTTATATACATCGATATGAAAGCAGCTACATTTTATTTGAATTGTTATTTGTCACCGTTTACGGACAAATATCCAGAGTTATCAACTTGCGTACAAAATTTGTCGAATTTGAGACACGGCGGCTTGATCGTGATTCAACGGGGAGACCCTATTGATTCATTGATTCAACCAGGTATTTCAATAGGCGCGGAGTTAACCCATTCTTTACTCGAATCAATTTTTTTCCCTGGAAATCCACTGCATGATGGTGCCGTTTTGGTTAATAAAAATCAGATTGTTTCCGCAGCAAATGTCCTTCCGCTTTCAGACAGATCAACAGGGGGAAAAAAACTTGGAACACGTCACCGCTCTGCATTAGGTTTATCTGAACGAAGTGATGCCCTGGTATTGGTAGTATCAGAAGAAACAGGAAGAGTTTCATTTGCGTTAGATGGAAATCTGTACCCGGTTAATACACATGGGCCTATATAAAATTTTTGAGACAATTAAGTCCAATCGTGATTATAAATTCTAGGTAATTCTCACCTGGAATATTCATTTGTGTAAAAAACGTAAACGCTGGCTTCCATTTTTATTTTTTCTCGGAATTACTGGTACAAAAAAGGCCATGAATTAATTAACCCGGTGATTTTTACCGGGTTTTTGGTTGCTTTTTATATAAAAAAAGGCATATGATAAACAAGGAGTCTCAATCAGAAAAGTTATAAAACGAAAGAGGATTTTAAATGATAACCATTAAAAGTGAAAGAGAAATAAATTTGATGCATGAAGCGGGCAAACTTCTTGCTGCGACGCATAGAGAAATTGCAAAAATGATAAAACCGGGCATCACGACTTGGGAAATCGAAGAATTTGTCGATAAGTACTTGGCAGAGCATGGTGCTACACCAGAACAAAAGGGCTATAACGGATACAAATATGCAACGTGTGCTTCAGTGAATGATGTTATTTGTCACGGCTTTCCGCAAAAGAAAGCCCTAAAAGAGGGAGACATCGTTACGATTGATATGGTGGTGAACCTTAACGGTGGTTTGGCGGATTCCGCTTGGACATATGCGGTCGGTGAAGTTTCCGATGAAGCTCAGCGTTTAATGGATGTAACCAAAAATGCTTTATACAGGGGCATCGAAGTCGCACGTGCAGGAAATCGTCTCGGGGACATCGGGCATGCAATCCAGTCATATGCAGAAGGTGAAAAGTTTTCTGTTGTTCGCGATTTTACAGGCCACGGAATTGGTAAAACCATGCACGAGGACCCAACAGTCCTACATTATGGTAAGCCAGGTAAAGGTGCCCGTCTAAAAGAAGGTATGGTCATCACGATCGAGCCAATGCTGAATGCAGGAACATGGCATATGAAAATGGATCAAGACGGCTGGACGGCGAGAACGGCAGATGGAAAGCTTTCCGCGCAATATGAACATACCCTTGTCATTACAAAAGGTGAACCGATCATTTTAACGGAACAGTAAACCTAAAGAAGAAACGGCCTTAACATGGGCCGTTTCTTCTTTTTATTTTTTACACTATTTCATAATAAACCTCGACAGAATATTCAGAATCCACCCCATCCAACATTAGATAGAATCCGAAAAATTAGTACTAGGCAGTTAGGCATTAAAAACTTTACTATTATGTGGCAGCACAGGATAATAAGGGTAAGGAAGAAATATTTAGATGATATGTTATATAAACAGTAAATAAAGGGGGTTTTGACAGTGAAGAAAGGGGAAAAACTGTCTGCAACGGTTGAAACGGTTGGGTTGAGCCAGCGGGAATTTTTAACGATTTTCTTACTTCACTCTTTGAGGATAAAAGCGAATTATCCAAGGGCGATTCATCAGGACCTGAAAAATACGTTCACTGGCAAAGTACATAGCTATGACTATTTATGTAAAATATCCAATACGCTAGTCGATTCCAATCATTTATCCTTATATACGAATAAGGGAAGAAATTATTATCAAATAACGGAAAAAGGCAAAGAGCTTTACATATGGTACCAAGAAAATTTCCTGGAACGGTTCTCCGAAGTGAAAAAGGTCATCGATCGCTTCATGTTCGATTTAAGGGGATCTGGTGAAAACCCATCGGTTGTTAATGAGCTTCCTGAAGAATACAGGTCGTATTTCTCGAAAATAATATCGGTGAAGGATCTAGTCCGTTATGTAACCTTAAAAGCCGCTTTCACTAAGAAGCCCATTTACATGGGGGAAATTGGCGATCTGCTTAAGAATCAGTTCGGTTGGATCGCTTCTAACGGTTATTTATACGATTTATCTCATGAAATGGAAGAGAACGGGCTTCTTGTCGGCAGGTGGGAAAGTGAAAAACGAACTAAACGCTATTTACGAATCACCGATGAAGGACAGCATCATTACAAACAGATTGCGGATTCTGCAGCATTTCAAGTCCAGGAAATCCAAAAATACATGGCCAGTGTCATTATGTTCTTAAAAGAAAAGAGTTAAATGAATATATGGAGCCCCTTAATTTTGCAAGGAGAATGAAGTTACATGCTTAAATTGAATCGTTCAAGGGTAAATGGTACTTAAAACACTTCTTAACAAGGGGGAATGAGTGATGGTGGGAAAACATGATGAAATGGGAAGCATATTCAGTTTCATTAAAGGCCAGGTAGATAAGCTGCCCATTTCACAATCAAAAAAGAACAAAATGCTCGACCAGCTCTTAAAGCTTAAAACGATGACAGTTGATGCAAGGGAACCGCGAATTGCTCTTGTCGGCAGGCGCGGTTCCGGAAAATCATCACTGATCAATGCGATGTTTGGTCAGGAGCTCCAATATGTCAGTTCCGTTAAATCCGGAACGGGTAAGGGAAAATGGCTATGGTACCCGAGTGATGCCGAGCCCAAGATTCGTTTGCTGGACTCCCGCGGGCTGGGTGAGAGTGAAGCTCCTACGGAAGATTTCGAAGAAGAAACACCATTGGGTGAATTGATAAAAGCGGTAACAGAAGAACAGCCTGATGTGTTTCTTTTCTTGATTAAAGCAAAAGAAACGGATTCACGGATTGAAGAAGATTTACAAGAATTGAATAAGCTGCGCAAGATCGTTAAAGAGAATCACCATTATGATGTACCCGTCATTTGTGTGGTCACCCAAGTGGATGAATTAGATCCGCCTCATTATAAACAAGCACCTTTTGATGCCAATCCTAAGAAAAAACAGAATATTGATGAAGCCATCGCTTTGATGTCAAAAAGATTTAAAGAGAGTGAAATACCACTTTTGAACATCATTCCTACTTGTTCGTATATTGATTTTGATGAAAGTGGAAATATTGAATATGATATGCGTTGGAACATAGATTTGCTGTCTGATTACTTAATTGAGGCCTTACCCAGTGAAGCGAAGCTGAAGACAGCCAAAGCGATGCAGAGCCAATTCGTAAAGAAAAAATTCGCGCGGACGATAGTGGGAACGTTTACGGCAATCGCAGGTTTAATCGGTGCAGAGCCAATACCTTTTGCCGATTTTCCCATTTTGACAGGAATTCAAGGTTTGATGATTGTGGTGATTGGTTTTATCGCGGATAAAGAAATCAATACAAAAACGGCAAGTGAATTCATTGCTGCATTAGGGATCAATGTCGGAATCGGTCTCCTTGTCAGGGAAGGTGTCAGGGCTGCAGTCCGTTTCATCCCAGGAGCCGGCCTAGCCGTTTCGGGTGCGGTAGCGGGCGCAGTCACTTATGGAATCGGGCAAGCAGCGATAGCTTACTTTCTCGAAAACAAAAATATTGATCAGGCTAAGGAAGCATACAAGAACGCGAACAAAGAATATAAAAATGAAGACATCGACTCTTAATGGGCAGATTCGAACCATAAACTACACTAAGGTGATATGATAAAGTGGAGTTAGCAGTTCTGTTTCTGCTGCTGGATGGTCCAGGATTTTTGTTTACTACAGGAGGGGTGATCTTCATGTCGTTTTTTCAATCACAGAAGCAAAAAGAATATATACAAAAATTAGAGGAAGCGATTCAGTCGTTTTCCGGCCGATCTGAGGCACTTGATGATTCAAAGGGATTTCCTTTTGAAAACATTCAGGAGTTAAAGGAATTCGGATATCCCCGATTAACGTTAGCAAAAGAGGATGGAGGGTACGGCGGTTCCTTATATGATTTTCTCCTATGCCAAGAAAAAATAGCTCAATATTGCGGCCCAACAGCCTTAGGAATAGGCTGGCATGTCGGAACCGTCCTCTCCTTAACGGAGAAGAGACCGTGGGAAAAAGAAGTCATGAAAGAGTTGTTTGATGAAGTGTCGAAAGGTGCTCTAATCAATACGGCAGCATCTGAGACTGGAACGGGAAGCCCGACGCGCGGTGGCAGACCGGAAACGATCGCTATCAAAAAAGGTAAACAATGGAATTTGAATGGCAGAAAGACTTTTACTACACTCTCTCCCATCCTTGATATTTTTCTTGTAACTGCATGGGTACCCGAAGATGAGTGTTTAGGCACTTTTTTAGTTCATCGTGATGTAACGGGTGTAAGTATAGAAGAAACTTGGGATATGATCTCCATGCAAGGAACAGGAAGTCATGATTTGGTGTTAACTGATGTCAGCCTGCCTGAAAAGTATTATGTCATGAAAAGCAATACTGGTAAAAAAAGAAAACCTGAAGCGTGGCTATTACATATACCGGCTTGCTACTTGGGAATTGCAGTGGCTGCCAGAAATTACGCAGTCGAATTTGCGAAAACCTATTCTCCCAATAGCTTACCAGGACCAATCAGGGACCTTCCGAATGTTCAACGTACAATTGGGGAGATGGAACTGGAATTGGGCGAAGCACACCATTTCCTCTACTCTGTCGCAGAAAAATGGGTGCGGCAGCCTGAAGATCATCATGAACTATCGAAGCAATTGGGTGCTGTTAAGTTATCGGTCGTCAATAATTCGATTTCCATCGTCGATAAAGCGATGAGAGTCGTCGGAGCCAAAAGTTTACAACGAAACAATCCCCTGCAACGCTACTATAGGGATGTACGCGCAGGTCTCCATAATCCTCCGATGGATGATGCGACTATAACGATGCTCGCAAAATCCGCTCTTTATTAAGTTCATATTCGAATATGGCACTGAAATGACTTCGTCGTTTTCAGTGTTTTTTGCTATTCTTTTTCTAATATTATTTTGTGTTTTCGTTGCAAGTGCAGTTTTTAGGAGGGGGCTAGTACCTATTAGGTGAGTCTTTTTTTGTACACATGTACCACTTCTAGAGTGTGGGGAAAATTAGAACAAAACATTTATAAAGTTAAGGTTGGAAAAGCCAGGTATTCACAAACTTAAGAACAAACATCTGAACGAATTTAATGGATTCAAATGCAAAATAAAAAGAGTCAGGAAAAATACTATTCACACCGAATCAAAGGGAAGGTGCCCTGCCACCCAAATATTAGTTGAAAGCTAACTCATAGAACCATTTTGGGTTCAATTTTTTGATGGATTAAAGTATGGATAATTTTCATAAGATACCCACAATTTTAAGTTCTGTTAGTAATTTAAAATCTACCAAAGAACATATCAATTTCCGGAAGATATTTGGGGTATTATAGATATTTTGTCACTTCTGCTCAAATACTGCATAATTTTGTAATGATAATGTAAATTAAGGAAAATATGTGTGTCACTTAAGGATGATAAAATTATAAAAAAGAGATTTTATCGGGGGAAAATAGTAAATGAAAAAAATTATTGCTTCAGTAGTTGTGACGGGATTGTTACTTTCGAATCCTTTGGTAAGTAATGCTGCATTAGGAGATCGTACGTTAAAAAGTGGAATGACTCATACCGAAGTAAAACAATTACAAGGGGTTTTAAAGAATAAAGGGTACTTCACTAATAAAAACACTACTACATATTTTGGCACAGTCACTAAAAGTTCGGTAGTGAAATTTCAAAAAAAGAAGGGCTTGAAAGCTGACGGTATTGTAGGTCCGAATACATATAAGGCTTTGGGGATTACGAAAAAAACTGCTCAAAAGTCAAACGGTAATTCATCTACTAATCTGGTAAGTAACGCTAAAAAATATTTGGGTGTACCCTATGTATGGGGAGGGAGTACACCAAAAGGTTTTGATTGCAGCGGATTTTTAAAATATGTTTTCGAAAAAAGTACCGATGTGACTTTGCCTAGAACTGTTGCGGAAATGTATAAGAAGGGGAAAAAGGTTTCTTCACCAAAAGTTGGGGATCTTGTTTTTTTTGAAACCTATAAACCTGGCGCCTCTCATGCGGGCATTTATATTGGAGGGAACCAATTCATTCATAGTTCCTCTTCAAAAGGTGTAAGTATTACTTCGATGAATAATAGCTATTGGTCAGAAAGATATTTAGGTGCAAAAACATATAATTGATAGGGTTGACTTTTAACTTTTATAACAATAAGCCCAGTTCTTTTTCAAGGACTGGCTTTTTTTCATTAATCTACAAATAGGTTATTATATCGAGAAGTCCTATGAAGAAGATAACCACACTTCTTTTCTTTATTATTAAGGAACCTTCTGCCCCAATTCGGAAAGGTTTAACCATGAAACAGATGCTTTAATGTTTTATATGATCTTTAATGAGCATTTTTGGTTTTACATAAATTACTTGAAGTATGGCCCCTTACCAATACCGAGAAACAAAGCACTCGAAATCGGAGAGAATCCGCCAACCCGTGCAACTAAAATATCTCCTAGTAATAGAAAGTCTCTGAATCGGTGCTTGGCTTTTTTGTCTTGTGGGCATTGCATTAAAGCGATTGAAGGCAGTGTAGAGAAATTGCCTAGAGTTAACACTGTGAAAGAAAACTTGGATTCAGGAACTGTTGAAGTGGAATTTAATCCAGACATGTACAATAACATTTAATATTGAATCACGATTTCGTTTAGAATAACATATACTTTACCGGGGTATGGTTTATTATAACCCTGGTCGTTAATTGTTTCCTAACATCCTATTGAAATGAAATTTGATAAAACTGGCTGCTACAAAGTGTGGGGAGAATTTAAATTTGATGTAAAGTCAATAGCTATCCATTTGTTAAAGAGGTCAAATAAAAAGGAAAAAGGGGATTTCTTATGAACTTAGATGGGGTTAGCAAACATCTATTAATTTGCAACGGGAAAACATGCACGAAAAATGGAGCAGAAGAAGTAACAGAGAACCATTAGAGGGGAATTGAAAAACTTAGAACTACAAAAAAAGATTCACACAACAAAAACATTATGCAACGGCCAATGCAAGCATGGGCCGATCACTGTTCTATATCCACAAGGAACCTGGTATAAAGAAATGAATAAAACAAAAAGTAAAGAACTTATTCGTCAATTGAAAGAAAATGAAAATGTTCATCTAGGTTCAGAACTTTATTACCATGATGGGAAAACATATAAGAACCATGAGAGTGAATGAACTGTAACATCTTACTTCTATATCTAAAAGGGTTTCTGTACAGGGAGCTTTTCTGGAAAAAATTGCGATATTCAATGGACTGATCATTTATACCAATCAGCCCATATTTCCATCAATAGCGTTTCTTCTCCCCATTAATACTAATTGAAAATTGGTCTATTAGAAAAAATGGAAGTTTTGGGAAGAGCATTAGCGTCTATGCCAGAAGTATTGGAGTTTCATTGTTTAACAGGTGAGTAGTAGAAAATTCAATATTTTTACCAATCTGAGGGAAAATACCCGTTCGTAAAAGTACACTTTACGAACGGGTATTTTCCTGGATGGCGGAAGAGGAAACTTTTAATTCCTTCATGTTAATTTCACTAGCTTATTATTCTCTATCTTGTTAAGATTGATATACCTGTCTAAATCTTCGAAAAATATCGAAAGTTCGGTGTAAAAATGAATCTTATGACAAAAGATTTACTGATTAACTTTTTAATTATCCTTTTTCCGATCTTTTTATTGCAAATGAGCTATCTAGTGAAGTACGTATACCGTTTAGATGCATTAAAAGGATCCTTCCTATCGATTTTCCCTATTCTTTCACTTGTTCTATGCATGTTATTTCCCGTTGTTATAGAAAAGGATTTTGTTTGGGATCTTAGATGGATCCCTTTTCTATTAGGCGGTTTATATGGAGGCTACCGGTTAGGAATCATATTGATAGTCATCACTCTTGTTATCCGCTATTTATCAGGGGGTGATAATGGATTTTATATATCATGCATCACTTTTCCACTAATGGGAATTTCCCTGTTTTTTATATCTAAGTACTATCTAAAAATGTCTGTCAGTAAAAAAATCCTTATTGGCACATCATTAATATTCATTGTCCATATTCTTACGCAGTTTATTTCAACAGTCGTATTTGAACTTACTATCGGCATAAGCATATGGAAACAATACTTCACGATCCAAGTCATTGGAATCGTTGTTGTAATCTTACTATGGGAGGTCATCCTCACTAATTTTCAGGTTCTCGAAAAATTAGTGAAAGCGGAAAAATTGCAGATCGTTAGTCATCTGGCTGCAAGCATATCTCATGAAGTCAGAAATCCCCTTACGGTTACCAGGGGATATATTCAAATGTTAAGTGAAGACGTGTCTTCCCATACAAAGGTCAAATATGCAAATATTGCACTGAAGGAATTGGATCGGGCCACGGATGTCATTAATGATTATTTGACGTTTGCTGCCATAAGCCCTGAAAACACGGAGCGTTTAAGGGTATCAGAAGAAATTCAGCATGTCGTGAACAGCATAAAACCCTTGGCTAGCAATAATGGAACTGAATTGAAATTATCCTTATTCGAAGATGGAGCTTATTATATCATGGGGGAAAGGAAGAAATTCCAGCAGTGCTTGTTCAATATCTTAAAGAATGGGATAGAATCGATGGACCATGCTGGCGAAATATACATAGATTTAATTCATGCTGCCTCCACCATCCAAATTAAGATCCAAGATCAGGGAATTGGAATGACACAGGAACAGATATACCGTTTAGGTGAACCTTACTTCACGACAAAGAATAAAGGGACGGGATTAGGAATGATGGTTTCATATAGCGTTATCAAAAGCATGGAAGGAACGGTACATGTGTCGAGTGTACAAGGGAAAGGGACATGTTTCTCTATTAACCTGCCCATGCATAAATACGAGCCTATTTAGTTTAGTGTAAATTGACGGTTTTATACACATAGATTACAATTTAAGTAAACTACCAATATTATGAAATGATTCAATGACGCATTTGATACCTAAGGGAGATGATTGTATGAAATCGCTTACAGATGGACAAATCATTTGGGAACCGACAAAGGAACAAATCGAGCAAACGGTATTGACTCAATATGTGAAATGGTTAAAAGAAAAGAAAGGTTTAACGTTTCATGATTATCATGAATTATGGAAATGGTCGGTAGATGAACTGGAGGAATTTTGGGCTTCAATTTGGGATTATTGTGATGTAAAAGCAGCCAGGAAATATGACAGGGTTTTAGCGGAGCAATCAATGCCAGGTGCGAAATGGTTCGAGGGGGCAAGGCTTAATTATGCTGAAAATGCATTATGGAATGAGCAAGAAGAGAAAACGGCGATTTTTTTCCGTTCCGAACATATCAGGCAGCAGGAAGTCAGCTGGAAAGAGCTGAAGGAAAAAGTAGCTTCTGTCGCCCATTCATTAAGGCAACTTGGTGTGAAATCCGGTGACCGTGTTGTTGCCTATATGCCAAACATACCTGAAGCTGTCATAGCTTTCTTGGCAACAGCAAGCATAGGTGCCATTTGGTCGAGTTGTTCACCTGACTTTGGGGCAAGAAGCGTCATAGATCGTTTCAAACAGATTGAACCGGTTGTATTACTGGCTGTTGATGGATATCAGTACAATGGAAATGTATATGATAAAACATCAGTCGTCGCCCAGCTTAAACAGGAATTGATCACTGTAAAGCATACCGTGCTGGTACCTTACATAGAAAAAAAGATTTTGGAAGTGAATCTGGCAGATACGATTCCTTGGGATGACCTTTTAAAAGAAAAGACAGAATTATCTTTTGAAAATGTTCCGTTCGATCATCCGCTTTGGATTCTCTATTCATCAGGCACAACCGGAATGCCAAAACCAATTGTACAAGGGCATGGCGGTATATTATTGGAGCATTTAAAATCAACAAGAATCCATCAAGGCATGACTTCCGAGGATACTGTATTCTGGTTTACGACGACAGGCTGGATGATGTGGAATCTCCTTATGGGCGGTTTGCTTAATGAAGGGACCATCGTCCTTTATGACGGCAGTCCTTCTTTTCCGAATATGGATGCCCTTTGGGAATTGGCTGAAGATACAGGCATGACTTTCTTTGGAACAAGTGCACCATTCCTTACGAATTCCATGAAGTTAGGAAACAAGCCAATGGGAAAATATGATTTATCGAAATTGAAGGCTCTTTTTTCAACTGGGGCTCCATTGTCTGGCGACGGTTATAAATGGGTGTATGAGAATGTCAAGAAGGATATCTGGCTCAGTTCATCCAGTGGCGGAACCGATGTTTGTGCCGGATTTGTAGGTGGCGTTCCAACATTGCCCGTAAGAATCGGAGAGATACAAGGAAGAGCATTGGGTGTTTGTGCGGAAGCTTTTGATGAGCATGGTCAAACATTGATTAATGAAGTCGGTGAATTGGTAATTACCAAACCGATGCCATCCATGCCGCTATACTTCTGGAATGATCATGACGGGACAAGATACTACGAGAGTTATTTCGATACGTATCCTGGCATATGGAAACATGGTGATTGGATAAAGATTGACGACAAGGGCAGCTGTATCATTTATGGTCGTTCCGACTCGACCATCAACCGTTCTGGTGTTCGGATGGGAACTAGTGATATCTACCGGGTCGTCGAAGCGATCGACGAGGTGATGGAAAGCCTTGTCATTGATAGGGAAGTGCTTGGCCGCGGTTCCTCACTGCTGCTGTTCGTTGTCCTTAAACCCGGTAATGGCCTGGATACAGCATTGACGGCAAAAATCAAGGAACAAATTAGAGGGCATGTGTCCCCTCGCTTTATCCCTGACCAAATCCATGTCGTTGAACAAATTCCTAAAACGTTGAACGGAAAGAAAATGGAAGTCCCGATACGTAAAGTGTTATTAGGTTTCGAGTTTGATAAAGTAGTGAATGCAGACTCCATGGGAAATCCAGAATCGCTACAGTTCTTTAAAGAATTAGCGCTCGAGTTGAATGAGAAAAAAATATTCTAGCAATCAGGCGGAGCAAAATGCTCCGTCTATTATTAGTTTTCCTGAATGGGCTTGGTGTTAATTCCCCAATAAGTTTCTATCATTTGGATTGGCCTACCGTCTTAAAAAGAATATGTATTGCTGGAAATATTTCCTTGACAATTTTAAAACAGCTGAATAGAATAAAACATAAAGTCAGTAAGTACTGACAGTCTATTCAGGGGAAGTGAGAGCATGAGCAGCAGTAATAAGCTAAGTACCGATGATAAGCTGCTGTTGGCGGCAATCGATCTAATCGCAGAGAAGGGATACAATGCTGTTACTACTCAGGAAATTGCTGGTGCCGCAGGTTTGAGTGAAAAAACACTGTTTCGTCGGTTTGGAAGCAAGCTAAATCTTCTAGAAACAGCATTTGATCGATATCATTATGCCGAAGAGATGACAATACTTTTTAATGAAGAGCAAATCGTGTGGGACTTACATTCAGACTTACAACTGATCAGTCGAACATATCATGAAATCATGAATCGTAACCGTAAAATGATTATGATAAGTATCAAGGAGGAAGGCAATTTACCTGGGTTTCGAGAAAAAACACAAAAGCACCCTCGACAGTTACTGAAAATTTTAACAAACTATTTTAACACGATGTATGAGAAAGGAAAGCTTATTCACACTGAACCAGAGCTTCAGGCACTGTCGTTCATGATGATGAATTTTGGAGCCTTTATGAACAACCTGGATGCCGATGAAAACTATCCAACCGTATCCCTGGAGGCATTTATAACTGAGAGTGTGCAAATATTTACTAGGGCTTTAACTCCCTAGTTTTTTATTAAAAATAATGACAGTCAGCACTGACACCCTTTAATGATAAAAAGAGATGCCAATTATTAATGAATTGAAAAAAATATGTTAAATGACAGGAGATTATGAATATGAAATCAAGTAATACAATAGTATGGATTAATGTATTTACAGCTAAACCAGGCAAACTAGATGAATTGGTTGCTATCCAAGCTGAAGAACTACTCAATTTTAAGAAGGGATCACAAGGTGTTCCTGGTTGGATCAGCAGTCGTTGGCATCGTTCTGTAGAAAATAATAAGGCAATTATGGTAACTACCTTTGAGAGTATTGATTTTCATAAAAATTGGTTAGAAAAAAGTGAATTTAGAGAACATCTTAACAAAATAAACCATCTCATTGAAGAAACAGAAGGTGGGTACTACACGTTAGTGGAAGAGATAGAAAATATGTAATCAAACAAATTATGAGGTTTTTATTCTTAACCAATTTATTTGCCAGTCATTAACGAGGAGGAGAAAACATTGGGAAAATTAAATATCGGAATTATCTTAGGAAGCACACGTATAGGACGCGTAAGTCCACAAGTAGGAAGTTGGGTAAAAGAAATAGCTGATGAACGAAAAGACGCAAATTATGAAATCGTCGATATCGTAGATTTTAACTTGCCATTTGTTGGAGAAGGCACTGGTAAAGAACCAGGATTATTAGCTTGGTCAGAAAAACTTTCTGGCTTGGATGGTTTTGTGTTTATCGTACAAGAATACAATCACAGTATTACAGGGGCCCTAAAAAACGCACTTGATTCCGCACGTGATGAATGGAACAACAAAGCTGCGGGCATCGTGAGCTATGGTTCAACTGGCGGAGCCCGTGCAGCTGAACATTTGCGTGGCATCTTAGGGGAATTACTAGTTGCGGACGTTCGGGTAAATCCAACATTATCGCTATTTACAGACTTTGAAAACTTCAAGACGTTTAAACCAGCTGATTTACACCTTGGGAATGTAAATGCAATGTTAGATCAAACGATTGCATGGAGCGGTGCCTTAAAAAATTTAAGATAAGCTTGATAGTTTACTAGCTAGGTCCTTCCTCTCTAACTATTTAACAAAATTCATGTTAGTAAGTACTGAAACCTAAATAAAAGGTGCATAAAGAGCTTATTCCTTAAGATTAAGCAGGCTGCTTTCCACATTCAAACCATCTTTGAACTTCAGTTATAAGTGAATTCGGATCGTATATTTTAAACAAAACGAGACAAAACGAGACAACAATCTCATTTTGTCTCGTTTTGTTTCGACTGAAAATAGATAAAGTCCCAATTTTACCGCCCCACATTTTGGCACGGCAATTGCAATATATTAAATTGACTCATTATTAATGATTGGGGGCTGAAAAATGGAAACGGTTCAATCGAATGAAATAAAGTTATCTCAGGACAAGGCTTATTGGATGTACAAAAAAATGCTGGAAATCAGAAAATTTGAAGACCAGGTTCATGAATCTTTTGCAAAGGGGATATTGCCAGGGTTTGTCCATTTGTATGCTGGGGAAGAAGCGGTAGCTGTCGGAGTATGTGCTCACCTATCCGAAAAGGACAGCATTACAAGCACTCACAGGGGGCATGGTCATTGTATAGCAAAAGAATGTGACCTTAACGGGATGATGGCTGAAATCTATGGGAAAGTGACAGGGCTTTGCAAGGGAAAAGGCGGTTCCATGCATATTGCCGATTTGGATAAAGGGATGTTAGGCGCGAACGGGATAGTCGGTGGTGGCTTTCCGCTCGCATGCGGTGCAGCATTAACTGCCAAATATAAAAAGACCGATCATGTTAGTGTTTGTTTTTTTGGTGATGGTGCCAACAATCATGGAACATTCCATGAAGGGATAAATCTGGCGGCAATCTGGAAGCTGCCCGTTATATTCATCGCTGAAAATAATGGGTACGGGGAAGCCACGCCTTTCAACTATGCTTCAAGCTGCAAAACGATAGCCGATCGGGCGATAAGCTACAATATCCCGGGTGTCCGGGTGGATGGGAAAGATGTATTGGCTGTGTATAAGGCTGCTGAAGAAGCCGTTCAGAGAGCTCGCAGGGGAGAAGGCCCATCATTGATCGAATGTGTTACTTATCGTAATTATGGCCACTTCGAGGGAGATGCACAGAAGTATAAAAAAGAACAAGACAAAAAAGAGCATAAACAAGAGAAAGATGCGATTGCCCTATTTAGGAATTACTTGCTGAATCAGAATCTGCTGGCGGAAAAAGAACTGATTTCTCTTGAGAATGCCGTTGAGGAATCTATTAAACAAGCAGTCAAGTTCAGTGAAGATAGCCCGTATCCAGAGGCATCCGATTTATTAAAAGATGTTTATGTATCCTATTAAACTATAAAAGGAGGAATTGAGATGAGTAGAAAAATCAGTATGTCACAAGCAATAAATGAAGCAATGGCCATGGCAATGAGAAAAGATGAAAATGTCATCCTTATGGGAGAAGATGTAGCCGGCGGTGCAGAAGTTGATCATTTGCAGGATGACGAAGCATGGGGTGGTGTCTTAGGTGTCACAAAAGGATTGGTTCAAGAGTTTGGCCGGGATAGAATTCTTGATACACCTATTGCGGAAGCAGGATATATGGGAGCGGCAATGGCAGCAGCTTCGACAGGCTTGCGACCGATTGCCGAGTTAATGTTCAACGATTTCATTGGCAGCTGTTTGGATGAAGTATTGAATCAAGGTGCAAAGTTCCGCTATATGTTTGGCGGTAAAGCACAGGTTCCCGTGACGATCCGTACGATGCATGGTGCAGGGTTCAGGGCTGCAGCTCAGCATTCACAAAGTCTCTATGCCTTGTTCACTAGCATTCCAGGATTGAAGGTCGTCGTTCCCTCTTCCCCCTATGACGCAAAAGGGCTCTTACTTTCAGCCATTGAAGATAATGACCCTGTCATCTTTTTTGAAGATAAAACGCTATACAACATGGTAGGGGAGGTTCCGGAAGGCTACTATACAATCCCAATCGGCAAAGCTGAAATTAAAAGGAAAGGCTCGGATTTGACGGTCGTTGCCATCGGTAAACAAGTTCACACCGCGATGGAGGCTGCTGAAAAACTCACAGCGAAAGGCATTGAAGTTGAGATTGTTGACCCGCGGAGCTTGTCACCACTGGATGAAGAATCGATTCTCTCCTCTGTGGCAAAAACAAATCGTTTGATCGTGATCGATGAAGCGAACCCAAGATGCAGCGTCGCAACGGATATTGCCGCACTGGTGGCTGATAAGGGATTTGACACGCTCGATGCGCCAATTAAGAGGATTACGGCACCACATACACCTGTACCTTTTTCTCCACCGCTTGAAGATATTTACCTTCCTACATCAGAAAAAGTGATACAAGTCGTTTCAGAATTATTGGGGGAGCCTTCCATCCTAGGGGTGTAAATAAATCCATATGATGCATGCTCCAGCTTTTATAGAACTGAAAAAGTTGGAGCAACAAAACCAATGATGGACAAACAAACCATTCTGAAGGGAGAAATAAGATATGGCTGTCGAAGTGGTAATGCCGAAATTGGGCATGGCAATGAAAGAAGGTACTGTTTCGTTATGGAGTAAGGCTGTTGGGGATCCAGTCGAAAAAGGTGAAGCAATAGCCAGCATCAATTCAGAGAAAATAGAAATGGAAATTGAATCTCCAGCTGAAGGTACGATTCTGAATATAGCTGTTCAAGAAGGACAAGGAGTACCTCCAGGAACCGTTATCTGTCATATTGGAAATCCGAATGAAAAAATAAAGATCGATGAACCTGTTGCTGAAGAAACACAGTCGAAAATTGCTGTACAAGAAAAGCCGAAAACAATAGAGTCACCCATTTTGCCAATGGGAGATCGATTGATGATCACCCCGGTTGCACGAAAAATGGCACAGGCAGCGAATCTTGACATCGAGACGATACAAGGTACCGGGCCAGGCGGAAGAATCACAAAAGAAGATGTACAGAAAGTAATCGAGAAAAGGGATTTGATGCCGGTAAATACAGAAAAAAGCATAGTTCCCCCACCCCAACCTACTTTAGAGAGACCGCAGCAGATTCCTGTGACCGGAATGAGGAACATCATCGCTAAACGTATGAAGGAGAGTTTGCAAAGCAGTGCCCAATTAACTATAACGATGAAAGCTGATGTCACTGATCTAGTCATTTTGCAAAAACAGACTGCTGAAACACTGCAAAAATATGAATCAACTAAATTGACTATAACGGACTTTGTTGCGAAGGCTGTCGTGCTTTCACTTAAAGAGCATCCTAAAATGAATAGTGCTTATATTGAAGATAACATCATTTTGTATGAGCATATCCATCTTGGATTAGCGGTGGCCTTGGAGAATGGACTCGTTGTTCCCGTCATAAAAAATGCCGAAAATTATACCTTAAGACAGTTATCGAATAAGGGGAAGGAATTGGCGCGATGTGCACGTGACTCTCAATTGCCTATTGAAGACATGCAAGGGTCCACTTTTACTATCAGTAACCTCGGGGCATATGGAGTTGAGCACTTCACACCTATTCTCAATACACCGGAAACGGGGATACTCGGAATTGGCTCTGCTTACGATACCCCGCTTTATATTGGCGAAGATTTGGAGAAGAGAACGATCCTGCCACTCAGTTTAACTTTTGATCACCGTGTACTCGACGGGGCACCCGCGGCTGCCTTTTTACAAACACTAAAACGGTATTTAGAAGAGCCGATCACCGTGATTTTATAGAAAAGGAGTGAAACTCTTGAATCGTATAGCAATTATAGGCGGAGGTCCTGCAGGGTATGTAGCGGCAATCACTGCTGCCCAGCAGGATAACGAAGTCATATTGGTAGTGGATGGGCCATTGGGGGGCACCTGTTTAAATGAAGGCTGCATGCCAACGAAGTCATTATTGAAAAGTGCCGATACGTATGACTTGGTGAAAAATGCCGGGCAAATGGGAATTCGCCTTCCCTCCAATTCGATTGAAGTCGATTGGGATACCGTACAGGAACGAAAGAGAGAGGTCATATCTAAACTAGTGAACGGCATTCGATATTTAATGAGTAAGAATAAAATAAAAGTCATTCAGGGAAGGGCTTCCATCCTTCCAAGTAATCGACTGCTGATCGAGAACGGAAATAAAAATGAAGTAATCGAGGCAAGTAAGATCATCATTTCAACGGGGTCAGAACCGATTCCACTACCTTTTGCGCCGTTTGATGGTGAATGGATCATCCACAGCGGCCATGCCATGTCACTTCCTGCCATTCCCGATTCGCTGATAATTGTCGGAGGTGGTGTCATTGGATGTGAATTTGCCAGTATTTATAGCAGGATGGGCACCAAGGTCACCGTTATCGAAATGGGGGAAAAGCTGCTTCCAGGGGAAGATGATGATATCACAAGGATTCTGCATGACGAATTGAAAAACCAAGGCGTTACAGTCCATACCTCCACATCTGTCAAAAACATCAATGCAACCAGTAAGACGGTATATTTAGAGAATAGCGATGGCAAATTGGATGAAATGCATGCTGATTACGTACTCGTATCAATAGGGAGAAAACCAAGAGTGAACGGAATGGGCTTAGAGGGAAACGATATTGATTTTTCCCGACTTGGCATCTCGGTGGATGATCGAATGCAAACAAGCAATCCATCGATTTATGCCTGTGGTGATGTGATAGGGGGCATACAACTTGCCCATGTAGCTTTTCATGAAGGACGGGTGGCGGCTCTGAATGCCTGCGGTCAATTTGCACAAGTGAATTACCGGGCAATTCCTCGCTGCATTTATACCTCCCCGGAGATTGCCAGTGTAGGCTTGACCGAAAAAGAAGCGCGTAATAAATATGGAGAGATTAAGGTTGGTGAATTCGCTTTTTCTGCAAACGGGAAAGCCGTCCTTTCCAATAAACCGGTAGGAAAGGTCAAAGTTCTTGTGAACCCACAATATAATGAAATTTTAGGTTTTTCCATTGTTGGTCAGCATGCAACAGAATTGATTGGTCAAGGAACGGTCATGCTGCATGCAGAAATAACGGCAGATATGATAGAAGATTTAGTAGCAGGACATCCAACCTTGTCGGAATCCATACATGAAGCTCTTTTAAATGTTGTAGGTCAAGCTGTGCATTGCTAAAACTGAAGGGGGAATTTGTATGGCTAGCGGTCAACGGGTGGCGATAGTCACTGGTGCAGGTCGTGGTATCGGACGTGCCATTGCAATAAGATTAGCTCAAGATGGGTTGAATGTGGTCATTAATGACGTCAATCTGGATACGGCTGAATCGGTCGTGAATGAGATTAGGGCACTTGGACGTGAAAGCTTTGCCGTTAAAGCGGATGTAAGCAATAGACGGGAAGTATTTGAAATGGTGAAGCAAGTTGTGGAACGTTTTGGACAACTGGATGTTATGGTTTCAAATGCAGGAATTGCACAAATAAAGCCTCTATTGGAAGTAACTCAAGAGGATCTTGAACAGATTTTCAATATAAATGTAAATGGTGTCCTCTTTTGTCTGCAAGCCGCGGCTGAACAAATGAAAAAGCAAGAAGGCGGGAAAATCATAAATGCTGCCAGCATCGCCAGTTATAAAGGATTTAGCTTACTAGGTACATACTCGGCCACGAAATTTGCCGTAAGAGGAATTACACAAGCGGCAGCACAGGAATTAGCCCAGTTTGGCATTACGGTGAATGCATACTGTCCAGGAATTGTCGGGACGCAAATGTGGGATTTAATCGATGAAAAAATGGGTCAATATATGAATCTTGCTAAAGGGGAAACATTTAAAAAGTTTACAGATTCCATAACCTTAGGACGCTCCGAAACCCCAGAAGATGTGGCGAAATTCGTCTCTTATCTTGCATCACCGGATTCGGATTATATGACAGGGCAATCCATCATGATTGATGGAGGAGTTATTTTCTCATAAACTATATTGTTCAATGGAGAAGCATCATGTGAATGATCACATGATGCTTTTTTTGCAAACTCAATCTATATATTGTAAGCGAATACATAATCTACTATAATTAAAAAGACCTCGATTAACATCCTATTTTATACTCCATGGTATTTTTCCTCTAGATAGACTGGTCAAGTGAAGGTTTAAACCAAATGATTAGAGGAGGATTATATGCTATCCACTAGTTGTTATCTACGTACTTGGGAACGCTTTGTCAGTGAAGGCGTTCTCGATTCAAATCGTCTGAACAAGAGAATAATGGAATCCTGGCATCGCTGCAAAAAAGATCAAGTCAATCCATACCTTAATAAAGGCAAACATATTTTGACGAATGAATTATTGGACATTCAAAGAGAAAAAAACTCGTTTCTATTAGAAGTGGCATCCCCCCAATTATCCAGGATGAATCAATCGATAAAAGAATCGGGAATGATGGCTTTATTGGTCGATCCGGATGGATATGTCCTTTCACTTTCCGGAAACGAGAAAATACTCGATGAGGCAGGCAAAATAAATTTTGTGGAGGGCGTATGCTGGACGGAGGGTGAAGTCGGAACGAACGCAATTGGAACAGCGTTGAAAACGGGTGAAGCCGTAATGATTCAAGGGACCGAGCATTATTCAATTGCCTCACACAAATGGAGTTGCGCTGCGATGCCTATTTTAAATGAAGACGGTAAGATATTGGGAGTTTTGGATATATCATGTCCAGTAGAATATTTCCATCCATCCATGCTGGGTATGGTAGCCAATTTGGCTTATACGATCGAACAGGAAATGGGGGTCCGTTCCTATAAAAAGGAGCTGGCACTGACCCAGCACTCGATAGAACTTGCAGAAACCTATCCAGATCTGCCTTTTATCGTCTGTAATCACAAAGAAATGATTATCTCCGCCAGTAAACAGGTTCGCAAAAAAATCCCTCAATCCATTGGTATGGCATTGGTCGATCTGTTAAATCATGGATATCGAATCGTAAAGGAGAATCCGCTTCTATCCAAAGAGGATAATAGGATTTCCGGTAAGTGTTTATTCTTATCAGAGAATTATGGTCATGAAACCAATAGGCTTTTTCCTGCTTCAATGTCTTTAGAAAGGTTTGCCTTCAAAGGGGAAGGAGGGATTAGTGAGTCCTTTCATAACACATTAAATAAAGTGAAGCTTGTTGCACCGACAGAAGCAAATGTGTATATATCCGGTGAAACAGGGGTCGGGAAAGAGCTTATTGCCAAGGCTATCCATGAAAATGGCATGCGCAAAAAAGGACCATTCGTCACGATTAATTGCGGAGCCATACCTAAAGATTTAATGGAAAGTGAATTATTCGGGTATGTTGATGGCGCTTTTACTGGGGCTAAACGGCAAGGGCACAAAGGGAAGTTCGAGCAGGCAAATGGAGGGACCATTTTTCTCGATGAAATCGGTGAAATCCCTTCAGCGATGCAGGTTGCCTTACTGCGTGTTCTTCAGGAAAGAAAAATCGTTCCGATCGGCGGCACAAAAAGCATTTCATTGGATATTCGCATTATCACTGCAACACACCGTAATCTTGAAGAGCTTGTCAATGAAGGGTCCTTTCGTAAGGATTTATACTATCGGCTGAACGTTTACCCCATTCATGTACCTCCCTTAAGGGAAAGGGTTGAAGACATTCCTTATTTAGTCAACTACTTGTGTTCGAAGAATAATTGGAATATTCCATTAACTGAAGAATTATTGAACCGTTTAAAGGAGTACAATTGGCCAGGCAATATTAGAGAGTTGCAGAATGTACTTCAGCGATTGACCATCTTACTTGCAGAAGGACCTCTTGATTATGTTAAAGTTTTGAATTCCATGCATTCCCAGACCGTTACACGGCATGATGATTTTCCTGCATGGGAAGAACCGGGTAAAAATGGGATCAAGGGAAATGAACTGACGATCCGTGAAAAAATTCAACGTGATCTAATGATAGAGGCATTACAAAAATCAAGAGGGAATGTCACTGCTGCAGCAAAGCTTATGGATATACCAAGAAGTACATTTTACAAGCGGCTCCATAAGTATGGTATTTAGACATGCGTGTGTACATTATGTAAGAAAAGCAGACTTATAGAAATCCTTGAAAAATGAAAGGGGTATGGCAAATGAAAACGAGAATTACTGAATTATTGGGGATTGATTATCCGATTATATGCGGCGGGATGTTTCAAGTTGGCCGAGCCCCGCTCGCAGCCGCTGTTTCAGAAGCGGGGGGACTCGGCATCATCACTTCAAAAACACAGGTGACACCAGAAGGTCTCCGTGATGAAATAAGGAAAGTGGAAACTTTGACCAAGAAACCCTTTGCTGTCAACCTGAACCTGTTCCCAAGTCAAACGGCAACCCCTAATGATGAGTTCATCGATATTTTAATTGACGAAGATGTAAAAATTGTTGAAACGAGTGGCCGAAGCCCAGAAAGTTTAATGCCCAGACTTAAAGAGCACGGCTTTACCGTGATACATAAGGTAGCGAACGTCAAAAACGCAATGTCGGCAGAGAAATTAGGGGTCGATGCCATTATTATTGTAGGGAATGAAACAGGCGGACATCCCGGCATGGGTGATGTAGGAACACTTGTCATGCTCCCTCGAGCGGTTGACTCCGTTACTATACCAGTAATAGCAGGCGGGGGATTTTCGGATGGCAGAGGCCTTATCAGTGCCTTATCACTCGGTGCTGAAGGTATCGTCATGGGTACTCGCTTTATGGCAACGCAAGAAGCGCCGATTCATGATAATGTGAAGCATTGGATGGTATCGGCCAATGAAACGGATACTGTCGTCATCCAACGGAATATAGGCAGTCCGTCGCGTGTAGCATTAAATGCCGTCAGTACAGAAGTGGATAAACTTGAAAATGAAGGTGCCACTATAGAGGAATTGATTCCGCTAATTACGGGACAAAGGAGCAAGAAAGTATACTTTGAAGGAAATTTAGACGGAGGCATCTGGTCATGCGGTCAATCCGTAGGACTGATAAAAGAAATATTGACCGTCAATGAATTAATAAACCAAATCGTCCAAGAAGCAAAAACCTCGTTCGAATTCATCCAAAGCCGTATCGAATCCATTCGAACATAAATAGCCTATCTTACAAAAAGGAACAAGAGATCAAGTGCGATTTCTTGTTCCTTTTTATCTATTGGGCATAGGTTCCATAGGTGCCCAAGGATACGCTTTTTTTAAAAGTGCATTACCCTTATTTATAACAGAAGGTTGAAGGAAAGACTGGTTTTTTCGCAACTCTAATCTGAAAAGCCATCTCAAGACAGAAAAAAAGGTATACTCATCAATGACTTGCTAACCAACTTTCAGCAACTTCTTAATAAAGACATTCACATGTAAAGAAACCAAAGAAATAGGTAATCAACATTTCGTGATTAGTGTTCCGCTTAATCAGACTACCTTAGATCTTTAAACCCTTTAAATGTGATTTGGCATTTCTCAATGATTTTAGAAATTTATTAAATACTTTTTTATAATATGTAAAAATCGAGTTTTACGATTTACATATAAATGAATTGCACTCATGATACCCAAGAACTGATTGCTGAAGGCAGGCAGTGTTTCTAATCAATTCGTTTTAAAGGTTTACCTTATAACTCTCAGCACCTACTGATTCTCAGCATGTTGTTGCACTTATGAAAGCGGTCAAAGCATAATGATGCTATAAGTTAAGTGAATATGTCTTATAGGTGAGATACGTGGTTAAACAGAGGATCTATCATCAATCTCAGGAAGAAAGCGGAACCTTCATGATAAAACCCTTTGAATTGCCATCGAGATAAATTATATTTATATAATTTTATGGAAGTGTTACCCCGTGATTTTTCTCATTTTGCCATTTATTTTATATATCAGAATAACAAAATTGGTAGATCAAGTCAGTTAAGCAGGATTAATTTAGATTACTACAGAATTATTAGATAACGCTTTTATAACTATGTCTTTAGGAAAGGATAAGCAAATGAAGAAAAGGATTAGTGGGGCACTCACCATAGCTGCTTTATCAATAATAGGCGGGGCAATCATTTATTACTTCATTTCTTCTTCATACACAACTACAGAAGATTTATATGAATTCCCTGTACCTAGAAAAGCTGAATTGGTTCAGATAAATGAGCAAGGGAATCGATATGAATGGTCAAGGGCTTCTGAAGAAAATGGCATACCATATGGATATGACTTAGCCCTTAAAGCGAATGGATGGAAAAAGGGGAAAAGTGAAGGGGCTTCCGTTTTTTACACGAAGGGAAATAATACAATAGATTTGCTTACTACAACAAACCAATTAGAGATTCTTAGAGTAAATGACTAAGAATGATAAATAATAAGTCAACTAAAGTGTATTAATTGAATAATCGAACCAATAACTATTTTGTGTGCTTTTTAAAATTTATAGTGCGTATATAGAAATAAGGTACATTTACAATTCAACACTCAGAAGGAAGTGGAAGTATGCAGAAGAGTATTCTGCTAATTGAGGATGATGTAGAAATTAGTCAATTAATAGTAAGTGCCCTATTGCAGGAGAATTATACAGTACATGCCGCGTTTGACGGGGAAGAGGCTCTAGCGCTCTTTCATGATAAAGAACCCGATTTGCTTCTCCTTGACTTAATGATTCCTAAATTTACTGGTATGGATTTATTGAAAAAAGTAAGAGAAACGAGCATGGTTCCTATATTAATTATTTCTGCAAAAGGAAGTGATCTCGACAAAGCGCTTGGTCTTGGATTTGGCGCCGATGATTATCTAAGCAAGCCATTTTCGATGATTGAATTAACAGCTAGAATTCATGCTGCCATTCGCAGGGCAACGCAATATCATCCATCCGAAAGCAACTCCACCCAAAATCTTCTTCATTATGAAGGGCTCACCCTTGACTTAAATTCATTTACTGTAAATGTTAGAGGGAGAACTGTCCAACTGACATCAAAGGAGTTTCACATATTAAAGTTGTTTATGACCAATCAAAGCAGAGTATTTACAAAGGAACAAATATACCACTTTATTTGGGAAGATGATTATTACGGGAATGAAAATGTCATTAACGTACATATAAGGAGACTTCGTGAAAAAATTGAAAAGGACCCATCCAACCCACAATATATTAGAACGATATGGGGGATTGGTTATAAATTAGGTGTGTAGCTCATGATAACCATTCTTTTTGCAATGATTATTTTTTTAGTAATCATAAATGTCTTTCAGTATTTGTCCCGAAGAAAACTTAAGCAAAACCTTTATGAAATAAGTGGAAAATTAAGCGATATCATCCAATATGAAACATCTGAAAAAGTATTGATGCCGACCGATCAGCAAGCCATTCAGCAATTACTCATTCAAATAAACAGGCTATTGGATTTCAATCAAAAAGTTATTGCGGATTATGTAAAAACAAAAGATAGCTTAAGAAAATTAATATCCAATATGTCTCATGATTTAAAAACACCACTTACGGTTATTTTAGGTTATGTAGAAAAATTGAAACTGAATGAAATGATTACTGAAGAGGAAAAGAAGGTATTAATGATAAGGCTGCATGAAAAAGTATTGAACTTAACTGGTTTACTTAATCAGTTTTTTGATCTGGTAAAAATAGAATCAGACGATTATGTGATTCCTTTAAGTAAACTTTCACTCAATGAGGTTTGCAGAAAAAATGTATTGGAGTTTTATGATTTACTGCTCGCAAAAGGACTTCAGGTAGAAGTTGATATCCCAGATCAGCATCTTTACATCTTAGGTAATGAGGAAGCCTTAAATCGTATATTTAATAACCTTATTTCAAATTCAATTCGATATGGCAGTGATGGAGGGGTCTTCGGATTAACACTTCGAGAGGGTGATGGGGCTGTTTCTGTAGAGATTTGGGATAGAGGTAAGGGTATTGCCGAAATCCATCAAGATCGGGTGTTTGACCGGTTATATACATTAGATGATGCCAGAAATCCAAAATTTCAAGGGAGCGGATTGGGTCTAAGCATATCAAAACGCTTAACAGAAGAGATGAAGGGTACCATCCATTTATACAGTAAGCCTTATGAAAAAACGAGCTTTACCTGTATTTTCAAACAAATAACCTATTAAAACTTCTTTAAGAGATGTTCTAACGGAACAGCTCTTTTTTAGCTTCGGGATTGATATGAGCTCTTACGTCATTTTTCTAAACTTAAGGAACATGTAAGGATTGAGAAAGAAAAAAGATACTTTCTCTGACTAAGATAGAAGTAGATAGCAATAAGGGAGGCAAAGATGATGGATTATGTTGTTAAAACAAATAGCTTAACAAAAAAGGTAAAAGGGAAATTGCTCGTATCTAATGTGAATCTTCATATAAAAAAGGGTGAAATTTATGGTTTCCTTGGTCAAAATGGTGCAGGGAAAACGACAATCATGAAAATGCTAACAGGAATAATAAGTCCAACCACAGGAGAGATTGAATTGTTTGGCCAGAAGTTAACGAAAACTGTGAAGTCTGGCTTGAAACGGGTCGGAAGTATTATTGAGTACCCAATCTTTTTTGAACATTTAACTGCGATGGAAAATCTTCAGCTTCATTGTGAATACTTAGGTTTTTATGATAAAAAGGCAATTACACAAGCGTTGGAGATGGTTCATCTAACTGGGATTGAAGATAAAATGGTGAGCGATTTTTCGCTTGGGATGAAGCAGCGACTGGGAATTGTAAGAGCAATTATTACGAAGCCCGAACTGATTATATTAGATGAACCTACAAACGGCCTTGATCCAATTGGTATAAAAGATATAAGAGATCTAATTCGAATGTTAAATAAGGAATATGGAATTACTTTCCTTCTATCCAGTCACATCTTAGGGGAAATTGAACAAGTAGCTGACAGAATTGGTGTCATTAAGGATGGAAAGATCGTGAACGAAGTGACTTTAGCGGATATTAGTAAGCAACGGACAGACTATATTGAAATTGTCACAAAAGATGTGGAGAAATCAATCTATTTACTTGAGTATGAACTCCAAATTTCCAATATGAAAATTGTGCAGGATAATAGGATTCGAATATATGATCTCACTTTGCCGCAAAGCGAAATATCAAAAAAACTAATTATGCATGATGTAGATATCGAGGAAATACAAAAGCATACAAGTACTTTAGAAGATTATTTTTATCAACAAATTCATGGAGGTGGAAAAGTTGGTTAAATTAATGGAGTTGGAGTGGAGAAAGTTAAAGCGAAAAATGATCCTTAGTGAGCTGATTATATATTGGGGTATATTGATGTTTTTGCCCATGTTTTTTATTAAAATGGTCAGTGCGGAATTCGGTCAAAGTTATTCAACCATCATCCAGCTTATGATGTCAATGCAGCTGGGATTTGTCCTTTTCGGAGCTTCTCTTATTAATCAGGTTGTAATCGATGAATATAAAAATAAAACAATATCTCTTTCATTCGGATATCCGATAAGTCGAAAAAAATTAGTTATGGCAAAGGCTCTTTTTATCTCACTTTTTGTTTTCCTTTGTACGATAGTATCCTTTTTGTTATCTGGAGTGACAACTTATTTACTTGATCAGGCATTTCATATCATTAACGGGCAACCGACTGCTGAAGATATTACCTCATATTTTAGTAAGATGATTGTTCATTCTTTAATTGTTACGCTTATTAGTTTAATACCGCTCTTTTTCTTTGGTATTTGGAAAAGAGAAACGATACCGACAATTCTTTGTGCGATATTTCTAATGCAATTTCAAAATTTCTCTTTTTTACTGAATGTCAATCTTAATACCAATATTGTGAACACAGTGCTATGTTCATTAGGAGTAGTTAGTGTTTATCTCTCGATTAAAATGGTGGACAGAGTGGGGGACATTTAGTTTTGCCAACTCTTCACAAATTGATTAGAGCCTGGTATTATTCGGATTCATAGATAGTTGGATCATACATTAATTAGGTGATTAAGAAGGAGAATAAGGAATGACTGTTTTTTTGTTGAAAGTGGATTTTAAAGTTACATTGAAAACACGTAAAGGATAATACATATTAATAATCATCAATATGTATTATCCAATATTATTTTTAATCAGTAAGTATGAAAAAAAGTGCAAAACAAATTAATTTAAATCCAAGAAAAACTGTATGCCGATAAATGTATCTGTAATTAGATAAAAAGATTATAGATAAATAATAACCATGATTAAATATAAAAATTTGCATTTTGTCTCACTAAGTTAAGTATTCTTAAGATATGAGACGAAATTAACATTAAAAATATAACTTCCTATAATATATATTATGTAAACTAGAAACAAACATAATAGTACCAAGTGGTCTCAGCTTCAAGTTCCTATAAGGTTCATTATTGTCCCCTAACTTGGTTCAAGTTTACTATAATATTCAATGCTGCTTCCGATAACTAGGGTTCTTCCTATAAGTCGGTTAGTTCTCATAATAAATGGTTTCGAACATAATTCCTTGGGTTGGACCGAATAATTCCCAGGAGGTCTGATAATTATGAATTACGTTCAAGCTTCGGATGATTATCTCATGTACTTAGAAGTTGAGAAAAATTACTCCTTGAACACTTTAACTAGTTACGCATTCGATTTAAAACTCTACGGTGAGTTTTTAACTGCTAACAACCGATCATTGGACTTAGATGAACTCACATCGTCCAGTGTCCGTCGTTTTGTGCAAGATCAGGTCCTCAATCATAGTATTAAGCCAAGAACATTACAACGCCGCATTTCGTGCTTAAAATCATTTAGTAAATATTGTTTAAAAGAAAACTACATGAAGTCTGACTTCACAGCAGGTATTCAAGCACCTAAATCCGATAAGAATTTACCTAAATATATGACCTTGCAGGAGCTTCACAAATTATTTGCCTATTTAGAACAAGATCCACGACCGCAAAGAATTAGAAATGAATTAATGTTTAAACTACTCGCAACAACAGGAATGAGACGTCAAGAATTAGTGGATTTAACATGGGAGCAAATTAATTTAGAAAATCAAACAATTTTAGTTCGAGGAAAAGGGAGAAAAGAACGCCTTCTCCCCCTTCATCCCATTGTCTTACCGTTATTTCAAGATTATCAAGAAACCCTTTTGGAGCAGCAAAAACATTACAGTGAACCGATCTTTTATAATCAAAAACATAAGCCTTTAAATCCTCGTGGATTGCACAAAATTTTCAAGGAGATTCTAGAACGGGCTGGCTTACCCGCTCACCGATTTTCTCTTCATCATTTAAGGCATACGTTTGCTACCTTACTATTGCAAGAAAACAAAGATAAAGTGGATTTAAGAACGTTACAGGAATTATTAGGCCATGAAAGTCTTGCTACTACGAGTGTGTACACACATATCGATTTTGAACAAAAGAAAAAAGCGATAAATAGTTTTCTAATTGGTTAATGCTTAAAATTTTCCATAGTTAGAAAAACGGCAGATTAATTCTGCCGTTTTCAATATTTTTATTCATTGAATAAATTCAAAGTTCGGCCCAGCTCAAGTTTTTACCAAGGCTGAATGTATTTACAGCACTTGATACAAATCCATTTTCCTTTATCTTAATCAAATATTGGTTCTTACCCTTTAATTAACAATGAAGGACATCCAGAAGTAATCGAGTAAACTATATTTACTATCTTATAGATTATTCATCTTTGATTTGAACTATCAATAGATACCATCTGGTAGCATGTTTTGGTCACAGTTCAGCCGATAATAGTTCAATTTACATCAGGCGGATTGAACGGTAATCCCTATCGTAGAAAAGCGTATCAATTGTATAGCGGAAACCGTGTGTTGTCAGCCGCTCATCTATTAGAAAAGTTCAGTATTATTGATAATGTTCCATCATCAGTTTTTCTAACAACTGGGGATTTGACTTTGATAATTGCAAAATAAACTCCTCCGAGAAAGGCAAAACACCGTCCGATTTGTTTAATTGTTTTTTGAACATTACTTCACGGTCGAGCGAATTATCCTCATATTTATCCTCAACAAGGCTTTGTTCTAATTCGGACTCAATATTAGTCAATTCTGATTTGATTTGCTGAATTTTTAGTTTATGTCGTCTAAGATAAAGATCAACATTTGTTCCTGAACTGTGGCCAAGCAAATACTTAATGGTTTCTACCGACAACCCTCTTTCGTCTAAGAGTGTAGCAATAGTATAACGGAAACCATGAGGAGTAACCCTCTCTTCCCCTCTCCAATTAAGGTAATCGTTCACTTTGTTGACTAAAGCATTCAACTGCTTGTTCTTGAGCGGAAACCCTTTAATCCCATAGCAAAGTGGATCTTCATTTGTTAGTTCCCTCTCTATTACGTGTTTCTTAAGTTCTTCCATAAACAGAGGAGGCAACGGCAACACCTGCATCTTATTTTTCGTATTCCTGATTTTTTGATTGTAAACAATCAACCCCTCTTCCCAATTAATGTTTTCTACTTTTAGTTTGATAATGGCATGGTTGCGAAAGCCTGTGAACAGCAGCAGTTTAATGGGAACTCCGATAAAAATAGCTTCCTTTTCGAAGTCGTCTATCGCCCTGTACACCTTTTTTAAGTCATCCATTTCTAATGTGCGGCTGTGTGGCTCAACATGCTCTCCTGGTACACTAGATGCTTTAAAAGCATTCGTTTGAACAATCCCTAAGTCTTTATAGAACGAATATAAAGACGATAAAGCTGCAACTCTTCTCATCGTAGTTTTATACGCGACATCATTTTCTTTTTGTTGAACAATCCATTTGTTCACAAGACTTAAGTGTTGGCCATTTTCTAATGTAGGTTCTAATCCTTGACCTACAAGATATTTTTCAAAAAGCTTCACATCAAATTGATAACTATCGAATGTCGTTTCAGACCAATAACGATGTTCTTTCATAAACAACAATGCTTGCGAAAGAGTCGTTTTCGAATTCGCTATGTCTTCAAGTGGTTGAAATTCTTCATTCATAAAATGTTATCTCCTCCTTCTCTTCTCGGTTGTTGTATTGAATGTAATAGACATTTGATACCAGTATTCGCTATGAAAATGAATTCTATTCATCTATATAATTTCTGCACTTTTTTGTTTTTAATCTATTTGATAGAAATATATTTTTTTATATTTTTTAGCACACAATAAATATAAAAAAACATAAAAACTGAAGATCAAGTTCTTTTGTAATCAACAGAAAAAAAGCTTTATGATAATTTTCAGAGTGTAGACAACCCCCTTTTTCTCAATGAAGTTATGAAAAAGATGATCATCTTTAAAGCATATTTAGTTGTCTATTCGAATGAAAGGCTCAATATATTGTTAGTAAACTTTATACAAAAAATAGCTGTCGACTTTGCCGACAGCCTGAAAAGAGCCATAGGCACTTTTCCCAAATCATCCTTCAGCAACAAATGCCTTACCTTTACTATCTAACAACAGAGTTCCTTTCTTGTTTCCGCTAAGATCAATAATTTCATGCTTTTTGTTTTGGTTCTAAATCTTGGTCATAACGGCCATTAGCGACCATTTTGATTGTCCATATCATGTAACATGTAGGACTCAAAGGTCCCATTATGGCCGTTATGACCATTCACGGTTTTTTGATAAGTCTCGGCCATAACGGCCATTAAAGGCCTTCTTGATTGTCCATATCGTGCAACATGTAGGAATTAAAGGTACCATTATGGCCGTTATGACCATTCATGGTTTTTTAGTCCACAATTCCCGAGCATACGATTGTCCAAAATTGCTTATACCCCTTATGACCTCCGCTTTAGCTAGTCTAGGTCAATTTTTCATCAAAAAAAAAGGGTTTAAGAACCCTTCCTTCCATCTTCAAAACGGTACATTATTTGGGAATTGAATTCCTTGAATAATGTCCGTTTAATTTCAATTCCATAACATTTGTATGGTCCTTTTTTAAATGGCAGCAAATACCCCGTACTTAACCATCTTCTTACCGTCCTTTCTGCTTTATCAATCAAATACTCAATTTCTTCAATCCCATACTCAGCTTCATCATCTATTTCTTTAAACTTGTCTTTAGGAACTAAATAATCGATAGGATTTAGTCCCATTCTTTTACATTTTTCTATAAACTCTTCATAATCCATCTTTAAAATGATTTCCTCTCATATAATTTTTCTCTTCCAAAAGCTCGTCCATTTGTTTTTTTATTTCCGCAATCTTATTAATTCTCGATTCTCCCTTATAACCAGCTTCCAAAGCAGTATCGTGTTTCCTTAAAATATCTAACTTATCGGACAGTATACTCAACATCTTATCGATTTCAACAGTTTGATTATTATTTGTGTTTTGTAATTCATGAAATTGGTTCAAATGGGGATCATTATTTTTCTTTTCCCACTCGAACAAGTCTTGTTGATCAAACGGGAAATGGAGTGTAGGTTTTAATACTTGATAATAATTCCATAAAGGAATTGGCTCCTGATAAAAATCAGAATTTGTTTTTCCTTTCGGAGCAATAAATACTTTTTCATTTTCTCTCATCTCTTGTTTCATCTCGTGTCTACAATGAACCTCAGCAGCTCGCAACTTGTATTCATTTATTCTCTGGTCTGAAATAAAAGTTTGTACAATTAAATTGTTTCCAGTACGACGGGAAACGTAGTAGGTAAAGTCCTTTATCTCATCCTCGGAAAGTACACCTTTAAACATTTTATATTTATATCTGTGAATCCAGTCTAACATTGTTCTTGCAGATGCATACGGATCATATGGATGCATCTCGCTTGGCCGAAATAATAATCCTTTTCCTTTTGAAGAAATGTTTTGCTTGTACAACCATTTTAAATAGTCGTTTAAGCATTCCGCAGCGCGTGGCACCATTAAAGTACCATATTCTGGGCTAGGAGAATATTCACCCTTAGCTATATCTTTGGTTATCCATATTCGAGACCATCCTTCAGGGTTATCTATTTCTGTTCTTATAAACTCTGCTTTACCCTGGTGATTCATTTTAATCAGATATTTCTTCAACAAGCCATAGTCCTGATGTTCATTATTTTGTTCAATATCAAGGTGATTTTCTATTTTTAGTTTAGCCATTTCCGCAGGCCTGATGGCTGTAAAAAAACCCAGAATTAATTGAGTGTACGGTTTTATTGGCGAAAGCATATGCCAATTCATCTTAACGGCGTTTAAGCATTGTACCACCTGTTGTCGCGAAGCATAAAATTTACTTCGTTTATAAGAAGGTTCAGGCCTTTTATTTGGGACCTGGTGCTTTAAAGCTTTGAGAATCCTATTATGAGCAACCTTAAGTTTTGCCCATTCTTTTTGTAAGTCGAAATCTTCATCATCCGACTCCAAACTTTGTTCCAGTTTTTGGTGGTAAACTTCTTCTCTCATCATTAGCACATACATTAAAAACGGTTTTATTTCCTGGACTTGTTTAAATTTGAAGTAGTCGCTGGTACTACCTTTACTAATGGCTTCGGTATCATTTTTGTTAAACATGTACATATCATAAGAAATTTGTTTTATCTTTTCTTGCTCCTCTAAAGACAACTTTCTAAACGCTAAACCCTCTCCCCTTTCCCAATAATCAGGTATTTCAGCCTGATTACATTTAATTTTGTAAAGACAATTAATTAAGAATTTACGATGAGCTTTTACAGCGGTTGATTTAAGTTTTTCATTTGCATAATTAGTTTCAAGTACTACTATTTCATGGTTCTCCAATCGGTAAGTGATATAACTATCAACTAGTTCGGTTAAATCATCGCCAATAAGATTGGTATAATCACTTTCTTTTGGTCTGTAAACCTTTTCAGTCCGTTCTAAAATCATTTCTTTGTTATCATTAATCCAACTACGATTCCAACGATTACGTGTTAGGCAAGCTTCTTTAAACTCTTTATCAGATAAATACTTTCTAAGCAAATATGATACCGATCCCAATTTCATCCCTAATTCTAATGAAATGTCTGTTAATGTGGAATCGTATTTCGATTTTAGGATATCAATTTTATCCTCTCGGAAGGCATAAATCTGGTATGATGGTGCTGTTAATTCCTCTCCGACTAGAAAAAAATCTCCTTGACCAATATGACCTGAATTAATGATTTTCTGTATAGATTTCGAGTGAATCCCAAGTTCCTTTTCAACTTGTTTGCTGGTTAATAATTTACAACCGATTTCCTTTTCTTTTTGTTGCCACAATGGAGGGATATAACCTAATCCATATAATTCTGGCAGCAAACTTGAACTTATAGTCCTGTGGCCAATCTTACATTTTTCACGCAATGCAGTTATCCCTTTTGCGATAAAAAAATCAGATAACTCTTCAACATTTTCAAAGTTATCCTTTAATCTTTCGAGTGTTTTTTTATTTAGATTCAATTCATCAATTCTCATTTAGAGTCATCCTCCTTAATTTATTTATCATCGAGATTTATATTTAACCAATGAAGCAACGATTATACAAAATTAATAGTCATACCAAACTTGTGGTCAATCTGACTAATTTTCTATAAAAAAACATAATCAGTGAAATATTGATTATGTGATAAAAACATATTTTTATATTTTTTTCATTTTAGAAATTTTATTAAATAATTAACTTCATTCTGAAGTAATTTAATTTTATTATTTATTTTTTCATCATTTTTTTTTCTAATCAAACTGGAAAAGAGTTTATTTATTTCTTTTATTTTTTGCCCAGGATTATATATTTTATAATTTTTTACGGTATCTAAAGGGTTTTATTCAATAAATTCAATTAAATGTCTTAATGAACCTTGTTCACAGCACTTTTCACACTTCCATCTGGTGTCCAGGCAATTCATAATTGATTTTTGCTGGCATTTAAAACAAGGAAAATAAATATATAATCCGTCTAAATAATAATTTATTTTATTTCCCTTAAAAAAGGAAAGCGCAACAAATTTTTTATTCATATAACACCTCTCTAGCTGAAGCTGATCTAACTTGTGAATTGGACATAAACTCCTTAAAGTCGTTTCCATATACAATATATTTCCGCCCAAAGCAATAAGATTTGATTATACCTTGCTCACAATATCTTCTTACTTGCCTTACCGACATACCAATATAACCCGCTATTTCTTCTGGACTTAAAATATTATCATTAGGAATGGTTTTTATAAGGTGATTAAGTTGCGGTGTTAGTCCAATTCTTTTTTCTTTTTCATAATTAAGTTCCATAATTAACATCCCTTCTTATTTGTATAAATTTGATTTTTTAACCTGAATATATGCAATGAGTAATAGTTCTCATATAGGTTAGTATTTTTGTACTTCTCGATTACTTTTACCTAGGTTCATAAACCCTCTAATTGAATTCAGCTTTTGTATTCCTTCAATGGTTTTGCCTTCTCCCATAGCACATTTATATACAATGATTTTAAAAAGGTTGTAATCATCCTTTTTAATATTAATTAGTGGATACTGATCAAAAAATGGAATCACTCTTTCGACAATATCAGAAATATTTGTAACCCTATACATAGCTGTGTTTTTATACTTGTATATTGTTCCACAACATAGAATATCTCTTATTTGTTCAAGTATAGCGTAGTCATCAAGCTTTAAATTGATTCCAAATGTGGGTTGTATAAAATAACCCGTATTATGGGTTTTGCTTTTTTTTATAGACAAATAAAAAGATCCTTCCCCCATTGTAAATCCAGTGATTATACCTGCCATATAACTGTTAATGTTTATTTGCTTCTCAATGAACGGTGCTCCTTTTTCCCACTTGTTCCTGTATCTTTTTTTATTTTGATTTGACATACGGTTCTTAAAAGAAAGATCATTTTTTTTAGTCATTATCCTTTAGTTTCCGCTCCTTTCTTTCCTTTACGTATGTGACTGTTGCTATACAAAGTGATACCATATAAATCTCCTTCCAACAAAAGGACGTCTAATGTCATATTGTTCAAAAAATGTTAGGTCATTTTCAATAATCCCGTAATACTTTTCAAAAAACGACTTCATGTAAAAGTAATGATCACTATTATTTTTATAAAACTGAAACTCTTTAATTGGGATAGGAAATGCATTAATAAAAGTGTTAGGTCCAGGTTTTTGAAAAAAGTATATTTGGAATAATTGTGTTCTCTGTAAGTTGGTTACATCTTCTTTAAAAAAGAGAGTACCTTCTTTTTTATGATTAATTAATAAACATTTAAGAGCCAAAAGCTTCATATTCAATTGTACTTGCATGTGAGATAATTTTACTTCCAAGAAACTCCCCCCTTTCTATTTAATTATTTGGAAGTTGCA